>CAVVLC010000001.1:0-41246 GCA_963748885.1 uncultured Actinomycetota bacterium
GAAGGCGGCAAACGGGAAGATCATCGCCGCCAGCCAGGCCTATGAGACCAGGTCGAGCGCCGAGAAGGGCATTGAGTCGATCAAGTCCAGCGCTCCCGACGCGAAGGTCGTAGACCTGACCGAAAAACAACCCCGCACAAGTAGCGCGCATCGCCGTTCGTCGTCGTGTGCCGCGACTGTGCCGTGCGCGGCGTCCGACGCGGTCACAAAGCGAGGCCACTGGGACTCTTATGCGGCCTTTTGCACCCGCGGGCGCCGCGGGCTGCGATTTTTTTGATCGGGGCTTGGCCGAACTGCAACAACGACGCGTGGTTTTTCACCATGATTGCCTTCATGCAAAGCATGCAGATCACCGAACTTGCCTCCGACCTCGCCAACCACGAGGCGGACGGCGACTATCTGGCGGTAATCGAGGGCGTCCGCGGGCTCGTGAACGAGGATCCGGCGGCCTTCAAGGATCCCTGGGTCAAGGGATGGATCGGTCGTCGCTGGCGCGACCTGTTCCTGCAGGAGGCGGTCAAGGACGATCAGGTCGTGGACGCCGCCTGCAAGCCGGCCATACTTTCGGCGCTGCCGGTGGGTGGGCTGTTCAAGAAGTCCAACCCGCGCAAAGCCATTGCCGACCGATACCTCAAGGACGCCCCCGCTAGCGAGTGGCAGGCCGAACTGCCCGAAGCGCAGCACGACGACAACATCGGGAACACCACGATGATCCTGTGCGGTGGCCTGCTCACCGGCTTGCTGCACCCGGGTGCGCACATGTTTCCGGTGGAGGCCGAGCGGCTCTACCAGGAACGCGGTTGGCGCATGATTCGGGCCGATTCGCACCCGATGCGCTCCTGCGAGGCCAACGAGGCAGATATCGAGGCGGCGTTCCGCGGCGAGGGCATGGACACCCTGATGGAGCCGATCGAGCACCCGACCCCGCCGGACAAAGTCGTCCTGCTCGGCTACAGCAAGGGTTCGCCGGACATCTTCTCGTTTATGGTGCACCACCCCGAGTACCACGAGCAGATCAAGGGCGTGTTCACCTGGGGCGGCGCTATCGGGGGCTCCTACACCGCAGACGGCGTTTACGACCAGATCAAGGACCTGCCCAGTGGGGGCTCCTATGAGTACGTCAGCAGGCTGCTCGGGGTGATCAGCCCGGCGATGTTGAACCAGGTTGGCGTGCGGCGCCTCGACGAGTACGACATCAAGGGCGCACTCTACGACCTGCGCACGGATGTCCGGGAGGCGTTCAACAAACAGCACGCGGAATACCTTGACGGCCTGGGCATCCCGATCTTTGCGCTCACCGGTGCGACCACTCCGCTGGAGGTGCCGAGCATCCAATTCACGGATTGCGTGCGGCTCAGCTCCTATGACGCCAACAACGATATGCAGCTGACCCAAAGACAGGCCATCCTGCCGATTGGGATGAACACGCACATCGCCATGGCACACGCGCATCACTGGGACATCGCCTACGCGCCATTTCCGCTCGCGATGCGCGCCCTCGTCCCGAATCTGGACCATCCGTGGCCGCGGTACGCCGCCCTGGTGGCCAACTGGGAGATCCTGGCAGAGCTGGGCCTGATCGACTAACGACGGCGAGCGCCGTACCACTGTCACGTTATTTGAAATGTGCAGTGGCGCAGCTGTTAAAGGTGGCAGCACATTGGGCATCGATATTGAGAGGCTGCGCGGCGGGCGTTGACGATGTTCACAGGGACCACAACGGCGTAACGGCTCTTCGATTTTGACCGGGCAATTCAGCATGATGTCTGGGTTGCGGCCCGCTGTTTGCGGGTGCAGTGGAATCGTATCCGGCGGGCCGAGTTGTCTCGGTTTCGGAATCCGCAGGCGACGCGTTTGACCTGTTTGACGAGGCGGTTGTAGCCCTCGGTGCCGGCGTTGGTGATACCGGTGGTCACGAACGCGTTGATTTCGGGCCACCAGGTGTCGACGGTGGTGGCCAGGGTGAGCAGTTCGGGGATTTGTGAGTCGATGCACCAGGCCAGGAACCGGTGCAGGCGATGGCGGGTCAGGTGCGGATCGCCACCGACCCGCACCGTGGACAGCAGGGTGCGTAGCTCTTCTTTGGCGATCCAGGCAGACAGGATCTGGCCGGTGTGGTCTTCAGATACGATCGCGTTCCACATCTTCGTGAAACTTTTGTCCGACAGGCGTTCCCGCGCTCGCAGCAGCCGACGCCGGTTGGCCCACTCCGGATCGAGCTTGCGGCCCCGGCGGTCGCGCAGCTCCCAGGTGACGCGGCGGCGCACCTTGGTCAGCGCGTCGTTGCCGAGCTTGACCAGGTGGAAGTGGTCGACCACGGTAGTCGCGTTGGGTAGCAGGCCTGCGGTACGGATCGCCGAGGCATAGACCGCGGCCGGGTCGATGGCCACGAACTCGATCGCTTCCCTGAACTCGGGTGTGCGCTCACGCAGCCATTCGATAACGGCGGCCCCGGTGCGGCCTTCGCGTTGCCCGAGCAGGCCCTGGGAGCCGGCCAGGTCGACGAAGCCGGTGTCCCATGGGTCGACCCGCACCCAGCGCCGCGTCTGTGCGCAGCGCTCCCACCGGGGCTTTCCGCGGCGGGTCTCATCGATCCCGATTACCTGGGTGGGTTGGGGCTCGGTCAACTCCACCTCGGCGTGGGTGATGAACGCGCGGTGCGCGGTCGGCCACGACACGCCGTGTGCGGCGGCGACCTCGGCCACCGAGCGGGCCGCCTCGCCGATCGCCGCGCCGATCTGAGTGCGCAGCCGCCCGGTGGTCCGTGCCCGCGCCGGGACTTGCGCGATGGACTCGGTGAAGGACCCACGTTCGCAATAGTCCTCCCGGCACCGCCACCGGGTCTTGTTCCACCGCAGGATAATTCGTTCCTGTCCGTAAGGGATGTCGCGCGGAGAAGTCGTCACACGGGCCTTCACCGAGGTCGATACCACCCCGCACGACGGGCACGCTGCCGCAGCCTCGCTCGCGGTCACCGCGTGCACCACCCGCGTCCCGTCGGCCCAGCGCTCAACACGCCCGACCCATACACCTGGCAACCCGAACAACAATGTCGTACCGTCGGTCACGGCCCTTGGTTCCCTTCCTCTGCCTGAATGCTTCGCAACTTTCAGACTTCGGAAGACCAAGGGCCTCCCCATGTAACGACACGCCCTATGAGAGCGAAATCACAACTGCCCGTTTAAAATTGAAGAGCCGGCGTAACCGGAGCGTCAGGCAGCTCTTGAATGCTCACGACTCTTGGCGGTTGCGGCTGATCCGCATGTCGAACCCCGGCTTCTACTTGGTCGCGGAATTGCTGGTCGCGGAACCGGATGCTGCTATGAGAATCTCGCTAGCGCGCTGGTCGACGTACCGGGTGACGGCCTGCTGGCCCGCCCCGAAAACGATTGCGAGGAACAAGCTACCGATCAGCTTATTAGGAGTTGCAATGTGCACCACATCGGCACCCAATATCAAGAGCCCGACAACTGCGACCAGCGGGCCGAGGAACATCTTAAGTAAGCCCTGCTGGAGCGGTAGATTGAACGGACTGTGGTCTGACGGTACCTTGGACATGGCGGGGATCGCGGTAAATAGCGCCCCGATAGCCCCGGAAAACATGACAAGCAAAAGGTATTGCCAGGGTGAACTCCTAAAGCTGCCGGCAGGCAAAGTAAGAAATGGCTCGCTTTTCAGCGCCAACTGACCGACCACGATCACAAGTGCGAAAAACAGGCAAACCGCCGATGCGAGAATCAGTCGGTTCCGCAGGTACCGCGCCTCCTGGTTGCTGCGATCAGCATTTTCGTGTGACCCGCGCAGAACATCGACGATGCACGAGCGCAGGGCGGCAACATCGGCTTTGGATGAGATCGTCTTGGATGAGTCTGCCAGCAGCGCTTCCAGATGCTTCTGCCGTTGGTCGTCACGTTTTAGGTAGAAGTCTGCGTGTCCCAAGGCTTCAGCAGCACGGGAACGCAGCTCTTCGACTGGCAGCAGGTCGACAGTGCGCTCCTCGACTTCGCGAAGCCGCGCCCAAGCCCGCTCAATCTCTGTGCCCCACCACCATCTCTTGAAGCCGACCTTTGCTTCCGACGCTGCCCCGGCGTCTGCCAGGAGGCTGTTAATGAGATATGCACGTTGCTCCCGCGCAGAATCATCTTGAAGCTCAAGGCGCGCGAGGTCGTCCAAGAGCATGATCCGGCGCCGCTGGACGACTTGCCTCCAAGGCGACGTATACGCCCACGGATTTGGCAGTCCGGCCTTAAAGGAATTCCAAGTGTCACCGCTGGGGTTGTACGGTGGCGAGACAGCGCCCTGCGGGACCGAACCGGCACCTTGGGTGGTTGAGCCAGCGCTTTTGCCGATCGAGCCAGTGCCCTGCGGGGCTGAGCCGCCGCCTTTACCGGTCGTGCCAGCGCCCTGAGCCGTCGGGCCAGCGCCTTTAGTTCTCGAGCCAAAGCGTTCCGTGGTCGGACCTGAGTTGGGCGGTGTCGACACGAATTCCTCCCCAGAACTTGAACACATCGCTTTTCGTACCCACAATTCTCTACAATCAACAGGCTCGCGGGAAGTCACATTTGCGTGTCACTTTGAGCAAGTCGAAGTTGGCGGTATCGACAACCTTCGCATCGTGAAAGATGGCAACTGTGAGAGCAGGACCAGAATGGGCATTAAAGAAGCCAGCGCAAAGTGAGCGAGACTATATTTACGCACCCGAAAGATAAGCTTTACGAAAACACAGCGCCACTGCAGTTGTTACCCGGCTGGCAGCGGCGCTGTCGATGATGCACTTGGCTGCGCCAACGCGATGAAGATCCGCGCTAGGTCTCACCGACTCGGCTCCACCACGCCACCCCGACAATCATAAGAGCCGCTAAAATCCCACAAATTCGAAAAGGCTCAAGCACGATTCCACCGCGTATCGCGGGATTTGATGCTGAACAGAGTCAATGCCAATATTCGCTGATCCGATAGGCTCAGACTTCGGTAGCCGCGAAACCACATCTGATATCGCATAATGTTTCACGTTCGGTTTACGTTGCGGGTGCTCACCCCACCCTCCCGCATCCCGCGACGCTCGCTGACGACGGCGAGCGCCGTGCAGACCTCTACGGCGGGTCGCATGCCGCCTCACCCGAATTGTCACGCAAGAATTTCGCAAGAATTCCGCGAAGGTCTGACAAGCGTCGTGCGACAGCCTAAGTGCTGTCGGCCACCTCGACCGACCCGAGACGACGATTCAGCCTCCACCAAGGGAGCACATGATGAGCACCACCTTCCCGCTCAAGCGGACCATTGCCGGGGCGTTGCTGTCGGGCGGCGTCGGGCTCACCGGCCTGGGGCTGGCTTTAGGCACCGTCCAGGCATCCACCAACCCGGTCGGGGTGTCTCCCAATTCGACCTGGGTAAAAGTTGATAATTCGCACGGCAGTCCGAGCACCACCGAGTTCGTGCCCGGGCCAGTCAGCGTATGCGCCGTCGCCCCCATCTGCCTGCTCAGCCGTTAGTTATCCGAATCTCGTTGTAACGAAAATTCTTCGATCACACTGACCAGCTCGTCGGGCGCTTCCCAATTCAACATGTGCCCCGCGTCGGGCAGCGTGACGAGGCGCGCACCGGGTATGCCCGCGGCTAGCCGGCGCGAGTGCGTGGGTGGCGTGGTGCGATCCGCCGAGCCGACCATCACCACGGTCGGCACCGCGATCTCACCTAGCCGCGGGTAACGGTCTTCGCGCACGAACGCCCGCACGATCGGTATCAGCGGTCCATGTGCATCGAGGTGTTGCTGGAAGATCTCTAGGAACGCCGAGATCATCGCCGACGACGGGCGCGATCCGCATTGCGCGGCACCGAACAGCACGGCAAAGGTCTCACTGCGCAGAAACTGTTGCAGGAGACCATGTTCCAATAATGGGATCTGCAGCCGGTTCTGCGGCGCCCCATCCAGGACCCGGCCCGCCCAGGTGGCGAACAGCACGAGTCCCCTCAGTCGTTGCGCCAGGTCGGGGTGATCGATCATTGCGCGGATCGAGACGAATCCGCCCATCGAGTGTCCGACCAGCACCCCGTCGCGAACGTCGAAGTGCCGCAGCACCGCTGCGAGGTCGTCCGCCATGGACTCAGATCCAATGCCGTCGGCGCCGAGCGTGGAACGCCCGTGCCCACGCTGGTCGAACGCGATGACGCGAAAGCCCCGGGCCAGCAGCATGTCCCACACGACGTTCCACTCGGCCAGAGTGACGGTGTAGCCGTGGACGAGGACCACCGGCGGCCCTTGGCCGGCATCCATCGCGCGCAGCACCGTCCCGTCGGGGCGGGTGATCAGCGTCTCGTCACCCTCCGGTTCGCCCAGCAACCGCTCGCGCGGAAAGGGGTTCGGGTTCCGCTCGATACGCGCGACCAACGCCCGCGCGCCGCCGGCACCCAATAAACTTCCCGCACCGAGCACCGCGGCTGCGGCCAGGCCCGCCCTCATCGCCGGCCCGCCCACCGAATGTCGTTCACGCGAGTGCTCGCGGCCAAGCTCGCTGCCATACCGGATGCCTTCGTCACCATGAGCTCCTTAGCAGTGCCGACTGAGCGCAAATCATAGCGCGGGTCAGCGGCGGAATCGCTCGCGCAGTTGTGGGTCCTTCTCCCACCACAATCCCGACGCCCCCGCGGCTTCGCCCTCGGCCGCTTCGGCTTCCGCCGTGTCCAACTCGGCATCGACCTGGACCGCGTGCACCTTTTCGTCGCGGCCCAGGGCACGCATCAGCAGCAGCACAAACGGCACCCCCAGCACGTCTCCGAGGATCCACAGCACACCGGCGCCGATGGTCTGATCCAGCCGCTGATCCGGGCCCCAAGAGCGGTGCAGTGCAGCGTAGTAATCCGGCGCGATCAAGGAGCCCTGCCAGATGACCAACCCCAGGACCCCGTCGCCAAGGGCTTCGGCGACCGAGATCAGCAATGAGATCAGCTGAGAGTACTTGCGGGGCACCGGATCTGCTTGCAGCCTGGCATAGAAGTAACTAAAACCGATTGCTACCAACAAGATTCGAGTGGGCGCACCGATCCATTCGCTGCGTAGCGCCGCTGTGTACCAAGGCGTCAGGTAGAGCAGCCACGGGGTGGCCAGCATCGCCACCGACGTCGTCAATGGGTGCGCGAAAACCCGGGCGAACCGCGTCTCCAACAGGCGATCAACGGCGTCGCGGCCGGCCGGGCCAATCCCGTCGCGCAGCACGGTGACCGGCTTACCCTGTGCGAGAAAGAACGGCACCACATAAATCAGCAGCAGCACCTGCAGCGCGCGCACCCAGAACAGGACATAGGCGTAGGCGCCGATCGCGGTTAGCGTGGCCAGCGCCCACAGCGCGATGCCAACACCAAAGCAAACCGCCCGCGCGGGTTCCACCGCTTGCTCGCTCCCCCGCGTGCGCCGGGAGCTCAGCGCGTATGCGGTGGCCAGCAGCGCGATTACCAGCGCGGAGGTCGGGTCCAGATGCCAGGTCTGAACCGCAGCGCCCCACGGCATCAGCGGCCTGGCCACGACCAACGGGTCGGGGACCTCGCCCCTCGCCGGTCAGGTCCTTCGGGCAGTAATGGGCGTTTCATGTCGCCGTGATTGTCCCAAAATCCCGGCCTGCATGCATCGGTTCCGCGAGCGCATTAGCCGGCCTCAAGACAGCTAAGCTGCCCGCGAGGCTCGTGCCAACCGCTGCGGCCGACTGACGGGCACAGACCCCGGCAACGCGCCGACCTGGCGGCGCTGTGGGAGTTCCCAGATGTCGCCGTCGAGCAAGCCGGGCAGGTCGGCCTGGCTGGCCACGAAGACCGGAACCTCACCCTGTACGGACTGACGGTGGTAATCCTTGATCGCGGCAAACGCCCACTTGCCCAGCAAGCAAATCGCGACCAGGTTCGCGATGGCCATCAGCGCCATCGCCAGATCGGCGACCGACCAGACCAGCGTGAGCTTGGACATGGCACCGAACACGATCGACCCGAGCGTCACCAGCTTCAGCACGTTGACCGCCGCACGGCGCCCGCCCAGGAAGAATAGATTGGCCTCGGCAATCACGTAGTTGCTCAGCACCGAGGAGAACGCAAAGAAGAAGACCACCGAGGTCATCAGCACGGTGGACCACGAGCCAAGGTCCGCCGTGATCGCCTGCTCGGTAAGGCTCGCGCCGGCAATCGAACTGGGGCGGGCCGGATCGTAGAGGTTCGGGCCCGAGGCAAGCACGATGAACGCCGTCGCGCTACAGATCACCATGGTGTCGATGAAAACCGCGAGCGACTGGATCAGGCCCTGCTCCACCGGATGCGCCACGGTCGCGGCGCCGGCAATGTTGGGCGAACTGCCCATCCCCGCCTCGCACGCGAACAGGCCCCGCTTCACTCCGGTAAGCATCGCCACGGCGATGCCGCCGGCAAAACCGCCTGCCAGCTGCTTGATTCCGAATGCGCCGCCGATGATCTCCTCGATCATCCCCGGCAGCTCGGTGATGTTGACGGCAACGATCGCCAGCGCCAATAACGTATAGAGGGCCGCAACCGCCGGAAGCACCATTCCCGCGAACGCGGCGACCCTGCGCACCCCGCCGAACAGCACCGGCGCTGCCAACACCGCCAGACCCACTGTCGTCCAACGGATGTCGATGCCATGCGATGACTCCAAGACACCGCTGACCGCGTTGGTCTCCACCATGTTGAACGCGGTCGAGAACGTGACCGTGAGCAGCAGGGCATAGGCGACGCCGCCCGCCCTCGAGTTCAGTCCACGTTGGATGTAAAAGGCCGGGCCGCCCCGGAAGGCACCGTCATTCGACCGGACTTTGAAGATCTGGCCAAGCGTGGCCTCGATCAGCGCGGTCGCCATGCCGACCGCGGCCACCACCCACATCCAGAAAATCGCGCCCGGCCCACCTACCGTGAGCGCGATAGCGACACCGGCGATGTTCCCGGTGCCCACCCGCGACGCTAGCCCGACGCAGAATGCCTGGAATGAAGAGATCCCACCGTCTTGGCGGTGGGATCTGCGGAGCTGGCGAAACATGCGCCCGAAGTAGCGAACCTGGATACACCGAGTGCGCACCGTGAAGTAGATGCCAACCGAGATGAGCAAATAAATCAGGACGTGCGTATTCAGGACATTGCTCAGCGGATCGATCAACTGCCCCTGAAGAAAGTCCAAATCTACTTCCTCCCAAGGAAGGTCTCGGCTGGTCTTGTGAGCAGCACACTAAGCGCGAAATGTTGACGAAACGTTTCGTCGACACGTCCCCGGTAGCGGCAATGTAAAGAACTGATCACAATCAGGTGCCCAGCAAACGTCAATGCTGGGTTGACGGGGCTGTGCTGGGCAAACGGCGCGCGCGCCGCCAGCTATGGCCCGCCTAAGGCCGGCAGAGATGGCCAGCAGGAGATGGACAGCCCACTGCGGCTACGAGCGGCTGCCACTCGGCACGCCATTGGCAGGCAGCGCATTGGGGCAGTACGTGTTGGCCGCGATCGCCGCGAACTTGGCGGCATTTTCCGTAGTGAGCCCGGGGTTGCGGGCCTCGACCGTCTTGACGATATCCGCCAGCGGGCTGCCCTGGTCAGCCATTTTGCACACCCACCTGCCCGCCGTTATTGCGCGTTCCGGGTCCGGAAAGGTGATGCCGGCCGCCCGGACCGTGGCGAGGAATGTGTCGTCGGCGCTGTCGGCATGCGCGGGCACGGCCAAGCCGATCATGGCGGCAAGGCAGGTCAGCGTCAGGAGCAATCTCATGGCCCCCCGATCGTCCCAGAGTGGCGACGAACCCGCACCTCGTGCGAGAGACCGCGAATAACGCGGTGCGCCAACACGATCCGGACGTAGCAATACGGACCCCGGCTGATCAGGTACCGACGGGCCGCCCAGACGCAGCGGGCAATGTCCACAGCGGTACCGCTGCCGGCGCCGGTGGTACCGAGGCGGCGCCGGAACCGGCGGCGCGGCGGCGCCTGTTCCCGGCGACCCATCAACGCAGCAGTAAATATTTGCTATTGGTCGAAATGTTCGACATAAGTGTGCGTACTTGTGCACCCCGCCGGGGAAAAGCCGGTGGGAGGACAGCGATGTCATATGTGGTCGCAGTGCACGTAATGCTGGTGGATACCGCGGCCGAATTGGCGCGCACCGACCTGTCGTTAAGGCTGTTCAGGGCAGTAACGACGGCCCGACCGCCGAGGTGGTGGCAGCCGCGGGCGATGAGGTATCGACGGCGATCGCAGCGCTGTTTTCCAGCCATGGCCAGCAATTTCAGGCCCTCAGCGATCAGGCGGCGTCGTTTCATGCCCAGTTTGCGCGGGCGCTGACTGGTGCGGGCAGCGCGGGGCACCGCCGCCACGGGCGGCGCCGGCGGACCAGGTTGATTGCGGCGGCCCACGGGCCGTCGTCGCGAACATAATGCACACGCGCGACGACACCGGCGAAATCGTCAACCCCAAGTTGACACCAGCCAAGCGTCAACCTACTGTTGACGCGCATGCCAGAGCCCACGCCCATCGCCTATCCTGTCCGCCTGGACGAGATGATCAATGCCATCAAAAAGGTGCACAGCAACGCCCTGGATCAACTCGCCGATGCCGTGCTGGCCGCCGAGCATCTGAGCGAGATCGCCGACCACTTGATCGGGCACTTCGTCGATCAGGCCCGCCGCTCGGGAGCTTCCTGGACCGACATCGGCAGGAGCATGGGCGTCACCAAGCAGGCCGCGCAAAAGCGGTTCGTCCCGCGAGCCGAGGCCACCACGCTGGACCCCGATCAGGGCTTCGGGCGCTTCACGCCGCGCGCCCGCAACGCGGTGGTCGCCGCCCAAAACATCGCCCACGAAGCCGCCAACAGCGAAATCACGCCCGATCACCTCTTGCTCGGGGTTCTCAGTGATCCGGCCGCGCTGGCGACCGCGCTCCTCGACAAACAACAGATCGACGCCGAGGCCGTGCGGGCGGCCGTCAATCTGCCACCGGCCGGTGCCGAGCCACCCGAGCTGATCCCGTTCAGCGGCCCTGCGCGCAAGGTACTTGAGCTGACCTTCCGCGAGGCACTTCGGCTCGGCCACAACTACATTGGCACCGAACACATGCTGCTGGCACTGCTCGAACTCGACGACGGGGCCGGACCGCTGCACCGATCCGGCGTCGACAAGGCACGCGCCGAGGTCGACCTGGTCGAGTCGCTCGAATCCCTCACCGGCGGCAAAGACGGCGAAGACGGCTAACGGCGCCAGCGATAACCACTGATAACCACTCCCCTTTGCCGTAGCGCGTGTGCAATCATGCGAAGGTCCCCAACAAGGGACCCGAGGAGGCAATGATGCACCGCTGGCTGATCGCCATGACCACCTTCCTTGTCGCCGCCGCGGCCGTCATCGCCGGAGGCTTTGCGGCTCCCCGCGCGCATGCCGGCGACGCGCCGATAGGCCGCGTCGGTGACACGCTGCGAGTCACCACCGACGATTACGTCGCAGACGTCACCGTCAGCAGCGTGGCGCCGTGCGACCCGCCGCCGGGATTCGGCTACACGCGCGAGGGCGTGCCGTTCAAGAGCTTTCCGGACAGCACGGTCGAGCGCGCCGATGTGGCGATCCACGCGGTCCGGGTGCCGAACTCGTTCATCATGGCGACCAACTTCAGCTTCGACGGCGTGACACCGTTCGCCGACGCCTACAAGCCACGGACATCCGGTGCCCCCGACGCGCTGGACAACGTGATCGTCAATGCGCCGCAAGGATCGATCGTGCGCGGCGAAGTGTATTGGGACGCCTACCGCGATCGGGTCTCCAACGTCGTGCTGCTGGACAGGAAGACGGGCCAGCACCTCGCTCAGTGGAACCTCTGACGCCAGCGGTACAGATCGCCACGACGGATTCCGTCGACACCGAAGAGCTGGCCGCGGTTGCCGCGCGCACGTTTCCGTTGGCATCCCCACCGTCGGTCCCTGCTGAGAACATCGCGTCGTTCATCGAGACCCACCTGTCCGCGACGCGGTTCGCACAGTATCTGGCCGACCCGCAACGCGCGATCCTCACCGCGCGCCAAGGCGGCCGGATTATCGGTTACGCCATGCTGATTCGCGGTGTCGCCGACGACACCGACGTGCAGCGCGCCGTCGAAATGCGTCCCGCCGCCGAGCTGTCCAAGCTATACCTGCTGCCCGAATACCACGGCGCCGGCGCGTCGACGGCGTTGATGGATGCCACGCTGGCGACCGGCGCCGAATGGCAGGTCCGCTGCCTTTGGCTGGGTGTCAATCAGAAAAACCAACGCGCACAACGCTTTTACCTCAAGAGCGGGTTCAAGGTCAACGGCACCAGGACATTTCAAATCGGGGCTGGCCGCGAGGCCGACTACGTCATGGTTCGCGAGCTTCGCTGAGTTCCGTTTACTCAAACGAGGTCAGCGCCAGCAGCCGCGAAGTGGCCCGCAGGTACTTCTTCCGGTAACCACCGGCCAGCATCTCCTCGCTGAAGATGGTGTCCAGCTTGGCCCCCGAAGCCACCACCGGGATGCCCGCGTCATACAGCCGGTCGGTCAGCGACACCAGCCGCAGCGCCACGTTCTGGTCGTCGATGCCGTGCACGCCGGTCAAGAACACCCCGGTCACGCCCTCGATCAGAGTGAGATACCGCGACGGGTGCATGGTGGCCAGGTGCGCGCACAGCGCGTCGAAGTCGTCCAGCGTCGCCCCCGCAACGCCGGCCGCGCGCGCGGCGACCTCCTCGTCGGACAGCGGCTGGGGCGCCGGCGGCAGGTCGCGGTGCCGGTAGTCCGGTCCCTCGATCCGCACGGTGGTGAAAATGCTTGCCAGCGTGTTGATCTCGCGCAGGAAGTCCTGCGCGGCAAACCGGCCCTCGCCCAGCTGCTCGGGCAGCGTGTTGGAGGTGGCGGCCACCGACACACCCCGCTCGACCAGCTGCGAGAGCATCCGCGAGATCAGCGTGGTGTTGCCCGGATCGTCCAGCTCGAACTCGTCGATGCACACCGCCGTGTAATCGGCCAGCAGATCGATGCATTCGACGAAGCCGAACACCCCGGCCAGCTGGGTCAGCTCGCCGAACGTCGCGAACGCCTTGGGACGGCCGGCCGGCCCATCACTGGGCAACTGGTAGTAGGCCGAGGCCAACAGGTGGGTCTTGCCCACGCCGAACCCGCCGTCCAGGTACAGGCCGACGCCGGGCAGCACCTCCCGCTTGCCGAACAGCTTCTTGCGGCCCGCCCGCCGCTCGACTGCCTGCCGGCAGAAGTCCTCACAGGCCGCGACGGCGGCGGCCTGCGTCGGCTCGGCCGGGTCTGGGCGGTACGTCGCGAAGGACACATCGGCGAACGTCGGCGGCGGCTTCAGTTGGGCGATCAGCCGATCCGGCGACACCGTCGGATGCCGATCCACCAGATGGCCCACGGGCCGGGAATCGTCACCCGCGTCGGAAGAAGCGGACCCGTGCATGCAGGCACTGTAGCGGCGTGCTGCAATCAAACTCATGCCCGACTTAGAAACCGACTCAGCAGCTAGCTCTGCAGCCGGCCATGCCACCGGGACACCGCTGAAGCTGCTCGAATCGGGGCGCCAACTCGATGACAGCGAACTCCCGCAGCTCTACGGCTATCCGGCCGAACTGGACGGCGTCTGGGTGCGGGCGAATTTCATCGCCAGCCTGGACGGGGGCGCCACCGCCGAGGGCACCAGCGGCACACACGGCGGCCCGGGTGACAAACTCATCTTCAACCTGCTGCGCGGACTTGCCGACGTCATCGTCGTCGGCGCGGGCACCGTGCGGATCGAGGGTTATTCCGGCGCAAATCTGCCCGTCGCCCAGCGCCAGCAGCGACAGGCACGGGGCCAAAGCGAGGTCCCGCCAATGGCGATCGTCACCAAGTCGGGCGGCCTGGACCGGGATATGGGGGTGTTCACCCGAACCGAGGTGCCGCCGTTGGTGTTCACCTGCACGGCGGTCGGCGACGAGACACGCCAAATGCTGGCGGGCCTGGCCGACGTCGTCGACTGCTCTGGCGACGATCCCGGCAGCGTCGACGAGGCCGCGTTGTTGTCGGCCCTTGAGGCGCGCGGCCTGCCCCGCATCCTGACCGAGGGCGGGCCGACGCTGCTCGGCTCGTTCATCGAGCGCGGCCTGCTCGACGAGCTGTGTCTGACTATCGCGCCCTATCTCGTCGGCGGCCTGGCCCGGCGGATCGCGACCGGCCCCGGCCAGGTGCTAACCCCGATGCGCTGCGCGCACATGTTGACCGACGACGCCGGTTATCTGTACACGCGTTACATCAAAGCCAGCCGCCCGCCGAGCGTCACGTTGGCGTGACGCCCACACGCCAACGCCACGCTGGCATGACGCTCGTCAGGCCGAGCGGGACGCGCGGCCCGCCACCCGCCGAGCGCCACGCTGGCGCGACGCTCGTCAGGCCGAGCGGACTGGTTACTGTGGTCGGCATGAGTCGGCACCTCACGTCCGCCACGATTCTGCTCGCGGTGACCGCGCTGCTGGCCGGCTGCGTCCCGGGCCTGGCCGCCGACCCGCGCTTTGCCACCAATTCCGGCGCCCGGCCGCAGGGCGTCCCGGCAACCAAACCGCCGGCCTCCGGTCCGCCGCCGATCGCCGCGCCCAAGAACGACCTGGCGTGGCAGGACTGCACGTCGCGGGTGTTCGCGCGACGCGGGCGTGACCGCAGCGGCGGGCGTCAGGCTGGAATGCGCGAACTACGACGCCGACCTCGACCGTCAACGGTGGCACCGGGACGATCAGCATTGGCGTCGTTCGCGCCCGCTCGAGCCAGACGCCGCACGACGCCGGGCCGCTGGTCTTCACCACCGGCTCCGACCTGCCGTCGTCGACGCAGCTGCCGGTCTGGCTGTCCCAGTCGGGCGCCGACGTGCTGCAAGCCCACCCCATCGTCGCCGTCGATCGTCGCGGCATGGGCATGTCCAGCCCGATCGACTGCCGCGACCGCTTCGACCGCCAAGAGATGCGCGATCAGGCGCAGTTCCAGTCCGGCGACGATCCGGTGGCCAACCTTTCCGACGTCTCGAACACCGCGACCACCAACTGCACCGACGCCATCGCGCCGGCAGGCGACTCCGCCTACGACAACTCCCACGCCGCCTCGGATATCGAGCGGCTGCGCAAGCTCTGGGACGTACCCGCGCTCGCGCTGGTCGGAATCGGCAACGGCGCCCAGGTGGCGCTGGCCTACGCCTGGTCGCGTCCCGACAAGGTGGCCCGACTGATCCTGGACTCCCCGATCGCGTTGGGGATCAACGCCGAAGCCGCCGCCGAGCAACAGGCCAAGGGCCAGCAGGCCGCACTCGACGCGTTCGCCGCGCAGTGTGTCGCGGTGAACTGCGCGCTGGGTCCCGATCCGAAGGGCGCCATCAGCGCGCTGCTGGCCGCCGCCCGCAGCGGCAAGGGACCCGGCGGCGCGTCGGTGGCGGCGGTCGCCAACGCCATCACCACCGCGTTGGGCTTCCCCATCGGCGACCGCGTCAGCGCCACCACGAGCCTGGCCAACGCACTGGCGACCGCCCGCTCCGGCGACTATCAACCAGCTGAACAACATGATCAACCGCGCCGACGCCACCCAGGACAGCGACGGCCAGTTCGTCAACTCGTGCAGCGACGCGCTCAACCGCCCCACCCCGGACCGGGTTCGCGAACTCGTGGTCGCCTGGGCGAAGCTCTATCCGCAGTTCGGCACGGTCGGCGCGCTCAGCCTGGTCAAATGCCTGCACTGGCCCACCGGGGCGGCGCCGCAACCGCCGAAGGACCTCAAGGTCGACGTGCTGTTGCTGGGTGTGCAGAACGACCCGATCGTGGGCTCGGAAGGCGTCGCCGCGACAGCGGCCACCATCATCAACGCCGGCGCGGCCAGCAAGCGGGTGATGTGGCAGGGCATCGGCCACGGCGCCAGCATCTATTCGAGCTGCGCCGTGCCGCCGCTGGTCGGCTACCTGGACAGCGGCAAGCTGCCCGGAACCGACACCTACTGCCCCGCCTGATACTGGGCCCGGTACCCAGCCCCGGTGTACGGTGCGCTGGTGACGGCTGCTGACTCGACCCGAACCGGCCTGCGCGACTGGCTGCTGGCCGCGTTCCGTCCCCGCACCAGCCCACCGAGCACGGCGACGGTGGTGCGAGTCGGCGTTATGGCCGGCGGCCATCCTGTCGGTGTTGCACCGCAGCATCGTGCTCACCACCAACGGCAACATCACCGACGATTTCAAGCCGGTCTACCGCGCGGTCCTGAACTTCCGGCGCGGCTGGGACATCTACAACGAGCATTTCGACTACGTCGACCCGCACTACCTGTACCCGCCCGGCGGCACCCTGCTGATGGCGCCGTTCGGCTACCTGCCCTTCGCGCCGTCGCGCTACCTGTTCATCCTGATCAACACCGTGGCCATCCTGCTCGCCTGGTATCTGTTGCTGCGGACTGTTCAACTTCACGCTGTCCTCGGTGGCCGCGCCCGCCCTGCTGCTGGCCATGTTCTGCACCGAGACCGTGACCAACACGCTGGTGTTCACCAACATCAACGGCTGCATCCTGCTGCTGGAGGTGCTGTTCTTGCGCTGGCTGACTCGACGGCTCCGAAACGAACCGGTGGGCCATCAATGGTGGGCCGGCTGTCGCGATCGGGTTGACGCTGGTGGTCAAACCCGTGCTCGCTCCGCTGCTGTTGCTGCCGCTGCTGAACCGCCAGTGGCGGGCGCTGGTGCCTGCCGTCGTGGTGCCGGTGGTCATCAACCTGGCCGCGCTGCCGCTGGTCAGCCGACCCGATGGACTTCTTCACCCGCACGGTGCCCTACATCCTGAGCACCCGCGACTATTTCAACAGCTCGATCGAGGGCAACGGCGTCTACTACGGCCTGCCGACCTGGCTGATCGTGTTCCTGCGGCTGCTGTTCACCGCGCTGGCGATCGGCAGCTTGTGGCTGCTGTACCGCTACTACCGCACCCGCGATCCGCTGTTCTGGTTCACCGCTCGTCCGGGGTGCTGCTGCTCTGGTCGTGGCTGGTGCTGTCGCTGGCCCAGGGCTACTACTCGATGATGCTGTTCCCGTTCCTGATGACGGTCGTGCTGCCCAACTCGCTGATCCGCAACTGGCCGGCGTGGCTGGCGGATCTACGGCTTCATGACGCTGGACCGCTGGCTGCTGTTCCACTGGATGAGGTACGGGCCGCGCCCTGGAATACCTGAAGATCACCTACGGCTGGTCACTGCTGCTGATCGTGGTGTTCACCGTGCTCTACTTCCGCTATCTGGACGCCAAGGCCGAGAACCGGCTGGACGGCGGTATCGATCCGGCGTGGCTGACGGCCGAGCGAGCCAGCGCGCTAGCGTGGACGCATGCGGCGACGTGCAACGATCGACAGGCGATGACCGACAGCGTCCCAAGGTGAACTGTCTGACGACGAATGGCGCAAGAAGCTCACCCCGCAGGAGTTCGACGTGCTGCGTCGCGCCGGCACCGAGCGGCCGTTCACCGGTCGAGTACACCGACACCAAAACCGAGGGCATCTACAAGTGCCGGGCGTGCGGCGCCGAATTGTTCCGCAGCACAGAGAAATTCGAGTCGCATTGCGGCTGGCCGTCGTTCTTCGACCCGTCGAGCTCCGATGCGGTGATCCTGCGCCCCGACCATTCGATGGGGATGACGCCGCACCGAGGTGCTGTGCGCCAACTGCCACAGCCACCTGGGCCACGTGTTCGCCGGCGAGGGCTACCCCACGCCGACGGACCAGCGCTACTGCATCAACTCGATCTCGCTGAAGCTGGTCCCGGCGGACTAGCCGGCAAGCCGATGAATATGACCAAAGACGACATGATCCTGGTCAGCGTCGATGACCACATCGTGGAACCGCCGGACATGTTCAAGAACCACTTGCCCAAGAAGTACGCCGACGAGGCGTCACGGCTGGTGCACAAGCCCGGGAGATGGCAGCGAAAGCTGGCAATTTCGCGACGGCGGTAATTCGCCTGGCTGCCAGCCGACTCAAGTCGCCGCGCCGGCGTTGCTCGCAGTCTGCATCGCCGCACGACTGGCTTGAACCCCCTGTCCGGCCACGATAATTTGATGCGATCTGCAGGTCTACCGCGGTGGCGGCGCCCGGTCGACCGACCCGGCACCCTGGACAGCTAAACCTACCTTGACGTTCATCGCCTGAAACTGGGCCCGTTACCGTTTAACTATCCGGCCTTCGCGGCGGTGATCTTTTATCCGCTGCACTTAGTACCGGCGCGTTCCTTCTGATAGGCCTGCTCTGGCGGGCCATGACGATGGCCGCGTTGTACGGGTCGATTCGGGTCACCCAGCGCTTGCTGGGCACTGCCACGCCGGCAGTGGTCGCCGCATCGAGATGCTGGGACGGCAATCACCATCTGGATCGAGCCGTGCAGCAACCACCTGCAAGTGGGCCAAGTCAATATGCTGCTGATGCTGGCGGCGCTATGGGCGGTCTTTACGACGCGGTGGTGGCTATCGGGCCTCCTGGTCGGCGCGGCCGCCGGAGTCAAGTTGACGCCGGCGACCCCAGCTTTTCGTGACGGCACTGGGGGCCGCTTTGGAAGGCCGTGATCCTCGACACGGTGATGATGTCGCTGATCGGTCCTCAGGAAAGCTGGCTATCACCGCGCCAGGCGACGCACCGATGGATGTGATGATCGGCACGGCAGCCGATGAACATGGTGCGGCCGCACGCGGATCGTTGGGCACGATGCCGATCAAGAATACCCCGACCTGAGCCGGCATCGAGCGAGGGAGGCACGTGGATCCGTGCTTTCCTGGAGCGGGCCGACGGCACGTAGAGATGCACTCGGTGTGGACGACCAGGTTTCGGCGACAAGCTGCTAGTGGCAAGTGTTCGGAGCACTTCTTCCGACCGTGCTTCATCAGCGACGATGTCGGAGTCCAGCTGCGACACCACATCGGCATCGACAACATCGCGTGGGAGGCCGACTACCCGCACAGCGACTCGCTGTGCGCCAGAAGCGCCCGAACAACCGTGGGATGTTCTCAGCGGCCACGGCGTCTCGGAAACCGACATCAACAGGATGACCAACGAAAACGCCATGCGCTGGTACTCGTTCGACCCGTTTTCCCTAACTTCCGCGCGAGCAGGCCACCGTGGGTGCGCTCCGCAAGGCCGCGGACGGCCATGACGTGTCCGTCCGCGCTCTCAGCCATCACAAGAGTGGTGAGCGCGTAACAGACGCCCTGGCCACCGGCAGATCATCGACTAGAACGCGACCAGCCGAACCGGGTGCCACCAGCCGAGGTGCACACGCAAGAATGTTAGCCCGCAGCACTCGCGTGACGCGAGCACGGTGCGCACCCGTCAGTCCAGCCGAGTGGCGTGAACTTCCCAGAACGGCGCGTGCACCCGGCCGTTGACCAGCCATGGCTCCATCGCCCGGAACCGCTCGAGCAGCTACTGCGACTGGTCGGCCATGTCGGGATTTCGCGCGGCCATCGTCTGGATCGTCTCGGCACTGATGTTCACCTGGTAGCTGGTCGGTTCCGAGGTAGCTGATCTCCCAGCCGCCACCGGAAGGACGTCACGAAAGTCGTTCTCGGACAACGACCGAAGCATCGTGAAAAGCCGTTGACGTCGTGCTTCGCCGAACTCGAACATGTAGAGCGCGCGCCCGGGCTTGGTGGCCCGCCGCAGCGCCTGCACATAGGACTTCTGCAGCTCGGGCTCGGTGCTGAAGGTGTGGTAGAAGGCGCAGTCGACGACGGTGTCGAACCGGCCGTCCAGTCCCTCCAGCTTGGTGGCGTCGGCGAGCTGGAAGTCCACCGACACCCCGGCCTTGCGCGCGTTCTCGCGGGCCCGCTCGATCGCGGCCGCCGACCCGTCGATCCCAGTCGCCGATAGCCCTTCGATGCGTAATAAATCGCCTGGTGGCCTGGGCCGGTGCCCGGGTCGAGCACCTCACCCTTGATCGCGCCCAACGCGACCAGCTGCTGGACCACCGGCTGCGGGCCGCCGATATCCCACGGCGTGGCCACGGGCAGGCCGTGCTCCACCCGCTCGTCGCGGTACATCTCCTCGAAACGGGTCGGATCGGTCGGGTCGAATGCGTTGTCATGTGCTCCCCCTTCGATGTCTGCTTGGCTTAAGGCAGCGAATTCACCAGCTGCTCGACCGGCACCCGCGGCCCGGTGAAGAACGGCGTCTCCTCGCGGGTATGCCGCCGCGCGTCGGTGGCGCGCAGTTCCCGCATCAGGTCGACGATGCGGTCCAATTCGGGCGCCTCGAACGCCAGGATCCATTCGTAGTCGCCGAGCGCGAACGCCGGCACCGTGTTGGCCCGGACGTCCTTGTACTCGCGGGCGGCCATGCCGTGCTCGGCGAGCATGCGGCGGCGTTCCTCGTCGGGCAGCAGGTACCACTCGTAGGACCGCACGAACGGATACACGCAGATGTAGTGCGCCGGGCTCCTCGCCGGCCAGGAACGCCGGGACGTGGCTCTTGTTGAACTCGGCCGGCCGGTGCAGCGCCACGCTGCTCCACACCGGCGCGCTGGCCCGGCCCAGCGTGGTGGTGCGACGGAAATCGGCGTAGGTCGCCTGCAGGGCCTCGACGCGTTCGGCGTGGGTCCAGATCATGAAGTCGGCGTCGGCCCGCAGGCCCGCGACGTCGTAGAGGCCGCGCACCACGACGCCGCGTTCCTCCTGCTGCTTGAAGAACGTCGCGGCGTCGTCGATCGACGGCGTCGCGCTCGTCGCCGAGCTCGCCGGGTCGCACCGAGAACACCGAGAACATCAGGTAGCGAAGCGTCGAGTTCAGGGCGTCGTAGTCGAGGCGGGCCATGACACCTATCGTGCCACTTGCGTCGCGAGCGCCTCGATGACGCTGGTGACCGCGCGGCCGGCCGCCGCGATGCACGCCGGCACGCCGATGCCGTCGAGGTAGCTGCCGGCCACCGCGAGCGTCGGCGGCAGGCCGGCCCGCAACTCGGCGACCAGATCGGCGTGGCCGGGGCCGTATTGCGGCATCGCGTCGATCCAGCGCTGCACCCGGACATCGACCGGGTCGGCCGTCACGCCGAACACGGTCGGCCAGGTCGGCCAGCGCCCAGGCCAGCAGCTCGTCGTCGGACGCGGTGCGGGCCAGGTCGTCGCCGAACCGGCCGAACGACAGCCGCAGCAGCTGCGCCTAGAGTTCGCCCCGGGCGCCCCACTTGCGCGACGACAAGGTGATCGCCTTGGCGCGCAGCGGCTCGCCGCTGGCCACCAGCACACCCGAGCACTGCGGAAACGGGGTGTCCGCCGGCACCGCCAGCGCCACCACCGCCGACGACGCGCTCGTGATCCGGCTCGCCGCCGCCGCGGTACGCGGGGCCAACATCCGCCGAGCAGGCGCGCCAGCCGCGGGGCCGGGACGGCCAGGATCACCGCGTCCGCGCGCCAGTGGGCACCGGTGTCGTCGCGCAGCGTCCAGCCGCGCTCGGCGCGCTCCAGCCGATCCGCGCCGGCCTGCACCCAGCGCAACCCGGCTGCGGGTGACGAGCTCGTCGAGCAGCACCTGGTAGCCGCCGTCGATCGCGCCGAACACCGGGCCGCCGCCGGCCGGCGGGAGTCCCTGCCGGACCGCGTCGGTCAGGCTGGTGGCGCCGCGGTCCAGCGCCGCCGCCACGCTGGGGGCGCCCGCGCGCAGTCCGATGGTCGCCGCCGAGCCCGCGTACACCCCGCCCAGCAGCGGGTCCACCGACCGGGCAACAACCTGCTCGCCGAACCGGTCGGCCACCAGTTCGGCCACCGCGGGATCGCTGCCCGGTTGCCAGCCGAACGGACGGGACGGCTCGGCGTCGATCCGCGCAACCGTGGCGTCATCGACCAGTCCGGCCACCGACACCGCCGTCGACGGAATCCCGGCGACCGTGTCCGACGGCAGCGGATGCAGCCGTTGCCCGCTGTAGATCAGCGGCCGGGCGCCGGTGGTGGTGAGTTGGCGGTCCGACAGGCCCAGCTCGGCCAGCAGCGCCGGCACCTCGGGCCGGCGCCGCACGAACGCCTCGGCACCGACGTCCATCGGCTGTCCGCCGACCCGCTCGGTGCGCAAGCATCCCGCCGAGCCGGTCGGCCGGATCGAACAACGTGATGGTCGCGTCATGACCGGCACTGCCGACAGCCGCGCGCAGCCGGTAGGCCGCCGTCAACCCCGAAATTCCGCCGCCGACAACACAATACGAGCGCGCGCTCATAGCGAGTGGACCAGCGACACCAGGTCGGTCAGCACGCCGGGATCGGTCTCCGGCAGCACGCCGTGGCCGAGATTGAAGACGTGGCCGGCCGCGCCGGCATCGACAGCGCGGCGTCCGTCGTCGACGACCGCCCGCGCGGCGCGTTCCACCACCGGCCAGCCCGCCAGCAGCACCACCGGATCGAGGTTGCCCTGCAGCGCGATGCCCGGTTCGACCCGCGCGGCGGCGTCGGTCAGCGCGGTTCGCCAGTCCACGCCGATCACCCTTCCCGCGCCCCGGTTCTGGCCTGAGAACAGCGCCTCCGACATCGCGCCCAGCAGTTCGGCCGTTCCGACCCCGAAATGCGTCATCGGCACGCCGTATTCGGCCAGCGTCGCGAACACCCGCGCGCTGTGCGGCAGCACGTGCGAGCGGTAGTCGGCCAGCGACAGCGTCCCGGCCCACGAGTCGAACATCTGAATGGCGTCCACCCCGGCGTCGATTTGACCGCGCAGGAACGCGATGGTGAGGTCGGTCAGCTTGGACATCAACGCATGCCAGGTGGCCGGTTCGGCCAGCATCATCGCTTTGGTGCGGGCGTGGTTGCGGCTGGGACCACCCTCCACCAGGTAGGACGCCAGCGTGAAAGGCGCGCCGGCGAAACCGATCAGCGGAACCTCGCCCAACGCGGCGACCAACAGCGAAACCGCCTGGCAGACTGGCTGAATCGCTTGTGGATCAAGGGGTTTCAGCGCCTCGACAGCAGCGTCGGTGCGCACCGGGTGGGCGATCACCGGACCGACGTCGGCGACGATGTCCAGGTCGACGCCGGCCGCGCGCAGCGGCACCACGATGTCGGAGAACAGGATCGCCGCGTCGACGTCGTGGCGGCGTACCGGCTGCAGCGTGATCTCGCAGACCAGTTCGGGCTCGAAGCAGGCCGCCAGCATGCTGTGCCCTTGGCGCAACGCCCGGTATTCGGGCAGCGAGCGGCCGGCCTGCCGCATGAACCACACCGGGATTCGGCTGGGTTTGCGGCCGGAGACGGCGGCCAGGTAGGACGACTGCGGAAGCTCGCGACGGGTACTCATTGGTTTCAATGCTGCCATGAGCTGCCAGGGGCGTGGATCGGCGTTTGCGTAACATCAACGACCGTGCCTGTGACCTATGACGAGTTCCCCAGTCTTCGCTGCGAACCCAGCGACCAACCCGGTCAAGAAGGCGTGCTGAATCTGATTCTCGACGCACCCGGGCTGAATTCGGTCGGGCCGCAGATGCACCGGGACCTCGCCGATATCTGGCCGGTGATCGACCGCGATCCCGCCGTGCGTGTCGTCCTGGTCCGCGGCGAAGGCAAAGCGTTCTCCTCCGGGGGCAGCTTCGAACTGATCGACGAAACCATCGGCGACTACGAAGGCCGGATTCGCATCTTGCGCGAGGCCCGCGATCTGGTGCTCAACCTGGTCAACTTCGACAAACCCGTGGTTTCGGCGATTCGCGGCCCGGCCGTCGGCGCGGGCCTGGTGGTGGCGTTGCTCGCCGACATCTCGGTCGCGGGCCGCACCGCGAAGATCATCGACGGCCACACCAAGCTCGGGGTGGCCGCCGGCGATCACGCCGCGATCTGCTGGCCGCTGCTGGTCGGCATGGCCAAGGCCAAGTATTACCTGCTGACCTGCGAGACGCTGTCCGGCGAGGAGGCCGAGCGCATCGGCCTGGTGTCGACCTGCGTCGACGACGACGAGGTGCTCGAGACCGCGACCCGCCTCGCCGGAAATCTGGCGGCCGGCGCGCAGAACGCGATCCGCTGGACCAAGCACAGCCTCAATCACTGGTACCGCATGTTCGCCCCCGCCTTCGAAACGTCGCTTGGCCTGGAGTTCCTCGGATTTAGCGGCCCCGACGTGCAAGAGGGGCTGGCCGCGCACCGCGAGAAACGCCCCGCGCGATTTGGCGGCGCCCAGTCCTCCCCCCAGACCTAAGTAGGCCTAAGCCGGCTTAAGTGCCGACACGACCGCAACAAACGGCGCGCCTGTCGCGGCGTGTCGGCCGATAGGTCTACCGTCGAACGCTGTGGCCCGCTGACGACGATGCGAGCGCAGCACGGGTGAAGGAGCAGCGCTCATGACCTCTGCCGAACCGGCCCCCTTCCGCGAGGCCGTCGCCGCGATGAACGCCGTCAGCGTGCGGCCGGAAATCGAGCTCGGTCCCATCCGCCCGCCGCAGCGGCTAGCGCCCTTCAGTTACGCGCTGGGCGCCGAGGTCAAGCACCCCGAACTGGACATCGTCCCGGAGCGGTCCGAGGGTGACGCGTTCGGTCGGCTGATCCTGTTGTACGACCCGGACGGCTCCGACGCTTGGGACGGCACCATGCGCTTGGTCGCCTACATCCAGGCCGACCTGGACTCGCATGAGGCCGTCGACCCGTTGCTGCCGGAAGTGGCGTGGAGCTGGCTTGCCGAGGCGCTCGAGTCGCGCACCGAGCACGTCACCGCGCTGGGCGGCACCGTCACCGCAACCACGTCGGTGCGTTACGGCGACATCTCCGGCCCGCCACGCGCCCATCAGCTGGAACTGCGGGCGTCGTGGACGGCGACCACGCCCGAGGTCGGTGCCCATGTCGAGGCGTTCTGCGACGTGCTGGAGCACGCCGCGGGCCTTCCGCCGGCCGGGGTCGCCGACCTGGGCTCGCGGTCACGCGCCTGAGATGCACGAAGCGGCCGATCCGCCCGGTAGCACCGAGCCCGACCCCACACCGCTACTCCACCCTGCCGATGGGTTGCCGAACCTGTCGGTGACCGTCCGTGAGATCGCCACGGCCGCAGAACTGCTGGACCGCGGACACGGACCGTTCGCGGTGGACGCCGAGCGGGCATCGGGCTTCCGCTACTCCAACCGCGCCTATCTGATTCAGATCCGGCGGGCCGGTGCCGGCACCGTGCTGATCGACCCGGTCAGTCACGGCGCGGACCCACTGACCGCGCTTCGGCCCGTTGCCGAAGTGCTCGGCACGGACGAATGGATCTTGCACTCAGCCGATCAGGATCTGCCGTGTCTGGCGGAGGTCGGCATGCGTGCGCCGGCGTTGTACGACACCGAGCTGGCCGGGCGCCTGGCCGGGTATGACCGGGTGAACCTGGCGGCGATGGTCCAGCGACTGCTGGGCCTCGGGTTGGCCAAGGGCCATGGCGCGGCCGACTGGTCCAAGCGCCCGCTGCCCGCGGAATGGCTCAACTATGCGGCCCTGGACGTGGAACAGCTCATCGAACTGCGCGCGGCCATCTCGGATGTCCTGGCCGAGCAGGGCAAAACGGATTGGGCGGCACAGGAATTCGATTATCTCCGGATGTTCAAAACAGACGGTGTCAACGAGGCCGCGCCCAACGCGCGTCGTGACCGCTGGCGGCGAACGTCGGGGATTCATCGGGTGCACAGCCGGCGAGGGCTTGCCGCGGTCCGCGAATTGTGGGTGGCGCGCGACCGCATCGCCCAGCGACGCGATATCGCGCCGCGCCGGGTGCTGCCCGACGCGGCCATCATCGACGCCGCCATCGCCGAACCGAAAACGATCGACGACCTTGTCGCGCTGCCGGTGTTCGGTGGGCGTAACCAGCGTCGCAGCGCCGCAACGTGGTTCGCGGCACTGCAAGCGGCGCGGGAAGAGCGGGATCCGCCGGACGAAGCCGAAGCGTCCATCGGGCCGCCGCCGCCGGCGCGGTGGGCCAAGCGGAAACCGGAGGCCGCCGTGCGGTTGGAGGCGGCCCGGGCGGGGCTGGCGGAGGTGTCGCAGCGGGTGGGGGTGCCGGCGGAGAACCTGATCACGCCCGACTTGGTACGACGGCTGTGCTGGGAGTTCGGGGAAGCCGCAGAGGACCGGGCCGGTCCTGTCGAGGCCGTCGACGAGTACTTGCGCGCCGGCCAGGCGCGGCCGTGGCAGCGAGAACTCACGGTGCCCGTTCTGGCCGTGGCGGTGATGCGCACTCCAGATCGCCGAGAGCTAGTGGCGATCGCGAGCGCGGTCTTCATATGACCCACCAAGCGGATCTTTGTAATCCCTTGTGTCACTGTGGTTTCAGTGGCCATAAATGCGGCGATTGTTGTCGGTACCCTCCATAGAATTTCAGCCATGGGTGCCAGCAGTCGCGAAGAGATCGTCGAGACGTTCGGCGCGCTCCGCGCCGAACTGAAGCGCATGCGCGGGTTGACCTTTGACGTACTGACCACCCCGGAAAGACTGCAGACCCTCGAATCCCTGGAAAGCATGGCCCGCGAATTGCGCGCCCCCCAACACCCCTTGATCAACCAACTCGACGCCCAAGCCAGCCCCGAAGAACTCGGCGGCACACTGCGCTGCGCGCTAACCGACCGGCTGCGCATCACCAAGGCCGAAGCCGGGCGGCGGGTCGAGGAGGCTGCGGATTTGGGGGAACGCCGGGCGCTGACCGGGGAACCGTTAGAGCCGCGGTTGAGTGCGACCGCGACGGCCCAACGCGACGGCGAAATCGGCGACGGGCACATCAATGTCATCCGCAGCTTCTTCGCCCACCTGCCCACCGAAGTCGACCTGCCCACCCGCGAAGCCGCCGACGTCGACCTGGCCCACTACGCCGCCAGTACCGCCCCGACGAGTTAGCCAAATACGCCCAGCGGATCATCGACTTGCTCAACCCCGACGGGGAATTGAGCGACGGGCACCGCGCCCGCAAGCGCGGGATCACGATCGGTCGCCAGGAAAACTCAAGATGTCGCGGATCAGCGGCTACCTGAACCCGGAACTGCGCGCCGCGCTCGAGCGGGTGCTGGCCAAACTAGCCGCCCCGGGCGCCTGCAACCCCGACGACGAAAAACCCGTCGTCGACAAGACACCCGATGCCGACGCGGTCCGGCGCGACACCCGCAGCGCCGCGCAACGCAATCATGATGGCTGGCGCTTGCGCGCTATGGGCTGCTGGCCGGCTTGCGCGCCTTGATGGCCTCAGGGAAGCTGGGCCAACACAATGGGCTGCCGGTGTCGATCGTGGTCACCACCACCCTCAAGGATCTGCAAGCCGCCGCGGGTTACGGCCTGACCGGCGGCGGCAGCCTGGGTGCCGATGAAAGATCTGATCCGCATGGCCAGCCACGCGAATCATACTTGGCGATCTTCGATGACAGTAAGGCCCTGGCGCTGTATCACACGAAGCGGTTCGCGTCCCCGGCGCAGCGGATCGTGTTGTATGCCATGGATCGTGGATGTACGAAGCCAGGTTGTGATGCACCGGCCTATCACACCCAGGCCCATCACGTCGACGGCTGGACGGCCACGCGTTGCACAGACGTCAATGGGCTCGCCCTGGCCTGCGGAATTGATAACCGGCTCGTCGAGGAAAAAGGCTGGACCACCCGAACCAACGGCAAAGGCGAAACCGAATGGCTACCCACCGCCCACCTGGACCGCGGCCAACCGCGAACAAACCGCTATCACCACCCCGAACGATTCCTCCGCGACACCGACGACGACGAACCTGGTTGACGCAAGACGGCAGCGGAGTGACGCCGTTGCGCCTGCCTAGTCGAGGCGCTCGCTGACCTCGGGTTCTGACGCGGAAGTACCCAGTGCCGCAACCCAACCGGTGATCCGGCGGGCCACATCCTGGTCGGTCAGCCCCAGATCGGCCAACACCTGACCGCGCGATCCGTGATCAAAAAACTCCTGCGGCAGCCCGACGTCGCGGCACGGCACGTCGATCTCGGCTCGCCGCAGGGCCGCAGACACCGCTGAACCCAAACCACCGTTGACCCCGTTGTCCTCGAGCGTGACCAGCAGTTTGTGCTGCGCCGCCAGTGTGAGAACGGCATCGGACACCGGCAACACCCACCGCGGGTCGATCACCGTCACCCCGATCCCCTGGTTGTGCAGCCGCTTGGCCACCGCCAAGGCCATCGACGCGAACGCGCCGACCCCCACCAGCAGTACGTCGTGGTTCAACCCGCCGGCCGGCACCGCGAGCACATCGATACCCGAGACGCCGGACCCGATCCGCTCGCACGCCGGAATATCAACGCCCACATCACCTTTAGGGAATCGCAGGGCCGTTGGACCGTCGTCGACGTCAAGCGCCTCACCGAGTTCTTCACGCAACCGGGTGGCATCCCTGGGCGCGGCGACCCGGATGCCGGGCACGATGCCCAGCATTGACAAATCCCACATGCCGTTGTGGCTGGGGCCGTCCGAACCCGTGATCCCGGCCCGGTCGAGCACCAGGGTGACCGGCAGCTTGTGCAGCGCCACGTCCATCATGATCTGATCGAACGCCCGATTGAGGAACGTCGAGTAGATCGCCACCACCGGATGCAATCCGCCCATCGCCAGCCCGGCCGCCGACGTCACGGCGTGCTGCTCGGCGATCCCGACGTCGAACAACCGATCCGGAAACCGCTTGCCGAACGGCGTCAGCCCGGTCGGGCCCGGCATGGCCGCGGTGATGGCCGCGACGTCGCGGCGCTTCGTGGCGTACTCGATCAGCGCGTCGGAAAAGACTCCCGTCCAGGCCCGGCCCGCCTCCTTGGCGGTGGCCAGCCCGGTGGCCGGGTCGATCGGGACCGTGGAGTGCATCTGCTCGGCTTCGTCGGCTTCGGCCGGCGGGTAGCCCATCCCCTTGCGGGTGACGACGTGCACGATCACCGGGCGGCCGAAGCCGCGGGCCTTGCGCAGCGCGACTTCAACCGCGCGTTCGTCGTGACCGTCGACCGGGCCGACGTATTTGAGCCCCAGATCGGTGAACAGCAGCTGCGGTGACAGCGAGTCCTTGATGCCCGCCTTGACGCTGTGCATCAAGTGGTAGCAAGCCTCACCGACCAGCGGCAGCGAACGAATCGCATCACGGCCCTTGGCCAGCGCTTGCTCGTAGGCCGGTTGCAGCCGCAGTGTGGCGAGATGGTCGGCGACACCGCCGATCGTCGGCGCGTAGCTGCGGCCGTTGTCGTTGACCACGATGATCACCGGACGGCGGGAAGCCGCGATGTTGTTCAGCGCCTCCCAGCACATGCCACCGGTCAGCGCGCCGTCGCCGACCACCGCGACCACGTGCCGGTTGCGGTGCCCGGTCAGCTCGAAAGCCTTGGCCAGGCCGTCGGCGTAGGACAACGCGGCGCTGGCGTGGCTGGACTCCACCCAGTCGTGTTCGCTCTCGCCGCGCGACGGATACCCCGACAGGCCGCCCTTCTTGCGGAGGTTCTCGAATTCCTGGCACCGCCCGGTCAGCATCTTGTGGACGTACGCCTGGTGACCGGTGTCGAAGATGATCGGGTCGTGTGGTGAGTCGAACACCCGGTGCAGCGCCAGCGTCAGTTCGACGACGCCCAGGTTCGGGCCCAGGTGCCCACCGGTTGCAGCAACCTTGTAAATCAGGAACTGGCGAATCTCGGCAGCGAGCTCCTGCAGCTGCCGCTGGGAAAGGTGCTGCAGATCGGCGGGCCCGCGGATCTGTTGCAGCATCTGGCCAGTCTACGCAGCCACCGCACAATCAGTAGTGGTCCGACTTGGCCCGGCTTGGCGACGTATTGTCGTCGTATGCGCGCCGCGGACCTCGCTGAGGAATTCCCGGTCGTGACCATCGACTCCGACGCACTCGATGCCGCCCGCCTGCTTGCCGAGCACCGCCTGCCCGGGATCGTCGTCACCGACAGCGCCGGAAAGCCGTTCGCGGTGCTCCCCGCCTCGCAGGTCGTCCGATTCATCGTGCCCCGATACGTGCAGGACGATCCGTCGCTGGCCGGCGTGCTCAACGAATCCATGGCCGACCGCGCCGCGGACAAGTTGGGCGGCAAGAAGGTCCGCGACGTGCTGCCGGAGCACCTGGTCAAATTGCCGTGGGCGCACGCCGACGACACGATCATCGAGGTGGCCGCGGTAATGGCGCGGCTGCACAGCCCGCTGATCGCGGTGGTCAAAGAGGACACGTTGCTCGGGGTGATCACCGCCTCGCGCCTACTGGCCGCAGCACTTAAGCACTGATAATCGAAGCAGCCTTGAGCGCACGGGAGAATCGATGAGCGTCGTCGCGGTCGTCGTGTTCCTTGTCGCCTACGTACTGATCGCCAGCGATCGCGTCAACAAGACGTTGGTGGCGCTGGCGGGCGCGGCGATCGTGGTCGACCTTGCCGGTGATCAGATTCTGACGACGTGTTCTACTCCCGCGAGACCGGAATCGATTGGGACGTAATCTTTTTGCTGTTGGGCATGATGATCATCGTCAGCGTGCTGCGGCAGACCGGTGTGTTCGAGTACGTCGCGATCTGGGCCGCCAAGCGCGCCCGCGGGTCGCCGCTGCGGATCATGATCCTGCTGGTGCTGGTCACCGCGTTCGCCTCGGCCTTGCTGGACAACGTCACCACGGTGCTGCTGATCGCCCCGGTCACCCTGCTGGTGTGCGACCGGCTGGAGATCGGTCCGGCACCGTTTTTGATGGCCGAGGCGTTTGCATCGAACATCGGCGGTACGGCGACGCTTGATCGGCGATCCGCCCAGCATCATCATCGCCAGCCGGGCGGGCCTGAGCTTCAACGACTTTCTGATCCACCTCGACGCCCATCGTCGTCATTGTGATCGCCGTGTTCGTCGCGCTGTTGCCGCGCTTGTTTCCGGGCGCCTTCGACGTCGATCCCGAGCGGGTTGCCGACGTCATGTCACTGAAGAACGCGAGGCCATCCGCGATCCCCGGTTGCTGATCAAATGCGGCGTTGTCCTGGCGGCGGTGCTGCACGGGTTCGTCGCCCACGGGCCGCTGCACATGGAGCCGTCCATCGTGGCGCTGCTCGGTGCCGGCATCCTGATCGTGATTTCCGGGCTGGGCCATTCCGACTATCTGTCCAGCGTCGAATGGGACACGCTGCTGTTCTTCGCCGGGCTGTTCGTCATGGTCGGCGCTCTGGTCAAGACCGGCGTGGTCAATCAGGCTGGCGCAGCTTTGCCACCTCGGCCACCGGCGGCAACCTCTTGCTCACGACGATGTTGATCCTCACGGTGTCGTTTTGCTCAGCGGCGTCATCAACAACGTCCCGTATGCCGCGACGATGGCTCCGATTGTCGGGCAACTGGTGCCGTCCATGGTGGGTGATGGCCAATCCCAGGTGCTGTGGTGGGCCCTGGTCCTCGGCACCGACTTGGGTGGCAACCTCACCGCCGTCGGCGCCAGCGCCAACGTCGTCATACTGGGGATCGCCCGGCGAGCCGGAAAGCCCGATCTCCTTTTGGGAATTCACCCGAAAGGGCATCGTGGTCACCGTCATGTCGGTTGCGATATCCGCGGTCTACCTGTGGCTGCGCTACTTCGTGTTGAGCTGAGCGCTCAACGAGTCAAAAGCGCGAGGCATTCGGTGTGATGGGTCAGCGGAAACGCATCGAAGACCTTGATCTTTTCCACGACGTAGCCGTGGCTGAGGTAAAGCCCGATATCGCGCGCGAAAGACGCTGCCTCGCAACCGATGTGCACCACGCGCGGCACCCCCGCCGCGGCCAGCAGGTCGACGATCTCGCGCCCGGCGCCCGACCGCGGCGGATCCAGCACCGCCACATCTGCGCTTGAGGCGGCGGCTTGCTGCGCCGTCAGCGCGCGCCGGACCGAATCGTTGATGACGTCCACCTGCGGCAGATCGAGCAGTGCCGCCCGGGCTGAGCGCGACGCCGCTCGTGAGGTGTCGATGGTCAGCACCCGTCCGGACTCCCCCACCGCGTCACCCAGCACCGCGGCGAAGACGCCTGCGCCGCCGTAGAGGTCCCAGGCAGTCATGCCGGTGCCGGGCTGTGCCCAGTCGGCGACCAGACTGCTGTAGACCGCCGGCGCGTCCCGGTGCGCCTGCCAGAAGGCCGTCGCCGGTACCCACCAGGTGCGCCCGCCCACTCGTTGCACCCCCTGATAGGCACCCTCCGCCACCGTTGTTGCGGTCCGTTTGCCCTGGGTCCGATTCTCCGGGCGCACCGTGAGCACCACGTGGCGCTGATCGTCGTCGTCGACGGCCACGTGCAGCTGCGCACCCGGCGGCCAGTCGGATTCGGCCAGCCCGTCCAGCAGTCCGGCCGGCAATTGCCCGCAGCGCAGATCGGTCACCAGCTCGTCGCTGTGGTAACGGTGAAAACCGGGACGGTGGTCGTGCCCCACGTCCAGCCGAACCCGGGTGCGCCAACCCGTGGGGCCGGACGCCGAAAGTGGTTCCGCCGCTGGGTCCCTGAAGCGGTAGCCGCCGAGGCGCTCCAGCTGGTTGGCCACCACGTTCGCCTTGAGCGCCCGGGCCGCCGCCGGCTCGGCGAATGCCAGGTCGCAGCACCCCGCACCGTCCACCCCGGCGATCGGGCACAGCGAGGCAGCACGATCTGCCGACGGCTCGACCACCTCGATAACCTCCGCCTGCCAGTACGAACCGCGCTCCGCGGTGACGCGCACCCGCACCTTTTCACCGGGCAGCGCGTAGCGGACGAACACCACCCGGCCTTCGTGGTGTGCCACGCAGCTGCCGCCGTTCGCCGCCGCACCGGTGACCACGGTCAACTCCGCATGGCCGGATGCGGCCTCCTGGTTCAGGGTCAATCGAAGATTCCCCGACGAGCGTCACCCGGTGCCGCGTGCGGCTGGAACGTACTGACCCGCTCAGATGAATTCAGTTGCCAGGGAACCGAAGTCACCATGACCCCGGGCATGAACAGCAGCCGGCCCTTGAGCCGCAGCGCGCTCTGGTTGTGCAGCACTTGCTCCCACCAGTGGCCGACGACGTACTCCGGGATGAATACCGTCACCACGGTCCGTTTAGACTCCTTGTTGATCCGCTTGACGTAATCCAGTACCGGACGGGTGATCTCACGGTACGGCGAGGCAATGACCTTGAGCGGCACACTGACATCGCTTTCCTCCCACCTGTGCACCAGCTCACGGGTTTCCGCGTCGTCGACGCTGACCGTGATGGCTTCCAGCGCGTCCGGGCGGGTCGCTCGCGCGTAGGACAGTGCCCGCAGCGTCGGCAGATGCAACTTCGACACCAGAACCAGGGCGTGATTGCGGCTGGGCAACACCACGTCGTGTTGGGCGGCCTCCTGCTGCGCCAATTCCCGGTTGACTGTGTCGTAGTGCTTGCGGATCAGCTTCATCATGATGAACAGGAAACTCATCGCGAAAAGGGCGATCCACGCCCCGGCGAGGAATTTGGTGACCAGCACCACCAGCAGAACCGCACCGGTGGACAGCAGACCGACCGTGTTGACCACCCGCGAGCGCATCATCTTGGCCCGCGCCCGCGAGTCCGTCTCGTTGCGCAGCAGCCGGGTCCAGTGCCGGACCATGCCGATTTGGCTCAGCGTGAACGATATGAACACGCCGACGATGTACAGCTGGATCAGCGCGGTCACCTCACCGCGGAACGCGACGACGAACGCGAGAGCCGCCGCCGATAGGAACAGGATCCCGTTGGAGAACGCCAGGCGGTCTCCGCGGGTGTGCAGCTGGCGCGGCAGGTAGCTGTGCTGCGCCAGCACCGAGCCGAGAACCGGGAAGCCGTTGAACGCGGTGTTGGCCGCCAACACCAAAATGAGCGCGGTCACCGACGCGATGAGCAGAAACCCGATGCGGAAGCTGCCGAACACCGTGTCCGCCAGCTGCGTGACCAGGGTTTTCTGCATGTAGCCGGCCGGGACGCCGCCCAGCTGGGTTTGGGGATCCTCGACCAGCTTCACCCCGATCTGCTCGGCCAGCACGATGATGCCCATCAGCAGGGTCACCGCGATTACGCCCAGCATCGCCAGGGTCGTTGCCGCGTTGCGCGACTTGGGTTTCTGAAACGCCGGCACCCCGTTGCTGATCGCCTCGACACCGGTCAGTGCCGCGCAGCCCGAGGAGAACGACCGCGCCACCAGGAACACCAACGCGAAACCGACGACCTCGCCGTGCTCGGCATGCATCTCGAAACCGGCGGATTCGGCGCGCAACGGATTGCCCAGCACGAAGATCCGGAACAGCCCCCAGCCGATCATGATGACAATCCCGACGATGAACGCATAGGTCGGGATGGCGAAGGCCAGCCCGGACTCGCGGACCCCGCGCAGGTTCAACGCCATCACCAACACGATGGCGGCCACGCAGAACCACACCTTGTTCTCGGCCACCATCGGGATCGCGGAGCCGATGTTCGCCATCGCCGACGCGGTCGAAACCGCAACGGTGAGAACGTAATCCACCATCAGGGCACTGGCCACAACGAGGCCGGCGGTATCGCCCAGATTGGTGGTCACCACCTCGTAGTCCCCACCGCCGGAGGGGTAGGCATGCACGTTCTGCCGGTAGCTGGCCACCACGACCAGCATGACCGCCGCCACCGCCAGCCCGATCCACGGCGTCAACGAGTAGGCCGCCACGCCGGCCACCGAGAGCATCAGGAAGATTTCCTCGGGCGCGTAGGCCACCGAGGACAGCGCGTCGGAGGCAAACACCGGCAAGGCGATCCGCTTCGGCAGTAGCGTGTGGCTGAGCAGGTCGCTCCGAAACGGCCGACCGATGACCAACCTGCGCGCAGCGGTTGAAAGTTTGGACACGAGAGCCAAGAGTAAGCCCATGAGGGCTTGCCGGTAGCGTTCCGGAGACGAGAATGTTCCGCACCGAAATCGGCTGGCCGACGCGGTTGCCGATTGAGCAAGATGAGCAGGACTGCCCCGAGAGGACCTCAAGTGCGGGTGATTGTGATGGGGTGCGGCAGGGTTGGGTCGTCGCTTGCCGACGGGCTGTCCCGGATCGGACATGATGTCGCGGTCATCGACCGCGACGGCACAGCCTTCAACCGACTCAGCCCCGAATTCGCCGGCGAGCGGGTGCTGGGCCAAGGATTCGACCGAGATGTCCTGCTGCGGGCGGGCATCGAAGGCAGCGATGCGTTCGCCGCGGTGTCATCCGGCGACAACTCCAACATCATCTCGGCGCGCCTGGCCCGGGAGACCTTCGGGGTAAACCGCGTTGTCGCCCGGATCTACGACGCGAAACGCGCCGAGGTCTACGAACGGCTCGGCATCCCCACGATCGCCACCGTCCCCTGGACCACGGATCGCCTGCTCAATGCGCTGACCCGAGAGGGCGAGACCGCCAAGTGGCGCGATCCGACCGGTACCGTCGCGGTGGCCGAGGTCGCCTTGCACGAGGACTGGGTGGGGCACCGGGTCACCGATCTGGAGCTGGCTACCGGCGCCCGGGTGGCGTTCATGATTCGGTTCGGAACCGGCATTTTGCCTGAGCCGAAGACGGTCATCCAGGCCGGCGATCAGGTGTACATCGCCGCGATATCCGGCCGCGTCGCCGAGGCGGTAGCCATCGCCGCGCTGCCACCCAGTGAAGATCTAGATTCTGGAGCGCACAAATGAAGCGCGCCGACGACGATGACGCCAGCCCAGACGGGTTGGCCGGGGTGGAGGAGTGGCGCAGATGAAAATAGCTGTTGCCGGAGCCGGGGCGGTTGGCCGCTCGGTCACCCGCGAACTCGTGGAGAACGGCCACGAGATCACGTTGATCGAACGCAACCCCGACCATGTCGACGTCGACGCCATCCCCGCCGCGCACTGGCGGCTGGGCGACGCCTGCGAGGTGAGCCTGCTGGAGTCGGTGCACCTCGAGGATTTCGATGTTGTCGTCGCCGCTACCGGCGACGACAAGGTCAACGTGGTGCTCAGCTTGCTGGCCAAGACCGAATTCGCCGTCCCCCGGGTGGTGGCCCGGGTCAACGATCCCCGCAACGAATGGCTGTTCACCGATGCCTGGGGTGTGGACGTGGCCGTGTCCACCCCGCGGATGCTGTGTTCGCTGATCGAGGAGGCTTTCGCCGTCGGCGACCTGGTGCGCCTGATGGAGTTCCGCAAGGGTCAGGCCAACCTGGTCGAAATCACCCTGCCCGACGACACGCCGTGGGGCGGCAAGCCGGTGCGCAGACTGAACTTGCCGCGGGATGCCGCGCTGGTGACGATCCTGCGCGGGGCGCGCGTCATCGTGCCCGAGTCCGACGAGCCGCTGGAGGGCGGCGATGAGTTGCTCTTCGTCGCCGTCACCGAGGTCGAAGAGGACCTGCGCAAGCTGCTGCTGCCGGCCGGCCCCAACCCGGCGGGCTAGTCCGAAGTTAAGGCTTTTGAAATAGGCGAATCCCCAGGTTGACCTGGGGATTCGTTGGTTTTGGTGGATGGTTGTTGTGGCTACGCGGCGATGGTCAGTGGGATGGGGGTGTCGATCAGATCGAAGGCGCGGCGTTGGGTGGGGGTGGCGTCGGTGAGCTTGTCGATTTCGATGTTGGTGTCGTGGTAGCGGATCCGGTCGCGGGTGAGGGTGGCCAGGTGGTCGAGCAGGTCGCGGAAGCTGCGGACCGAGTTGCCGTCGTCATCGTGTTTGGTGGAGGCCTTGGCTTGGGCGGCGGTTGAGCGGCGTGCGGGGGCCACGGGGTTGTCCCGATGCGGCGGTGCTTCGTCGGTGAAGGTCATCGGTGCCCATGCCTTGCGCAGATGCCAGATGAGGTAGCAGGCCAGCATGCAGATCAGCACGTGGGCTTTGACGCGGTCTTCGAGGCGGTGGTGGATGGGTCGCAGGTCGAGGTCGTCGGATTTGATGATGCGGAAGTCGCGTTCGACGTTGGCGAGTTTTTTGTAGCTGTCCACCACGGCGGCGGGGTCGAGGGCTTCGGCGCCGAGGCTGGTGCGCAAGACATAGATGCCGTCGAGGGCCGCTTCTGCGTCGATGGCGGCTTGGTCGCGGTGGTAGACGAACGCGGTGTCGGTGATGGTGAGGTGGAAGTGCTTGCCCACCTTGAACTTTCCGCTGACTTTACCGACTTCGATGCCGATCTTGTCGGCGCCTGACAGGGTGGCTTTGGCGACGCGCTCGGCGATGTGGTCCAGTTCCTTCTCGGTTGCTTTGAGCAGGTCTTGGCGTTTGCGGGCGCGTTCGGCGGCCAGTGCGGGGTTGCGGCAGGCGATCAGCCGTTCGCCGGGGTAGTCGGGGTGGGCGATCTCGGCGAGGTCCTGCTGGTCGAACAGGCTCATCTGCAGCGGCCCGTCGTCGCGAGCGAGTTTGGCGATCGAGGGGGCGCGCAGCGCGGTGATCCAATCGAAATACGCTGCCACCTCAGGGTTGTTGTTGAGTTCGCGCAGCTTGTCGATGCGGGAGCCGGTGATCATGCCGCGGTCGCCCACCAATACCAGCCGCTGAATGGCGAGCTTGTCTTTGATCACCTCGACGATCTGGGTGAACGCGGTCGGGTCGCCGGTGTTGCCCGCGAACACCCGCACCGCGACCGGGCGGCCGTCAGGGTCGGTGAGCACCCCGTATTCGATCTGCTCGCAACCCTTCTTGCCGTCGCGAGAGTAGCCGTGTGCGGCCAGCTCGCAGCACCGCCCGGTCACCCACGAGGAACTCAGGTCGAACAACGCCATCCGGCCCGGGTTGACCGACTCGGCTAGATGCATTGCGGCCAGCTTCTTTTCGATCGCCTCCTGCCGGCCGGCCAGCCAGTCCATCGCCGCGTAGATTTCGTCGGTGGATGCGTCGGCCACTTGCAGGTCGACCCCGAGGGTGGTGTTAGACCACCAGTCCAGGGTGGATAGCTTCGACTTGGGTCGTAGCACCCGCGAGATGATCAACGCGACGACGATGTCGCGGGCCCGGCACGGCTGGCCCAGCAGTGCGGCCAGCTCGAGCTTGCGTGCCATCGCTGCTACCGCCGCGACGTCGCCGTGCGGTAGCGATCGCTTCTTGCTGAACTCGCTGCCGGCAGCCACGAGCGTCTGGCCCTTGAGTGTCGCCTCGATTGCAGCGATCGTCTCCGGCGGGAGCTTGGACAGGTTCGCCAGGGTTTGGTGGCGTACCTTGTCCCCGTCGCGGAACGAGCGGCGCAGCAGGATCGTCTCGTAGAGCCGTTCCTCGCCCGCCTTCGTCACGTATCCGCGCTTATTCCGGGCTACGTGCATCGCACCCGTATATGCGGCCATGCCGCTATTCTAGCGAGTCTCATCACATGTCGCCGCAATGACACGCCATATTCGTGGCTACACTGGCAAGCTAAGAAACTATCGATTTCCCAGGTCGGCTACGCAATCCTCGGGTAAAAGCAGTCGGAACTTCGGGCTAGTGGCGGCGCGCTTAGGACGCTTGGACAAGACGCTGTGACAAGACATTGACTCTGCGCTGACGGCGCGGGGCACTCGCACTTTTGCGCCGTGGACGCAAAGTCAACACGAACCGGGCGAAGCGGGTCGGCCACCGCCCAGACAACTAGTCCCGGCTGTCGACGTCGATCTCGGCCCCGGCGGCCGCCGTCGCAGCGGCGTCGGGGGTCGTCTCCTCGACACTGTCGGGGGCAGGCAGGGCACGCCGCACGGCCTTGATCGCCGCGTACGTCGCCAGCGCGGCTATTGCGGTCAGCGGCCAGCCCATCGCGATCCGTGCCACCCCCAGCCAACCCGTCTGATCCGCGTCGTACAGGAGTCGCTGGACCACGAAGCGAGCGCCGAATACCAGCAACCAACCGAGCGTGGCGATGTCGAACGCATACACCGCCCGGGGCACGTCGCGCCAGCCACGATCACGCCCGGTGGCCCAGCTCCACATGTAGCCGACCAACGGTCTTCGGATCAGCACCGACACCGCGCAGACCACCGCCCACACCAGTGACATCCAGATACCCAGCAGGAAATAGCCCTTGGACTGCCCCACGACGTAGGCGATGAGCGCACAGATGGCGACGCCGAAGAATCCGGACAGCGCCGGTTGCACGGATTCCCGCCGAATCAGCCGCCACAGCAATACCAGCGCGGCCACGCCCAGCGCACCGCCGATAGCGGGCAGCAGGCCAGAGGCGCCGTTGATCACCACAAACGTCAGCACCGGCAGTGTCGAGTAGACCAGACCGCTCACCCCGCCGACCTGCGCCAGCAGGCGCTCGGGAGTAACGCGATTACCAGTCACGGGACACGGTCCCCCAATCGCTGGGGACCGTCACCGCTGAATTTCGTAATGCGGGTTGTAGATGGCCTTGGCCCCGTTCTCCAACTTGCCCAGCCGGCCCCGCACCCGCAGGGTACGGCCGGAGTCGATGCCGGGGATTCGGCGTTGACCCAACCAGACCAGCGTGACGGTATCGCTGCCGTCGAACAATTCGGCGCGGACTCCGCCGGCACAACCCTTGCCATTCATTTCGACACTACGCAGCGTGCCGACCATCGTGACCTCCTGGCCGCGCTCGCAATCGATCGCCCGTTGCGCGCCGGTACTGAGGACCTCGTCGGACAGCTCCTCGGAGTCGCGCTGTTCCGGGTCCTCGGTTAACCGACGGGTGAGGCGGCGCAGATAACCCTGGGCACCCATGGCCACTCCTGACGCTCATCAAATTGTCGGCGCGTTCCTTCTACGCCAACGGTCACCGTAGACCTGTTAGTTCCCCGTCGCATGCCGATGAACCATATTGTTGGACCACTCACTCAAGCCGGGCAGTATCGAGGGGTGGCGGTCGATTTGCGCGGTGTAACGACGGTGTTGTTGCCCGGAACCGGGTCCGACGACAACTACGTGGCCCGAGCGTTTGGCGGCCCGCTCAAGCAGGTCGCCGCGGTACTGGTGACGCCGCCGCCGCAGCCGGAGAGTTTGATCGACGGCTACCTGCGCGCCTTGGACGACGCCGCGCGTGCGGGTCCGATCGCCGTCGGCGGTATCTCGATCGGCGCGGCGGTGGCGGCCGCGTGGGCGCTGGCGCATCCCGGGCAGGCCGTCGCCGTACTGGCCGCCCTGCCGCCCTGGACCGGGGCACCTGGACCGGCGCCTGCCGCTCTGGCGGCGCGGCATTCGGCAGCCCAGCTACGCCGTGACGGCCTGGCCGCGACAACCACCCAGATGCGGGCGTCCAGCCCACCCTGGTTGGCCGAGGAGCTGACCCGGTCGTGGAGGGTGCAATGGCCACTGTTGCCCAACGCGATGGAGGAGGCCGCGGCATACGTGGCACCCGGCCGCGCCGACCTGGCCCGGCTCAACGCGCCGCTCGGGGTGGTCGCCGCGGTCGACGATCCGATCCACCCGCTGCAGGTCGGTGCCGATTGGGTGTCCGCTGCGCCGCACGCGGCACTGCGGACGGTGACGCTGGACGAACTCGGCGCGGACGCCGCCGGGCTCGGTGCCGCCTGCCTGGCCGCGCTCGCGGACGCAGGCCCGGGCTGACTTGGCCCAAGGGGCTAGCCGCCGGTACTGGTGCTGCGCAACTGCTGCATCGCCGATCCCTCGGCACCGCGGCGTGGAGCCGGTTGGGTGGATTGCTGTTGCGCGTCGGCCTGCTCGGCCTGCTGCGTGGCCGCGGCTTCCCGCAGCTGCTCCGCCATCGGGTCGGGCAGCTGCACCGGCAACGGAGTCCGGACCGGTAACGGCGTGTCACCGCGGCGAACGACCGTGTCCGCCAGAGCCGCGCGCGCCTCGTCGTTCAACGCGTCGATGGTCTCCTGCGGGCCGTTCACGACGCAGCGAATCATCCAGCGGTAGCCGTCGACCCCGATGAAGCGCACCACGCCCGAGGCGGTGCCGACCACTTCCCGGCCCCATGGGCCGTCCTTGATGCTGACCTTGGCCGAGTCCTTGCGCAACGAGTCGGCAAGCTCGCTGGCCACCTCGCGCCATAGGCCGCCCGTCTTCGGCGCCGCGTAGGCGGCGATAGTGAACCGACCGTTGGGTGTGACGACCCACACCGCGCTCGGCACCCCGGCCTCGGTGAGTTCGACCTGCAGCTGGCCGCCCTCCGGCATCGGGATCAGCACGGAGCCCAGATCGAGCCGGGCCAGTACGGCGACCGCGGGGTCGTCGAAGTCGTCGATGTCGAACGGGCCTTCCAGCTCTTCGTCCAGGCCTACCGGCGCCTCGAGGCCCTCCGATTCCCCGGGCTCTTCCCGGGCCTCTTCCAAGGCCTCGTCCGAGGCCGCTTCCAAAGCCTCTTCCCGGGCCTCTTCCGACGCCGCTTCCCGGGGCTCGCCGGCCGGTTCCGGGGGCTCTGCGGGGGTGCTGCTGTCGTCTTTGCCTCTGCGTCTTCCGAA
>CAVVLC010000002.1:0-31378 GCA_963748885.1 uncultured Actinomycetota bacterium
TATCTCTCCGTTTGCAGGGAACGTTCCAGCACGGCCTTGGTCAACTCATTCAATAAAATCGTCCGCACCACTCCGGATTGGCGTCCCCGATTTCACCGCGTCCTTGATCAACGAATCGAACGTGTCGGTGGTAAACGATTCCGCCAAACCGACGAGCCGCCGACTTCTCCGCACCCGCCAGCCCTGTGGCCTTAGCCACAAAACACCCCTTCTGTCCGCCCCTACGGCGGTCCGATGATGGACCACCCCGGACTTACACAGATGGAATGACACGCCCGCGAATTCCTCGCCTCGCTGAAATGGGGCGGGCTGAGCGGGGTGCATCTCGTCATCTCCGATGCCCATGCCGGTTTGAAAGCTGCTGTGGCACAACAGTTCACTGGCTCGTCGTGGCAGCGGTGCCGGGTGCATTTCATGCGCAACTTGCACACCGCGGTGGCGGCCAAACATGCCCCGGCGGTCACCGCGGCGGTCAAGACCATATCTTCGCCCACACCGACCCAGCAGAGGTGGCCGCGCAGTGGGACCGGGTCGCTGACACCCTGGCCGGCTCGTTTCCGAAGGTGGCCGCGATGATGGCTGACGCCAAGGTCGACGTGCTGGCGTTCACTGCGTTCCCGAAGGCCCATCGGCAGAAGATCTGGTCGAACAATCCGATCGAGCGGTTGAACAAGGAGATCAAGCGCCGGGCCGATGTCGTGGAAATCTTCCCCAACCCGGCGGCGTTCCTGCGGTTGGCCACCGCGGTGGTCATCGAAGCCCATGACGAGTGGCAGGTCGCCCGCCGCTATCTCTCCGATGTCTCCCTGGACGAACTCCGGGCCGTTATCGCCGAGAAACACGCCGCGGCAGCGCTTGCCAAAAAACACCAAATCGCCTAGCGTTCAACATGACTCGTTGATCGCATCGCGTGAACCACGCCAGATCCCGAAGTCCACCACTCCCCGGGACGCTATCGCCTACCACACCATCGGTAACTACCTATGGTGGCGGGTCTGGACCTGGCTGCTGCACAAACACCCCCGCACCGACAAACGCGCCATCTGGGCGCAACACCATGTGCGGAGATGGCCGCAATACAACGGAGTACGGCTCTACCACCCCGCCACGATGCGCATCCAGCGCTACCGCTACCGGGGCACACAGATCCCTACCCCCTGGGAAACCATCCACGCCGTCCCGGCATGACCTACGGAGAGCCGGATGCGGTGGAAGTCGCACGTCTGGTTCGGGGACGCGGCGGCGGGAAATAGCCCAGGCGAAAGCCGGGACACTACGCTCGCCGCCGACGCCCACTGGGCCGCCACCCGGCGCACCGACATCAACGAGCTCACCCTGGCGTGCCCCCCGAACAACCGCCTCGTCGAAGAACAAGGCTGGACCACCCGAAAAAAGCCAAAGGCGAAACCGAATGGCTACCACCACCACACCTGGATTACGGACAACCCCGCACGAACCGCTACCACCACCCCGAAAGATTCCTCGAAGATCGCGACGACGACGAACCCGTTTGACGCACAACAGCAACGGCACGTCCTCAGTCGCTGGCGCCCGGCGCGGTGCCCGTGGGCTGCGGCGGTAGGCCGAGACCTCCGGTCGGCCCGCCAGCCACAACCGCCACGGCCGGTCGGCGGCTTGACTGACCCCGACGCGCGGACCCGGACGCTGCCTCGACGGTGTCATTGCAGCGTCAGCCGCACCGGACTGTCGGCGGTCGAACAGGTCGATCCCGTTGTCGTCCATCGTGATTCCTAAGGCAGAGCACAGATTTCCCGGTCCGCGGGCCAGCGCGACCGGTACGGATCGACTCGCCGCGGCGGGACTGGGCGACGTCGACGCCGGTCTCGATGCACGCGGCCCTGAACAGGACGGCGGCGGCCGTCCCGTCGGGTCCGCACACGACGTTGGCGCAGACATGGATGCCGTGGCTGCGGTAGGTGTAGAGCCGTCCCGGGCGGCCCGAACATCACCGACGTTGCGTCCCGCCGCGACCGCGGTACGAGTGCGCGGCGGCGTCTGGCCAGGGCCCGTCGGGAACCCCGCCGTAGGCCTCTACCTCGACGACGACGGCGCGCACGCCGCGGCCGGTGAGGGTGGCGCCGAGCAGTCGGTGCGCGGCCGCGACCGGGTCGACCGCCAGTTGTTCCGCGCTCACCGCGACAGATTCTGCCCGCCCGACTCTTGACAACGCGCAGCCGCGGGCGGATATTCATCGCATGATGACTTCATCACGCGATGAATTAATCGCCAGACGCCGTGAGCCGGCCGGTTAGCATCGAACATTTGCGGGTGATCCGCGGCAAACGGCCAGCGCTTGCAAGACTTCTCGGTGCAGATCGCCCGGGGCACCATCACCGGCCTGCTCGGCCCCTCGGGCTGCGGAAAGACCACGCTGATCCGCTGCATCGTCGGCACCCAGATCATCACGTCCGGCACGGTCACCGTGCTCGGGCAACCGGCCGGATCTGCCGCGCTGCGCCGCCGGGTCGGCTACGTGCCGCAGGACCCGACGATCTACGACGACCTGCGGATCGTCGACAACGTGCGCTACTTCGCGTCGCTGTACGGCTTCGACGGCCGGCGCCGCCGACGCCGCCATCGAGCGAGTGGGGCTGACCGATCACCGACCGCCTACTGCGGCAACCTCTCCGGTGGCCAGCGCACCCGGGTGTCGCTGGCGTGCGCGCTGGTCTGCCAACCCGAACTGCTGGTGCTCGACGAACCGACCGTCGGCCTGGATCCGGTGCTGCGGGTCGATCTGTGGGAGCAGTTCAGCGACCTCGCCCGCGGCGGCACCACGCTGCTGGTGTCCAGCCACGTGATGGACGAAGCCGACCACTGCGGCGACCTGCTGCTGATGCGCGAGGGCCGCCTGCGTCGCCCACACCACCCCGACCCGACTACGAGAGGACACCGGATGCACGTCACTGGAGGACGCGTTTCTGTCCATCATCAGGCGCAGCACCAAGCGCCAGGCGGGCTAGGGCTGCAGGGCCAGCTGAAGCCGTACACCGCGACCACGACGCGGATTCTGCGCCAGCTGGCCGCCGATCACCGCAGCGTCGCGATGATCCTCGCGGTGCCGAGTGCTGGTTATCACGTTGATGTACTTCATGTTTCAGAATGTCGCCGCACCGCCCGGGCACGCCGTCGCCGTTCAACAACGCCTGCCTGATCCTGCTCGGCCTGTTTCCGCTGTTCGTGATGTTCATCATCACGGCCGATCACCATGCAGCGCGAACGGGCCTCGGGGACGCTGGAGCGCATTCTGACCACGCCGCTGCGCCGGCTCGACCTGCTGCTCGCCTACGGCACCGCGTTCTCGATCGCCGCCGCCAGCGCAAGCCGTCGTGGCCTGCATCGTCGTCGTTCTGGTTGCTCGGGCTTCGACACCGCGGGCAGCCCGCTGTGGGTGTTCGTGATCGCGATCGTCAACGCGGTGCTCGGCGTCGGCCTGGGCCTGCTGTGTAGTGCGTTCGCCCGCACCGAGTTTCAGGCCGTGCAGTTCATCCCGTTGGTGATGGTGCCGCAGCTGCTGCTGGCCGGCATCATCGTCCCCCGAGCGCTGATGCCGGACTGGTTGCAGTGGATCAGCAACGCGCTGCCGGCCAGCTACGCGCTGGAGGCTCTGCAGCAGGTCAACGCCCACACCGAACTGACCGCCATCGCGGTGCGCGACATCGCCGTGGTGTTGGGTTTCGCGGTCGCGGCGCTGTGCCTGGCCGCGGCGACGCTGCGGCGACGGACGCCCTAGCGTGGCGACCGCCAACGCCGGGCGCAGGCGACCCGGGCGGCCCGCCGGGAACTCGGACACCCGGGAGCGCATCCTGACCAGCGCCCGAGAACTGTTTGCGCGCAATGGCATTGACCGGACGTCGATCCGGGCGGTGGCCAAAGCCGCCGGCGTGGATGCCGCGCTGGTGCACCACTACTTCGGCACCAAGCAGCAGCTGTTCGCCGCCGCCATCCACCTTCCGATCGACCCGATGGAAGTCCTGCTGCCCTTGCGCGAAACGCCCGTCGAGGAGCTCGGGGTGAAGCTGCCGTCGCTGTTGCTGCCGCTGTGGGACTCCGAACTGGGCACCGGTCTGATCGCCACGTTGCGGTCGTTGATCGCGGGCGCCGAGGTCGGTCTGGTGCGCTCGTTTCTGCAGGAGATCATCGGCGGGGAAATTGGCTCGCGCGTGGACAATCCACCAGGAACGGGCGAGATACGCACGCAGTTCGTCGCATCGCAGTTGATGGGCGTGCTGATGGCACGCTACATCGTCAAGGTCGAGCCGTTCGCGTCGCTGCCGGCCGAGCAGATCGCGCGAGACCATCGCGCCGAACCTGCAGCGCTACCTCACTGGGGAGCTGCCGGATGGCCTCGTGCCATGAGCCGGGCGTGCTCGTCGTCATCGACGTCGCGGGCCTCGTCGATCAGCAGGACCGGGATGCCGTCGTCGATGCGGTAGGCGCGCCGCAGCCGCGGGTTGTAGAGCAATTGGCAACCCGCGGTCGTCGATCAGCACCAGCGGCCCCCGGTCGGCGGGGCACACCAAAATGTTCAGCAGCAGATCGTCAAGCATTGGTGTTGCGGCGGTCGCTGGTCAGTTCGGTACGCACCGCCGGGGTCAACCGCCGGAACTCCTCGCTGCCGGCGTCGAAATACCAGGTCTGGCGCCCCGACTTGGGAACTCCGGCCGCCCGCAGGGCGCTGACGCTGGGCCGGTAGGTCGTCGGGCTGAGCAGCAGCGCCGGCACCACGTGCACGACGTCGGGTCCGAGTCCGACGGGCATGGCGGCGACGGCTTCGGTCAGGTCGGCGGCCGTGATGGTGGCTCCGGGCAGCAGCGTACAGCGCCGACACCGCCAGCTGTCGCGCACCCGCCGGCACGCCATAGGTGACCGCGAGGTCGACGCCGTTGATCAGGCCGAGCGCGTCGGTGACCAGCTCGGCATAGACCATCCCCCGCTCGGTGTGGACCACCGACGCCGCGCCTGCCCGCCAGCCAGTAGTCCCCGTCCTCGTCGCGGCGGAACAGATACTCGGTCGATATCCAGGTGTCGGCGGGAGCGAAGACCCCGCGTTTGACCGACGCGGTCGGGTCAATCGGGCCGTTGGACTGGGCGAGCAGCACCCCGATCTGGTTGACGTCGGCGACCTGGACGAAGCCGCGGTCGTTCTCCAGGATCAGGTCGTGTTCGGCGTCGTAGGCAGCGAGCTCGACGCGCCCGGCGCCGGGCAGCGGACGACCCTTGCTGCCGATCTTGGCGCCGGACACGTTGGCCAGCACCGCCTGTCCGTCGGTGGTGGCGAAGAACTCGACGATATGAGCGGGCGCGAACGCGTCGACGACCCGCTTCCACAATCCGGTCGGCATGCCCGAGCCGATGAACAGCCGCACCGGATGGTTGCCCTGCAGACACGAATGCCGGATCGTCGACGACGTCGCGCAGCATGGCCCAGGTGTAAGACACCACGGTGACGCCGTACTGCCGCACTCCTGCACGAACCGGTCCGGCTGCAGGCCGCGCGACAGTGCGATGCGGGTGCCGCCGACGACCGCGCCGCCCAGGTTGACCAACAGCGCGGACTCGTGGTGCAGCGGCGTCAAGCAGTACACGGTGTCTTTGCGGTCCAGCCCGGCCGCCGAGGCGGTTCCGAAGGCCGACACCGCCCAGCGGTAGTTGGTGATCTGCTTGGCGACCAGTTCGCCGCTGGCCGAGCTGAACGCGATGGCCGCCAGGTCCCGCGCCAAGCCCGGGGTTGGGCCGGTACCACGCGGGCAGCTCGACGGCGTCCGGGTCGATCTTCTCCATGTCGATGACGTCGGCGTCCTCCGGCAGGTGCAGATCGCGTGACTCACCGCCGCCCAGCACCAGCACCTGACCCGGCAACTGGCGTTCGTAAGCGACCACCGCATCGAGATTGGTGGGGTCGGTGAGGATCTCGGTCACTCCGCCGAGCCGGACCGCCTCGGCCAGGTCGGCGTCCGGCCGCATCACCACGGCAACCGCGCCCAGCCGGGACAGCGCGGCGATCGCGACCAGCGCACTGGGCCGGGTCTCCATCAGCACGCCCACGCGGTCGCCCTGTCGCACCCCGACCTCGATCAGGCCGCGAACGACGTTGTTGATGCGTCGGTTGACGGCCTCGTAGGTGTGCACGCGGCCGTCGAACAACAGGAATTCGCCCTGCGGGGCATCGTGGGCCTGCTCGTCGATGATGCGGCCCAACGAAATTCGGGTGTGGTCGTTGAGCTGTCCCAGCCGGGCCAAGTCGCGGCAGCGTGCGGGCGGTCTCGACGGCCAGGGTTCGCACCGATCTGTTGGCGGCGACCACCGCGTCGCGCCGCGCCGCGGGCCAGCGCCAGCGCCGCCTCGGAGACCTCGCCCAGGCCGTGCGCAAGCCGGGAGCTGAACGCGACACCGCTGTCGGTGTGCTCTTCCGGCTGGTCGGCCATCAGGTCGATGCTGGCCGGCTTGTCACCGCCGGTGGAGACCCAGTCGCACCCATTCCGCGACCGTCGGCCAGCTCTCTCGTGCCGCCCTGGATCCCACGACCAGCCCGAAATGGCCTGTGCGGATGAGGTATTCGTAGACCTCGGCTTGCGGCGCCGCCCGGCGGATACCGCGCACCGACGCCGGCTGGCCGATGTCGTCGACCTCGCCGACGAACGCCAATATCGGGCAGGTGATGTCGGTGAGCGTGACCATCTGGCCGTTGATGGCGAAGCCGCCGGTCATCATGCGGTTGTGGGCGATGAACTGCTTGAGCAGTTCGGAGATCGCCGGACCCGACCAGGCGATCCAGCCCTCGCGCTCCAGGAACCTGCGCTGCTGTTCGCGGGGCAGCAGCGCCTCACGGTCGTGCAGCTGACGCACGAAGTCGACCCGGGACTTGGCGGTCTTGAGCGGGTCCATCATCTGAAAACCTGTGCGCGCCAACCAGCTTGGGATGTTCAACCGGTTGAACACGTGATCGGCCATGAAATCGGCGATGCCGGGGGCCATGTTCGCCGGCAGGCCCATCGGCAGCGCGGCCAGGGTGTCGACCGGGGAGCCGAACGCCACGATGCTGGCGAGGTTCTTGGAACGCCGGTACGCAGCGACCTGATAGCTCCACATCCCGCCCTGCGAGTAACCGACGAGGTGGACGTCCTGGCCGGTGGCGTCGTGCACCGTGTCGATGGCCTGGCTGAGCGCGACGATGTGGTCGGCCAGGTTGCGGCGCATGCCGCCCTCGACCTTGTCGGGTGAGCCGAAGTCGATGACCCACGTGTCCAGCCCGCGGGCGTGCAGGATGCCGACCGCCCCGTCCTCGCGGGTGACGTCCCACATGTCCGCCGACATCATCATCGGGTGCACCATCAGCACGGGCTGGCCCGCCGGCGGGCCGCCCGGCCGGGTGTCCGGCGGGAAGTACCGCCGCAGCTTGTACATCGGCACGCTCTCGACGATCTGGGACGGCGACGGGACGCTGCCCGTTTCCAGGCCGCCCAGTCGCAAGACCTCCAGACCGTTCTGTGCCGTGGCCACCAGACGCTCGATGGGTCGCGTGACCATCGAAAAATTGAGATCCACCCGCTCTATGCTCCCTGACTAGGCCTTGACCAGCGTGGACATCATGGCACATCGGTGGGCCGCACGGTTTTGGCCAGGCTAGTTTGCCTGCGTAGGGCCGTCATGCCGAGTGTTCATCGGAGAGCCATGTCCATCGTCGAGTCGTCGTGTCAGGACCGGATATACGGTCTGTGTCCCGGATCGGCCCTTGATCTCGACCTGCTCCGCGTGGCCCCATGAGTACTGCGCCTCGACTGCGGCGTGCACGACATCGGTCACCATCACCGCGGCGCGGCCATCCCGCCCAGCGATGCCAGCCAGACGAAACGCCAGGTTTGTCGAATCCCCGACGACGGCCTCGGCCAGCCTCGCAATCGCGGTGAGTGCCGCCTTTCCCTGCACCACTCCCCAACCCATGCGTATGGGCGAGCCGTCCGCCTGGCGCAATGGCAGCTCATGTCCGATATCTTCGACTCGCTGATTCGCGGCGAGCGCGAAGTCAATCGCGAGCTCATTGGCCTGCGGTGATGCCCCCAACTCCCACACGGCATAAAGCGCGTCGCCGGCGTAGTGATTGATCGTGCCGCGATGTTCTCGCAAAACCTCATCGAGCTGTTGCCAGAGGGTGTGCAAGCTGAGCGCGATCACTTTGTTGTCGGTGATCTGCGAGATGGTCGAGTACCCGGAGATGTCGCCGACCACCATGACCATCGCCGCCTCGTTGATCTCCCTGTACGTGGGATGCGGATCGGGATGTGGCGCGGCAGTGAACCGATCCGTCTGGAAGGTCAACTCGACTTTGCCGATCCGGATTTGGTCACGCGGCCGAATGGGCACCAAAAGGTCCCGTTCCAACCGCACGCCGTTGAGCCATGTGCCGTTGGTGCTGGTATCGATGATGAAAGCCTGGTCCGCGGTGGCATCCAAGCGGATTTCGAGGTGGTTCCGGGAAATCGCCCGATCTGGGATCAGCAGCCTGCGTCTTGCGCTGATCCCAAGGCACTCACGCCCGACGTAGAGCTGATCGGAAATCGGCGCCACCAGATCCCGACCGTCAACGCAAGCAATGAGATAACCCAGCGGTTCGGACGTCTCCTGACCACTCCGAGCAGCGCCCTGGTCATCCACGCTGGCCTCCTCGCGGCGACACAAACCTTTCGCTCCAAGCCTGCGCCAAAGCATAGGACGTCTACAAATTGGCCTGGCGGATCGCACAGTTCCGGGACGACGCCCCCAGGGGAAGGTGGCACACAGCCAAGCTGGTTGAGGTCCAGCATGGGACCTGCGACTCCCGGGGTGAATCAGGTGCCGGCGCCGAGGGACCTCGGCTGCATGCCTATCGACACAACCGGCAAACGATGCATTGTAGCTGGTCGAATGCAGAAATCGACCAGCTTGGAATTCGTTTGACATTGACGAAAATTTTCGGACAACAGACGGCGCAACAAAGTAACATCCTAGGTAGCTGCTTAGGCGAACCGCTTGAATCAGCGCTCCCCTAGCGGAATTGATGAGACTGTTGCGATCACGGATGCAGCGCTCGGTAGAGTGGGCGCAACAATCGTATGACCCGTTTCCCGTCGGCCAGTCCCGAGTGCCGCACCGTGCAAGGCGGCGTCCCTTCGCTGGCCAGGGGCTACTCACGGCGAACGCCAGAGGAGTGACCGATGGCTGAAGCGACCTACCGCACCATGGAACTCATGGCCCAGACGTTTTTCCTGGCCGTTGGAACCCGCATCACCTACGTCGGCGAGCAGAACATCCCTGATCGCGGCGGTGCCGTGGTCGCCATCAACCACACTAGCTACGTCGATTGGCTGGCGGCCGGGTTGGCCGCGCGTCGCCGCAATCGGCGGCTGAGATATATGGTCAAGGCCGAGCTGCAGCAGGTGAAGATCATCGACTTCGCGATCAAGCACACCAAAACCATTCCGGTGGATCGCAGCGCCGGGGCCGAGGCCTACTCAGCGGCCGTCCAGCGGTTGCGCGAGGGCGAGCTGGTCGGCGTCTATCCCGAGGCCACCATCAGTCGCAGTTTCGAGCTGCAGGAGTTCAAGACGGGGGCTGCCCGCATGGCCGCCGAAGCGGGTGTCCCGATCATTCCGCTGATTGTCTGGGGCAGCCAACGAATCTGGACCAAGGGTCATCGACGGAATCTGCGTCGGAAAAGGGTGCCGATCGTCGTTTCGGTGGGTGCGCCGTTCCACGCCCTCGCGGACTACGCGCAGACCAATGCCGCCCTGCGAGAGTCGATGACCACGCTGCTAGAACAGGTGCAGCAACCGTATCCGCACCCGGCTGGGGAGTGGTGGGTGCCGCGCCGCCTGGGCGGCGGGGCACCGACTGTGGCCGAAGCGGCTCGGATGGACGGCGATGAGACCGCGGCGAAGGCCGCGAGCCGTGGCCCGCAGCACTGACACGGCAGCGACGACCGAACACGGCGAACCACTGCGGCCAGGCGAGGCGGTCGCGTCTCGTCGCGTCCGGGGCTCAACGAACCAATTGCGGGTTTGCCTCGAGAGCCGCTCGGGCAGCGATCCGGCCGGCATCCACGGCAGCGTCAATCTGTTTGAAGTTCAACATTCCGATCGCAGAGACGTCGGGCTCGATGACGGCAGCGACTCGAGGGATCTCGCGAAGGTCCGTGCCGCCGGCCGGAAAGTCCATGGCGCGAAGCAACGTCTCTTGCAGCGACGGTAGGGGGACATCCGTACCGGTCAAGAACCGTCGGACAAACCCGGGAGGCTGCACGATTCGCGGCAGCGGACCAAAGCCCTTCGACGGCACGAACTTTCGAAGTAGGTCGACGCATATCACTTCACCGTCCGGGTCGGCGCACATCACGTCGGCGGGGAGGTTGTTCACCACCGCGCCGTCGATGAGGATTCGCTCGCCGTCCTGCACTGGCGGCAGTAGGCCCGGAATCGAGATCGATGCGCGCACGGCGAGGGACAGACGACCACGCCGATGGATGATCTGACCGCCGGTAACCAGATCTGCGGACACCGAGAAGAACTCCGTTGCCAGATGCTCGATCAACGTTTGGCCGGCGAATCTCTCTATTAGGCGGTCCCAGCGTCCACCTCGGGTAAGGGCCACGGCGGGGAGCGCGTAGTCGCCGAACGGATTGCCCTGCGCCGCGAATTGTCGTGCCACGTCAGCCCCCTCCGCCGCGCTCATTCCCAGCGCGAAGGCCGCGGAAGCCAGAGCACCGGTGCTCGTACCGCCAAACCGGTCGATGACGATGCCTGCCTTGGTGAGTTCCTCGTAGACACCGAAATGGGCCATCCCCCGAACGCCGCCGCCGGCCAACACCAGGCCGAGGGATCGGCCGGCAATTCTGCGGGCCAGAGCGCCGAAACCAGTGTCGTTGGCGGGGTGATGCGAGACCGGCTGCAGCGCATCCCACCAACTCAGATCAGGTTCTGCTACACAGGTGATCAGGTGGAGCGGCCTTTGGGTGACCAGGTAATCAACGCCATCTGGCGGATGCGATTGATCCACCAAGACCACGAGCCGGTCGCTTTGCCTCACGACATATCGTCGCCACAGGTCGCTCGATCCGCGATCGGCCACGACGAAGACCCAGTTGTTGCCACGCTCCGCCCGATCGAGGGTTTCACTGAACAGTTCGACGAGTTCGTCGTAAGTGCGGACTTTTGCGGTCGGGCCGCTGGGCGGCGCGATCACGGCGGCTTCACCGTAGGCGCCCAGTCGAGTGGTGATCGCGTCGACAATCGGGATCGCGGCTTCATTCCCAGGCGACAGGACGCCGATGACCCGCGGGCGCGTAGAGATGTCCGCAGAACGTGACTGCTGAAGCATTCGCGCCATCGATCGCAACATCGTTGATTGCAGTTGCGGAGTCCGGGCCAGCAGCTCTGCGAACTTGTCGCCGGCGATCCGCCAGACGACGCTATCTCGTAGAGCTCGCACGCCGGCCGAGCGAGGGGCACCGGCGATAACACCCAGGTCGCCGATTGCTTCACCGGCTGTCATCTCACGAAGCACATGTCCATCGCGACCAACAGCCGCATACCGCCCCGAGCGAATTACGTAGATGGCATCGGACGTGTCGCCAAAGTGAAATAGCCACTCGTTGGCGCGCGTATAGCGGCGATCTACCACGCTCGCGAGCTGATCGAATTGTTCGTCGTCGATGTCGGCGAGCATCGGAATATTCCGGAGCGCGGCTCGGTCGCCAGCCGCAAGCCATTTGGGGTGCCGTGGTCGTGCGCTCACGAGCTGCGGCTCTCGGTAACCTCAGGCAACGACACGACTAGCCTGGCGCTTCGACGGCAAGTTCATCGTGTCGGGAGCTCATCTGTTAGCCAAGGTTCAGTTAATCGCTTTCCCGCGGCCAAGATATCGCGTCGGCGTGACGCATGAATTCGCTCATTGGCCTAACTCTCGTCGGCTACGCGGTCCCTGGATGCTGATGGTAAGGCAGATCGGCACAAGCCCGTAGCGATTTACACATCCCGAAGCTTTCGTCACGTCCGGCCATGGCGATGATCGGCCTTGCGGGCTGTCGGGACCGTCTGGGGCGAGCGGGGTGTCAAGCCGAATGAGCGGCGTCGGCTAGCGTCGGCCCAGTGGCGCACCTGCTCGGAGCCGAGGCCATCCACCTCGAATACCCGACCCAGGTGGTCTTCGAGTCGGTCACGCTCGGGGTCAACGACGGCGCGCGCATCGGCATCGTGGGACGCAACGGCGACGGCAAGTCGAGTCTGCTGGGGCTGCTGACCGGCCAGATGCCGCCGAACTCCGGCCGGGTCACCCGGCGCAGCGGATTGCGGGTGGGCGCGCTGAGCCAGGCCGACACCCTCGACCCGGACCACACCGTCGGCTGGACGCTGGTCGGCGACCAGGCCGAACACCAGTGGGCCGGCGACGCGCGGGTCCGCGACGTCGTCGGCGGGCTGGTGTCCGACATCGCTTGGGACGCAACGGTTGCCACGCTCAGCGGCGGCCAGCGGCGACGGGTGCAGCTGGCGCGGCTGCTGGTGGGCGAATGGGACGTGATCGCGCTCGACGAGCCCACCAACCACCTGGACATCGAGGGCATCACCTGGCTGGCCGGCCATCTGCAACAACGCTGGGCGCGCAACGTCGGCGGGCTGCTGCTGGTGACCCACGACCGGTGGTTTCTCGACGAGGTCGCCGACGACGACCTGGGAGGTGCACGACGGGATCGTCGAACCGTTCGAAGGCGGGTACGCGGCGTACGTGCTGCAGCGCGTCGAGCGGGACCGGCAGGCCGCCGCGACCGAGGCCAAGCGGCAGAACCTGATGCGCAAGGAGCTCGCCTGGCTGCGCCGCGGGCCGCCGGCGCGCACCTCGAAGCCCAAGTTCCGGATCGAGGCCGCCAACCAGCTGATCGCCGACGTGCCACCGCTGCGCAACACCGTCGAACTGGCCAAGCTGGCGACCGCGCGGCTCGGCAAGGACGTCATCGACCTGCTCGACGTGTCGGTCTCGTTCGGGGACCGCCCGGTGCTGCGCGACGTCGAATGGCGGATCGCCCCGGGTGAGCGCACCGGCATCGTCGGCGCCAACGGCGCGGGTAAGTCCACCCTGCTGGGATTGATCGCCGGCACCGTTGCGCCAGACTCGGGGCGCGTCAAGCGCGGCAAGACCGTCCAGCTCGCGGTGCTCGACCAGCAGGGCGATCAGCTGGCCGACGTCGCCGACGACCGGATCGTCGAGGTGCTGGGCAGGCTGCGCGGCAGCTATCGAGGTCGAGGGCCGCGAGGTGACCCCCGCCCAGCTGCTGGAGCGACTCGGTTTCGCCCGCGACCAGCTGTCCGCGCGAGTCAGTGAACTGTCCGGTGGCCAGCGGCGGCGGCTGCAGCTCATGCTCACGTTGTTGTCCGAGCCGAACGTGCTGCTCCTCGACGAGCCGACCAACGACGTGGACACCGACATGCTGACCGCCACCGAGGACCTGCTCGACTCCTGGCCGGGCACGCTGATCGTCGTGTCGCACGACCGGTACCTCCTCGAGCGGGTCACCGATCAGCAGTACGCGATTCTGGACGGCCGACTGCGGCACCTGCCCGGCGGCGTCGACGAATACTTGACGCTGGCCGCGGGCCCGACGGTCGCTCCGACACCGCGGCTACCAGAGCCGTGGCGAGCGCGCGCCGCAGCCGCAGACGATGTCGGGCGCCCAGCGGCGTGCCGCCGAGAAAGAGTTGGCCGCGACCGACCGCCAGCTGGCACGCCTGGCCGGCCGGATCGCGGCCAAGCACACCGAACTCGCCGAGCATGACCAGTCCGACCACGTCGGCATCACCCGGCTGACTCAGGAGCTGCGTGGCTTGGAAGAGCGAGGTCGCCGCAATGGAAAGCCGCTGGTTGGAGTTGTCGGAAACGCTCGAATAATCGTCAGGTTGCGGGCGGGGGCTTGCTAGGACGGAATCGCCCCGTTGCAGCCACCAGGCGGCGGCGCGCCCGGGAGAGGTTCGTCGCCGCTGACGCAGTCGTAGAAAAATTGCGGGCCGGTGAAGTAGGTCTTCATCCACTGGTGCCAAAACGACCCGTCTGGGTACTTCACGCCGTCGCACACGGCCAATTCGCCAATACCCCATCGACCACCCGGGCAGTAGCCCTTTGTCATGTCCGGACTGTGCGGGTCGGGCGGATCGGCGCTGGCAACCGCAGGAGAAAGCACAAGCGCCGCAGCACAGCCCAATATTGCGGCACCACGGCGAGCAAGCTTGAAATTCATTTCGACTCCCTTGAACTCCGTTAAGCATTGAATCAATACGGCCGATTCCAAGCGATGATCAGAATCCAGACTGACCACTCGGACCATCGCGCGATGCGGTCATGAATGGTAACCGCGTGCAGGCAGCACGCGACGCCGAGCCCACCACGGTAGCGTCGAACCGGAGGCAGACCGCCTTAGCCCGAGGCGACAAGCTGCATGCGGAGGAAGCCGATGGCGGAACCGTATCGCCCGTTGCCCTACCGGCCCGGCGAGGCATTGCTGGCGCTGTATCGGCGGCGGGGTCCGGTCATCAATTCCGGCGTCGGGCGGCACGGCTACACGTATTTGCTGGGCGCCGAGGCGAACAAGTTCGTGTTCGCCAACGCCGATGCGTTCAGCTGGCGGGAGACGTTCGAGACGTTGGCTGTCGTCGACGGGCCCACCGCGCTGATCGTCAGCGACGGCGACGACCACCGTCGCCGCCGCAGCGTCGTGGCGCCCGGGTTGCGCCATCGACGAGATCCAGGACTACGTGCAGACCATGGTGTCCAACATCGACACCGTGATCGACAGCTGGCGGCCAGGTCAGCGGCTGGACATCTACCAGCAGTTCCGTTCCGCGGTCCGGCGCAGCACCGCCGAGTCGCTGTTCGGCCGCCGCATAGCCGTCCACTCCGACTTTCTTGGTGCACAGCTTCAGCCTTTGCTGGATCTCACCCACCAGCTGCCGCAAATCGTGCGGCTGCAGCGGCGGGTCGATGCGCCGGCATGGCGGCGCGCGGTGGCCGCGCGTAAGCGCCTCAACGACTTGATCGACACCGAGATCGCCGCGGCCCGCGCTCAGTCCAGACCCGGACGACCACATGATGACGATGTTGATCAATGGTCGGGGCGACGAGGGATATGCGTTGAACGACGACGAGATTCGCGATCAAATCATCTCGCTCATCACCGCGGGCTACGAGACCACCAGTGCCGCGATGGCCTGGGCGGCCTACACATTGCTGACGCTGCCCGGGCGCCTGGGACGCCGCCGCCGACGAGGTGAATCGGGTCCTCGGCGGCCGCCCGCCGGCCGCCTCCGACCTCGACGCGCTCACCTATCTCAACGGCGTCGTCCAGGAAACGCTGCGGCTGTACTCGCCCGGGGTGATCTCCGCCCGCAGGGTGATGCGCGACCTCCGGTTTGCCGGGCACCGCATCCGGGCGGGACGGTTGCTGATATTCAGCGCCTACGTCACCCACCGGCTGCCCGAATTATGGCCGGACCCAACCGAATTCCGCCCAAAGCGCTGGGATCCCAGCCTGCCGGGCTACCGCAAGCCCGCGCCGCACGAATTCATCCCGTTCAGCGGCGGGTTGCATCGGTGCATCGGTGCTGTGATGGCCACCACCGAGCTGACGGTGATGTTGGCCAGGCTAATCGCCAGGACCAGGCTCCGGGTTGCCCGCCCAGCGTATCCGCGCGGCAAACCTCGCCGCGCTGTCCCCGAGGCCCGGTCTGACCGTCGAGGTCGCCAGCTCAGTGCCAGCGCAACAACACTAGCTCAGAGCAGAACCCCGGACCCATCGCCAGCATCAGCCCCGGGCTTCCGCTGGGCGGCGTTTGGCGATGGTGTCGCGCAGGATATGCAGCACCGATGCCGACGACAGGTTGGCGATCTCGCCCAGCGAGCGCCAGGTCAGCTCCAGCGCCTCCGGGGGCAGCTCGAGGCTCTTGGCTGATCGCGTCGATGACCTTGGGACCGCCGGGATGGCTGACCCACGCGCCGATGTCGTCCTTGGTCAGCCCGTGCGCGGCGAGGAAACGGTTGACGTCGTCGGCCAGGTACCGCTCGATCAGGTCGGTGAGCTCCGGGGACAGAACCGGCTGCAGACCCTCCGGAGCCGACGTCCCAGCCCATGATGTGCAGCGATTCGGGGTAAAGGCGGCTGCGCGAATCGACGATGTCGGGCCCGCCGGCCCGCGAATCTGTTCGGCCCGACGGTCGCCGACGGCTACCACCGCGGCGGCTCCGTCAGCCGAACATCGCGGTCGCAACCAGGCCCGACACCGTCGGCTTGATCGACGGGAAGGTCAGCGAGCAGAGCTCGACCGACACCAGGACCGCGACGCCGTCGGGCGCACCGCGCAGATAGTCGTGCAGCCGGGCCACCCCGGCCGCCCCGGCGGCACAGCCCAGGCCGAACAGCGGCATACCGGCGCACGTCAGGGCGCAGGCCGAGCCGGCCCGCGATGCGGGCGTCCAGCGACGGCACCGCCACGCCGGTGACCGTCGTGCGTGGCGATCATGTCGATGTCCTGCGGTTCCAGGCCCGCCTCGTCGAGCGCGCCCAGCAGCGCCTCGCAGCCGAGCTCGACCGCGTTCTCGATGAAGACCTCGTTGGCGTCACCGAAGTCGGCTCAGCGACGAGTACTGCTCCAGCGGCAGCACCAGGTGCCGGCTGTTGACCTTCGCGCCGGCATGCAGACGCCGCACAATCTCCTCGTGCGCCTTCAAACCGGGGAACTCGATGAACGGTCGGTGATCTCACTCTGGCTGTAGCGGTGCGGTGGCAACGCACCGAAGACACCGGCGATGACGCTCATGGCCTATCCCTGCGCTCATGGCCTGCCGATTTACGGGTATTGCAAATGCTACAATAAGACTCTTCGATGTTCGAAGTTAATGCTGGTTTACCCCAGTCTCGCGGAGTAATTGCGGTTCAGCACAGTCGTATAGTGGCCTGCTGGCGCGTATGTAATGTGGTCCACCAGAGTGGATTTAGCTATTGAATTTCGTTCTCATCCGCCGGGTTGAGCGCCATCGCGATCAATGCGTCGGGGCTTAGCGAGTCAATGATGTCAGTCGCTGACAGTTGTCTCGGGCGCGGCGCTTTTCGGACTCGCCGGCCAGCAGCAGCAGTTTTTCCAGCAGCCCGGTTCGTCGAAGCTCTTGGAGCGGAACCTTTCTCAGCAACGACCAAATCTTCTCTTCGTCGACGATCGTCGTGTGCCATCCGACAGTTGTTGACCGAGGTGATCGGCCAAGGCCGTTGGCGTTGGATAGTCGAAGATCAGCGTGCGTGGCAGTGCCGATCCGGCCAGCCCGGTATCGGTCTTGAGCCGGTTCCGTAGTTGCGACCCCGGTCACGAGTCGAAGCCCAGATCTTGAAAAGCGCGCTCGGCGTCGATGTCGTCAGCACTCGAGTGGCCCAGGACGGTTGCCGCATGCGAGCACACTAAGTCGAGCAGTTGACGGTGTTGCTCCTTGGGAGCCAGCCCGTTCAGTAGCCCCGCCAGGCCGGCCGACGGACTCGCCGCAGGGGGCACGGCATCTCCCCCGCCGAATTGATCCAGCCAAAACCGCTGCCGGACAAACCCATACGTTGGCAGCCGACCCGGCGCCCGCCCAAGACCCCGAGCACTGCAGCCCAATCCAACCCCACACCCGCGGTGAATAGCTGCGCCGGCCGCCCCCACCAGCGAATCGATTTCGGGGCTATCACCTTCCATCGTCATCACCGACAACGCGGCATCGGCCGTCAACAGATTGCTCCACCGAGGCCGCCAACCCAGCACTCGGACCGACCTCCACAAACATGTTGGCCCCCAACGCTTCCACGGTCCGAACGCCGTCGACAAAACGCACCGGTCGACGCACATGCTCAACCCAGTACTGCGCCGACCCGTACCCGGGCTCAGCCAACTTCCCAGTTACGTTGGACACCAGGGCAATCCGCGCCTCGGCGGCCGACGACGTCGGCAAGGACCTGCGCAAACCGCTGCAGCATCGGCTCCATCAACGCCGAATGACCCGCAAGCGAAACGGCCAGCCGATGCACGCGGCTGACCCTGCTGCGCCAATCGATCCGCCAACGCCGTCACCGGTGCGTCAGCGCCCGAAATCACCACCGAATTGGGGCCGTTGACCGCGGCAATGCCTGACCTCTGCGCCCGCTTCGTCGGCGAGCAGCCGCGTCACTTCGTCTTCGCCGGCGGCCACCGCAACCATTACCCCTCCGGCGGGCAACGCCGACATCAGCCGGCCCCTCGCCGCGACCACCTTGGCCGCGTCGGTCAGGGACAAGACCCCGGCCACATAGGCCGCGGCGATCTCGCCCATGGAATGACCCATCACGAAATCGGGCGTCACGCCCCAAGACTGCAGCAGCTCCGCCACCGCCACCTGCACGCCGAACAAGGCCGGCTGTGCGAACTCGGTGCCTTCCAGCAGTGCGGCATCGCCGCCCCACATCACCTGGCGCAACGGTAACCGCAGGTGGCCGCCCAACGCCTGGGTGGCCTCGTCGAACGCCCGCGCGAAGACAGGGAATCGCCGATATAGCTGCTCGCCCATCCCCAGCCACTGCGGGCCCTGGCCGGGAAATACAAAGACGGTCTTGCCGACCGACCGCGCCTGCGCCACCGTCACATCCGCACCCGGCTCGACGCCGGCCAACCCGGTCAGCCCCGCCGTCATGGCGGCACGGTCCGCTCCCACCACGACAGCACGATGCTCAAACACCGACCGCGTCGTAGCCAGCGACCATGCCACATCCACGGGACGCAGATCGTCATCGCCCGTTATGTGCGCCAGCAACCGTCCGGCCTGATTCGCCAGCGCCTGTTCCGACCGGCCCGACACTACCCATGCGACCACCGGATTGGCGCTATCTGGTTCGGCCGCAGTGCTTTTCAGGCTTTTCAGGCCTTCCGGTGGGGTAGCGGGTGGGGTAGCGTGCTCTTCGACGATCACATGCGCATTCGTCCCGCCCATTCCGAGCGACGACACCCCGGCGTGGCGCGGACCATCGCCGGCCGGCCAGCGCGTCAGCCTAGTGTTCACCCGAATCCCAAGTCGCTCGAGATCAATCCTCGGGCTGACATAATTGAGACTCGCCGGTAGCAAATCGTTTTCGACTGCCAGTACGGTCTTGAGCAGGCCCGCGATTCCTGCGGCGGCCCCGGCGTGGCCGATGTTGGTCTTCACCGATCCCACGCTTAGCGGACGCTGTCGGCGCCGAGCGAAAACCTCGCCCAGTGCGCTCGCCTCGATCGGGTCGCCGACTGCGGTGCCGGTGCCGTGCGCCTCGACGTAGTCGATCTGGCTGCTGTCCAGTCCCGCGCTGGACAGCGCCCGCCCTATCACGTCGACCTGTCCTGAGGCCGAGGGCACTGTCAGCCCGGCGGCGGTGTCTGGCGGCGTTGCCGACGGCGCTGCCACGAATGATGGCGCGGATTCGATCTCCGTCGTCGAGGGCGGCGCGTAACGGCTTCAACAGGACCAGGCCAGCGCCTTCACTCGGGACGTAGCCGTCCGCGCGCTCGTCGAATGCATAAGTGTGACCAGACGTTGAGACTGCGCCAAATTCTGTTTCCAGCGAGGCCGTTTCGTTCGCAAGATTGAGGTGGATGCCGCCGGCTATCGCCAGCGCTGCCTCACCGGAGCGGATGCATTCGCAGGCAAGGTGAACCGCAACCAGCGAAGACGATTGTCCGGAATCGACAGTCATGCTGGTGCCGCGCAGACCGAAGGCATACGACAGCCGGTTGGCGATCATCCCCCGGCTGATGCCGGTAAACGAGTGGTGGTCCACATCGTCTGCGGCGAGCGTCAGGAACGCGTAGTCGTCGTTCATCGCTCCGAGGTAGACCGCAACCCGCTCTCCACGTAGCTTTTCCGGCAACACGAATGCGTCTTCGAGCAGTTCCCAGGTCAGTTCGAGAGCTAGCTCGCTGCCGCGGGTCCATCGCGCGGGCCTCACGCGGCGAGAGGTTGAAGAAGTCGGCGTCGAACTCGGCGACGTCGCCTGGCAATCGCGTAGCTTCGAGTCCGTCGCACAGCAGACGCCAGAATTCGTGCGGGCCGGCTGCGCCCGGGAATCTGCATGCGAGCCCGATGATTGCTAAGTCCATCGCCGGCAAGGTCATAACGGGAAATCTTCGTCGAGGATGGCGAAGAGCTCGCTTTCCGTTGCGGTGGTTATGTCGTCGTCGACGTGATGCGAGTCGTCGGCGCTAAGGGGCGGGGTGGTGAGGCCGGTAAGGATGGCTTGGATGCGGGCCGAGACTTGTGTCTTGTCCCCCGGAGTCCAGTCGGGTCGCTCGACCAGCGTTTGCAGCTCGCGGGCGATGTCGTTGAAACGAGCCAACAGCGCGGGTTCGCTGTTGGGTGCGCCGGAGGTGATCGGTGTGGAGCTGAGCTGTTCGTCGACGTGTTCGGCCAGCGCCTGCGGCGTGGCGTAGTCGAAGATCAAGGCGGGCGAAAGTGTAAGTCCGGTAGCGGTTTTGAGCCGGTTGCGCAGCTCCACGGCGGTCAGTGAGTCAAACCCGAGGTCGTGGAAGGCCATGTCAGCGCCGATATCGGCGATGGAGCGGCCCAAAACGGTTGCGGCGCCGGCGCAGACCAACTCCACCAACTGCTGGTGCCGCTGCTCGGGACTGAGCCCCTGCAGCCGCGCCGCCAGCCCCGAGCTCGATACCGCGCCATCGGTGTCAGCGACGAGCCGCCGCCCCGGACGAATTACCAAGCCACGAAGCATCTGCGGCACAACACCGCTCGCGCTCAGCCCGGCCGCGTCGAGGCGGGCGGCCACCAACACCGAGCGATCGGCCAGCATCGCGTCGTCGAACAACTGTAAGGCCTGCGGGGTGGATAGCGGCGCCAGCCCGAGCCGGCTCATCCGGGCCTTATCGCGATCGCCGAGGTGGCGGGTCATCGCCGACGCCTGTTCCCATAGCCCCCAGGCAACCGACAACCCGGGCAAGCCCTGCGCGCGCCGATGGGCGGCCAGACCGTCGAGAAAGCTGTTGGCCGCCGCATAGTTACCCTGGCCCGGCGCGCCGACGATCCCGGCCATCGACGAAAACATCACGAACGCAGACAAATCCAGATCCGTGGTGAGCTCGTGGAGATTCCAGGCACCGTCGACCTTGGCCCGCAGCACCGCATCGACCCGCTCCGGCGTCAACGACGCGATCAGCCCGTCGTCAAGGACACCCGCGGCATGAAACACCCCCTTGAGCGGGTACTCGGCCGGCAGCTGTGCGATAAGTTCGCCTACCGCGGCGGGATCGGCCACATCACCGGCCACCACCGACACCCGAGCCCCGGCGTCTTCGAGCCGGCCCACCAACCCCGCGACGCCCTCGGCCTGCGCACCGCTGCGACTGACCAACACCACATGGGCCACTCCGTACCGGGCCACCAGGTGAGCGGCCACCGCGGAACCGGCCATCCCGGTTCCCCCGGTAATGACCACGCTGCCGCCGGCCAGGCCGCCACCGGCGCCCACCAGCACCGGATTACCGGGTCCCTCGGGCAGCGTCAGCACAACCTTGCCGATCTGGCGGGCCTGACTGACAAAGCGATACGCCGCCGAAGCACACCGCACATCGAAAGTCTTGACCGGCAACGGCGCCAACACGGCTGCGCCGAACAGCCCGATCAGCTCTTCCAGCATCGCCGCGATGTGGTCCGGGCCGGCCTCCATCAGATCGAACGCCCGATAACCCACTCCCGGATGCGCGGCCGCCACCACCTGCGGGTCGCGAAGATCGGTTTTGCCCATCTCGATGAACCGCCCACCGCCGACCAACAGCCGCAGCGACGCATTGGTGAACTCACCAGCCAGCGAGTTGAGCACCACATCGACCCCGGCGCCGTCGGTGGCCGCCAGGAACTTCCCTTCAAACTCCAATGTCCGCGAGTCAGCGATGTGATTGTCGTCAAAGCCCATCGCCCGCAACGTGTCCCACTTGCCGCGGCTGGCGGTGACGAAGACCTCCACACCCCAATGCCGGGCCAGCTGCACCGCGGCCATGCCCACCCCACCGGTGGCGGCATGCACCAATACCCGCTGGCCGGCCTTGACGCCCGCCAACACCGACAACCCATACCACGCCGTCAAAAACACTACCGGGACGCCGGCGGCCGCCGCCAGCGACCACTCCGCCGGCACCGCCGTCACCAGCCGCGCATCCACCACCGCTTCAGAGCCGACCACCCCGATCAAGCCCATCACCGCATCGCCCACCGCCAGCCGCGGTACGCCCGGACCGACCTCGACGACCACCCCCGCGCCCTCAGCACCCAGCTGCCCGCCGCCCGGATACATCCCCAACGCCACCAACACATCCCGGAAGTTCACGCCGACCGCGGCCACCGCGACCCGCACCTGCCCGGCGGCCAACTCCGCCGGCGCGGCCGGGGCGACGACCACGTCCTCTAACGTGCCCCCACCGCCGGCGGCCAGCCGCCACCCGCCGGCCGGCAACTCCAACACCGCCCCCGCCCCCACCGCGGCCAACCGAGCCGCATGCGCCACACCCGACCGCACCACCAATTGCGGTTCACCACAACCGGTTAACTCGGAGACATCCAGCGAGCCATCCGAATCGACCAACATCACCCGTCCCGGATGCTCGGCCTGCGCGGAACGCACCAAACCCCACACCGCGGCACCCGCCAAATCCGTGACATCCTCACCGGCCAGCCCCGCGGCCCCACGGGTAAGCACGACCAAGACCCCAGAAGGATCGGCCCCAGAAGGATCGGCCCCAGACTCACCACCGGCCAGCCACGGCTGCAACACGTCCAGCACCTCGTGGGTGGCCCCATACGCCGACCTCAGCACACCGTCACCTTCGGAGCCCGGCTCCCACACCACCACACCATCGCCAATATCGGGGACGTCGCCGGTTTCGCCAATGGCGGCACCCCCCAGCGATACCGGCGTCCACACCACGTCGAACAAGCCGCCACCGCCACCCGCGGCCGCCGCCACCGCGGCCGACAACGCCCCAGCCGAGACTGGACGGACCACCAACTCGCGCACCGACAAAACGGGTAGGCCAGCCGCATCGGCCAAGTCCACCGAAACCGCGCCGGTGCCGGCCGGTGCTATCCGGACCCGAACCCTCGATGCCCCTGCGGCATGTAAACAGACCCCCTGCCAGGAGAACGGCAACATCGTCGTGTCCCCACCCTCAGCAACCCCCCACGCATGCAGCGCCGCGTCGAGCACCACCGGATGAATCCCGAACCCGCTCACCGTCGCACCCTCACCGATGGTCACGTCGGCGAAGACCTCTTTCCCCCGGCGCCACAGCGCACGCAGACCGCGAAACGCCGGCCCATACTCATAGCCCCTGGCCGCCATCACCTCATACGCGTCACCGGCATTCACCGCCAATGCCCCCACCGGCGGCCACACCGACAGATCCGGGGCCGGCTCCGGCAACCCCGCGGTCAACACACCCTGCGCGTGCAACACCCACACCGAATCCGCGCCCGCACCTCGCGAATACACCCACACATCGCGAGAGCCCAACTCGCTTGCGGCATCGACAACAACCTGGACCCGAGCTCGGCGGCCCGGCGGCAACACCAGCGGAGCCGACAGCGTCAGCTCCTCCATCATCGAACAGCCGACCTCATCCCCGGCCCGCAACACCAACTCCACGAACCCGGCCCCGGGGAATAGCACCACCCCGTCAACGACGTGATCGGCCAGCCATGGCAACTCCGCAACGGACAGCGAGCCCGTCAACACCACCCCGCCCGAATCGGGGCGCTCGACCACCGCGCCCAACAACGGATGACCGGCCCGTGTCAGGCCGACACCGCGCACGTCCGCCGACCCCGCCGACCCCGCAGGCAACCAATACCGTTGCCGCACGAACCCATACGTCGGTAGGTCGACCCGGCGCCCGACCCCCAGCGCCGCGGGCCAGTGCACCCCCACACCGCTGGTGAACAAATGCCCCAACGTAACTAGCAGTGACTCGGCTTCCGGGCGGCCTTTGGCCAGCGTGACCATCGACATTGCCTGTTCAGCGGTCAACGACTGCTCCACCACAGCGGTGAGGCCACTACGGGGACCCACCTCCAGGAAAATCCCGGCTCCCGACGACTCGGCGGCCCGCACCCCGTCAGCGAAGCGCACCGGTCGGCGCACATGCTCGACCCAGTACGCCGGCGTCCCGTACTCCGGATCGGCCAGCTGCCCAGTCAGGTTGGACACCAATGCCATTCGTGGTTGTTCGGGCGAAATGCCAGCCAGCAACTCGGAGAATCGCTCGAGCATGGGCTCCATCAACACCGAATGAAACGCATGCGACACCGCCAACGGTTGCACCCGTCGACCCTGCTGCGCCAAGCGATCAGCCACCGCGGCCACCGGCGCGTCAGCGCCAGAAATCACCACCGCGTCAGGCCCGTTGACAGCCGCGATGCTCACCCCCTCGGTGAGCAGCGGTTGCACTTCCGCCTCGCCGGCGGCGACCGCCACCATCACCCCGCCGGCGGGCAGCGCCGCCATCAACCGGCCCCGCCCCGCCACCACCTTGGCCGCATCCGCCAGCGACAACACGCCGGCCACGTACGCGGCGGTGATCTCACCCACCGAATGACCCGTCACGACGTCCGGCACGACACCCGAGTGCTGCAACAAGGCCGCCAACGCCGCCTCGACGGCGAACAAGGCCGGCTGCGCGAATTCCGTACTTTGCAAGAGTGCCGCATCGCTTCCCCAAATCACCTGCCGCAGCGGCAACCGCAGGTGCGGATCCAACGCTGCGACGGCCTCGTCAAACGCCTGGGCGAACGCCGGGTAACGGTCGTACAACTGGCGGCCCATCCCCAACCGCTGCGCGCCCTGGCCGGGAAACACAAACGCCGTCTTGCCTACCGAGTGGGCCCGCCCCACCACCGCACCCCTGCCCGGCTCACCGGCGGCAAGCCAGGCCAACTCAGTCATCACCTGCTCACGGTCCGCGCCGACCACCACTGCCCGATGGTCAAACACCGACCGCGTCGTCACCAGCGACCAACCCACATCGGCCGCGCTCAGACCCGGGTCGCGGGATACGTGCGCCAGCAACCGCTTGGCCTGATTGGTCAATGCCTGCTCCGAGCGAGCGGAAAGCACCCACGCCGTCGGCGCGTTATTACTTTGCACCGCAGCGCTTTCCGGGCTTTCCGGGCCTTCCGGGCCTTCCGGGCCTTCCGGGCCTTCCGGGCCTTCCGGGCTTTCCGGGCTCGGCGCCTGCGGCGCAACCTGTTCCAAGATCACGTGCGCGTTCGTTCCGCTGATGCCGAATGACGACACCCCCGCACGGCGCGGCCCATCGCCCACCGGCCATGGTTGCGACTCGGTCAACAGCGACACCGCACCCGCGGACCAATCCACATGCGGCGAAGGCACATCCACGTGCAACGTCCGCGGCAGCACCCCGTGCCGCATCGCCTGCACCATTTTGATCACCCCGGCCACTCCCGCGGCGGCCGAGGTGTGCCCGATGTTGGACTTGATGGACCCCAACCACAGGGGACGATCCGCCGGCCGATCCTGCCCGTAGGTCGCTAACAGCGCTTGCGCCTCGATCGGATCCCCGAGCACGGTCCCGGTCCCATGCCCCTCGACCACATCGACATCCGCCGCGGTCAACCCGGCGCCGGCGAGCGCGGTTCGAATCACCCGCTGCTGGGACGGCCCGTTCGGTGCGGTCAGTCCGTTGGAGGCGCCGTCCTGATTCACCGCGGAGCCGCGCAGCAGCGCCAGCACCGGATGCCCCAACCGGCGCGCGTCGGCCAGGCGCTCCACCACCAGGACCCCAGCGCCTTCCGACCACGCGGTACCGTCAGCTGCGCCGGCATACACCTTGCACCGGCCGTCGGGGGCGAGCGCCCGCTGGCGGCTGAACTCCACAAACCCGCCGGGGGTGGCCATGACCGTCACGCCGCCGACCAGCGCCAGGTCACACTCCCCTGACCGCAACGACTGCGCCGCCAAATGCAACGCCACCAACGACGACGAACACGCCGTGTCCACCGACACGGCCGGGCCCTGCAACCCCAGCACGTACGACACCCGGCCCGAGGCCACGCTCAACGTCGAGCCGGTGAACCCGTAGCCCTCCAGCTCGCCTTCCACCTCGCCCCCGTAGCTGCCATGGATCACCCCGGCGAACACGCCCGTCGAGCTGCCACGCAACACGGATGGATCAATGCCCGCCCGCTCTAGCGCTTCCCACGACAGCTCCAGCAGCAGCCGCTGCTGCGGATCCATCGCCAACGCCTCGCTGGGTCCGACCCCGAAGAACGCAGCATCGAAATCTCCGGCGTCGCAGAGGAAGGATCCCTGGCGGACGTACATCTTGCCCGCGGCGTCGGGGTCCGGGTCGAACAACCCCGCGACGTCCCAGCCCCGGTCCTCGGGAAAGTCCGATACCGCGTCGCGGCCCTCGGTGACAAACTCCCACAAGCTCTCCGGCGAATCCACCCCACCCGGATATCGGCACGCCATGCCCACCACCACCACCGGGCCGGACAGCTTGGCCTCCAACTCCGATGCTCGCCGCCGGGCGCGCCGCAGATCCGCGGTGAGGCGCTTCAGGTAATCAACGTGCTTTTCGGTGCCCGACAATGCTGCTCCTTGCGGTGGGGCCTCAGGTCTGATTGCCCGGCTGCTCACTCGCGCCGCACCGGCGCTCGCCGCCGCCGGGCTAGGAGCCGAGTTCTTCGTCGAGGATGGCGAAGAGTTGGCTTTCGGTGGCGGTGTGGATGTCATCGTCGTCGGGGTCCAGGGGGTCGTATCGGTCGTGGGTGCCCAACGTCGTCAGGAGGGCTTGAATGCGGGTGGTCAGGTGGGTTTTGTCTTCGGGCTTCCAGTCGGGTTGGTTGAGCAGTGTCTGCAATTCGCGGGTGATGTCGTCGAAGCGGCCCATCAGGTTTGGTTGTATGGCGCCGGCATCGGCGACGGTCAGGCGGATGCCCAGGTGTTCGGCCAGCGCGACCGGTGTCGGATAGTCGAAGATCAGGGTGGGCGAAAGGCTAAGCCCGGTAGCGGTTTTGAGCCGGTTACGCAGTTCGACGGCGGTCAGCGAATCAAAACCCACGTCTCGAAAGACGCTCCCGGCGTCGATGTCCGCGGCGTCGGCACGGCCCAACACCGTGGCGGCGTTGCTACGGACCAGGTCCACAAGTTCGCCCCGCCGCTGCTCGGCGGTCAGGCCGGCCAGCCGTACGACGAGGCCCGTCGTCGAGGCCGCCGCGTTCCCGGCCTCCTCGATGACACGTCGGGTGGGGCGCGCGACCAGCTGGCTGAGCAGCGGCGGCAGCGCGGCGCTGTTGTCGGCCAGCGCGGCGGGGTCGAGTCGGGCGGCCACCAGCACGGGGCGATCGGTCAGCATCGCGGCGTCGAAGAGTCGCAGCGCGTGCTCGGTCGCCAGCGGCGCCAGCCCGAGTCGGCTCATGCGAGCCTTGTCGCGGTCGGCCAGGTGGTGGGTCATTGCGCTCGCCTGTTCCCACAGCCCCCAGGCGACCGAGGACCCTGCCATGCCGCGGGCGCGCCGGTAGGCGGCCAGGCCGTCGAGAAAACTGTTGGCCGCCGCATAGTTGCCCTGGCCGGGGGTTCCCACGATGCCGGCCATCGACGAAAACATCACGAACGCAGATAAATCCAGATCTTGGGTCAGCTCGTGCAGGTTCCATGCCCCATCGACTTTGGCCCGCAACACAGCGTCGACCCGCTCCGGCGTCAACGACGCGATCAGACCGTCATCGAGAACCCCGGCGGCGTGAAACACCCCTTTGAGCGGATACTGGGCCGGTAGCCGCGCGATGAGTTCGGCCACCGCATCACGATCGGCCACATCGCAGGCCACCACCGATACCTGGGCGCCGGCGCCCTCGAGCCGGCTGACCAACTCCGCGGCGCCCGCACCGTCGGCACCGCTGCGGCTCGCCAACACCACATGGGCCACCCCATGCCGGGCCACCAGGTGAGCGGCCACCGCCGAACCCGCCATCCCGGTACCCCCGGTGATCATCACCGCGGACCCGGCCAGCTCACCCAACCGCTCGCCGGGCCCGTCGGGCAGGGTCAGCACCACCTTGCCGACCTGGCGCGCCTGGCTGACAAAGCGATACGCCGCCGCGGCGCACCGGACATCAAACGTCTTGAGCGGCAACGGCGTCAGCACCCCAGCCGCGAACAACGCCATCAACTCGCCCAGCATGGCCTCAGTGCCATCGGGGCCGGCCTCGATCAGGTCGAACGCCCGATACTCGACCCCCGGGTGCTGGGCCGCGACCTGCTCGGGATCGCGCAGGTCGGTCTTGCCCATCTCGATGAACCGCCCACCACCGACCAACAGCCGCAGCGACGCATCGGTGAACTCACCGGCCAGCGAGTTGAGCACCACGTCGACCCCGGCGCCGTCGGTGGCCGCCAGGAACTTCTCCTCAAACTCCAACGTACCGCGAGTCGCCGATGTGGTCATCGTCAAACCCCATCGCGCGCAACGTATCCCACTTGCCGCGGCTGGCGGTGGCGAAAACCTCCGCACCCCAATGCCGCGCCAGCTGCACCGCGGCCATGCCCACCCCGCCCGTGGCGGCGTGCACCAACACCCGCTGGCCGGCCTTGACGCCCGCCAACACCGACAACCCGTACCACGCCGTCAAAAACACCACCGGGACCGCCCGCGGCCTGCGGCCAGACGACCACCCCGCCGGCACCGCGGCCACCAACCGCGCATCCACCACCGCCTCGGAACCCACCAGTCCGAGCAAACCCATCACCGCGTCGCCGACGGCCAACCCGGTCACGCCCGGACCCACCTCGACGACCACACCCGGCGCCCTCGACGCCCAGCTCCCCGCCGCCGGGATACATCCCCAATGCCACCAACACATCCCGGAAATTCACCCCCACCGCGGCCACCGCCACCCGCACCTGCCCGGCGGCCAGTTCCACCCGCGGGCATGGCCGCACCACCAGGTCCTCCAGCGTGCCCGCTCCGCCGGCGGCGAACCGCCATGGCCCCGCGGGCAATTCCAGTGCCGATCGCGCACCGACCGGCGTCAACCGAGCGCCATACGCCACACCGGAGCGCACCACCAATTGCGGTTCACCACAACCGATTAACTCGGCGACATCCGCGGAGCCAACGGGGCCGTCCGAATCGACCAACACCACCCGGCCCGGTTGCTCGGCCTGCGCCGACCGCGCCAATCCCCACACCGCCGCACCGGCCAAATCCGTGACGTGTTCGCCGACCAGCCCCGCCGCCCCATGGGTGAGCACGACCAGCACGCCGGACCCTCATCGGCCAGCCATGACTGCAGCACACCCAACGCCTCACGAGTGGCCGCATACACGGAACCCAGCACACCGCCAGCGCCGGAGCCCGGCTCCCACACCAGCACGCCGTCAGCGGCGATGTCGTTGGGCTCCAACGTGACCGGCGACCACACCACCTGCAGCAACCCCCCGCCTCCACGCCGAGGCGCGCGGCACCGACGACAGCATTGCCGCCGAGACCGGACGAACCACCAATTCCCGCACCGACAAAACCGGCAGGCCCGCCGCATCTGCCAACTCGACCGAGACCGCTCCCGACACCCAGTCGGTGCGATCCGGACCCGAGCCCGCGACGCCCCCGCGGCATGCAGGCACACCCCCTGCCAGGAGAACGGCAGCACCGTCTCGGGCCGCATCAGCTCCCCGGCCCTCTGCGAGGCCAACCCCATCGCATGCAACGCCGCGTCCACCAGCACCGGATGAATCCCGAAGCCCCCCATATTGACCGCGGCAGCCTCCGGCAGGACCGCGACTTCGGCGAAAACCTCGTCTCCGAGCCGCCACATCGCCCGCAGGCCCTGAAACGCCGGGCCGTATTCGTACCCCGAGCGGCCAGCCGCTCGATAGGCGTCGGCCACATCCACCGGCGCCGCGCCTGCCGGCGGCCAGGCCGACAAATCCGCGGCCGGTTCGACCGATCCATCGCGCTCAACGCACCCTCGGCATGCAACGCCCATTCCGAACCGGGCTGGTTCCCAAGCGGAATACACCGACACGGCCCGACGTCCCGAACCATCGGCGGCGCCCACTACTACCTGCACCTGCACCGCGTCGAGCGTCGGCAAGACCAGCGGCGCCGACAGCGTCAGCTCCTCCAGCACGGAGCAACCGACCTCGTCGCCGGCCCGCAACGCCAACTCCACGAACCCCGCACCCGGGAACAGCACCACCCCAGCCACCGCATGATCGGTCAACCACGGCTGGGCGGCCAGCGATAACCGGCCGGTCAGCACCACCCCACCCGAATCGGGCCGCTGCACGACCGCACCCAGCAGGCCGTGTTCGGCCCCCGCCAACCCCAAACCGCCGAGGTCGCCGCCGACCAATGCCCAACGGCGGCAACCAAAACCGCCGCCGCTGGAACGCATAGGTCGGCAACTCGACCCGACGTCCATCGAGAAATGCCGTGCGCCAATCCACGGCCACGCCCGAGACGTGCGCCTGACCCACCGACAGCCAAAACCGCTCGAGCCCGCCGTCGTCGCGGCCCAGCGATGGAACGACGATAGCGTCGATGGCGTGGGCAACATCGGCGGAATTATGTGCGGACACGGTGTCTTCGATGCCGGCGACCAACACCGGATGCGGGCTGGACTCGATGAACACCCGATAGCCGGCGTCGCACGCACTGTGGACCGCGGACTCGAATTGCACTGTGCGCCGGATGCTTTGGTACCAGTAATCGGCGTTCAGGCCCGCGGTATCCATGAGCGCACCGGTCACCGTGGAGAAGAACGCAACCGGCGACGGACGGGGCTCGATGCCGCTCAGCGCGTCGGCGAGAGATTCACGGATCTCGTCCACCTGCGCCGAGTGCGACGCGTAGTCGACATCGATCCTGCGGGCACGAACGCCGTCCGCCTCGCAGTGCCGGATCAATTCCTCCAGGGCATCCACCGCACCGGAAACCACCACCGCTGAAACACCGTTCACGGCGGCGATATTCAGCCGGTCGCCCCACAGCACCACGAACTCCTGCGCCTGTGGCAGCCCACACGCCAGCGACGCCATTCCCCCCGCGCCCGACAGCCGCACCAACAGCCGGCTTCGCAGCGCCACCACTCGGCCGCGTCCTCCAGCGACAGCGCTCCCGCGACATACGCCGCCGCGATCTCACCCTGCGAATGCCCGATCACCGCGTCGGGAACGACACCCAGCGAACGCCACAACTCGGCCAGAGACACCATGACCGCCCACAACGCCGGCTGCACCACGTCCACCCGGTCGAGCCCGGGCGCACCGGCCGCACCACGGATGACGTCG
>CAVVLC010000003.1:0-143592 GCA_963748885.1 uncultured Actinomycetota bacterium
GTGCAGTCGAGACCCCTGGTTCCACCTAGCGTAGAACGGCATGGGGGCTACAGGTGCCATCACGGCGCAATAAAGTCGGAAATCCGGACGGTACTGAATCGGTCGAGCCCGGCAGACGCCACGCCAATCGCGCCAAGGTCGTTGCAGCGCACTGTCTTTCAATGCCAGCACGACTCGGAGATGCCGCGCAGTAGCTGGGGAGCGGGTTACCGGACCTCTCGGCCCAGGAATGCGGCGAGTTGATCGGCGGGCGCGCGGTCCGACGAGCATTGCTGCTCGGCACCGAACATCATGCCTTGCCCGCGGAACTGGGGACCCACAAACGCGCGCACGGCGGCGAGCTGCTCGGTCGCCAACTCGGGATCCAGATCGGTGGACTGGCCGGTGGCAGCCGCGAGATCCCACGCATGTGTCAGCACATCGCTGGTGCGCATCCCGATGAACATTTGGCCGGGGATCTCGCCGAACGGCAGCTTGAACAGGGTGGTCATCCCGTCCGGCCCAGCGAAGATGTCGTGAGCGGCGGCGGCAGTTGCCCGGTGGGCCGCAACGAGGTCGTCGGCCCGGGCCGGCGGCTCCTCGGCGCTGCCCGACCATGGGCCGACGTGCTCGTTGCCGCCGATGACGTGCTCGATCAGATCGTTAACCGTCCACTCCGAACACGGCGTTGCAGCGCCAAGCTGGTCGGGGTTGACGTTGACAAGCACACCGGCGAAGACGTCCTGAGCACGCTGGTGAGCAACTAGTGGGTCCACTGTTCAGCCTTTCTCATACCGTTTCCAGACTTTCCACGCCTTTTCGGCGATTTCGAAGAAATTTCGAACCCTTCCAGCCTTTTCAGCCTTTTCAGCCTTTTCAGCCTTTCCAGCCTTTTCAGGTTCGAGGCTAGAAGTCACCCGCCCTGCGCCGCAACGTTTCGATGGAAGCCACCAGCGCCTGCGATTCCCCGGCCGCCATGCCGACGTCGGCGAATACCTGCTCGTTGAGCGTGGCGGTGGCGTCCTCCACGGTGGAGCGGCCCAAATCGGTGATCTGTACCAGCGTCGTCCGCCCGTCGGTGGGGTGCGGCGCCCGCTGTACCAGCCCGTCGGCCTCCAGCCGGCGGATCGCGTGGGTCACGCTGGTGACATGGACCTGCAGCCGGTCGGAGGCCTTGGTGATCGGCAGCGCACCGGTGCGGCTGAACGCCAGCAGCCGTAGCAACTCGAAGCGCGAGAAACTCAGGTCGTAGGGTCGCAGAGCCGTCTCGACGCGGGCCAGCAGGATCTGGTGCGCACGCATCACCGATGTCACCACGACCATGCCCTGCGACACATCGCCCCAACCGGCCCGTTCCCAGTTAGTCCGCGCCACGGCGATCGGGTCACGTTTCTCAGCGGCGGCCACGGCCCTTTCTTACCGCATCTGCGAGGCGCCCGGCTTCCCCTGCCCCCTCCGCAGGGGAAGCCGGGCTAGCGGGGTGGCTTGAGACCTCAGCTCGCGGTGATCGCCGTGGGGCTCCCTATCGCCGACAGTACCGCCGAAGTGGACGTGTGGCTGCCCACGGTGACTCGGGCTCCGCCGTCGGCGTAGAACCGGACGTGCAGCCCGGTGTCGGCGAATACTTCATGCCACGACCGACCCCTCGACGGCAGGTATATGAAGTTCGCGTGGGCGTCGGTGGTGAATATCCCCATCGCGCTCAACCGCATCCGGAGATAGCGGCGTTCCTCGGTGATCAGCCGGATCCGTTGCTGCAGTTGGTCTTCGGCATCGTAGGAGGCCGCGACAGCGAGCAGGCTGGTGATCGCGATGCCGAACGGCAGCTGCTGGGTCCACAGCGCCTGCGCCAGCTCGGGTGACGCCAACCCGTAACCGATCCGCAGACCCGCCAGTCCGTAGGCCTTCGAGAAGGTGCGCACCACCACCACATTGGGAAAACGCGCGGTCAATGCCGCGACGTCGAAGTGGTGCTCGGGCGCCACGAATTCGATATACGCCTCATCGAGCAGCACGATGGTGTCACGTGGCACCCGGCGCAGGAATCGCAGAAACTTGGCCGTCGACTCCACCGTGCCGGTCGGATTATGCGGCCGGCACACCACCACCACGCGGGCGTTAGCGGCGGCGTCGGCCAGCCGATCGAGGTCGTGATAGCCACGCTGGTCCAGCGGAACAGTCACCGACCTGAGCCGGGCCATCCGCGCGACAATCGGATAGCCGTCGAAGGTCGGGGTCGCCATGGCGATCACGTCGCCCGGAGCGGTCAGCGCCAGCAGGGCCTGCAGCATCACACCCGTCGCGCCGACACCCAGCACCACCTGATCCGCGGGCATGCCCATACGGCCGGCGATCAACCCGCGCAAACGCTCGGGCAGGAACTCCGGATACCGGTTGGCCGCGTCGATCGATCGAATCAGCGCCGAGCGCACCGCCGGCAGCGGCGGAAACGGATTCTCGTTGAGCGACAACGCAAACGGATCGACGGCGTTGGGCAGGAACTCGCGGGCATCGTCGACGTCCGCGATGACGCGGGCGGGGAGCGGCTGCATCATCACCCTCGACCGCCCCACCGCACCGCCGCCGCACCCGCGAAGTCGCCGGCGTGCGCGAAGCCCGCCATCATGACCACGTCGCCCGGCTTGACCTGGCCCTCGGATATCGCGCGATCCAGGTTGATCGGGATTCCCGCGCCGAACAGGTTGCCGCACTCGTCGAAGGTGTCCCGATGACGTTCCTTGGGCAGTTCCAGCGCTTCCCGCCAGTTCCGCAGAAACGCCCGGTTGGGCTGGTTGGTGACCAGCAGGTCGATGTCCTTGGAAGACAAGCCGATTCGGTCACAGACCGCCAGCGCCACCTCGGGGACCTGCCGGTTGCCGCGGGCCAGCACCTTGGTGATCTTGCTTTCGGTGAATCCGATGCTGAACTCGACCGGGCCCGGCCGCCCACCATTTGCGGGGCGGGTCCGACGGCGAGCGTCATTTCGCCGTGGTATTCGCCGTAGGTGCGGCACTCGATGTCCAGCACGGGTGACTCGTCGGACAGGGTGACCAGGCCAACCGCGGCGCCGTCGCCGGGTACCGCGGCCTGCGCCTTGCGCCGAACGTCCGGCTGATCGAAGACCTGACCTGCGGCATTTTGCGCGATGGCGATCAGCGCGGTGCGCCCCGCACCCGACGCCAGCAGTTGCCGAGCCACGTTGAGCGCCAACACAAACGCGGCGCACCCGCCGTTGTGCAGGTCGAGCACCCAGGACGGCCGCATGCCCAGGCGCTGCGCGATGCCGCCGCCCTCGCCGTAGAACGGCATGTCCGGCACCTGGGTGTGGGTGATCAGCACGTCGGCGCCTTCGATGACGTCTTCGCCGTGACGTTCGATGAGGCCCCGCGCCGCCCGCTCGATCATGTCGATCGCCGTCTCGTCCGGCGCGACGTGATGGCGGAACTTGGGCGCCCGGAACATCAGGTTGTCGCGCAGGTCGTCGGAGTCGGCGAATTGCGCGTAGTAGTCGGCGCCGATCGGCTCGCCCGGCAGGTAAGTAGAAACGTCAGTCAGACTGACCGTGGGTTGGCTCACGATGTCCTCATCTCATCCACTCGGGTGTCACCGGCAGGCCATTGTGGTGCCGGTACTCGGCGATTGCCTTGAGGTTCTTCATTTCCAGCAGGTGCCCGGCGCCGAACATGTCCCAGAAATCGCCGACCCAGACCGGACGCTCGGGCGGCGCGGCTTCCGGATACGGGTTGTGGTCGTAGAACGGGTGATGGCAATTCGTCCACAGCACAACCGAACCCGGCTTATCCAGGACCACTTGGGCGTCGATGACGCGCATCAGATAGATCATCCACAGGTGCTTGCCCTGATCCCACGCGCAGTGGTAATCGACGGTCCGGGCCTGCTCGTTGACGGTTGTTCGGGTGTAGATCTCGGTCTCCGAACCGAGCCGGTCGTAGGCCAGCCACAGGCCCGGTTCGTCGGTGGTGGTGAAACCGCGCAGGCTGTACGTCCACTCCTCGAGGCTGCGCGTGTCGGCCATGTAGTCGAACAGCTCGTCCGGTGGACAATCGATGTAATCGTTGACGGTGCAATATTCGCCGAAGACCTGATCGTGCGGATACACCGACCGCATCATCTCCATGATGATCGGGGTTGCCTTCTCCCGGGGGCTGTTTTCGATCCGGACCACCCCATCAATGGGCGTCGGGATATCTTCAAGCGCTGGCAGCGACATCGGTTCGATTCTCCTTCACGGTTATAATCCCTTTTTTACCAATGACTTTGGCTCGCTGTCCGTTGAGAAACGGTGCGAACGGCGGGATTTCGTCGGCGGCGCATTCGACACTGACCACCGTCGGGCCGGCCAGCGTCGAGCGCCGTGCGCATCGCGGCGGCGAACCCGTCGATATCGGTGACGTCGACGGAGGTGAGCCCGGGGAACATCGCGGCCAGACCCGCGCCCAGCTGGCTGGAACTGAATCGGTTGTAGGTGTAGAGGTCGTCATAGAACAGCTGCTCGCGGGTCACACACATGGCGTGGGCGTTGTTGTTGAACAAGACGAACGTCACCGGCAGCCGGTACTGCACCGCGGTGTGCACCTCCATGCCGTGCATGAAAAACGCGCCGTCCCCGGCGACCACGACCGTGCGCCCGCCGGCCCGTCCGCCGTTGGTGCGGCCGAACGCCATCCCGATCCCGGCGCCGAAGCTGTAGCCCATGCCGCCCATCCCGAGCGCGACCGCAAATCTGCCGCCCCGCCGCGCCGGCAGGTAGTGGACCGCCGATGCACCCGTGTTGCCGGCGTCGACCACGATGTCCGCCCCGTCGGGCAACGACATCGTCCAGCACCGCCATGGCGTCGCGGTACCGCACACCCGGTCCGGAATGGCGGGGGGGCGTCAGTTCGGTGCGCCGCAGCGCATCGGGCACTCGCACACCGATCGGCCGCCCGGGTCCAGACAGTGCCTGGGTGAGCATGCGCAACGAGCCACGAAGGTCTTCGGTGTGCACGTGGGTGCACGGAACATACGGCGGCGCCGACCCGATCGACACCGTCGGCACCAACGTCAGCACGTCGTCCAGGCCGGTGCGCGCCGTCACCGACAGCCGGGTGCCGACCACGAGGCACACCGCGCTGGCGGCCACCGCTTCGGCCACGCCCGGGTGGCCCATCACACCGGTGACCCCCAGCGCGGACGAGGACCCCAAGCCCGGTGTCCCGGCGACATCCTTGGCGTCGGGGACGGTCGCCACCCGGGCGCGCAACACCGCGCGCAGCTGTTCGAGCTCGGCCCGGGCATCGTCGCGAGCCACTTGCTCGCCGACGATGATGGTGACCGGACCGTTCGCGCCGCGCAGTGCCTGCACGATCGCCTGCGGGTTGCCGATAATCGTGGGTCGGGGTTGGCATGGCAACATCCCGAGCCAGTGCGCCGCGCGCCGATATCCGGGATCTCGACGTGTCCCTGCTGAACGTCCTTGGGCAGCAGCAACACCGCCGGGCCGCCGGTGCGCGCCGCGGCGATCGCCCGGGGCAGCGCCGAAACGATGTCGGCCGGCGTGAGCACTCGCTCGCAGAAAACCGACACCGCCGAAAACACCGCTTCGGCGTCCAGCGATCCGTTGCGTCCGCTGGTGTCCTGAAAGCTGCCGCGGCCGTCCATCGTGGTGGGAGTTTGGCCGACCAGGGCCAGCACCGGAACCCGGCTGGTCAGCGACTCCCCAAGGCCCGCAACGAGATTCAGCGCGCCGCCGCCCGAAGTCGCCGCCACCACACCCAGCCCGGCCCCGCGCGGCTGTACCCGTCGGCCATCGTCGCGGCGGAGAACTCGTGCTTGGCCAGCACGGCGGTGATCACGGGCCGGAAGTGCGCCGCGTCGTACAAATCCTCGATGTTGGCGCCATCCACACCGAAGATGTGGCTGACTCCAGCTTTCACGAGGCGTTCGACGATGTGGTCGACGACCCGGTGGGTCCTGGGCATCTACTCACCTAGCTCTGGTCGCTTGGCAGGATGCCTATGACACGAGTTAGGTGAGCCTTGGGTTCAGCGGCTGTGCGGAAGTCGAGCGAATTAAAGCGAACGCTGCAGCAAGATCTGGCCGCTGTCAGCCGCGACCACCTGCACGGCGGCGATCTGATCCGCCGGCATCGAGATGCTGCCGGCCGGCGTCGCGGTGTGGCCGGGTACGGCCACCCAGGTCGCCAGCCGCGTTTTGCTGCCGTCGCGACCGACGACGACCATCGCCAGCGTGTCGTGATGGGCGTCCGGCGGAGCCAGGCAGACGCAGCGCAAATTGATGAATGTCCCCCAGTGCTGGTTGGTGAGGGACACCGTGGACGTCAGCAGGTTGGTCCCGACCTGTGCCATCGGCTCCGCGGACGCGGTCACCTGCTGCGCAGGTGCCGAGGAATAAGTCTGGACACCGAAGAACACACCGAGACCCAGCACCACGGCCGCGGCGGCCGAGGCCACCCAGGTCGTCACGCGGCTCCGGCGGCGACGGAAGCGCACCGTAGCCAGCAGCGACGGCAACAGCTCCGGCGACATCTCAGGCGTCGCCGGTCCAGTCCCCGGCGCGGCGCCGGACTCGTTAATCGCGGCCACCTCGGCGCCGTCCAGCCGGGAAAGCAGGGCCGGCACGCCACTGAGTTCGGCGACGGCCTCCCGGCACGGCGGGCAACTGGCCATATGCGTTTCGAATTCGCGGCGGTCCGCGGCAGACAGCGAACCCAGCACGTATGCGGCATCCCACATCGCGTATCGGTCGTTGTCATCCATGGTCAGGCCAAATACCTCGCTGTCATCGGGTGGACCGATGCCCCGTAGCGGAGTCCTCATGTCGTCCATCTCCTGTCACTCACCCATCAAGTCTTCGGAGCCGATGAGCAGCCGGATGGGTCTAGTACCGAACCCCTGGGTACCGAACCCCTGGGTACCGAACCCCTGGGTACCGAACCCTTGGGTACCGAATCCTCGTGCTCTCATCGCGTAACTCCCAGTTCCTGCAGAGTGAGCCGCAGCGCCCGCACCGCGTAGTGTAGTCGCGACTTCACGGTTCCCTCCGCGATTTCTAAGTCCTTGGCAATCTGAGCGGTGGTCCATCCGCGGTAGTAGGACCGTTCGATCACGGCCCGGTGTTCCGCCGACAGTTGTATCATCGCGTCGGCGATCAGCAGCCTGTCCAGCGCCGCGTTCACCTCGTCCGGCGTGGACTGCTCGGGCGCCCCCTCCGCATCCGTCGAGCCGACCACGTTGCGGTACCGCGCGCTGCGCCGGTCGTCGATGATCATGTTGCGGGCGACGGTGAACAGCCAGGCCCGTGCCGACCGCTCGGTATCGCCGACGACCTCCGGATGCTGCCACGCCCGTAACAGCGTCTCCTGGACGACGTCCTCGGCTTGACTCGCATCGCCGGTCAGCCGCAGCGCGTAGCGCCACAACACTGCGGCATGCTCGTCGTAGAGCGCCTTCATCAGCGCGGCTTCCGCAGTTGCGGTGCTGGCCAGGCGAGCCACTCGATCACCTCCGCCTACTGACACGAGTGAAGTAGAGGTTTAGTTCAAGGCTCCCGCGGGAACCCATGCCACCTTTTTCATCTAAACGACGGTGAGGATGCGGGGGCCGTCTTCGGTTACCGCAACAGTGTGTTCCCAATGCGCCGCGCGCGACCCGTCGGCCGTGGTCACCGTCCACTCGTCGTCGAGCACCACCGTTTTGCCGGTGCCGAGTGTCAGCATCGGTTCGATGGCCAGCACCGATCCGGCGGCCAGCAGGGGGCCACGCCCAGGAGTGCCCTCGTTGGGCAGGAAGGGATCCATGTGCATCTGCCGGCCGATGCCGTGGCCGCCGTACCCCTGCACGATCCCGAACTGGCGCCCGTACCGAACCTCGCCCGCACGGGTGCCCATTTCGACGGCATGCGCCACGTCGGTCAGCCGGTTGCCGACGATCATCGCCGCGATTCCGGCTTCCAGCGATTCCCTGGTCGCCTCGGAGAGTGCTTCGTCGTCCGGACTGAGGGCCCCGATCCCGAACGTGACGGCCGCGTCACCGTGCCAGCCGTCGAGCACCGCGCCGCAGTCGATGGACACCAGGTCACCGGGGGCCAGGATCTCCGCGGCCGACGGGATGCCGTGCACCACCCGGTCATTGATCGAAGCGCAGATCGACGCCGGATAACCGTGATAGCCCAGGAACGACGGTGTCGCGCCGGCTTCCCGGATCACCGACTCGGCGATTTCGTCGAGGCTCAGCGTCGACACCCCGGGCCCGGCGGCCGCATGGACCGCCCTGAGCGCTGCGGCGACGACGGCGCCCGCAGCAGCCATCGCATCGAGTTCATCGGCACTGCGCTGCGGCACGACCCTGCGACTTCGCAGCCGCGCCAGCGCACCCACGGCTACTTGCCCAGGGCCTGCAACGCGCGGGCGAACACCTCGTCCATGGCGCCGACGGCGTCGACGGTCTTCAGCTGATCGCTGTAGAAATCCAGCAGCGGCGCGGTCTCGTCCCGGTAGACCTTCATGCGGTTGATGATGACCTCGTCGGTGTCGTCGGCGCGGCCGCGGGATCTGAGCCGGTCCAACAGCACCTCCTCCGAAACGCGGAATTCCAGGACCGCATCGAGGTCGGTGCCGCGGCGTCCCAGCATGTCGTGCAGCGCTTTGGCCTGGTCGACCGAGCGTGGATAGCCATCCAGGATGAAACCGTTGGCCGCGTCCGGCTCGTCAAGACGGTCGTCGACAAGCGCGTTGGTCAGCTCGGCGGGCACCAGGTCACCGGCGTCCAGGTACCGCTTGGCCTCCAGGCCGAGCTTGGTGCCATCGCCGATGTTGCGGCGGAATAGGTCGCCGGTCGAGATCTGTGGAATCCCGAGCTTCTCGGCAAGCTTTTCGGCCTGCGTGCCCTTCCCGGCCCCAGGCGGCCCCAGCAATACGAGTCTCACTTGAGGAACCCTTCGTAGTTGCGCTGCATCAGCTGACTCTCTATCTGTTTGACCGTATCCAGACCGACACCGATCATGATCAGAACCGCGGTACCTCCGAAGGGTATGTTCTGGACCGCATTTCCATTGCCGATCTGCAAGAAGAGATTAGGCAGCACCGATATCGCGCCAAGGTAAATCGAGCCAGGCAGCGTGATTCGGCTCAGCACATAACGCAGGTAGTCGGCGGTCGGCTTGCCCGGGCGGATGCCGGGAATGAAGCCGCCGTACTTCTTCATCTCGTCGGCCCGCTCGTCGGGGTTGAACGTGATCGACACGTAGAAGTAGGTGAAGAAAATGATGAGGCTGAAGTAGATGGCGATGTAGACCGGGTCGCTCGGGTCGGACAGGTAAGTGCCGACAAACTTGTCCCACCAGCCGTTACGGGAACCGCCGCCGCCGCTTTCGACTAGCTGGGTAATCAGATGCGGGATGTAGATCAGCGAGGACGCGAAGATGACCGGGATGACGCCGGCCTGGTTGACCTTGAGCGGCAGGTACGTGGAGGTTCCGCCGTACATGCGCCGGCCCACCATGCGCTTGGCGTACTGCACCGGGATCCGGCGCTGTCCCTGCTCGACGAACACCACGCCGACGATGATGGCCAGCGCGGCCAAGCAGACGGCGGCAAAGATGACCCCACCGCGGCTGTCCAGGATCTGGTTGCCCTCGGCGGGAATGCGGGCGGCGATACCGACGAAGATGAGCAACGACATGCCGTTGCCCACGCCGCGTTCGGTGACCAGCTCCCCCATCCACATCACCAGCGCCGCGCCGGAGGTCATCACCAACACGATGACCACCAGGGTGAAGATGCTCTGGTCGGCGATGATCTCGCCCCGGCAGCCCTGCAGCAACCCACCGTTGGCCGCCAGCGCCACGATGCTGGTGGCCTGCAGGATGCCCAGCGCGATCGCCAGATATCGGGTGTACTGCGTCATCTTGGCCTGGCCGGACTGGCCTTCCTTACGCAGCTCCTCGAACCGCGGGATCACCACCGTGAGCAGCTGCACGATGATGCTGGCGGTGATGTAGGGCATCACCCCCACCGCGAACACCGTGAGCTTGAGCAGCGCGCCGCCGGAGAACAGGTTGATCAGCGAATAGATCTGCCCGGCCTGGCCGCCCTCGGCCTCCCTGATGCACTGGTTCACGACCTTGAAGTCGACCCCGGGGGACGGCAATGCCGCACCCACGCGATACATCACCACGATGCCCAGCGTGAAGAGGATCTTCCGTCTCAGGTCGACTGTCCGCAGCGATGAGATGAAAGCCGAAAGCACTCTTCCTCCTGCGCAGCCGATTCTCGGGGTCATCCCGCGTCACGAGCCCAATACCCGCAGGCAGGACATACGGCCCTTTAGACAGTGCGCGTCAAACCGTGTACGAGACTAACAGCTGACACGGAATGACCCCGAAATGGCCCTCGAGGGCCGCCGGGAGAGCCCTTGGCGCGGCGACCGACGGAAGGCGTAAAGTTCAAGAGGTCATTGCATTGGCTAAGTATCAATGGGTATCAACGTTGTCACCCGGGAGCGGGAATAGGAGCACGATGACACGCACCGATCAAGACACCTGGGATCTGGCCTCCAGCGTCGGCGCCACCGCCACCATGGTCGCCGCCGCCCGCGCGCTGGCCAGCACGGAGCCCGATCCGATCATCAACGACCCGTTCGCGGCGCCGTTGGTGCGGGCGGTGGGCCTCGACTTCTTCACCCGCCTGGTCGACGGCCAGGTCGTCACGTCCGAGGCCTTAGAAGCCGACCGGAACCTGCAGGTGGAGACCGATTCGATCGCGGTACGCACCCGCTTCTTCGACGAGTTCTTTCTGGTCGCCGCGCGCGGCGGTATCCGCCAATCGGTGATTCTGGCCGCCGGCCTCGACGCTCGGCCCTACCGATTGTCCTGGCCGAGCGGCAGCGTGGTGTATGAAGTCGATCAGCCCAAGGTCATCGCGTTCAAGACCGCCGCCATGTCGGCGCTGAGCGCGCCCCCGGCCGCCGACCGGCGAACGGTCAGCATCGACCTGCGCGAGGACTGGCCGGCCGCCTTGCGCCACAGCGGATTCGACGACACGCAACCGACCGCATGGAGCGCCGAAGGCCTGCTGATGTACCTGCCGCCCGAAGCCCAGGACCGGCTCTTCGACAACATCACCTCGCTGTCCGCACCCGGTAGCAAGCTGGCCACCGAATATCACCCCGACTCCGACGGCACCATGAGCGAACGCGCCCAGGAATTCAACCAGCGGTGGACCAACTTGGGCTGCGACATCGACCTGTCCGGACTGTTCTTCGACGGCGAGCGCAGCAGTGTCGTCGACTACCTGAGCGCTCGAGGCTGGCAGGTGCACACCCGGCCCCGGCGGGAGCTGTTCGCCGACTACGGCCGCGTCTTCCCCGACGACGACGAGCTGGCCCAGCTCCGCAACGTCGTCAGCGTCAGCGCAACGCTCACCTGAGGACGGTGCCTAAGGACGGGACCGTGCCGTGTCGGCTAACCAGCCCGGGTAGCCACGCTGAACCCGTACAGGTCGAGGCTGTACGGCAGGGGTTTGGACGGGTCCAGTTGAGTTCCGGACACGTTGGTCGCCCCCGCGTAGATGAGCTGGGCCAGCACCACTTGGCCGAGGAATGTCGACAACCCGGCGCCGGGGCAGACTTGCGGGCCGTGGCTGAAAAAGTTGTACGACCAGTCCTTGCCCGCGTCGCCGCCGACCCACTCGCCCGGCGAGTAGCGATCCGCATACGGGATGAGCTTGCGGTTGCGGTGGTTGAAGACGTTGTAGATCAGCACCTGCCGACCTTCGGGTAACACCGCGCCGTTGCGGAATTCGACGTCACGGGTGGTCACCCGGCCGAACAGCTGCGTCGTGGGCCACAGCCTCATCGTCTCGAACAGGCAGCCGGCCAGGTAGTCGAGCTTGGCGACGCCGGCGGCCGAGTCGATGTCTGCATCGGCCATCTCGGCGTCCACTTCGTGCAGTTGCTCGTCGTGGGTCGACAGCACAGCCAGGGTACGAAACACATTGGCGGCCAAAGTGTCTCCCATCGCAAACAGCCAGTGCACCAACTGGCCCGCGGGTGCGACGCCCGGAGCGGGGGCCTGCGGAATCAACGCGGCGAGGCAGTCCGGCGGGGGGGTCCCCAGGTAGGTTTCGATGCGGGAGATGAACTCGTCGTAGGCCGGCGCCGGTTCACCGGGCATGCGGTTACCCGCCGACATCAGCTCGCCCAACGCGGCGCTCAGCTCGTCGTCGTCCGCGGCCGGCTCGCCGAACAGGACCCGCCGGGTCATGCGGTGCATGGCCTTGTTGAAGGTGGGCCATCCCACCGCGTCCGAAGCCATTTCCCGGGCCAGTTCCCGCGCGGCATCGGCCGCGACATCGGCCAACGGCTGCGCGAGCCGATGCATGGGTTTGCCGGTGTCCAGGACTGCCTCGGCGAACGCACGCCGCTCCTGCCAGTCCTTGCCCCGCGAGATCGTCAGGGCTTCGGGCTGAAATGCCGCCATCCCTTTACGTTTCGCGTCCGGGTCGGAGGCGAAGGGGTCCGGCGAGCCGCCGAGCACGAACTGCAAGTCGTCGGGGTGATGAACCAGGAGGGCCTCGTCGCGGGCAACCCGGACGTAGAAGGGTTCCGGCCCATGGCTGCGCACCATCCCCTCCACCAACCGGTAGCCGAGATGGTCGGCCCCGACCGTCGAGGCGATCCGGGTGGGCAACTCCCGCTTGCTGAACAGCCCCAGGACGACGTTCGGGACGGCGATCTGCGCGGTGAACCGGATGCCTTCCACCGTGGAGGCATGCTTGAAGTCCGGAGTCTTGGAGGCCACGGTTTCAGTTACCCCACGGCACGTACGCCCGGACCGAGTCGGCAAGACGCATCACACGGTGCTTCTTCCCCGGGGCGGCGGCGCCCAGCTTCGGCCACGGCGCGAAGACCCGCTCGACATCGCCGATCACCGGCTGCAGTTCCGGATAATGGCGCAGCAGCACGTCTTTCATCGACGTGTGGTTCACCCAGTCGTATCCGATCTGGGTGTACACCTCAGGCCGGAAGTCGTTGGTGAAGAACCGGTCGCTCTTGAGCCGGCGCGATGCCATCAGGATGAAGATGCGGAATGCGGTGTCGGAGAAACCGAAACCCTTCGGCGGTTGCTCGGCCTGCATGCCGATCTGCAGGTCCACGGCGTGGACGTCACCGTTGTAGACCTCGTTGATTTCGGCCGCCCATTCTTTGTTCGGGGTGATGTCGTCGATGCTCTTGCGGCGCGGCATCCGCAGCGCCTCGCGGAAGTCGTTGTAGCGCGGGCACGCCGCGTTCGCGGTCACGCACGATGTCCAGGGTGGCCAGATCGGTGATCTGCCCGTCGATCCGCGTCAGGTTTCGCAGCGCGTTCGGGTAGTTGTGCAGGCACACCGCACCCGCGCTGGCCAGGCCGAACGAGTACCACATGTCGCCCATCTCCATGCGGTCCATGAAGTCGCGAGTGAAACGTCCCTGTAGCTCCGTGAATTCGCGCTTCTCCAGATGCTCACCGGTTTCCAGCGAGAAGAAGTTCCAGTCGTCCGGAATCAGCGGGTGCATGCGGTAGACCGAAACGAACTCCTCGGTCAGCGAGAACGGCGCGGCGTGGTGTTGGGCCGACGACCCGATGATGCCGGAAAGCGCTTCGCTGTCACCGATGCGACCGATTCGGTCCTTGAATGTTTCGCCCAGTGCGCCATACCAGTTCGCGTTCATGCCGATCTGCAGTGCGGGATGACGCAGCACGCACGTCGTCCACTCGACGGTGTGGATCTTGGCGATCAGCGCCGAGACCACCAGGACACCGAGCTCGAACAGGCGTTGATCGTCAAAACTCGGGTGTTCCTTTTTCAGCGCATCGCACACGGCGTTGTGTTCGCGGGCGAATAACGTGTGCAACAGGCCCACGCCGACCCACCAGTTCTCGCGCATGCCGGTGAGATCGATACCCGGGATGTTGCTGCGGGGCAGCCTGCCGTCGCCGCCGACCTTGACCTTGCCGTCGACGAAGGTGCGGACCTCGGCCTGGCGCTCCTTGCCGCTGCCGTAGATCTGCGAGCCGTCCCACCAGTGGGTTTCGACGTTGCGGAACACCGGCGCCGGGCAGCCGTCCACGATCTCCCCGGCGGGGGGATGGTGCAGCGGATCCGCATCGGGTTCTCGGGAAAGTCATCGCCCTTGCGCAACGCGGATGTCGATGGTCTTGTCCGGCACACCGTCGCCGTGGAAGAACCAGTTGTGGTTTTCGAACTGCAGCCAGGCGGCGGCCAGCGCGTTGACGATGCCGGCTGGCTTGAACTCGTCGCGCGCCATCAAGCGCCGGCTGACCACTCGCGGATCGGGGTCGAGCAGCCGTTTGGTGTCGGTGACCGTCTTGGCCACCGGCACATTCCGGCCGAAGCCCGTTCCCTTGGAACCCATCCACGGATCGTCGAGATCGTTCCATGACCCGTCGGGGGTTCGGGCCCGCTTGACTTCCTCGGTCGGCTCGCCCAGGTCTTCCTTGGGGCGGAGACCGTCGCCCTCGAACAAGTTGTTGTCGCGCAGATCACCGCGGAGACCGGACAGCGCTTTGAGTTGCATAACCAGCGACGGATGCTCGTACCACTCACGACTCACTTGAACCTCCTTGTGCAAGTTGCCGTGCTCAGCTTTGCACGCGGAGGGCGCGTCAGGCTAGGACGGTTCGGCGGCCGGAGCCCTCACGACCATCGGGACGGCGGGGAAGAAGCCCGCCATCTCCGAACGCGACTTACGCAGCGTCGCAGTCCCGTAACCCTTCTTGCGGTGCTCGGGGTGAATCCAGATCCGCACGTTTACCTCGCCCTGGACGAGTTCGCCGAACACCATTCCGACCTTCTCGCCGCCGCTCTCGGCCACGAACCACGCCGCCTCTTCCTCGTAAACACGTCTCAGCGCGGCGCGCATCTCGTCGTCGACGCTGCCGGCTGGTCTGCGGGATCCATCGCCGGCCTCGCCGATCTCCGCGGTGCGCGTCGCGAAGAGGTCCCGATCCTGCTTGGCGGAGAAGGGCCGCAGTTCCAAACTCTCGCCCGAGCTTGCCGGACGGTCGATGAGGGTGAAGCTCAGCTGTTTGTTCAGGTCGTCGAGTTCGGCGAGGATCTTTTTGCGCGCGTCCATCGTGAAGAGGTCGAAGGACATGCCCATCACCGCTTCCGCGGCAACGTGGGACGTGTCGAGCAACCTGACGATGGCCTCGACCGCGGCCGCCTTGTTCTTGGCCCCGACCACGGCGTCGGCTACCTCGTGTCGACGTTCCAGCGCCTTCAAAAGGGCGTCTGTGATCTCTCGGCGGACGGCTGTGCGGTCGTGGTCGGTCATTGCATAAGCGTAGAACGACATTCCAGGTATCGCGCCACCTTCTCCCAACAACTCGTCCAACCCGGGTTCGCAGGTTTGCTAAAGCGAGTGATGAGTGTTTGCCAAAGCGGCGGATGTCCACCCCAATCCGGCGTAGCCCGGTATGTCGTCGGGAGTGGGCGCTAAGGGGTTTGGCGATGAATTTCTCGATAATGCCGCCGGAAGTGAATTCAGCACGCATTTTCGCCGGCGCGGGGCCCGAACCGATGCTGGCCGCGGCGGCGGCGTGGGACGGGCCGGCCGACGAACTGAGCTCGTCCGCGGCTTCTTTCGCCTCGGCGACCGCGGGCCTGACCGGCGCTTCGTGGCAGGGTCCGGCCGCGGCGGCGATGGACCTGGGCAACGGCAACCTGGGCAGCGGAAACAGAGTCAACGGCAACTTCGGCTCCGGCAACCTCGGCGGACGGAAACATCGGCTTCGGCAATACCGGAAACGGCAACATCGGCATCGGGCTGACCGGCAACAACCAGATGGGCTTTGGCGGCACTGAACTCGGGCACCGGAAACAACGGCTTCGGCAACTCCGGCTCACTCAACAACGGCTTCGGGAACTCGGGCGACCACAACACGGGCTTCGACGACTCGGGCGGCAGCAACACCGGCGCGTTCAACTCCGGAAACCTGAACACCGGCTTCCTCGCCGCCGGCAATGGTCCCGGACCGAACTCGGGCTTCGGGAACTCGGGCATGGGTAACTCTGGCTTCAACAACACGGGCAACTTCAACTCGGGCTTCGCCAACACCGGCGCCGGTCTGTTCATGGGCCTCAACGCGGGCTTCGCAAACACCGGGCAGTTCAATACGGGCTCCCCCTCAACAACGGCCCCAGCCCCGACCCACGGAATGAGTCAATCGGGCTTCCACAATTTCGGCAGCTTCAACTCGGGTGTCATCGTCAGCGGCACCGTATTGTCGGGCTTCTTCCGCTAAGCCGACCCGTAACCCAACCTCGGCGCGCCCAACTCGAGAACGCGCCCTTAGCGGTCCTCCATCGCACCCGCCCACGCCGGCCGGGGGCCGGCACCCGCAGCTGGTGGCCGATCCGCACCCGCGCCGTCACGTTCCCGTCCTCGTCGGCGACGACCGCTTTCACCGCGGTGCTGCCGATGTCGATGCCGATTGTGACGTCTCAACGTGACACGGGCGCCACCGTACGCCAGCATTGGCGATCGTGAACCCCCCACCACGAGGAAGACCACGTGCCCTGGTAACCGCATTACTGCGCGGACCGGGATTCGACAAGCTGAAATGGCTCGCCGACGTGGTGTACGACCCCTGGATAAAGGAGCTCGAGCACACCCCGCTGCGGATCTGCAGCGCCGGGCAGCTCGCCGCCCGGATCGCCACAGAAGCCGCCGATGTTGTTGTGGTGGAGAGCGACTCGGTCCACGTGGGGATTGCACGATGAATTTTTCGATATTGCCGCCCGAGGTGAATTCGGCACGCATCTTCGCCGGCGCGGGCCCACAACCGATGCTGGCCGCGGCGGCGGCCTGGGACGCGCTGGCAGACGAACTGGGCTCGGCCGCGGCCTCTTTCGCCTCGGTTACCGCGGGGCTGACCGACGCTTCGTGGCAGGGCCCGGCCTCGGCGGCGATGACTGCCGCCGCGGCCCCCTACGTGGGTTGGCTGACCGCGGCGAGCGCGCGGGCCGGGCTGTCGGGCGGGCAGGCGCGTGCGGTGGCCAGCGCCTACGACGCGGCGGTGGCCGCGACGGTGCACCCCCTGGCGGTGGCGTCCAACCGCGCCCGAACAGTGGCGTTGGCGGTGTCGAATGTGTTGGGGCTCAACACCCCGGCCATCGCGGCCGCCGAGGCCGACTACGAGCGGATGTGGGCCCAGGACGTGGTCGCGATGTCGGGCTATCACGCCAACGCCGCGGCGGCCGCCGCGCAACTGAAGCCGCTCGCGGCGCTGACGAACTTCAACCTGGGTTTTGGCAACATCGGCACGCTCAACCTCGGCAGCGGCAACCACGGCAACACCAACTTGGGCGGCGGCAACTTCGGCAACTCGAACCTGGGCTTCGGAAACATCGGCGCCTTCAACGTGGGGATCGGCAACATGGACCTCACGGCCAATCCCGTCTCCCTCAACTTCGGTATGGGAAACCTCGGCACCCGCAACATCGGCTCCGGAAACTTCGGCAGTTCCAACATCGGCAGCGGAAACAGGGGTAGCGGCAACTTCGGGTTCGGGAACGACGGAAACGGCAACATCGGCTTCGGGAACACCGGGACCGGAAACATCGGGATCGGGCTCTCCGGTACCAACCAGAGGGGCTTCGGCGGCTTCAACTCGGGCAGCGGAAACATCGGCTTCGGCAACTCCGGTACCGGGAACATCGGGTTCTTCAACTCGGGCACCGGGAACTTCGGCATCGGCAACTCGGGCGACCACAACAGTGGCGCCGGGAACTCCGGGTCCACCAATACCGGCGCCTGGAATTCGGCCAACATCAACACCGGCGTTGGCAACTCGGGCGACCTCAACACCGGTTTCGGCAACTCGGGAGCCCTCAACGCGGGCGCTTCCAACTCGGGCACCGTCAACACAGGCTCCGGGAACTCGGGCAGCTACAACACGGGCTTCGGGAACTCGGGTGACATCAACACCGGCGCATTCAACAAAGGAAACCTGAACACCGGCTTCGGCGCCACCGGCAACGGCTCGGGAACGAACTCGGGCTTCGGCAACTCCGGTTCGAATCTGTCGGGCTTCAGCAACTCGGGCGTGTTCAGTTCCGGCTTCCTGAACACGGGCGCCGGAACCATTTCCATGAACCTGAACTCGGGCTTCGGCAACACCGGCCACTTCAACTCGGGCTTCTTCAACGGCGGCCCCACCCCGGAGTACGGCGTCTCCCAATCGGGCTTGTTCAATGCCGGGGACAGCAACTCCGGCGCCCTGAATTCGGGCACCGGATCGGCGGGCCTGTTCCACTAACCCGCCTCGGCTGCGCCCAGCTCGAGAAACCGCCGAAAGCGGCCCTCGATCGCCTCCGCCCACGACGGCCGGGGTTCGACTGTTCGCTCAGTGCGGGCCCACCGCGCGGCGTCGGCGATCGACGATTCCAGACCGACCGCCATCCGGCCCAGGAAGGCCGCTCCCAGTGCCGCACCCTCGGCCACCGCGGACACCTGGACCGGGCGGCCCGTGGCATCCGCGATGGCCTGCATCCAGGGCTGGACCCGGGTGCCGCCCCCGGCGGCCACAACGCGACGTGGCGCCGCGCCGCTGAGTTCGATGAGCTGGCGGACGACGAAGCCCGACGCCTCGTAGGCGGCCCGCCGCACCGACGCGGCGTCCTGGGTGAGATCCAGCCGGTCGAGCACGGCGCGGCGATCGGGATCATGCCACGGCGTGCGTTCGCCCCGGATGTAGGGCGACCAGACCGGCACCCGCCGGGGATCGATCGACTCCGAATCACCCGGTGCGATAACCCGATCCACCCAGTCGAGGAACAAGCCGCCGGCGTTGCTGGCCCCGCCGATCTTGCTCATCCCGGCGACGGTATGCGGAATCGTCCACAGCCCGGGAACCTGCCGGGTTCCGGTGATGGTGGTCCACACGATCAGGGTGGTGCCACAGAGCACCAGCACGTCGCCGTCGCGGTCGGCGCCGGTCACGATCTGTTCGCAGATGGCGTCGATGGCGCCGATCCCCAGCACGGCATCGCTTCCGTGCACCTGGCCGACGGCCGTGCCGATGCCCTCGATCCGCGGCATGCGATCGACGGTCACACCGCAGTCGGCGCATGCGGCCGGATTCCAGCCCATCCCGTCGAACAAGGGAAACGCCGTGTCGGCGGTGGCGAAATCGATCACCGCCTCGCCCGCCAGAGCGTGTTGGCCACCGCCGGCGCCGGCCAGTATCCGGCCGCGTCGGGTGCCGCGGCGGCCGTCCACCGCAGGAACTCGGCGGCCTCGCCCACCGCCGGAAGCGGCTGGTCCCGTCCGCTCGGGGCGTCGGGCACCCGACCGCGGACGTCGCCGTACAACAGGCCCGGCGTCACGGGCCGGCCGGTGGAATCCACGGCGGTGAGCGAGGGCACCATCGCGGCGACGGCCACCGCCCTCGCGTCGGGCCGCGCCAGCCGGTCCAGGGCCGCCAGCGGGCCGCGCCGCCACGCCTCGTCGGCGTCATGCTCCAGCCGGTCGGGGGCCGGCACCCGCAGCTGGTGCCGATCCGCACCCGCGCCGTCACGTTGCCGTCCTCGTCGGCGACGACCGCTTTCACCGCGGTGCTGCCGATGTCGATGCCGATTGTGACGTCTTCACGTGACACGGGCGTCACCGTACGCCAGCATTGGCAATCGTGAACCGCCCACCACGAGGACGACCACGTGCCCTGGTGACAGCACCACTGCGCGGACCGGGGTTCGACAAACTCAAAGAGCTGGCCGACGTGGTCTACGACCCATGGATCGACGCACACCCCGCTGCGGATCTACAGCACCGAGCAGCTGGCCGAACGGATCACCGCCGAAGCCGCCGATGTCGTTGTGGTGGAAAGCGACTCGGTGCGGCGGGCCCGGTGTTCGAGCTGGGGTTGCGGGCGGTCGCGGCCACCCGCGGCGATCCCAACAACGTCGACGTCGCCGGCGCCACCGCGGCCGGGATCCCGGTGCTCAACACCCCGGCCCGCAACGCCGACGCGGTCGCCGAATGGCGGTCGCCCTGCTGCTGGCCGTCACCCGCCACCTGCTGACCGCGGACGCGGATGTCGCGGTCCGGCAACATCTTTCGCGACGGCACCATTCCCTATCAGCGGTTCCGCGGGTGGGAGATCGCCGGGCGCACGGCCGGGCTGGTGGGCCTCGGCGCGGTCGGGCCGCGCGTTGCGGTGGCGGCTCACCGGGCTGGGCCTGCGGGTCATCGCCTACGACCCTACAACGACGAAGCCCAGCACAGCCTGGACGAGCTGCTTACCGAGGCGGACGTCGTGTCGCTGCACGCCCCGGTCACCGACGACACCGTCGGGATGATCGGCGCCGAGCAGTTCGCGGGCATGCGCGACGGCGTGGTCTTCCTCAACACCGCCCGGGCCCAGCTGCACGACACCGACGCGCTGGTCGACGCGCTGCGCGACGGCAAGGTGGCCGCCGCGGGCCTGGACCACTTCGTCGGCGAATGGCTGCCGACCGACCACCCGCTGACGGCATGCCCAACGTGGTGCTGACCCCGCACATCGGCGGGGCGACGTGGAACACTGAGGCCCGGCAGGCGCAGATGGTCGCAGACGACCTGGAAGCGCTTGCTGCCGGCAACCCGCCCGCCCATATCGTCAACCCGGAGGTGCTCGGCTCGTGACATCCGTGAAATCCGTGGTCAACCCCGAGGCCGCCGTGCTGGCCGCGGCCAAGGACATGCTGCGCCGCGGCCTGGTCGAAGGAACGGCCGGCAACATCTCGGCGCGGCGCGCCGACGGCAACATCGTCATCACGCCGTCGTCGGTCGACTACGCCGACATGGTGCTCGACGATCTCGTGCTGGTCGACCCGGAAGGCGTTGTGCTGCAGGCCAAGGACGGCCGGCACGCCGTCGTCGGAGATGCAGCTGCACCTGGCGTGCTACCAGGCGTTCGACGACATCGGCAGCGTGATCCACAGCCATCCGGTCTGGGCCACCATGTTTGCCATCGCGCACCAGCCGATTCCGGCCTGCATCGACGAGTTCGCGGTGTACTGCGGCGGGGACGTCCGCTGCGCCGACTACGCCGCCTCGGGCACACCCGACGTCGGTACCAACGCGGTCAAGGCGCTGGAGGGCCGCGGCGCCGCGCTGATCGCCAACCACGGCCTGGTGGCCGTCGGGCCCCGGCCGGACAAGGTGTTGCATATCACCGCGCTGGTCGAACGCACCGCCCAAATCGTTTGGGGTGCAACGCGCTCTCGGCGGACCCGTGCCGATCCCCGAGGAAGTGAACCGCAACTTCGCCGGCGTCTACAGCTACTTGCGCGCCAACCCCATGTAGTGATGAACCGGGTCCGGTTCGGTCGCGCGAGCGTGGCGCGCGTGCTGGAGTTGCGGTTCGACTTGAGAAACCGCTTTTTCCCCACGAACGCCGCCGTCGGGATGGCACGACAACGCCGACCTGCTGGTGCCGGATTTCTTCGACCCCGACACCGATCAGTGGCGCATCGCGGTGCAGAGCTGGGTCATCGAGGTCGACGGGCTGACCGTCGTCGTGGACACCGGCGTCGGCAATGACCGCGAACGCCCGCACATGCCGCCCCTGGATCACCTGAACACCGGGTTCCTGGCCGCGCTGGAGTCGGCGGGCGTCGACCGCGACGCCGTGGACGTGGTGGTCAACACCCACATCCATTCCGACCACGTCGGGTGGAACACCATGCTGGACCGAACTCCCGGGACGCCTGGGTGCCGACGTTTCCCAACGCCCGATATCTGGTGCCCGCCGCCGACTACCACCACTTCGCACCCGACGGGCCGGCGGCGCGGCAATCGCCGCGCACCGAGGAGGAAGCCGCCGCAGCAGCGCGGCAACCAACTGGTGTTCGCCGACAGCGTGCTGCCCATCGATGCGGCGGGACAGCTCGTCCAATGGTCCGACGACTACCAGATCAGTCCGTCGCTGCGGCTGCGGCCCGCGCCCGGGCACACGCCCGGCTCCTCGGTGCTGTGGCTGGATGCGGGTCAGCCGGCGGTCTTCGTCGGCGATCTCACCCACAGCCCGCTGCAGTTGCGTCGGCCCGACGACCCGTGCGCCTTCGACGTGGACGGCGACGCCGCCGCGGTCACCCGCCGCCGGATATTCTCCGAGGCCGCGCAGGCCAAGGCCGCCGTGATACCCGCGCACTATCCCGGTCGCGGCGGCGCGACGCTGCGCGCCGTCGCAGACCAATTCGAAATCGACCACTGGTTGGACATCGAATCCCTGTAGCGCCGAGAGTGACCCGAGAGTGCATTGAGAGTGCATTGTGCGACGCGACACGCCGTGAACGCGTCGCACAATTCACACTCGAGTCGGCTGCACCGTGCTTGCGGTCACCCGCTCGCCAAGAGTGCGCCGGAGGGAGTCGATCACCAGATCGGTTCTCAACTATCAGGAGGTCCGCTGGTCCTTGAGTCATCGATGCAAGAGCGCACCTCTTGCTCAGCGGATTCGGTGAGCATGCGTTCGCGGCCCCAACAGCGGGTCCACGTCGTCGCGTTCAAATTCGTGCGACGCGCCACCGGGCGTCATCACGCCCCTGCGCCGAGAGTGCATTGAGCGACGCGACACGCCGGGAACGCGTCGCACAATTCACTCTCGGGCGTCGGTCGATCCCTCCTCGGCGAGGTGCTCCGTGAAGAAGCTCAGCATGCGCCGCCAGGCGTCCTCTGCCTCCGGTTCGGAGTAGGACATCCCGGCGACGCGCTCGACGACGCGGACCGGGCCGGGGAAGTTCCAGTTGTTCATGAAGCTGTGTCCGGTGGTGGCATATTCCTTGATGTCACGCGGCACGTCGCCCGACGCGAGCGCCGCCTCGAGCGTGGCGGCAGTCCCGGCGGCCACGACGCGGTCTTTCGCACCGAAGCTTGCCACCACCGGGCAGGACCGGCTCAGCGTGTCGAGGTCCTTGGGCAGCAGGCCGTAGTTCGGCGCTGTGGCGTCGAACAGGCCTCGGGGGGCCAACTGCAGACAGAAGCCCGCACCCATGCAGAATCCGACTAGGCCGATCCTGCCGGTGCAGCGCGCATCGGCGATAAGGTAATCGCGGCCGGCGACAAGGTCGTCGTAGGCGGGGCCGTGCCCGGAGAAATGCGAGCGCAGGGTGCTGATCATGCATCGGATCCTCGGGCGGTGGCTGTAGAGCGCCGGGGCCAGCGCCAAATAACCGCTCGCCGCGAAGCGGTCCGTGATCCGCTTCAAATCCCCTGTGAGGCCCAGGACGTCCTGGGCGATAACGACACCAGGCCACGGGCCCGGGCCTTCGGGTACGGCGAGGTAGCCGGCAACCCGACCCTCGCCGACGGGATAAGTGGTATCCGGCACACCCGAAAGGCTAACCGATTGGCCCGATCCTGGTGGTGTGCCCACGATGCGCTATAACAGAGCCCAGGATGGACGAGCCCGTGGACGAGCCCATGACGAGCCCATGACCACCGCCTACAGCGCGCAGATCCTCGACCCCGACGATCCTGCCGACCGCGTGGTTTTGCAGCGGCTACGAGCGGATCCCGCGGTGGAGTTCATCGACCAGCGCGACGCACAACTGGCCAATCTGCGCAGCCAACGGCCGCCGCCCGAGGCCGAACTGGTCGCGGAACCGGGCCGATGGGCCTACTACCCGTGGCGGCGAACCGTCGTGGCCGTCCTCGGACCGCGCGGCTTTCGCGCGGTGCGCCTGGACCGCAACCGCAACCACATCACCACAGCAGAGCAGGACAGGCTTGGCGCGCTGCGCATCGGCGTCGCCGGCCTCAGCGTCGGGCACATCATCGCGCACACCCTGGCCACCCAGGGCTTGTGCGGCCGCTTGCGCCTGGCCGACTTCGACCGCCTGGAACTTTCGAATCTGAATCGGGTGCCGGCCACCGTGTTCGACCTCGGGGTCAACAAGGCCTACGTGGCCGCACGCCGGATCGCCGAGCTCGACCCGTATCTGCCGGTCGAGGTCTTCGACGCCGGGCTCACGTTCGACACCGTCGACGAATTCGCCGAAGGATTGGACATCCTCGTAGAGGAATGCGATTCGCTTGAGATGAAGGCCGCCGTTCGGATGGCCGCCCGCGCGCGCGGCATCCCGGTGTTGATGGCTACCAGCGATCGCGGACTGGTCGACGTGGAACGCTTCGACACAGAACCCCAGCGCCCGATTCTGCATGGTCTGCTGGGGGACCTGGATCTCGCGTTGCTGCCGGGCATGACCAACCGCGAGAAAGTTCGACACCTCTTGAGACATCTTGACGCCGAGCAGATGTCGCCGCGCGGCGCCGCGTCGCTGCTCGAGATCGACCGTTCCTTGTCGACCTGGCCGCAACTCGCCTCCGACGTGGTGCTGGGCGCCTCCGTAATTGCCGAGGCGGTCCGCAGAATCGGGCTCGGCGAGGAACTGCGCTCGGGCCGAACCCGCATCGATATCCACTCGGCCCTCAACCAACTCGACGAACCCGACATGGCCCTGCCCCGGCCGGCGCCGGTAGACGATTATCAAACCCCGGCGTCATCGGGGATACCGGGTGCGATCGCGGCTGCCGCGATCCGCGCCCCATCCGGGGGAAACGTCCAGCCTTGGCGCATCCACGCCAACCCCGCCGACATCACCATCGAACTTGACACCCAGCACAGTGCGGCGATGGACGTCGGATTCCGCGGCAGCGCCGTCGCGCTCGGCGCCGCCCTGTTGAACGCGAGGATCGCCGCGGCCGCCCAACATGCGCTGGGGCCCATCGCCGTTACCGATCAGCCGGACGGATCGCCGTTGCGCGCCGTCCTGAAATTGACCGACGGCACCGACCCCGACCTCGCCGAGCTGTATCAACCGATGCTCGCGCGTGAGACCAACCGCCATCACGGCAGCCCCGAACCGATCGATGTTGCCACGATCGAGGCGCTGCGCGCCGCGGCTCAACGGGAAGGCGCGCGGCTGCACCTGCTCACCGACAAAGATGACATTGCCTCTGCGGCAACGATTCTGGCCGCATCCGATCGCGCCCGCTACCTGACGCCGCGGCTGCACCACGACATGATCTCCGAACTGCGCTGGCCCGGGGATCCCGACCCCGACACCGGTATCGACGTGCGCAGCCTCGAACTCGATGCCGGCGAGCTCGCGATGGTCGACATCCTGCGCCGCCCGGACGTCATGGCCCACCTGGCCCGGTGGAACGCGGGTAGCGCGCTCGGTGAGGACACCCGCGATCGCGTACTCGCCAGTTCCGCGCTGGCCGTTATCAGCGTGTCCGGCCACGCCCTTGGCGACTACGCGAAGGGGGGCGCGGCCGTCGAGCTGGTCTGGATCATCGCGCAGCAGCGCGGGTTGTCAGTCCAGCCGATCTCACCGGTCTTCATCTACGCCCACGACCGGGCCGAAATGGGGCAGCTGTCATCGCCTTTCGCCGACCAGCTGACAGAGTTGCAACGCGGCCTTCGCAGTTTGGCCGACATACCGATCGACGAATCCATCGCGCTGGTTCTACGGTTGGCTGTCGGGCCGCCGGCATCAGTGACGAGCCGCCGCAGCCTCGATCGAGTCAGCGGCGTTAACGGCGTCGTATCCGGGCCCTAATCGGACCCGCCGGGACCATCGTGAAGGGCACGGCGAGTGGGAAATCATCCTCCAAAGACCGGATCTCGACCCTGCGGACAACGGTCGCCAACGCCAGTGTCGCTTCCAGCATCGCGAAGTGATCCCCGATGCATGAGCGGGGGCCACCGCCGAACGGAACGTACTGCCAACGATCGCGGCCCGCAGAACGCTCCGGGCTGAACCGGGCGGGATCGAACTTCAGCGGTTCGTCCCACAAACTCGGATCACGTTGTACCGACATTCGGCCCACCGCCAGCATTGTGCCGGCCTGAACGCGGTAGCCGGCAACTTCGACATCGCGCGTCGCCATTCGTGTGCCCGTCGGACCCGGCGGGCATAGGCGCAGCGCCTCCTGCAGCACCTGAACCGTAAACCCCAGCCGGGGAACATCATCGGGGGAAAGTTGGCGATTCCCGAGCTCGGCGACTTCGGCCTGCATCTGCTCCTGCACGTCAGGATGGCGACCCAACGACCACAACGCGTAGGTCAGTGTCGTCGCCGTTGTGTCGTGCCCAGCGAACAGGAAGATGATCATTTCGTCGCGGATCTCATCGTCGGACAACGACTGCCCGGTTTCCGGATCGGTGGCGGCGATCAACGCGTGCACCAGCGGCGCCTCCCTGGCGGGATCGGCACGACACGCCCGCAAAATCTCACTCGCGACCGCACGAACCGTCGCACTCGCCGCACGCGCACGCCGGCGCGCCGGCGTAGGAAACCACTCGGGTGCCCGCAGCGGGCGCAGCGCGCGCTCTACGGCGTAACTCGTCGCTATCCGCAACGGCTCGGCGATCGCATCCGCCCTCTCATCGAGGTCCAGACCCAACACCGAACGACCCAATGCCCGCATCGTAAGCGTGCGGCACTGCGCATCCAGATCGATCACGGTGTCTTCGCCGCCATAGCCCCACGTGGCACACACTCGCTCCGACGCCTCGGCCATGTGTCCACCGAACGCAGCCACGTGTTGGCGGGTGAACACCGGCTGTAGCGTGCGCCGGCGCGGCAGCCACTCGGCGTGGGGCAACACGAAAAGATTCCCGCCAAGCAGCCGGCGCAGCTCGGTTGCCACCGCGCTCGTCTTATCGACAGACCCATCTCTAATTGTGACGATGTCGCGAATACCTTGCGGCGAGGTTGCAAAAACGATCGGCGGAATCAGCCAATTAGGCCCCAAAACGACTCGGGTAACCGGCCCACCAGCATCGCGAAGCTTGTCGGTCCCGGTATGAAAGTTCCTCACAGCGTCCAAACGTTGGAGATACGGCAACGGATTTTTCGGGGCCAGCGGTAGCGCGGCCACGTCCGGTGCGGATACTCTGACAGACACAGCGTCGAGCCTACCGGGCACGCCTTGTTGGCCGGAATATTTCGCTTACCAGGTAAAATAAGCTACGGTAGGGTCAATGTCGGCTTCGCTGGACACATTGGTTACGGGGGCCGCCGCCAAACTAATGGCAGCCACCGCGGGCAACTCTGCCAAAATCAGCCAACAAGTGCTCGCCGACTTGAACGGCGAGCTGGGCGTGGACTTCAGCTTTCTGCGTCACAATGACCACACAATCCACGCAACAGTTCTGATTGCCGAATGGCCCTCACGGGGCCTCGACCCCGACCCTATCGGTGTCGTGCATTTCGACGGCGCCGACTCGGTCTTCGCAAGGGCCGAAAATATGAAAGAGCCCGAGGTTGTGCGGCCCGACCCCGGCAACGTCGACTATCAACGCACTATCGAGCATGGCACCGGCTTTCCGGCCGTCTCCCTGGCCGCCGTGCCGCTGCTGTCCGGCGACCTCACCACCGGCACGCTGGGCTTCGGCAAGTTCGGCGACCGCGAATGGTTACCGGAGGAGCTCCGTGCCCTGCAGACGGTCGCCACGTTGTTCGCTCAGCTGCAGGCCCGCATCGTCGCCGAGGAAGGAATCCGCTACCTCGCCGAACACGACGATCTGACCGGCCTGCTCAACCGCAGGTCGCTCATCGCTCACCTCGACGAGCGGCTGGCCGAAGGCCAGCCGGGCCCGGTCTCGGTAATGTTCATCGACCTGGACCGTTTCAAGGTCATCAACGATCAACTCGGTCAGCACGTCGGTGACGGGTTCATCGCGGCATTCGCCAGGCAGCTGTGCGAGGCAACCGACGTTCCCGCAACGATCGCCCGCTTCGGGGGTGACCAGTTCGTCATCGTGCCGGCCGCCACAATGGAGGTAGCCGAGGCTGAAGCGTTCGCGCACTTGCTGGACAGCCGGATCCACAAGCAGCTTGTGATCGACGGAGAGATGCTCACCCGCACCGTCAGCATCGGCGTCGCTCAGGGTCTACCGGGGACCGACACCACTTCGGACCTGCTAAGCCGGGTCGACCAGGCCACTCGATCGGCCAAGAGTACCGGTGGCGACAACATCACACCTTTCAGCCCGGAGATGGCCAGGACGAGCAGGATCCGCAACGACATAGAACTGCACCTGCAACAGATCCTCGACACCGACAACGACGCCTTGGTGCTACATTACCTCCCCGAGTTCGATATGCCGACCGGTGAGATCCTCGGCGCCGAGGCGCTCATCCGTTGGCAACACCCCACCCTTGGACTTTTGATGCCCGATTCGTTCATCGGGGTCCTCGAATCAATCAACCTGGTTGCCAAACTCGGCCGTCTCGTAATCCGTTCCGCCTGTGAACAATTCAGGCTCTGGCAATCACACGGCGTGGGACAGGATGCTGTGCTGCGCATCAACGTATCGCCCGTGCAGCTGGTTACGGCCGGCCTCGCCGAGAGCGTCGCCACCACCCTCGACGAGTTCGGTCTGGATCCCGAATCGGTATGCCTCGAGATCACCGAAAGCGTCGTGGTCGCCGACGTCGACGCCGCGCGCAAAACGCTCAACGGATTGAAGGACATCGGCGTGCGGATAGCGATCGATGATTTCGGCACCGGCTACAGCGCGTTGGCCTACTTGAAGACTCTCCCGGTCGACACACTGAAAATCGACCGAGGGTTTGTCCGCAATCTCGGTAATGACGCGGGTGATCTGGCGATTGTGCAGTCGACCATAGCCTTGGCGAATGCCTTCGGCCTCGACGTCGTCGCCGAAGGCGTCGAAACCGTAGCTGCGGCTAGGACATTGCTCGGTCTGGGCTGCCATCGCGCGCAGGGCTTTCTGCTGTCCCGCCCACTGGATAGCCTGGCAATGGAGTCGCTGTTCGCCCGAGGCGCCGTACCGATGGACTTCACCAACGGGTTGGTTTAAGCACCCGGGCGCTGCCGGGTCCTCAGGAGCTGCGGCGCTGAAAGAGGTAATACCGCGTGGGGGTGTGATCGTCCAGCTCCTGCTCCTGGCCGGTGGACAACAGCGTCCAGTGTGCGGTGAATCGTCGTTCCATCTCCGCTCGGTCGATACCCGGCACGCCGATCCTCCCGCCGGGAGGGAACGCGACGATCAGCAGTCGCGCATCGGGTGCCGCGAAGGCGCTGACCTCCCGGACGTACGCTTCGCGATCGGCGTCGCTCATGGCGTGTATGCAACCGTTGTCGACGATCAAGCCGAAGCCCGTATCAATCCCGGCCTGAGTCAACTCTGTGACACTGGCTTGGACGAAGTTGACCGAAACTTTGGCGGCGTCGGCCTTGACGCGCGCCTTGGCGAGCGGCTTTGCGACGAAGTCGACTCCGGTGACTGCCCAGCCATGTTGGGCGAGATAGACCGAGGATTCGCCGGTACCGCAGCCTAGATCAAGCGCCGATCCCGGTGGCAGCGCAGGCGCGTCACCGCTTCCCTCGACGAGGTTTCGCAGACTATGCCCGATCGGATGGCCATCCCATGGCGTGAAGCCAATCCGGTAGAAGATCCGAAACAGCGTGTGCCGAGAAGCCATGGCCCCACCCTAACGCTGGTCGAAAGCCACTTTCACGGCGCCGCTGTCGCCCTGGTTCGCAATCGCGAGAAAGGCGTCGCGCCACTGCTCCAGACCGAAGGTGTGGGTCAGCATGGGACGCAAGTCCACTCGGCCCGCCTCGACGAGGTCTAGGTAGTGGGCGATGGCGTGCTTGCGCTGTCCGTCGATCTCCTCTACGCCGAATGCGTTCGAGCCGACCCAGCTGATCTCCTTGAAGTACAGCGGACTCCACTCCCAACGGCCCGGCGCGTGCACACCGGCCTTCACCAGCGTCCCGCGCGACGCGAGGACGCGCACCCCGACCTCGAACGTCTCCGGCTTGCCGACGGTGTCGTACACGATGTCGATCGGTCCGGGGTAGGCCATCGGCAGACCCTGCAGCGGCTGCCGCAGCCGGCCACCGCCCCAAGCAACCAGTTCTTCGATGATGGCCAGCCGCGGCTCATGCGCCAACACTTTGGCGGCACCGAATCGGCGGGCCAGCTCGGCCTGCGCGTCGAACCGCGCGACGACGGCCACCGCCACATCCGGGTACAGCGCGCGCAGGATCGCAACCGCGCACAGCCCGAGCGAGCCCGACCCGTACACCAGGACCCGGCCCGACCGCGGCGGCGGATGGCGGGTGATCGCGTGTAGGGACACCGAAAACGGGTCGGCGAACACGGCCAGCTCGTCGGGAACCGAGTCGGGAACGCCGAACAGCATGCTGTCGTGGGCCGGCATCAACTCGGCGTAGCCGCCGGTCACGTCGGCCGACACCCCGCTGTGGATGCCGGGCTTGATGTCACCATCGGTGAAGCTCCAGCACAGGCTGTAGTCCCCGGTTTCGCAGGCGGGGCACCGCGGCTCAATGCCACGCGGCCCGCACGACAGCCACGGGTTGAGGACCACCCGCTGCCCGATCTCCAGGCCCCGCGCCCGGGGTCCCACCGCCACCACGTCGGCGACCACCTCGTGGCCCATGACCTGCGGAAAGGAACAGAACGCGGCCATGGCGTTGTCGACATCGTCTTCGCCGAAGTCCATCAAGATCTGCTTGGAGTCCGACCCGCAGATACCGGTCAGCCGCGGCCGGGTGATCACCCAATCCTCGTGCAGCAGTTGCGGATCGGACACCTGCCGCAGCGCGGTCGGGGTGCTGGCCAGGTTCTGGGTCAGCGGGTTCGCGTTGTCGGGAACCTCGAAGGGCTCCGGCGGCACGCCGTAGACGAGCGCCTTCATTTCTTTCCCAGCGGCACGTCGCTTTTTTTGAGTCCGGCCACGCCGGCGATGAACGTGTCGATGTCGGAGTTCTTCAGTCAACTACCGCCTTCATGTCGGGGACGTAGTGCTCGAAGCGGTCGGTGCCCATGGCCGCGATGATGCCTTCGGCCACTTGGTCGGCGGGCACCTTGGGCCCCTGGTAGAGGGGTTCCTCGCTGCCGGGCCGGTCCCAGATCTCGGTGTCGACCGGGCCCGGTTGGATCAGCTTCACCGTCACGCCGGTGCCGTGCAGGTCGACGGCCATCGCCTCGCTCCAGCCGCACAGCGCGAATTTGCTTGCACAGTAGGCCGTTTCGTGGATGATTCCGAGTCGGCCACCCACGCTGGAGACATTGACGACCATGCCCGAACCGCGCGCCAGCATCCGCGGCAGCAAGGCAAGCGTGAGCCGCATCGGGGCAAAGAAGTTGACCCGCATGACGGCCTCGACCTCGTCCGGCTGTAGCTCGGTGACCCGACGGCGCTTGGGAATCGCGGCGTTGTTGATCAGCACGTCGATGCCGCCGAGGCACTCCCACGCTCGCCGCGCCAGCTCGCCGACGGCCGCGGTGTCGGCCAGGTCGGCGACCCACGTCACCGAGTTCGGCGAGGCTTTGCGGCAGTCGGCCAGCACCTCGTCCAGCCGGTCGCGCCGACGGGCAATCAGCCCCACTGTCGCCCGCTGCGCGGCCAGCTGCCTGGCCAGTGCCGCCCCTATCCCGGACGACGCACCGGTGATGAGGATCCGCTGGCCGGCCGCCGAGAAAGCCATGCGTAAAGGTTGCCGCGAAACGCTGTCGGCGTACAGTGGTGAAGGCTTGTTATACTAGCTAAATATCAGCTGCACTAATTTCCGATGCGGCCTCCAATGGCACCTCTGATAGGGGTAAGAATGACTTCCACCGCCTCCGCCAGGCACGAGGGCGACACCTGGGACCTGGCGTCCAGCGTCGGTGCGACCGCGACCATGGTCGCCGCCGCCCGTGCGATTGCGACCCGCGCCGATAGCCCGCTGATCAACGATCCGTTCGCCGAGCCGCTGGTCCGAGCGGTCGGCGTGGACCTGCTCACGCGACTGGCCAGCGGAGAATTAGACCCGACCGAATTGAACGACGTCCACGATGGCGCGAGCGGATCTACAGGAGCCATGTCCCGCATGGCCGACAACATGGCGGTGCGCACCAAGTTCTTCGACGAGTTCTTCGTAAATGCGACGAACGCCGGCATCAAGCAGGTTGTGATCCTGGCTTCGGGGCTGGATGCCCGCGCCTACCGGCTAGCGTGGCCGACCGGCACCGTGGTCTACGAGGTCGACCAGCCCCAGGTCATCGAATTCAAGTCCGGCACCCTGGCCGAGTTGGGCGCCGAGCCCACCGCCGACCGGCGGGTGGTGGCCATCGATCTTCGCGACGATTGGCCCTCCGCGCTGCGCGCGGCCGGATTCGACCCGGCCCGGCCGACCGCCTGGAGCGCCGAGGGCCTGCTCGGCTACCTGCCGCCCGAGGCGCAGGACCGCCTGCTGGACACCATCACCGAGCTCAGCGCGCCGGGCAGCCGGCTCGCCACCGAAAGCGCGCGCAACCTCGAGGACGGCGACGAGGAGAAGATGCTGGAGCGCATGCAAAGCATCTCCGAGCGCTGGCGGGCCCACGGTTTCGATCTGGACATGACCGGGCTGGTGTACTTTGGCGACCGCAACGAGGCGGCGCCCTACCTGGCCGGCCACGGTTGGCAGCTGTCCGCCAACAGTGTCCAGGATCTCTTTGCGGCCAACGGACTTCCGCCGTTCGAAGACGAAGACATCCGGATGGGCGAGCTGCTCTACGTCAGCGGCACGCTTGGGGGACGAACCGACGGGGACAGCTGGGGTCCGGCATCCAGCGTGGGGGCCACGGCCACCATGGTCGCGGTCTCGCGCGCCCTGGCATCGCAGGGACCCGACGCACTGCTCAACGATCCGTTCGCCGACCCGCTGGTGCGGGCGGTCGGGTTGGACCCATTCATCCGGCTGATGGACGGGGAGATCACCCTCGAGGACGACCCGCTGCTGCGCCGCGAGGCGCTGAACGAGCAGATCACGGTTCGTACCAGGTTTTTCGACGACTTCTTCAGCGCGGCCGCCGACGCCAGCATCCGTCAGGCCGTGATCTTGGCTTCCGGCCTGGACACCAGGGCCTACCGGCTGCGCTGGCCGGAGGGCATGGTGGTCTACGAGATCGACCAGCCACAGGTCATCGAGTTCAAGACCGCCACGCTGGCCGGCCTCGGCGCCACCCCGGCCGCGGACCGGCGGCCGATCGGTATCGACCTGCGCGACGATTGGCCGACCGCGTTGCGGCAGAACGGTTTTGACGTGAACCAGCCAACGGCGTGGATCGCGGAGGGCCTGCTGGTTTACCTGCCGCCCGAGGCTCAGGACCGCTTGTTCGACAACATCGCCGCACTGAGCGCGCCGGGCAGCCGAGTAGCCACCGAGCATTTCCCCGACCCCGCGGGCTTCTCCGGTGAACGCATGCAGCGCCTGTCGGAGCGCTGGAATCGGCTGGGCTTCGAGCTCAACATGGCCGACCTGATTTACCACGGCGAACGCAGCACCGTTGTCGAGTACCTGGGCGCCCACGGCTGGGATGTGGCCGCGCGGTCGGCCAGGGACATGTACGCACACAACGGGTTCGAGTTTCCCGAGGACGAGATGGCGGCCGCGTTCGGCGACATGAGCTATGTCGCTGCGACCCTCGGATAGCGGTTGGCTAGGGTTTGGCGGTGCCACGCGCTCACGACGATGACTGGGATCTGGCGTCCAGCGTGGGCGCGACGGCAACCTTCGTCGCGACCGGACGCGCGATGGCGTCGAAGGATCCCCGCGGTCTGATCGACGATCCCTTCGCCGAACCGTTGGTGCGCGCGGTGGGGATCGATTTGTTCACCAAGATGATCGACGGCGACCTCGATGTCGGCGCGATCGAGAATGCTTCGTTGGCGCGGTTGCGGGCGCTGGTCGACGGAATGGCGTTGCGCACCAAGTATTTCGACGACTATTTCGTCGACGCCACCGCCGCCGGGGTGCGTCAGGCGGTGATCTTGGCCTCCGGGTTGGACTCGCGCGCCTACCGGTTGCCGTGGCCGGCCGGAACGGTGGTCTACGAACTCGACCAGCCGCAGGTGATCGAATTCAAGACGGTCACCTTGGCCGGCATCGGCGCCGAGCCGACCGCGTCCCGGCGCGCCATCCCCATCGACCTGCGTCAGGACTGGCCGGCGGCGCTCAAGGCGGCCGGATTGGACACCGCGGCTCCGACGGCGTGGTTGGCAGAGGGCCTGCTGATCTACCTACCGCCGGAGGCCCAAGACCGACTGTTCGACAACCTCACCGCGCTCAGCGCGCCAGGCAGCACCATCGCCACCGACTTCGTGCCTGACCTCATCGACTTCAACGCCGAGCGGGTTCGGGCGGTGACCGGCGTGTTCCGCGAGCACGGCGTGGACGTCGACATGGCGTCGCTAGTGTACGCCGGCGAGCGCAACCACGTCATCGACTATCTACGCGGCAAGGGCTGGGACGTCGAGGGAGTGGCGCGCACAGAACTGTTCCGCCGCAACGGAATTGAAGTGCCCGCCCCGGAAGACGACGACCCGCTCGGCGAAGTCTTCTTCGTCAGCGGCCCCCTTAGCGGCTAGGCCGACCCGTCCGTCCCGGCGGTGCCGGAGAGCGTCCCGCCGGTGCCGCCGTCGCCGCCGGTGCCGCTGAGGCTGCCGCCGTTCCCGCCGTCACCACCGTTCCCGATCCACTGGGCGTCGCCGCCATCCCCACCGGTGCCGCCGGTGCCGGTCTGGCCGGCGTCGCCGCCGACACCGCCGTTGCCGATCGGTCCGGCTCGGCCGCCGGCCCCACCATCACCGGCGGCTAAAAGCGCGGTCCCGCCATTCCCGCCATTGCCGCCGCCACCCCCGTTGCCGTACAGCGAGCCGCCACTGCCACCGGCACCGCCGTTCCCGCCCGGTCCAGTCATGTCTGGTACCAGGACATCGGAATAGCGTGTCGCAAGACATCGGAATAGGTTGAGCGCCCGACTGTCGGCGGGTGTCTAAAGCTCGTCTGGTCATCACCGCCGTTGTCATCGAGGGCCGCAGCCAATCCGCGGTGGCCCGCGAGTATGGGGTCTCCCAGAGCTGGATCTCCCGACTGGTGGCCCGTTACCACCGCGAAGGCGAGGCTGCCTTCCAACCCCGCTCGCGCCGCCCGCACACCAGTCCCGCCCAGCTGCCTCAGCAGACCATCGATCTGATCATCGAACTCCGCCAGGAACTTTCCAGCAAAGGGCTCGACCACGGGCCGCACACCATCGCCTGGCACCTGCAGCACCACCACGGCATAGTCGTGTCGGTCAACTCCATCCACCGGCACTTGCACGCCGCGGGTCTGGTGACCCCGACACCGCAGAGACGCCCAAAATCCTCCTATATCCGCTTCGCCGCCGAGCAGCCCAACGAGCGCTGGCAGGGAGACTTCACCCACTGGTGGCTGGCCGACCGCACCCACGTCGAGATCCTCAACTGGCTCGACGACCACGCCCGCTACGCACTCTCGGTCACTGCCCACCACCGCATCACCGGCCGAATCGTTCTGGACGAATTCCGCAAAGCCATTGCTATCCATGGCATTCCAGCCTCAACCTTGACCGATAACGGCATGGTCTTCACCACCCGGCTCGCTGGCGGCAAGGGCGGACGAAACGCATTTGAAAACGAACTACACCGCCTGGGGATCACCCAAATCAACTCCACCCCCAACCACCCCACCACCTGCGGCAAGGTGGAGCGCTTCCACCAGACACTCAAAAAGTGGCTCACCCGCCAACCCCGCGCCACCAGCATCGCCGAACTACAGGCCCAACTGGATGTCTTCGTCGAGGCCTACAACCACCGCCGGCCCCACCGCTCCCTGCCCCACCACGCCACCCCCGCCACCGCCTACACCGCCCGGCCCAAAGCCGACCCAGCAACCCGCACCGACACCCACAACCGCGTCCGCCGCGACCGCATCGACCAAGCCGGAGTCATCACCCTGCGCATCGCCGGACGCCTGCACCACATCGGCGTCGGACGAACCTACACCGGCACCCGCGTGCTGATCCTCACCCACGACCTCCACATCCGCATCATCAACGCCGCCACCGGCCAACTACTCCGCGAGCTAAATCTCGACCCCACAAAGGACTACCAACCCACCGGCGCCCCCAAAGGCCCCAAACCGAAAAAGATCCGAACCTAACGCAGGTTCGGACCTATTCCGATGTCCTGAGACATCACACGCCCGGTCCAGTCAGAGTCGAACCTGCGCCGCCGGTCCCGCCGTCGCCGCCATTGCCGAACAGCCCGGCATTGCCACCGTTGCCGCCATGCCCGGCCTTGAAGACCAGGCGGCCGTTCCCCCCATCCCCGCCGGCACCGCCGTCGCCGAACAGCGTCCCGCCATTGCCCCCAGCAGCGCCGGAAGCGCCGAGAGTGCCGCTGCCACCGGCGCCGCCATTGCCGATCAGCCCGGCGTTGCCGCCGGCGCCGGTGCCGGCGCCTTTGTTGCCCACGAAATCCCCACCGTCGCCGCCGTTGCCCCACAGGAACCCGCCGTTAGCGCCGGCATGCCCAGTACCGGCTCCTCCGGCACCGCCATCGCCGGCTAGTAACCCTGCGTTGCCTGCCGCGGCACCGGAATCACCGGACCCGCCATCACCGCCGTTCCCGAACAACCCGGCGTCGCCGCCGTCACCGGCGGTTCCGTGGAAGCCGCCGGCCGGGCCTGCAGAGCCGCCGTTAGCGCCGGCACCCCCGTTGCCGAACAGCTTCCCCCCGGCGCCGCCGTTACCGCTGACACCCGGGTCACCCGTCCCGGGAGGGCCGCCGATCCCGCCCGCCGCCCCACCGTTGCCGAACAAGCCGGCGTTTCCACCGGCGCCGCCGGCCCCAGCCGCCGCCCCAGTGATATCGGCGGTAGCCGCACCCCCACCGCCGGCCCCGCCGGTGCCATACAGCATTCCGCCGGCCCCGCCCGCACCGCCGGCTGCGCCGGCGCCGGTGGTGGAAGTGCCGCCGGCCCCGCCGGATCCGCCGGTGCCGAACAGCAATCCGCCGTTACCACCGCTGCCGCCGACGGTGCCGGTGGCGGCCGGGTCGGAGTAACCGGCGCCGCCGGCGCCGCCATTGCCGATCAGCCCCGCGCTGCCGCCGTTACCGCCGGCCACGCCGGCAGTTTGGCTGGAGTACCCGGCGCCGCCGGTGCCGTACAGGATTCCCCCGGCTCCCCCGTTCGGGCTGGCCGCGGTGCCGCTGCTGCCGTCGCCGATCAGCGGGCGCCCCAGCAACGACTCGGTGGGTGCATTCACCGCATTGAGCGCGTTCTGCATCGGCGTGGCGTTGGCGGCCTCGGCCATCGCGTACTGGGCCCCACCGGCGTTCATGAGCTGCACAAACTGGTTATGAAACGTCGCGGCCTGAGCACTGAGCGCCTGGTACGCCTGCGCATGCGCCCCGAACAGCGCCGCGATGGCCGCCGACACTTCGTCGGCGCCGGCGGCCAGCACCCCGGCCGTCGGAGCCATAGCTGCCGCATTGGCCGTGCTGATGGTCGACCCGATATTCGCCAAATCCGAGGCCGCCGCCGCCACATACTCCGGTGCCGCGATTACAAACGACATGTTCCGCCCCTCTCGTCCGCTCTAGGCGAATTGGGGCAGACGCTAACGCGGTCGCGGAGGGTGTTGATCAGTTTGAACAAAAAACTGTCGCGGATTTTCCTCAGGTTTTTAAGTGAAGCGCGACTCCCCCAGCCACAGCACGCTGGCACCGTTCAGCGTCTGCCCGACGCGTTCGAGCATCCCGGCAACCGAGCGGCCGAGCAGCGCGCCCACTGCGTCGGGCAGCGACCCGGCGGCCGGTTGTGACGAGGCCCGGGGCCGAACCAGGTCCAGCAGCGACGCGCCCGGGTAACTAACCAGGCGGACGTCGGCGTCCTCGTCCAGACCGGCCAGGACCTTGGCGCGGCGGACCGCGGTACGGAACCCGCCCAGTTCGTCCACCAGGCCATGCTCCAGCGCATCGGCGCCCGTCCAGACCCGGCCTCGCGCAACGACATCCACGGCTTCGACGGTGAGGTTGCGGCCTTCGGCGACGCGCTGCAGAAAGTCGGTGTAGAGCAGGTCCACCTCGGCCTCCCGATCCGCCTGCTGCTGCGGCGTGAACAGTTCGTCCGGCGACCAGGCATCGGCATTGGCGTTGGTGCGCACGGTATCCGACCCGACCCCCAGCCGGTCCTTGAGATCCCGAATCACCAGCTTGCCGCTGAACACGCCGATCGAGCCGGTGATCGTGCTCGGGTTGGCGATGATCGTGTCAGCGGGCATCGCGACGTAGTAGCCCCCCGAAGCGGCGACCGCGCCCATTGACACCACCACCGGCTTGCCGCGTTCGCGGGCCCTTTTCACCTCGCGCCAGATGGTTTCCGATGCGTGCACCGAGCCCCCGGGACTATCCACCCGCAGCACGATCGCGGACACCGAGTCGTCGGTGGCCACCTCCCGCACGGCCGCCGCGATGGTGTCGCCACCGCAGTTGGAGGGGCTGAATGGCAGGAATTGCGGCCCGCCACGCCCATCGACGATCATGCCGTCCAGGGTGACCACCGCGATCGTCGGCCTGGACCGACGGCCCGGAATCGATGGAACCGGCGGCGTCAGCCGGGCCCGCGCCGCGCCGGCGTAGCGCGAGAGGTAGACCCGCGGGGGACCCTCGTCGTCCTCGTCGTCCTCCTCCACCTCGGTACCAATCAGTTCCGCGATTCGGGCGTAGGCCTCGTCGCGGTATCCGATCCGGTCGACCAGACCGGATTCGACCGCGTCGTCCCGCAGTAGCGGGGCCCGGTCGGCCAGGTCGTCGAGCGCGGCGGCATCGATGTTGCGTGATTCGGCAACTCCTTGCCAGACCTGGGCTTGCAGACTTTCCAGCATCCGGGTGACGGCCTCGCGGTGCGCGTCGGTGAAGCCGTCCTGGGTGAAAAGGTTTGGTGCGGACTTGTATTCGCCCCGTGTGACGAATTCGGCTTCGATCCCCACCTTGTCCAGCGCCTGGCGCAGGAACGTGGCGTTGCTGGCAAAACCGATCAGCCCGACGCTTCCGGACGGCTGCAACCACACCTCACCGAACGCCGAAGCCAGGTAGTAGGACAGCGTGCCCGGATAGGTTTCGGCCCAGGCTAGTGACGGCTTGACGGCGGTGAACGCGGCGATCGCTTCGCGTAGCTCCTGCACCGCCGCCGCTGGTGACGCCGTAAGCTGCACGCGGGCAATCAGCCCAGCGACCCGGGGATCCTCGGCGGCGCGGTGGATGGCCGCGACCGCTTCACGCAGCGACATCTGCCGGCCGCCCCCAGCGATGATCGTGAATGGGTCGAATCCCGTCGTCTCCGGCGGCACCGACCGCAGGTTGAATTCGAGCACGCAACCGTTGGGTATGCCGTGGTGGCGAGCGGTATCGACCCGGTTGGCCAGGGCACGTACGTCGTCGAGGCCGGGCAGCGAAGGCAGGAAGGCAAACATGTCTGCAGCCTACCGATGGGCCGCCGTACGGTGGTTGAGTGAGGTTCTCGATCGCGATCCCCCAATTCGACTACGACGGTTTCGACGCGGCCGGACTGCGTTCCTATCTCACGCGCGCGGAGGAACTCGGCTTCGAGGGCGGCTGGGTGCTGGAGCAGACCATCGGTGCGGGGCCGCTGCTGGCACCGCTGGAGCTGCTGTCGTATTGCGCCGCCTGCACCGAGCGACTGCGACTGGGGGTCGCGGTGCTGGTGACGTCGCTGCACGAGCCGCTGCAGCTGGCATCGTCCGTGACGGCCGTCGACCGCCTCAGCCACGGTCGCCTCGACATCGGCGTCGCCCACGGCGGTGGCGCACGCAACTTCGCCGCGTTCGGGGTGGACAAGAACACCTTCATCTCGTATTTCACCGAGGGGCTGGAGTTGATGAAGGCGGCCTGGTCCGACGAGCCGAACGTCACCTTCCACGGCCGGTTCCGCGACGTCGACGACCTACCCTTCCAGCCGAAGCCGGTGCAGCGGCCGCATCCGCCGATCTGGTTCGGCGGCCTGGCCCCCAAGGCCCTGGCCAGGGCGGTGCGCCATGGTGACGCCTTCATGGGTGCGGGCTCGTCGACCACCGAGGCCTTCGCGGGAGCGGTTCCGATCGTGCGCCGTGAGATCGCCGAACAGGGCAAGGACCCGGCGCACTTTCCCATCGGAAAGCGCGTCTACCTGATGGTCGACGACGACGCCGCCCGGGCCCGCGAGCGCGTGCTCGCCGGACTGGACCGCGTCTACAGCGGTGTGGTGCCCGGCCTCGATGCGGTTCCGGTGTCCGGCACCCCCGACGACGTCGCCCGCGGCCTGCTGGAGGTGATCGACGCCGGAGCCGAAATGCTGCTGCTCAATCCCGTCGGCGCCGACGTACCGGAAAACCGCGAGCAGATGGAACGCCTTGCCGCAGAAGTGATTCCGCAGCTCGGCTAATCCGCCCTAATGCGCTAGGACAGCTCGGTGACCGAGCCGCCCGCAGCGGTGATCTTCTCGCGCGCGCTGCCGCTGAACTTGTGCGCGGACAGGTCGACCTTGACGGTCAGCTTGCCGTCACCGAGAACCTTGACCAGGGCGTTCTTGCGGACGGCTCCCTTGGCCACCAGATCGTCCACACCGATCGCACCGCCCTTGGGGAACAGCCGGGCGATGTCACCGACGTTGACGACCTCGTATTCGGTGCGGAAGCGGTTGCGGAAGCCCTTGAGCTTCGGCAGCCGCATGTGGAGCGGCATCTGCCCGCCCTCGAACCTCACCGGCACCTGCTTGCGGGCCCCGGTGCCCTTGGTGCCGCGGCCCGCGGTCTTGCCCTTGGAACCGTCACCGCGACCAACGCGGGTGCGCTTGGTTTTCGACCCGGGCGCGGGTTTCAGGTCGTGCAATTTGATGGTCACTTGGCCTCCTCCACCTCGACGAGATGGCGCACCACAGCGATCAGGCCACGGGTGGCTGAGTTGTCCTCGCGGATCACCGAATGGCGAATCCGCCGCAGGCCCAGGGTGCGCAAGCTTTCACGCTGCTTCCAGCGAGCCCCGATCGTGCTCCGCACCTGGGTGATCTTGAGCTGACTCATGGCTACGGTGTTCCCTCCCTGACAGCTGCGGCGGCGACCGCTTCACTTTCCCGCCGCGCCTTCAGCATCGCGGGCGGGGCGACGTCCTCGATCGGCAGACCGCGACGAGCGGCCACCTCTTCGGGACGCTGCAGGAGCTTGAGCGCGGCCACGGTGGCATGCACCACGTTGATCGCGTTGTCGCTGCCCAACGATTTGGCCAGGATGTCGTGTACCCCAGCGCATTCCAGCACCGCGCGCACCGCACCGCCGGCAATCACACCGGTACCCGCGCTGGCGGGGCGCAACAGCACCACGCCGGCGGCGGCCTCACCCTGCACCGGGTGAGTGATGGTGCCGCCGATCAGCGGCACGCGGAAGAAGCTCTTGCGCGCCTCCTCGACGCCCTTGGCGATCGCGGCCGGGACCTCTTTGGCCTTGCCGTAGCCGACACCGACCATGCCATTGCCGTCGCCCACGATGACCAAAGCGGTGAAGCTGAACCGGCGGCCACCCTTGACCACCTTGGAGACGCGGTTGATGGCCACGACCTTTTCGAGGTAGTTGCTCTTCTCGCCCTCACGGCCGCGGCCCCCGCTGTCGCGCCGGCCGCGGTCGCGGCTGTCACCGCGGCCGTCGCGGCTGTCACCGCGGAAGTTGCCCTGCCCCGGCTGCTCCGCCATTATGCGGTCCTTCCAGTCTTGCTTGTCATTAGAACTTCAATCCGTTCTCGCGCGCGGCATCGGCCAGCGCCGCGATCCGTCCGCCGTAGCTGTATCCGCCACGGTCGAATACCACCGTGTCGATGCCGGCGGCCTTGGCGCGCTCGGCGATCAATTGGCCGACTCGCACGCTGTGGGTTTTCTTGTCGCCGTCCAGGGTGCGCACATCGGCCTCGATCGATGACGCGGCCGCCAGCGTGGTGCCGTTGTCATCGTTTACCAGTTGGACGTGAATATGCCGCGCGGACCGGTGCACCACTAGACGTGGGCACGTCTGGGTGCCCGACACCTTCTTGCGAAGCCGGGCGTGCCTGCGCAAGCGGGAGACCCGCCGAGCAGCGGATACGCTCTGCCCCACCGGCTTTCGCGCAGCGGTATCAGTTTGTGATTGCGCCATGACTACTTACCTGTCTTTCCGACCTTGCGGCGGATCTGCTCACCCTCGTAGCGCACGCCCTTGCCCTTGTACGGGTCGGGACGACGCAGGCGGCGGATGTTCGCCGAAATCTGGCCGACCTTCTGCTTGTCGATCCCCGAGACGCTGAACTTCGTCGGCGTCTCAACTGCGAACGAGATACCCTCGGGCGCCTCGATCAGCACGGGGTGGCTGTAGCCCAGCGCGAACTCCAGGTTGGAACCCTTGAGCTGCACGCGGTAGCCGACGCCGTAGATCTCCATCTTCGTGGTGTAACCCTGCGTCACACCGGTGACCAGGTTGGACACCAGGGTGCGCGAAAGCCCGTGCAGTGAGCGATTGTGCCGCTCGTCGTCGGGTCGGGTGACCACGATGGCGCCGTCGTCGTTGCGCGCCAACACAATCGGCTCGGCGATCGTCAAACCCAGCGTGCCCTTGGGCCCCTTCACCGAGATGTTCTGACCCTCGATCGTTACGTCGACTCCTGCGGGAACCGGAACCGGTTGCTTACCAATGCGCGACATGGTTCGCCCCTTCTCACCACACGTACGCGAGGACTTCGCCGCCCACGCCCTGTCTGGCCGCCTGACGGTCGGTCAGCAGACCGGAGGAGGTCGAGATGATCGCCACGCCCAGGCCGCCGAGCACGCGCGGCAGGCTGGTGGATTTCGCGTACACCCGCAACCCCGGCTTCGACACCCGGCGCAAGCCGGCGATGCTGCGCTCCCGACTCGGCCCGTACTTGAGCTGGACTATCAGCGACTTGCCGACCCGAGCGTCTTCGGTCCGGTAGTCCGTGATGTAACCCTCGCTCTTGAGGATCTGAGCGATGTTGGCCTTGATCTTGGAGTGCGGCAACGCCACCTCGTCGTGATACGCCGAATTGGCGTTGCGCAGACGGGTCAAGAAGTCTGCGATCGGGTCCGTCATCGTCATAGTGTTTTAGTCCTGTGTCCTCATCACCAGCTGCTCTTCTGCACGCCGGGCAACTCACCCGCGTGCGCCATTTCGCGCAGGCAGATCCTGCACAGTCCGAACTTGCGGTAGACCGCGCGCGGGCGCCCGCACTTGCTGCAACGGGTGTAGGCCCGCACCGCGAACCTCGGCTTCCGTTGGGCCTTGATGACCAGTGCCTTCTTTGCCATCTGCTCAGTTCTCCTTGAAGGGAAAGCCGAGGGCCCGCAACAGCGCTCGTCCTTCGTCGTCGTTCGTCGCCGAGGTGACGACGTTGATGTCCATGCCGCGGACCCGGTCAATCTTGTCCACATCGATCTCGTGGAACACCGACTGCTCCGCCAGGCCGAAGGTGTAGTTGCCGACACCGTCGAACTGCTTCGGCGAAAGGCCGCGAAAGTCGCGAATACGTGGCAGCGCGATCGACGTGAGGCGGTCGAGGAACTCCCACATCCGATCTCCGCGCAAGGTAACCCGCACGCCGATCGGCATGCCCTCGCGCAGTTTGAATTGCGCGATGGACTTGCGCGCCCGCCGGATATCCGGTCGCTGTCCGGTGATCAGCGCGAGGTCGTTGACCGCGCCGTTGATCAGCTTGGCGTCCCTCGCGGCTTCGCCGACCCCCATGTTGACGACGACCTTCGTCACGGTCGGGATCTGCATGACGTTGGGGTAGCTGAACTGCTTGTGCAGCGAATCCCGGATCTCGTTGCGGTAGCGCTGCTTTAGCCGCGGCTGAACCTTCTCTGCAGTGCTCATTGGATGTTAAATGTCCTTGCCGTTGCGCTTGGAGATGCGGACCCGCTTGCCGGTCTCGTCGTCTACCCGGTAGCCGATTCGGGTCGGCTTGCCGTCCGAGTCGACCACCATCACGTTGGAGATGTGGATCGGCGCTTCCTGGGTGACGATCCCGCCCGAACGCGCTCCGCGCTGGGTGGTCGACACCGGGGTGTGTTTCTTGATTCGGTTGACGCCCTCGACCAGCACTCGGTTCCGGGTCGGATAGGCCTGCAGCACCTTGCCCTTGGCGCCCTTGTCCTTACCCGAAATAACCAGCACGGTGTCGCCCTTATGGACCTTCATCTACAACACCTCCGGGGCCAGCGAGATGATCTTCATGAATTTCTTCTCCCGCAGTTCGCGGCCGACCGGCCCGAAGATCCGGGTTCCGCGCGGGTCGTTGTCGGGCTTGATGATCACCGCTGCGTTCTCGTCGAATTTGATGTAACTGCCGTCGGCACGCCGGCGCTCCTTGACGGTGCGCACCACCACGGCTTTGACGACCTCCCCGCGCTTCACGTTGCCGCCCGGAATGGCTTCCTTCACGGTAGCGACGATGACATCACCGATTCCGGCGTAGCGTCGCGACGAACCACCGAGGACCCGGATGCACAAGATCTCCTTGGCGCCCGTGTTATCGGCGACCTTCAGACGCGATTCCTGCTGAATCACTCGAGCTCCTGACCTGATTGACGTGCGCACGGCAGGAAACCTCACCGCAGTGAGCAAAAACCCTGAAGTGCGCGGTCTTCTAAAACCGGTTTGTCACCGAAGGGCACGCAGGGCCGATAACGTTTGCACGCAACGGCCGAGGTCTGCCCAGGGCAACCCCTAGAGTCTAGGGGACGACCAGCTCAGAGCAAAATTTGCCCGCTGACCGGTAGTGGGTCAGTTTGAAGAGCGGTAGTGGGTCAGAGCGGTAGTGGGTCAGTTTGAACAAGCGGTCAGGCGGTGGGGCTAGCCCGCTACCCCCAACGGGCCTCTGCAACGGGGATGGTGGCGGTGACGGTGCGCGCCGGGGCAGTCGCGACTCAATCGTCGAGTTAACCGAACTCGCCCTGTTGGAGGCCCTCGACGGCCACCAGCCTGACGCTGCTGCACTCGTCACGGATCGCTTTCAGTTTCCGATACGCGCTGCTGTTATAGAACGTCTCGAACGCGGCGACAGATGGGAACTCAAACAGTACGAGCCGCCGGGGCTCCCAGTTGCCCTCATAGACGGTGTGCGGCTTCCCTCGCGCGAGGTACCGGCCTCCCGCGGCAAGCACCAGAGGCTTCACCAAATCCATGTAGGCCTGGTAGCGACTCGCGTTCCGAATCTCGACATCGAAAATGACGTACGCGGCCACGTCGCCACCCTAGGCGGCCCGCCGGTCTGGGCGTAGGCGCGGTCCTCCGCGAGGCCATTACCGGCAAGTGACTAAAGCGTCGTCGTCGGGTCAGCGCGCCCGCTAGCCGGCGGCACCATCATCAGCGGTGAGTGGGCTCTCATGCCAATCCGCATCGATGCGGCGCGACTACAGCTGAAGCTGGCGCGACAACCAGCGCCGGAATCACGAGATCACTGCGGGCCAATTGCGGCACAGGCGAACCGCTCCCGAACGCTTTCAAACTGACCCGCTACCCGCTCAGCTAGAACGGTGGTGGGTCGTCGTCGGTTCGGGGTGGCGCGGGTCCGGTGTAGCTTGCGTGGCTTTCGGGTTCGGCCCTGCGGGCCAGGCGGGCGTCGCGGTTGTGGCGGCGTTCGGTGGCGATGCGTTGGGCGCGGTTTTGGGCGCGGGTGCGGCGGCGTTTGGGCATCATCGCGCTGCGTTGGCCGCAGTAGTCCTCGGGTGGGAGGTCGGCTTCGGGGGTGGGCATGCCGCCGACGGCGCGGCACACGCTGGGGAACAGCAGCGCGCTGCCCGGGGTGGTGACGTAGGTGTGTCCCGAGGGCGCGGTCAGGATCAGTGTCCCGTCGGGCAGTTGCTTTTCGTGCCAGCCCAAGAAAGTTTTCAGCAAATGGTGGGTGCGGCAGTAGCACTTGAGGTTGGCGGCGTGGGTGGGCCCGCCGTCGGCGTGGGGGATGGTGTGCTCGACGTCGCAGCGGCTGGCGGGCTGGTCGCAGCCGGGCCAGCGGCAGGTCAAATCCCGGCAGCGCACGAAGTCGGCCAGCGCCTTGGACGGCACATAGCCGGGTTCGGGTGGGGCATACCCGGGGTGGATCAGCGGCACCAGCTTGGCTGATTGGGCCAGTTCGGCGACCAGCTCGGGCGGGATCAGCCCCTCAGCGCCCAGGACCGCGGCCGACGCTGACCCGGTGCCGGTCAGGGTGCTCTGTTCGGCGATCACGTGAATGGTCACCGGGCTGGCCGCACGGCGTGTGCCGGCCGCGCAATCGGTGCGCCCACACCGGCACCCGAGCCGGTCGGCGCCGGCGACCAGCGCGCTCAGGGCGTCGGCGCGGCGCTGGGCGCGGCTGCGGGGATCGTGGGCACACACGGTGGCGGCCAACCCGTCCAAACGCTGATCCAGCGCGTGGGCGTCGGGGGTCAGCATGCTGCCCTCGAGGCGCGACATGCCGCCGTGGTCGGCCCAGATCAAAATCTGGCGGTCCTGATGGCGTTGCTTGCGGCGGCGCACGGCATCGGCGTCGGCGCGCGCGACGATCTTGTCGATCTGGGCGGAAAGCCGGCCCCGTGACAGGCGAGGGCCAGCGCGTCACGTTGGCGGCCAGCTGGGCATCGACGTCGGCTAGCACGTCGGGGTCGGTGATCAGGTCGGTGCGCGACACGATCGTCTGGAACGCCAGATAGTCGATCTCACCGGCCTTGAACATCTCACCCACCTGCGGGAAGCGCTCGCGCATCGCGCGGGCATAGCCCACCAGGCTCAGAGCACAGCCCTGGCTGATCCGCTGCGCGGCACCTACCTCGGCGGCCACGGCCTCCATGGTGTCGATGGCCCAGTCCTCGTTCTCCGAGCACCGCGAGAGCCGGTAGCCGAACAACTGCCCGATAACGTCCAGCCGTGCGGCCATGGCCCGGTTCTCCGCGCGCGCCGACACGCAGATCCGATCCAGCAGCGCCGCCGATTCCGGCGTCATCGACGGGTGGCACCGCTCGATCTGCTCATCGAGGCGGGCCACCACATCGGGGTCCGCCACCCGACCAGTCGACTCGAACATATGTGCGATTATGCCACGCCGGTGGGACATGCGACAAGTAGCGCCGGCGCTATTTGTCGCCCTGCCGGACCCAGGCGAAGATGTACAAGCTCATCGCCGTCACCAGCGCAATCAGCACCCACTGCACAATGGCTTGGTCGATCCAGGAACCCGGCGGTGGGGCACCGGGCAGGATATTTCGCAGCGGGACGATGGCGAACAGGTTCGCGGCATACCACGTTGCGAACGGCGGCAAGAACTTCCTCCTGCCCAGAGCCATCGGAACGGCCACCAACAGCGCCAAGGTGGGCAGGCTGATCAGGACCAGGCAGATGCCCAGGTCGAAGATCAGCGGGCCCTTGGCCCTCTTCAACGTGATGACCACGTTCCCGTTGTCGGTGCCGCGTGAGGTTGGCAGGGCGGCGGGATCTTTGACGCGGTTGACGCTGATGTCCCAACCGTCCAACGATCCGGTTACTTCGACACGGGCCGGCACCTTCTTGAGGTTGTCGCCCGACCCGACGAACGCATCTGCCGAGATTTGCTCCGTGCTGTACGAGTCGAACGGCCAGTTACCGGGATCGCCGTGCGCTTCGACGGTGGTGCTGAGCTGCGCCGGCGCCTTGCCTTTCGGGTAGTTCAGGTCCCCCAGGTCGCTCGTCGGGTAAAGCCGGACCGCGACGTCGGTGGACAGCACATCGAAGCGATTGTCATACTGCGAAACCCCAGGATAGACAAGCACATTCACCGTGAGGCGATTTGCGACGGTCTTCAGCTCCTCGAGGCGTAGCTGCACGATGGTCGCATCGCCCCCGCCCTGGCTCAGGTCCAGCGGAGGAAGCGGGCCCTCTGACTTTTCCAGCAGATGGACGCCGAGCAGCGACAGCGCATAAGCGGTGACGACGAACACCAGAATCGCCACACCGATCAAGATGCGCGGTCGATCCGACTTCTTCTCCGACTTCTTGTCCAACGGCGTTTCGGGCGGCGGCGGCTCGTCCGACCTCGACGGCGGCCGCCACGTCGGCGGAAGCCGGTGGTCATTGGTCGCCGCCTCAGCAGTGGCATTGGTCAGCGCTGCGCGGATTGCTGCGGCCGATCAGGAATGGCTGGTGAAATCCAGCCCATTGGAGCACCACTGCTCAGATGCTAGCGAACTGAGCCGAGAGTGCGCGGACAAATCCCACGTCTATGCGCATGTGGGCCGTGTGTAACCCTTCGGCCACCCAGCGTTAATGCGGCCCAGCGAAACACCCGCTCAGCGAGCCGATGGCGTTGCACCGCGACGTTGCTAACCGGACCCTTAATCCGCTACACAGCGAAACCCGATGTGGGTGGTCGCGGTGTCCTGCGACTGCGGTGACCGCGCGGCCGGACGGTAGCGGTGGCAGTACTCCGGCGCGCACAAATGCGAACCGCCCTTCAACGTCTGGCTGATGGTCGGATCTGGGGCCGTTAGGGGGCCTGACGGTGCGCAACAGGCTTTCGGCGGTGCATGATCGAGCCGATGGTGTCGCGGAGAACTCGGTCGTAGTCCACTCCCACACGTTGCCGATCATGTCGAGCAAGCCGAACCCGTTGGGCGGAAACGTCCCCACCGGCGAGGTCCCCACCCATCCCAGCGCGCCGTCGTTGCGGTACGGGAAATTGCCCTGCCAGACGTTTGCCATCAGTCGACCATCGGGTTTCGCCTCGTCGCCCCACGCAGTAGGTGGTCATGGTTCCGCCGCGGGCCGCATACTCCCACTCGGCTTCGGTCGGCAGACGCCGCCCAGCCCAGTCGCGCGTAGGCCAACAGCGTCGGGATAGGCCACCTGCACCACCGGATGATCGGCCCTGTCCGCGAAGTGCTATCCGGGCAACCTGCCGCTATCCGGACCAAAAGGATGCCGCCAAGTCGCCCCCGGCACCCAGTCCCACCATTGCCGCCAGTCACGCAGGTCGACCGGCCCAGGTGTCGGGCGGAAAACCAAGGCGCCGGCACTCAGGTCGCAGGATCGACCCCCGGGTACAGCGCCGGGTCGATCGGTTGCTCAGCGAACGTCACATAGCCTGTGGCATCAACGAATTCGGCAAACTGCGCGTTGGTAACCGGGTGCCGCTCGACCGCGAAGGGCGCCACCGCCACGGCGTGGATCGGCGCTTCTTCCGGGTAAAAGCTCGTCGAGCCCATGCGGAACGAGCCGCCCGGCAGGTCGACCAGCTCGGTGAGCACCACCTCAGGGTATGAGAGCCGTGCGACGGCGCGTCAATCCGATTTTCTGTACCACGTGAGCATGTACAGGCCCATCGCCCCGACCAGCGCGATCAGCACCCAGACACGAGGGCTTGGTCGATCCACGCACCCGGCGGTGGCAGCCCGGAAGGAAGTTACGGATGGGGATGACGGCGAACAGCATCGCGGCGAACCAGGTTACGAAGGGCGGCACAAACTTCCTTTGCCCAAGCGATCGAATGACCACCGCAATGCCAAAGCGGGCAGGCTGAACAGGACCAAGCAGATACCCAGGTCGAAGATCAGCGCGCCCTTGGCCCTGTGCAACGTGATGACACGTTGTCAAGGCTGTCTGGGTTTTGTTTGTCCTCGGAGTCGTGGACGCGACGGACACTGACGTCCCAGCCGTCCAAGTTTCCGCTTACCTCGACGCGGGCGGGTACGTTTTGGCGAGTCGTCGCCGGACCCGACGAGCACATCTGCCGAGAGGACCTCCGTTTTGTAGGAGTCGAATGGCCAGTTATTCGGGATAGCCATGCGCCTCGACGGTGGTCGGCGACCTGTGCGGGTGACTTTCCTTCCGGGTAAATCAGGTCACCCAGGTCGTTCGCGGGGATACATGCGCACGGCGGTTCTGGCGGTCAGCACGTCGAGGCGCTTGTCGAACATGTTGTCCTCGGGCGCACAAGCACCTTCACCGTGAGGCGATTTGCGACGGTCTTGAGCTCCTCCAGCCGGATCAAGCACAACGGTGTCATCCGTCTTGGTCAGGTCCGGGGTCTTGAGCGGTGCCGATGATTTGGCCAGCAAGTGGAAGCCGAACAGCGATAACCCATAGACGAGCAGGAAAGCGACCAGAATCCCGATGCCGAGCAGAGCGCCTCTCCGCCCCTTGGCCTGCGGCGCAGGCGATGCGCCGCGGCGGCGTAAGTGGTGGGGGAGGCGCGGTGGAACAGTCGGTGTCGGCGGCCTTGGTGGTGGGGCCGGTGCGGCGTCGATGGCTACCGGTGTCGGCAGCATGCGTCCGGATTCCAGCTGATCGCGGGCATCCGCGTGGCATCTAGCAACCAGAGCCCACCAAGCGAAGGCATAGCTTGCCCGTCGGAATCGGCGGGATCCGAGATGGCACGCGGTTTGCGGCGGAAGCCGCGCGGCGGTCGGCCGCGGCTGACCAGTCAGGTGATATTTGCTGCAATCCGCTCACCTAATGTTTATTCGGCGCTGATTCACCGCGGTAAATTCGACATTTGTCGCGTCAGCTACGGTCTGCCGGTAACATCGTGGGTCATCCGGCGTCGAAATCCGGGGTCGTCAAAGTTGGGCCGCCCGGCCCAACACCCCGCGGAGGCAATCAACATGAAGACCAACCGACGGGGCGACGCCATCGGGCCGCTGTTAGCTTGCTGGCCGCGGGCGTCCTGGCGTTCTCCGCATGCAGCAACTCCCACACCAGCCTGGCCTACGCCAGCGGGGTCAAGGTGGACTGCGGCGGCAAGCAGACCTTGACCGTGAGCGGGTCGACCGCGCAAGCCAACGCAATGACCCGGTTCATCGACGGTTACAAGAAGGCGTGCCCCGGCCAGACGCTGGACTACCACGCCAACGGCTCGGGCGCCGGCGTAAGCGAATTCCTCGCCGGCAAGACCGATTTCGGCGGATCGGACATACCACTGTCCGGCGACCAATACGCCGCCGCCAAACAGCGATGCGGCGGCGCCGACGCCTGGAACCTGCCCGTGGTATTCGGCCCGATGGCCATCACCTACAACCTCGAGCACCGTCGACTCGTTGGTGCTCGACGCACCCACGATGGCAAAGATCTTCAACGGCACCATCACCCGCTGGGACGACCCGGCCCTCACCGCGCTCAACGCCTCCATGCCGGCAGAGGACATCAAGGTCATCTACCGTAACGATGCGTCCGGCACCACCGAAAACTTCCAGTCCTACCTGCAGGCCGCATCCGGCGGAGCCTGGAATAAGGGCGTGGGCAAGAATTCAACGGCGGCGTCGGCATCGGCGCCGCAAGGCAACAAGGGCGACCTCGGAGCTGGTGAAAACTACCGAGGGCGCGATCAGCTACAACGAATTGTCCTTCGCGCTCGATCAGGGGCTTTACGCCGCCGAGATCAAGACCCCGGCAAGCCGCCGGTCGTTACGCCCGGTGCGGATCGGCACCGACACGGTCGGCAAGACCATCAAGGGCGCCAAGGTCATCGGTCAAGGCAACGACCTCGTGCTCGACATTTCGTCGTTCTACAACCCCGCCCAGCCCGACGTCTACCCGATCGTCTTGGCCACCTACGAGATCGTCTGCTCCAAATACCCCGACGCCGACGCGGCGCAGGCGGTGAAGGCGTTCCTGCAGACGGCGATCGGCCCCGGCCAGGTCGACCTCAATCGAATCGGCTACATCCCGCTTTCGCCCGACTTCCAGAGACGGGTCTCGACGCCGTCGACGCAATCAGCGGTCCGGGGGCAACGAATTCGGAGTAGCCCGGCTAGCCCGGAGGTCTCCTAGGTCTTCTTCGGCTGCTCTTCGATCTCGCTGCCGTACCCAGGCGACGATGAACAGCCCCATCGCGACGACAATCGCGATCAATACCCACAGCACGAAGGCTTGGTCGACCCATGAGCCCGGCGGCGGGTTGCCGGGCAGGAAGTTTCGTAGCGGGACGATGGCGAACAGCATCGCGGCATACCACGTGCAGAACGGCGGCAAGAACGACGTCCGGCCCAATACCATCGGGAATGGCCACCCACAACGCCAAGGTGCCGGCAGGCGATGAGGACCAGGCAGATTCCGAGGTCGAAGATCAGCGGGCCCTTGGACCTGTGCAACGTGATGATCACGTTGTCGAGGCTCTTCGGGTTTTCGTTGTCCTCGGCGTCGTGGACGCGGGTGACGTTACGTCCCAGCCGTCTATATACTCCGGTGACTTCGATTCGCGCGCGGGAACACTTTGCGTGGTAGCCCCGGTGAAGACGCGGCCGAGATCACGTCGGTGGTGTACGCGTCGAATGGCCAGTTACCGGCATCCCGTGTGCCTCGACGGTGGTGGCTGACTTGCGCCTGGCGCTTTGCCCTTCGGGTATTGCAGGTCTCCCAGGTCGCTGTCCGGATACAGCCGCACCGCGGCATCGGTCGTCAGGATGCCCATCTTTTCGTCGTACAGCGAATCCTCCGGGATAAACGAGCACATTCACCGTCAGGCGATTCGCGACGGTTTTCACTTCTCCAGGCGCAGCTGAACAACGGTGTCGTCTTTCTGGTACTTGCTCAGGTCGACGTGGGGAGCGCGGGCCCCGATTTGACCAGCAAGTGCACGCCGAAAAGCGATGAGGAAATAGGTAACGATGACGGCCAAGATGATCCCGAGACCGATCGCTATGCGATTTGGGTGCAACGGGGGCTTTGCCGCGGGCGGCGCCGTGTGGGCGGCGCCGCTGGGGCGGTCCGGGCGGCGGTCCAGGTGCTCGAGGCGTTGCTGGCTGTGTGGTCATTGGGCGCCACCGCCGGGAGCCGTTGGCGGGCACACTCTTTCCTGCTGTCGCACCACAGCGAGCAATAGCACGGGGTCCGATGCTAGCAGCCGATTCAGGGAATGACGACGCCGAATTGCCGCATCAATGTGGATTTCGCGGCATCGAAGCTGCCACACCCGCCGGGCCCTTGCAGTTGGATGGCGACCAGGTACTTTTTGGTATTCGTCCAGATATGGGCCATCCGATCGGCGAAATCGATAGGCCTGATGGGCTTTGAAATGTGCCGGTCAGCCGTTGGCTGCTGTAGCCGCAGAACTGCGCCGCGGCCACGGTGAATTTCAAGCGCGGGCCGCGAGCCCGCATGTTGTCGCGTATCTCAGGAAGGCCCCACCTGGGTCGAGAATCGGTCTCGGCGATGGTCACCGGCGCCGGACATGCCGTCGGGACCGGTCAACGTCAATGCCGATATCACCGGTGCCTGCAGCGAGCTCCAGCCGTCCGGCACGATGAGGATGATCTTCGGCGCTTCCGGGTCGGGCACCACGGCGCTGGTCGGGTGACCGCTGCCGGCGTTCGGCGCAACGCACACGAGCGCGTTGGGCGGAATGTGGTCCGGCCGCGTCGCCGCGACGCCGGGCACCGGCTCGGCCGGGTCAAAAGACGGTGTCGATGTCGCGTGACTGGCCCGGACCGCGGTCCCGGCGGTGGTTTTCTCGCAGCCCGCGACCGCCCCGGCAGACCAGGCACGCTCTGACCGAAGACAGCGCACAGCCATCGCGCGGCCCAGTTCAGTCGCGCGAAAAGGCAAGCGCGAGTTCCCTTTCCAGGTCCACGTAGGGCTGACCGGAGATGTCGACGTGGCCTGGGCGATCGTGCCGCCGGTGAACGCGAACGGCGCCTTGTAGCGACTGGACACCGCCGAACCGCCGTTACGCCCGACGGTGATGCCGGCACCGCGCCAAGCCGAATGGCCCGGCGTGACTGATGACTCCGCCAGCGTGCCGACCGCGGTGTCGTCGACGAACAGCGTGAGCTCGCCCAGCGGTGTGTGGCTGTTCTCCACGGTTCCCGTTCGCGAGAAGCGGACGCCGAAAAGGTGCCTGCCCAGCGGCACCGCATCGGGCGACGAAATCAGCTGCTCGCGCTCGCCGAGGAAGTTGTAGACGTAGTGCAGCCGCCCGTCCTGGATGAACAGCACGTGCCCGCCGTGGGCGCCACCGTGCTTGAACAGGACTCCTTCGGCGCCGGTGGTATCAACGGTGACGTCGGCCAGCACCGAGAAGGACTGACCCCGGGTCTCGGCCGTCGCGCCGATGCCCACCTCCGCGCCGTCGGGGTAGTACATGTAGGTCTGCCGGTCGCCGACCAGGTAGGGCCGGAACCGCGTGAGCGTTTCGACGATGTTCAGGTCCGCTAGCGGTAGACCGTTGTACTTCGCGGCCTCGGAAAACCACAGCGCCTTAAGCTCCTCCAGCTTCTCGGGTTGCTCGGCGGCCAGGTCGTGGCATTGGCTGCGGTCGGCCTCGATGTGGAACAAGCTCCCAGCGGTCGGTGTCGAAATGCGACCAGCCCGCCGGCGTGGCGGCATGGACGGTGTTGGCGAACCAGCCCTGGTGCCAGATCCCGCGGGTGCCGAGCATGGTGTAGAACTGGGTTTCCTTGCCGGTGTCCGCGGCCGGCATCGTCAAGGGCCGCTTTGAAACTCACGCCATCCAGCGGCTTCTGCGCGATGCCCTTGACCGTCTCCGGCGGGCGTCATGCCCAGCAGATCGTAGACGGTCGGGGTGATGTCGGAGACGTTGACGTAGTTGTCGCGGACCTCGCCGTGCGCGGCAATACCGTTGGGCCAGGAGATGATTGCGGTGTCGGCGATGCCGCCCTCGTGCGAGGCGTAGCGCTTGAACAGCTTGTAGGGCGTGTTGAAGGCCATCGCCCAGCCGATCGGGTAGTGGTTGTAGGTCTCGGGGCCGCCGAGCTGGTCGAAGAGCTTCATGCTCTCTTCGACGGTGTCGATGTAGCCGTTGAAGAACTTGCCCTCGTTGACCGATCCGTTCGGGCCGCCCTCACCGCTGGCGCCGTTGTCCGAGATGACCACGATGATGGTGTTGTCCAGCTGACCGGATTCTTCGAGGTAGTCCAGGATCCGGCCGATCTGGGCATCGGTATAGCTCAGGAATCCGGCGAACACCTCGGCCATCCGGGAGAACAGCTTCTTCTCTTCATCGTTGAGCGAATCCCACGGCCGCACCGTGTCCTGCAGCGGCCACGGCTCGCCTTGCGGCCCCTTCACATCGAGGTACGGGTTGACCTCCGACAGTTCGGTGTCCGGCGGCACGATCCCCAGCGACTTCTGCTTTTCCAAGACGATCTCGCGGTACTTCTCGTAGCCCATGTCGAACTTGCCGGCATACTTGTCGGCCCATTCTTTGAAGACATGGTGCGGGGCGTGCCCGGCGCCAGGGCAGACATAGCTGAACCACGGCTTGGTCGGGTGCGATCACCTTGGCGTCGCGGATGAATTCGATGGTCTTGTCGGCGAGGTCCTTCGACAGGTGGTAGCCGTCCTCGGGTGTGCCCGGCGGGGGGACGGGGTGGTTGTCGTACACCAGATCGGGGTACCACTGGTCGGTCTCGCCGCCCATGAAGCCGTAGAACCGCTCGAAACCGCGCGAGAGTCGGCCAATGCCGCCTTGTCGACGCCATATTCGACTCTTCCAGCGGGGTGAGGTGCCACTTGCCGACGCAGTAGGTGTTGTAACCCCGTTCGTTCAGTACCTCCGACAGCAACGCGGTGTCGGCCGGGATCCGCCCGTTGCAGTTCGGGAAACCGTCGGTGAATTCTTCGATGGTGGCCATGCCCACGGTGGTGGCGTTGCGACCCGTCAGCAGCGACGCCCGCGTCGGTGAACACAGCGCGGTGGTGTGAAATTGCGACAACCGCACACCGCGCTCGGCGATCCGCGACATCGCGGGCATTTCAACCAGGCCGCCGAAACAGTCCCAGGTCGCGATACCGGTGTCGTCCCACACCAAATAGAGGATGTTCGGCGAATTCCCGGGCGCAGTCGGCGCCGCATAAGGGCCCCAGTCCGGCTCCGAGTCGCGAATATCCAGCTCGATCTTGCCGTTAAACTCCGCCGACCCCGTCATTGCCGCCAGCCTCACTCTCGTAGTGGACCTACCGAACGTCCGGTGACACTACACCGGCGACTTAGCAATCAGCTGAGATTTTTTGGTGTGGTGGCCCGCGGCGGGTTGCACACTCGATGTGGCAGTTACTTGGCCTTCTCTAGGATCTCGACGAGCCGCCAGCGCTTGGTCGCCGACATTGGACGGGTCTCCATCAGGGACACGCGGTCGCCAATGCCGGCGACACTGTCCTCGTCGTGCACCTTGACCTTCTTGGTGGTCCGAATGATCTTGCCGTACAACGGGTGCCGCATGCGGTCTTCCAGCTCGACCACGATGGTCTTCTGCATCTTGTCGCTCACCACGTAGCCGATGCGCGTCTTGCGCCGGCCGCGTGGCTTCGGAGTGGCCGGTGTGTGCTTGGGGCCCTTGGCGCCGCTCGCACCTTTCGGCGCAGCATCCTTGGGCGCAGCGTCCTTTGGCGCGGCGGCCTTGGATGCGGCCTTTTTGGCGGGCGCCTTGGTCGCCTTGGCCGGTGTGCCGGTATTAGCCTCTGCCATCAGGATTCCTTCTCATCGCCACCGGGGCCGGAAGCCAGGCCCAATTCTCGTTCCCGCAGCACCGTGTAGATGCGCGCGATTTCCTGACGCACCGTGCGGAGCCGCCGATTGTTGGTGAGCTGGCCGGTCGCCATCTGGAACCGGAGGTTGAACAGCTCCTCCTTGGATTCGCGCAGGCGCTCGGTCAGCTCCTCGTCGTTGAGCTCACGCAGTTCGCCGGGGGAAGTTCCCACTGCCATCAGAACTGGTCCTCTCGGGTCACGATGCGCGCCTTGATCGGCAGCTTGTGGATTGCGCGGGTGAGCGCCTCCCGGGCGGTCTGCTCACTGGGGTAGCTGAGCTCGAACAACACCCGGCCGGGCTTGACGTTGACCACCCACCATTCCGGCGAGCCCTTGCCCGAACCCATCCGGGTCTCGGCGGGCTTCTTGGTCAGCGGGCGGTCGGGGAAGACGTTGATCCACACCTTGCCACCACGCTTGATGTGCCGGTTGATGGCGATACGAGCGGACTCGATCTGCCGGTTGGTGACGTACGCGTGCTCAAGGGCCTGGATGCCATAGTCGCCGAAGTTGACCGTCGTGCCGCCACTGGCGATGCCGCGCTGGCGGGGATGGTGCTGCTTGCGGTGCTTAACTTTGCGGGGAATCAACATGATTCAGCTCTCCGTACTCTGCGGCTCGAGGGCGGGCGCACCGTCCCCAGCGGACCCGCCGGCCGGCTCTTCGCCCGCGGCCCGCCCGGCCTCGGTGCTGGTCGCCGTTGTGCCCGACGCGCCACTGCGGCGCGGACGCGCGCCCGCCGGCCGCTCACGACGCGGACGCTCGGCGCCCGCCGGCGCGGCGACGGCCAGTTCACGTTTGCCACCGACGATGTCGCCCTTGTAAATCCACACCTTCACGCCGATCCGGCCGAAGGTGGTCTTGGCCTCGTACAGGCCGTAGTCGATGTCGGCGCGCAGCGTGTGCAGCGGAACCCGACCCTCGCGGTAGAACTCCGAGCGGCTCATCTCGGCACCGCCGAGGCGGCCCGAGCACTGCACCCGGATGCCCTTGACGTTGGGCTGACGCATCGCCGACTGGATGGCTTTACGCATCGCGCGACGGAACGCCACCCGGTTGCTCAACTGTTCGGCGACACCCTGGGCCACCAATTGTGCTTGCGATTCGGGGTTTTTGACCTCGAGGATGTTGAGCTGGACCTGCTTTTTGGTCAGCTTCTCCAGGTCGGCGCGGATCCGGTCGGCCTCGGTGCCCCGACGGCCGATGACGATGCCGGGACGGGCGGTGTGGATGTCCACCCGTACCCGGTCGCGGGTGCGCTCGATCTCCACGTCGGCGATGCCGGCGCGCTCCAGGCCGCTGGACAGCAGCCGACGGATCGCGACGTCTTCCTTGACGTACTCCGAGTACTGCTTGTCGGCGTACCAGCGAGACTTCCAATCCGTGGTGATGCCCAGCCGGAAGCCGTGCGGGTTGATCTTCTGGCCCACTAGTCTGAGCCTCCCTTCGCGTCAGAAGCCTCAGACGTTTCGGCGCCCGAGCTAGGCCCCGAACTAGACGCAGCCGTCTTGGCGGGCGCCGTCTTGGCGGGCGCTTTGTCGGCCGAAGCCTTGGCGGGCGCCTTCTTGGCCGGTGCTTTCTTGGTAGCCGGCGCCTTCACGTCGGCAGCTATGTTGGCAGGTGCTTTGGCGGCGGCCTTGCTGGCCTCGGCACGACGTGCGCGCGACGACTTCGCCGACCGCTGATCCTTTGCCGGGCGGCTTTCCACCACAACCGTGATGTGGCTGGTCCGCCTGCGGATCCGGAACGCACGCCCCTGGGCGCGCGGACGGATGCGCTTGGCGGTCGGACCCTCATCGGCGTACACCGTGGCCACCACCAACGTCGCCGGGTCCAGTCCGTTGTTGTTCTGCGCGTTGGCCGCGGCACTCGCGATCACCTTGGCCACCGGCTCACTGGCGGCCTGGGGCGCCCAGCGCAAGATGTCCAGCGCGTCGGCCACCGACCTGCCACGCACCAGGTCGATCACCCGGCGCGCCTTTGTCGGCGACACCCGCACGAACCGTGCTTTGGCGACCGCCGACGGAAACTCGGTAGTGGTACTCATCGCCGCTTGGCCTTCCGGTCGTCCTTGATGTGCCCCTTGAAGGTGCGGGTCGGCGCGAATTCACCAAGCTTGTGGCCCACCATCGCCTCGGTGACGAACACCGGGACGTGCTTGCGCCCGTCGTGCACCGCAAAGGTGTGTCCGATGAAGTCCGGGATGATCGTCGACCGGCGCGACCAGGTCTTGATGACCTGCTTGGTGTTCTTCTCGTTCTGCACGTCGACCTTCTTGACCAGATGGTCGTCGACGAACGGGCCCTTCTTCAGGCTGCGTGGCATAGTTGGCTACTCCTGAAACTTCCCTAGCGCGAGTGCTTCTTGCCGGTGCGCCGGCGTCGGACGATGAGCTTGCTGCTTTGCTTGTTCCCATGGCGGGTACGGCCCTCGGGCTTGCCCCACGGGCTGACCGGGTGACGACCACCGGACGTCTTACCCTCACCACCACCGTGCGGGTGGTCCACCGGGTTCATCACCACACCACGGACCGAGGGGCGCTTGCCCTTCCACCGCATCCGGCCGGCCTTGCCCCAGTTGATGTTTGCCTGCTCGGCGTTGCCCACCGCGCCGACAGTCGCACGGCAGCGCACGTCGACACGACGGATCTCTCCGCTGGGCATGCGCATCGTCGCGTAGCTGCCCTCCTTGCCGAGCAACTGGATGCTCGACCCGGCCGAACGCGCGAGCTTGGCACCTCCACCCGGCCGCAGCTCCACGGCGTGGACCAACGTACCGGACGGGATGTTGCGCAACGGCAGGTTGTTGCCCGGCTTGATGTCGGCGTTGGGACCCGATTCCACCACGTCACCCTGCGACAGTCCCTGCGGGGCAATGATGTAGCGCTTGTCGCCGTCAAGGAAGTGCAGCAGCGCGATGTTCGCGGTGCGGTTCGGGTCGTACTCGATGTGCGCGACCTTGGCGTTGACACCGTCCTTGTCGTTGCGACGGAAGTCGACCACGCGGTAGGCGCGCTTGTGACCACCACCCTGGTGGCGGGTGGTGATCCGGCCGTGTGCGTTCCGGCCCCCGTGACTGTGCAGTGGGCGCACCAACGACTTCTCCGGGTGGGATCGGGTGATCTCGCCGAAATCGGACACGCTGGCACCGCGACGACCCGGGGTCGTCGGCTTGTACTTGCGAATTGCCATGTCTAGTCAGGTCTTTCTCTCGCGCGGCTAGGCCGGCGCTCCGAACAGGTCGATGGGCTTGCTGCCCGGCGCCAAGGTGACGATGGCGCGCTTTGTGTTCTTGCGCTTTCCGAATCCGGTCCTGGTGCGCTTGCGCTTACCTTGTCTATTCGCGGTGTTCACCGATGAGACCTTGACCGAGAAGATCTTCTCGACGGCGATCTTGATCTGCGTCTTGTTCGAATCGGGGTGCACCACGAACGTGTACACGTTTTCGTCGAGCAGTCCGTAGGACTTCTCCGAGATGACCGGAGCCAGGATGATGTCGCGGGGGTCAACGATGGTCGCCATCAGGCCGTAACCTCCTCGGCCTCAGTCTTATTAGAGGCGGTATTCGCGGCGATATAGGCGTTGAGGGCCTCGACGCTGAACACCACGTCATCGGCGCGCAGCACGTCATAGGTGTTGAGCTGGTCGGGCGCCAGGAAATGCACACCGGGCAGGTTGCGCACGCTCTTCGCACCGGTCTCATCGCTGCGCCCGACGACCACCAGCACCTGCTTGCGTTCAGTCAGCTTGCCCAGAAACTCCCTGGCGCTCTTCGTGGAAGGAGTCTGCCCGGTCACCAGTTCGGTGACCGCGTGGATGCGCCCGTTGCGGGCCCGGTCGGACAGCGCCCCGCGCAACGCGGCGGCGATCATCTTCTTGGGTGTGCGCTGGCTGTAGTCGCGCGGCTTGGGACCGTGCACGACACCGCCACCGGTGAACTGCGGGGCCCGCGTCGAGCCCTGCCGGGCGCGACCGGTTCCCTTCTGCCGGTAGGGCTTGCGGCCACCGCCGCTGACGTCGCCGCGTGTCTTGGTGGAGTGCGTCCCCTGCCGGGCCGCCGCCCGCTGCGCGGTGACGACCTGGTGCATCAGCGCGATGTTGGCCGGGGCATCGAACAATTCGGCAGGCAGCTCGACGGAACCCTCGACCTTGCCGGCCGGGGTCTTGACGTCAATCTTCAGTGCCTTCTGGTCCTTTTCGGCTGCCATTACTTCTCACCTCGCTTGATCGCGCTGCGGACCATGACGAGTCCACCGGTGCGGCCCGGGACTGCGCCCTTGATCAGCAGCACGCCGTTCTCGGCATCGACCTTGTGCACCAACAGGTTTTGCACGGTCACCCGGTCGTTGCCCATGCGGCCGGACATCCGAGTGCCCTTGAACACCCGTGCGGGCGTGGCACATCCGCCGATGGAGCCCGGACGGCGGTGCACCGCCTGGGCGCCGTGGGCGGCGCCCTGCCCGCTGAACCCGTGCCGCTTCATGGTGCCGGCGAAGCCCTTGCCCTTGGAGGTGCCGGTGACATCGACGTAGGTGGCGTCGGCGAAGATCTCGGCCGTCAGCTCCTGGCCGACCTCGTATTCGGCCGCCGCGTCCGTGTTGTCCAGGCGCAGTTCGGCCAGGTACCGGCGTGGGTTGACGCCGGCGGCGCTGTACTGCCCGGTCACTGGCTTATTGACCTTGCGTGGGCTGATCTCGCCGTAGGCCAACTGCACGGCGCTGTACCCATCGCGTTCCGGCGTGCGGATGCGGGTCACCACGTTCGGCCCGGCCTTGACCACGGTCACCGGGACCACTCTGTTGTTCTCGTCGAATACCTGCGTCATGCCCAGCTTGGTACCCAGAATGCCCTTTCGTGCCATTGCTCTGGAATTCTCCTACTGGATGTTGACGTCGACACTGGCCGGAAGATCGATGCGCATCAGGGCGTCAACGGTCTTCGGCGTCGGATCGAGGATGTCGATCAGCCGCTTGTGGGTACGCATTTCGAAGTGCTCTCGCGAGTCCTTGTACTTATGCGGAGAGCGGATGACGCAGTACACGTTCTTCTCGGTCGGCAGCGGCACCGGACCTACGACGCTGGCACCCGTGCGTACGACGGTCTCGACGATCTTGCGTGCCGAGGCGTCAATAGCCTCATGGTCGTAGGCCTTGAGCCTGATGCGGATCTTCTGTCCCGCCACGCTTCTCCTACCTCACTCCACTTAAGGCCCGTGTCCGGACCTGGTGCCCCCGGCACGCCGATCAAACCGGCCAACTGAGGCCGATCTAGCGTCGCGCCGGATATTGCGCCGCTGTTTACCTGTCGTGGTCCACCGGCCCCCGCGCTCGGGCATGTCACCCGCACGCAGCCTTCTTCGCGGACAGAATTCGCCGCGAACAAGGATGGGACCGGACGCGCCCGTTGTGGGCGCTGGTCGCATGCCCGACCAGGCGCAAACCTGGCGCAGGGCAACCTGCACAGTATGCCTTAACTCCCCGCTGGGGCCAAATCTCGGGTCGGTCTCGATTGCGCGGGCCTAAGGTTTGTCGCCGGGGCATCCGAAGGGGCATCGCGAGGAGCCTCGCAAAGAGCCTCACAAGGAGTTTGTCATGGCGCTGTTCGAGCCGAATCAGGGACCGAATCAGGGAACGGCTGACCCCGCTCAACCCATGATCGACTGGATCAACGGTGCGCCGCCGGCCGAGCTCGCAGCGGAACTCATGCAGGCTTTCGGCCCAGACCCAACCCGGCGTGTTCCCTGGCGCACGCATTACGACTTCGGCGAATGGATGCTTCGCGGTTACCCCAAGCGGCCGGGGTTGATAGTGCCGGCCAGACCGGTGCGGGAGCCGCTATCGGAGGCCGTTCAGCTGCTGGAGCACGCCGAGCTCATTTACTTACGTGCGATCTCCACCGACGGCGAACGCGAGTGGAGCGCCACCCGCCTGGGTTTGGCGACTCTCGCCGACGGGAAGGCCGCCGTCCGGCAGCGCATCAAGGATCGAACCGGCCTCTAACCGCTTTTACGATCTAGATGGTGCCATGCGACGGCGCTACGCTTACGGCGCAGGTTGATTCCCGTCGCGGATTATCCGGAGGGCATCGTGAGCACTGTTTCGAGTTTCATCGCCACGTTGGTGGGCACCGCGACGGCCGTGGCCCTTGTCGGCTGCTCAAGTTCCGGCACACCTACCGCTTCCACCACCACAGCCTCGCAATCCGCGTCGTCCTCGAGCGCGCCGGGCACCTCGCCGGCCTCGCCGACACCCGCAGCCGGGGCGCACGGGTCGGCGGGGGGCATCGACGTCACCATCACCGCAGGGGGACCGACGACGGTCCGGCCGGGCGGAGCGCCCATGCCGTTCAGCGTCGCGCTGGTCAACACCTCGGCCGCGGCCCTCGACCACGTGGGCATGGTGGTGTCCCTTGGCCACTGCTCGTGCAACCCGTCGGGCACCGCGATGATGCCGACCGGGTCGTTGGAGATGCTTAGCGCCGACACCAACGCGTGGGTGGCGGTGCCGTACGTCGCCGAAGGGACCGGGATGGATTTCCTCGCCCGACCACTCCTCGCGCCGTTCGCGATCAATCCGGGGCAGACCATCACCTATCAACTGCACTTGCAGCTGAGCGCCAACCAGAATTTCACCGTCAAAGGCGGCTCCGCCATCGACGTGACGATGACGAACAGCACCAACAACACCGCGCTCGGCGTTAGCCCCACGGCATCGCTGCCTATCGCCGTCGAACCGTGAGCACACCCATAATCGATCACGCCGCGAACGTCTTCGCGATCCGAGCGCGTACACCGACGAGCCGCGGCTGCACGCCGCGCTGACCCACGATCTGGCGCAGTCGCTGCTGGACAGCGGAACGGGGCTGTGCACGCTGATCCACATGGACGACCCGCGATAACCCCGACCTGATGCCGCTGGCCACCGAGGAAATGATCCGCTGGGTGACGCCCGTCAAGGAATTCATGCGCACCGCGACCAAGGACACCGCCATCCGCGGCGTGCCGATCGCCGAAGGCGAGGCGGTGTGTATGTCCTACGCCTCGGCCAACCGCGACGAGGATGTGTCCGAAGACCTGTTCCGCTTCGACGTCGGCCGAAACCCCAACAAGCACTTGGCATTCGGCTTCGGCGTGCATTTCTGCCTCGGTGCCGCACTGGCTCGCATGGAAGTGAACAGCTTCTTCACCGAACTGTTGCCGCGACTGAAATCAATTCATCTCAGCGGCGAACCCGAGCTAATCGCCACCACGTTCGTCGGGGGCCTTAAACACCTGCCCATTCCGCACTCACTGCGGTAATTGCCGGGATACGATCTGCTGGTACTTCAACCGGGACCCCTGGGAGAACGATCATGTCGTTTGTAATCGCGGCGCCGGAGTTCGTGACGGCGGCGGCATCAGACATAGCGAACATCGGTTCGACGATCAGCTCGGCCAACGCAGCTGCGTGGGCGCCGACGTCGGGGGTGCTGGCTGCCGGCGCCGACGAGGTCTCGGCCGTGCTCGCCGCGATGTTCGGCAGCCACGCCCATGCGTATCAGGCTGTCAGCGCCCAGGTGGCGGCGTTTCACGACCAACTTGTCCGAACCATGAACTCGAGCGCGGCTGCGTACGCCAGCACCGAGGCCTCCAACGCCCAGCAAACTATGCTCGCCGCGGTCAACAAGCCCGCCCAGGATCTGTTCGGGCGCCCACTGTTCGGCAACGGCGCCAACGGCGCACCGGGGTCCGGGGCTAACGGCGGGGATGCCGGGCTGTTGTTCGGTAACGGTGGCAACGGCGCATCCGGCGTGGCCGGCGGTAAGGGCGGCAACGGCGGGGCTTCCGGGCTGTTCGGCAGCGGCGGCTCGGGTGGCGCCGGTGGTGCCTCGACTACGGGTGCGGGCGGCAACGGCGGCAACGGCGGGGCCGGCGGACTGTTCGGCGCCGGCGGGGCCGGCGGCCACGGCGGGGCCGGCAACACCGTCGGCGGCACCGGCGGCAACGGCGGGGACGCCGGTCCACTCGGTGCCGGCGGCGGGGCCGGCGGCAACGGCGGGATCGGCCAGACTGGCGGCGGCGCGGGCGGCAACGGCGGAATTGGCGGAGTGTTCGGCGGCGGGGGCGCCGGCGGCAACGGCGCGACCACGACGGCCACCGTTGGCGGGACCGGTGGCAATGGCGGAAACGGCGGAACCGGCGGGATGTTCGGCGGCGGCGGCAACGGCGGCGCCGGCGCATCCGTCAACGGCACCCTCACCATTGCCGGGAGCGGCGGCGTCGGCGGGAACGGCGGGATGTTCGGCGGCGGCGGCAACGGCGGCAGCGGCGGCAGCGGCCCCATGGGCGGGGCCGGCGGCGACGCCGGCAACGGTGGCAGCGTCATCGGCAACGGCGGGGCCGGCGGTGCCGCTGGGGACTCCCAAAACGGCGCTGGCGCAGCCGGCGGCAACGGCGGTAACGGCGCCTCATTCTTGGGTAGCGGCGGAGCCGGTGGCATCGGCGGGCACACCACGAATGCCAACGGCGGGGCGGGCGGCAAAGGCGGCGACGGGGGGAATATCGGAAACGGCGGCAACGGCGGCGACGGGGGCGACGTCACCGGCAGCCCGGTTGGCATTACCAGCGGCAACGGCGGCAACGCCGGCAACGCAAGCCAGATCGGCACCGGCGGCAACGGCGGCAACGCCGGGACCGGCGGCGCCAGTCAGGGCACCGGCGGCCTAGGCGGCAAAGCGGGCGTGAAGTACGGCGCGGACGGGATAAAGGGGCTGCCGTAGCCGGCGCGGGGCTCAGGCACCTGCCGACTCGACATCCGCTGAGCTGGCTCTATGCTGGGCGCGCTGCACGTGCAGGAAACCGTCGACGGCCGCGTACGCGCATTCGCGGTAGTCGAAGTCCGGCAAGGTGGACAGGCGACCGAGCACCAACGGACCGATCAGCAGGGCGATCGCCCGGGACCGGTCGACCTCACCCAGTTCGTCCGCGTCCGGGCTATCGAATATGGCGTCGAATGGCGCCGCGTACTGCTGGGCAATGCGTTCGCGCAACGTGGTGATCGCCGCGCTGTCGGCGGCCGGGGTGTGACGGGGTTCTGGCAAACCTTCTAGGTCGCGGCCCAGCGACAGCCAGGACATCGCCGCCAACGCCGCGGGGGCTTCCGCCACGGATTCGGCCTGCGCCAGCACCACCGCGACCAGCCGATCCCGCAGCGAACCCTCGTCGGGCGGCAGCTCGGCCGGCGGAATGAGGCTGTTGAACGCGGCTGCCAGCAAATCATTTCCGCTCGGGAAGTGGCGATACAAGGTAGCCCGGGCCACATTGGCGCCGCGGATGACCGCATCGACGGTCACGGCGCTGGGACCCCCGGAGCGCAGCAGCGCGGTGGCGGCCTCCAGCAAACGAGCACGAGACCGGGCCGGGCGTGGGTCGCCACTGCTGTCGGTGATGGTGATTGACCTCCCTGTTTCGAGAACAAGACTATCGGTCTATCTACGAGACTGTTAGTCTCGGAAATTAGTTCGCCCCTGGGGGAGGAGGCGCATGAATATGGTCGACATTCTTGTCCGGCCCGACCAGCGTACTGATGCGGTAGGCATCGGCGGTACGCCCCGAGCCCGAGCCTGGACGCTGACCGTGGCCTGCATGGGCGTCGGACTGGTGGTCGGTTCGATGACGGCGCTGAACACCGCGCTGGGTGACCTCGCGGTCGCCACTTCGGCGACGCAGACCCAGCTGACCTGGATGGTCGACGGTTACACCGTGGCGTTGGCGTGCCTGCTGTTGCCCGCCGGGGCCATCGGTGACCGCTACGGCCGGCGGGGTGCTTTGCTGACCGGCTTGGCCATCTTCTCGGTTGGTTCGATCGCACCGGCGTTGTTGCACGCCCCGGCACAGATCATCGCGGGACGTGCCCTGGCCGGTGTCGGCGCCGCGTTCGTTATGCCCGCGACGCTATCGATATTGACCGTGGCCTATCCCAAAGAAAAGCGGTTGAAGGCCGTTGGGATATGGGCAGGTACGGCCGGTTCCGGCGGGGTCATCGGCATGATCGGATCTGGCCTGCTGCTTCGCTTTTGGGATTGGCACGCATCTTCTGGGCCTCGCTGGGTATCGTCGGGCTGGCGATCTTCGCCCTGGCGTGCACGGTGCGCGTCGTCGCGCGACAACGACGCTCCACGAGTGGATTGGCTGGGCGCGGTGCTGATCGGCGCGGCGGTCGGCGATTCGTGTTCGCCGCGATCCTGGAAGCGCCGCGTCGTGGGTGGATGCCATCCAATGGTTTGGGGGGGTCATGGTCGCCGGGCGCGGTATTTGCCGTCGGTGTTCGGCGTTCGTCGAAATGCGGCGGCGCCAACGCTTTCTGGACGTTCGGCTGTTCGCAGAGCCCAATTTCGCCACCGGGATCGGCATCGATCGTCATCCTGTTCGGCGCGACATTCGGCTTCTTTTATCGTCGGCATGCAGTACGTGCAGCAGATCATGGGCTACTCGCCACTGATCAAGACCGCCGTTTGCTTCGAGTCCGTTCATGGTGCCACTGTGGCGTTTTCTCGGCATTGTCGTTCTGGTATGTGCCCGAAGCTGGGCTGCGGCTGGTGGCTATTCATCGGCACGCTGCTCATGGCGGTCGGGCTTCGCCTGCATGGGCGGGCTGCGGACCTGCATTCGACGTATCTCGAATTTTCCTGGCCGACACTGATACTGCGCCACCGGCATCGGAATATGCACGGCACCAACAACTTCGGCGATCATGGGTGCGGTTCCCGACGAGAAGCAGGGCGTGGCCTCCGCGGTGAACGACACGTCGCGCGAGATGGGCGGCGGCGCTGGGTATCGCCATGGCGGGTTCGATCCTGGCCGGGCGATATTCCCACGAGCTCGCACCGAAGCTGACGAAATTTCCCGCGCCGCGTGCGGGGCCCGGCCACCGACTCGCTGGCAAAGGCCGTCGAGGTGGCCAACAAGCTCGGCCCGCAGGGGCGGCAGCTGGCCGAGCTCAGCCAAGACCGCGTTCCTGACCGGCATGCACGCCTCGACCATCGCGCTGGCCGTGATCATCGCCGTCGCAGCGGTCCTGATCGGGCTCTGGGCGCCCGGCCGGGACGGGAGCAGCTACGTTGGTACGCCGGATCGCGATCACCGTCGACCGACGAAGGCATCGTCCGACACAGCGCCCAACGGTAACGGCGAATATCGGCGGATTCGCCCTGTCACAGATGGCTCGACGGGTGCCGTCAGCGGACTTCACCTGACGAATTCCGCCGCCCGGTGCCCCAGCATCACGATGCGTCGCGTGCGGACCGCGGCTGGGAACCACCGGTAGGATGGATCCGTCGATCACCCAGAGGTTTTCGATTCCGCGCACCCGGCACCGCGTGGTCGACAACGGCCTCCGGGTCGCCGTCGGCTGCCCATCGGGGCGCTGCCGCACAGGTGTTGCGACGTCGACCAAACCGGCTGACCCGATATGCGTTGTCGGCACCGAACAATTCGCGGGCCAATTCGCTGCCTTGGCGCAACGCCGCGACGTCGTCGGGTTCGCTGTCGTAGCGGTGCTCGATCCGCGGCGGCACCGCCGGGTCGGGTGAGACCAGCGTGATCCGCCCGCGCGACCGCGGCCGCATCAGCGCCACCCCGATGTGCGGCCAGTCCGCGGTGCCCGGCGGTCCCGTCGCCGGTCATCGCTACGAAACCACCTGTATACGGCCGGATCTCGAGGCCGTCGAGGGTGCTCAGCACCACCTCCAGCACCGGCCGGTCCACGGCCACCGCCCAACTGGTCGGCAGAACCCACTCCGGATGGTCGCTGCATGCCATCCCGACCGGCAGCGGCGCCAACCACGTTCCACCCCGCTGCCCGCAGCATCGCCTCGTCGCCGATGCCCGGACAGCATCAGCAGGTGTGCCGACTGGATCGCCCCGGCGCACAGCACGATTCGATCAGCGGTCAGGGTCGCCGGGCCGTCCGGACCGACCGCGTCGACACCCACTGCCGTCGCGGCCGAGAAGCGCAGCCGCACCGCCCGCGTCCGCGCCAACAGCGTCAGGTTGGGCCGCCTCAGCGCGGGTATCAGATAGCCTGCCCCCGCGCCGGTCCGCACGCCGTCAACGATATTGAGCGGAATTGCGCCCACACCTGAAGGCATTTCGCGGCCAACGTCGTTGAGGTCGGTGATCCATGGAAACCCCGCATCTCTCGGTGGCGGCGACGAAAGCTTCTGTGGTGCCTGTCATTTCGTGTGTGCGGCGAACCGGGATGGGCCGCGGTCGCCATGGGCGGGCCCAGCGAAGTCCAGGTCTGTCTCGATGGCGCGGATAGTGGTCGAGAACGTCGGACCACGCCCAGCCGGGTATCGCGGCGCGGTCGAAATCGCCGGGCAACCCGCGGCAGAAGTAGCCGCCGTTGACCGCGCCGGAACCGCCGACCGTCGCCCCCCGCACGATGGGCAGTTGGTGGGCGGGCCGCTCGGTGAGCTTGGTCAGATAGCGCTGGACCAGCGGGCTGCCGACGCCGATCGGCAGCTGCAAGCCGTTGGCGGTCTGGGCCAGCAGCGCCGGATCGTGAGTCCGGGCCCCGCCTCGAGCACGGTCACGGCCCGGCTGGGGTCGGCGGAAAGACGTTCGGCGACAACTGATCCAGCACTTCCCGCACCGACGATCAGAACATCGCTGTGCAGGACGGCGTTCTCAAGGGCGATCAAGGCGGCGACTGAGGTCCGAATCTGCGGTTTGAGCGCGCCGAAGATTGCGTTCGCGCAGCACGCCCGCGCCACAGCCCGATGCCGTAGGCCAGGTCGTCGATCCGCTTGAGCACCAGGTAGGTCAGCATCCCGATCGGTTGGGCGTCGTCGTCGGTGGCATCCCTGCGGCGCAGCCAGTCCACCACCCCGTCGACGACGGCCGCGACCAGCACCACCCGTCTGCAGCGACGTGACACAATGGCCGCCAGCAATGCCAGCGGCCAGTAGTGCCGACACAGGGCCGACGCCAGTTGCAGCGCCGCCGACCACAGGCCGCGGCTGGCGACCGCGAACACATCCCGAGGCGAAGTCTCGGCGGTGCGCATGGCCCTTGCGATCCGGCGACCGGTCAGCACCGCGATCACGAGCGACGCGAATTGCGTGAGGCTCGGTCCCGAGCGCCATCAGAATCCAGGCCATCAACGCCCAGCCGGAGATCACCACCGGCGCCGTCTTGTCCGGGTGCCGGACCGACAGCGGAGCCGCGGAGCCGCCGTAGAAAGCCTTGCGCGCGATCCAATCCCGCAGTTCGGTGCGGTGATCGTGGGCGACCAGCGCAATGGGCTCGTAGCGCAGCCGGGCACCGGCTTCGATCAGCCGCCAGCACAGGTCGACGTCCTCGCCGGACTGCAGGGTCTCGTCGAACCCGCCGACGTCACGAATGGCGGCGCGGCGGCAGATGATCGCCGCGCTGGGAACGTAGGACACCGTGCTGTGCGGCAGCACCGGCGCTTCGCGCTGGCCGAGGTCCAGCGACGAGTGCACCGCCTCGTAGCGCGCCACCGCGTTCTCGCTCTGCGCCAGACCGATGATGCGCGGGTGCGACCAGCGCGACGGTGGGATCGCAGAAGTGGCCGAGCAGCGCCTCCAGCCAGCCGCGTCGCGGCGCGACATCGGAATCCAGGAATGCGACGAAGTCGGTGCTGCAGGCGGCCAGACCCGGTATTGCGTGCCGCCGCGGGCCCCTTGCTGCGGGCGTGGCGCAGCACTTCGATGTCGCAGTGCGCGCCGACTGAAGTCCTCCGGCTCGATCGGGCACGACGAACCGTCGTCCACCACGACGACGCGCAGGCCGCGCAGTGAGCTGACCAAACGGCGCACGCCGGATGCGTTGTCCCGCACCGGAATAACGACGGTGACGTCGCGGTGCGACGGGCCACCCGCCGGCCGCGGATGCGCCACCGTGGCGTCCAGCAAGGTGCGGGCCAGTTGGGCGCTGACCTCGTCGCGGACCTTCAGCCGGCCATCGGACAGCATGTCCTGGGCGGCCGGAGCCAGCCTCAGCAGCCGGGTCGGTGAGCCACCGAGCAGGGTCGACGCCGTCGCCGAGCACCCGCACGCGACGATCGACCTGAACGGCGAACCCGTCAGGCAGTCGAGGTCTGACGTCATGCCAGCATCCCGTCGGCCGCCGGGCGACCACTGCGGGCGATTCGGCGCGACACAGCCGTCGACCATCTCGGCGAAGATCCGCTCCCCTCGGCTGCGGTCGCGGTGGTCGGGTCCCCCAACACGCCGACCCGGCTGACCGCCGCGACTCCGCCGCGGCGCATCGACGGCAGCAACTCGGGCAAGCGGTGCACCATTGCCCGCCAGCCATCGGTCGGTCAGCACGTCGGCCGGCGAAATATGCAGCAATACCGATGTTTCGGTATGGCCGGCGTGAGCGTCGCGCACCGCGGAGCGGTACAGGGGCACCATCCGGCGTCGCGACCTTCGGCGCGCAGCCGGCGCACCGCGCGGCTGCAGCGCGCCGACGTTGCCGCCGTGGCCGTTGACGAAGACCAGACGCTGCGCCCAGCAGGCCGCCGACCGGCCGTACTCCACCAGCAGCATGGTCAGCGCGTCGGTGCCGATCGAGATCGTTCCGGCGAAACTCTGATGCTCACCGCTGGCGCCATAGGCGATGGCCGGTGCGACTAGCCAATCCCCTCGAGGGCGTCCTGCTCGAGGCCGGCGCTGACGGCGCTGGCGGCACGGGCGACGGCGGACGCGATCCGGGTGTCGGTATCCAGCGGCAGGTGCGGACCATGCTGCTCGGTTGACCCCAGCGGGATCACTATCGAAGGCGGGGTGCGGAGCAGCTGGCTCGACGTCGCACTCCCCAGTTCGCCGCAGTACGGGCACTTGCCGATGGTAGGCCGAATTCACCTGGCGTGCGCCAATTGTTGAACCTTCCACCGAATTATTCCTTCCGCCGCAGCCCATCGGCCACCGGCCGAATTCGACTCGTCCGCCACGGCTGCCACGCCCGTATCAGCGATTCTACGCGGTACGTCAAGATCCGCGGAGCACGCCATCGCGGGTGAAGCCGGCGGGAATCAGAATGTCGTCCGGGCCCAGATCGTGAATCGACGCGTGCCCGAGGCCCATCAGACGCCGAGTCGATGCCGCCGCGCAGGATGTCGAGGACGTTCTCGACGCCGGATTGGCCGGCGGCGGCCAGACCCCACAGGTAGGCGCGGCCGATCATCACCGCCCGCGCTCCCAGCGCCAGCGCCTTGACGACGTCACTGCCGCGCCGGATGCCGCCGTCCAGCAACACCTCGACCTGGTCGCCGACCGCCTCGGCGACCGCGGGCAGGGCGCGGATCGAGGCCGGGCGTGCCGTCCAGGTTGTTGCCACCGTGGTTGGACACCGATATCGCCGAAACACCCGCATCCACCGCTCTTTTGGCATCGTCGACCCGCATCACGCCCTTGAGCATGAACGGCCCGCCCCACAGTTCCCGCAACCAGGCGATGTCTTCCCAGGTCGGCGGCGGGGTGCCCATCCACTCCCCGTAGGCGGCGAAGAACGGCGGGCCCGGGCTCGCCGCGCCGGCCCTGGTTCGGCACCCGCAGGTCCGGTGGGCGCAGCGTCTTGCCGAACTTCCACAGCCACCGCGGCTTGGTGATCGCCTCCGGAGACATCCGCAGCATGGTCCGCAGATTCATCTCCTCCGGGATCTTGGGGCTGCCCCAGTCGCGGCCATGCGAGAACGACCAGTCGGTGGTGGCGATCAAACCGACCGCGCCGGCCTGCCGCGCCCGTTCCACCCGCGCGGCAATGGCGTCGCGCCCGCCGAGCCAGTAGACCTGGAAGAAGACCTTGGGGTTGGCGGCGATGACCTCCTCGATCGGCTTGCTGGCGAAAGAGGACAGGCCCATCGCCGTTCCCCGCGCCGCCGCCGCCCGGGCGACGGCGACCTCGCCGTCCGGGTCTACGGCCTGAACACCGGTCGGCGAAATGATTACCGGCAGTGAAATCTCTTGTCCCATAACGGTGGTCGACAGGTCGCGCTTTTCCAGCGCCCCAATGACATGCGGCGCAAAGCCGAGCTCACTGAACGCCTCGACATTGTCGGCGACGGTGACGCCCTTTTCGCTGGCCGCAAGCAGGGACGAGTAAACGGATTTCGGTAACCGCCGCTTGGCGCGTTGCTGGGCGATCGCGACCGTTTCAAACCATTCGTCGGCCATGGCTACACGGGGCTTTCGTTGCACAGCCGAGCCGGTGGTCGCATGGATAAGGGTCAGTGGCACCGGTTTGCGGACCCGCCGCCCGTGGGAGTGGTCGGCCCGGGGCCGCGGTGTGTTGCGTTCGCGGGCCAGCGCCGAAGCGCTGTGTCCTTGTACGCATTCGGGATCCGGACCGTCCAGCGGCAGGCCGGTGAAGAATTTGGCCGCCATGCACCCGCCCCGGCAACTGTCGTAATGGCCGCAGCTGCCGCAGGCGCCCGCGGACTGGGGTTCGCGCAGCTCGCGAAACAGCGGGGCGTTCTTCCAGACGTTGGCGAAGCCAGACCCAAAATCACTGTCGGTCAACACGTTTCCGGCCAGGAAGCGGTCATGGATGGCGAATGGGCAGGCGTACACGTCGCCCACCGGGTCGATCAGGCACACCACTCGGCCGGCTCCGCACATGTTCAGTCCGGCCAGCGCGCCGGACTGGCCGAGCGGCGACAGGTGGAAGAAGGAGTCACCGGTAAGCACCCCCTCCCCCTTGGCGACCAGCCAGTCATACAGCTGGACCTGCTGGGCGGCGGTGGGGTGCAAGTCCTCCCAGACATCCGCGCCCCGGCCCGACGGCCGCAGCCGGGTGATCCGCAAGCGTGGCACCGTAACGGCTTGCCAGCGCAGCGAATTCGTCGAGCTGGTCGACGTTGTGGCGGGTGACCACAACGGAGATCTTGGCATCCGAAAAGCCGGCCGCGGCCAGGTTCTCCAGCGCGCGCACCGCCATGTCGAATGACCCGGCGCCGCGCACGGCGTCGTTGACCTCGGCGGTGGCGCCATCCAGCGAGATCTGGACGTCCACATAGTCACTGGCCGCCAACCGCGCGGCCACCTCGGGCGTGATCCGAACGCCGTTGGTGGAGAACTTGACGCCGACGTGGTGCGCGGTGGCGTAGTCCACCAGCTCCCAAAAGTCCGGGCGCACAGTGGGTTCCCCGCCACCGATGTTCACATAGAACACCTGCATGCGTTCCAGCTCATCGATGATGTCCATGCATTGGCGGGTGGACAACTCTCTTGGATCGCGCTTGCCCGACGACGAGAGGCAGTGCACACAGGCCAGGTTGCACGCGTACGTCAGCTCCCAGGTCAGGCAGATGGGTGCGTCCAGTCCGCGCTCGAACTGTTCGATGAGCCGGGGCACGGCAGCGGATGTCACTGCAGCCTCCTTGGGAGCCTCTTGTGCTACCAGCATGTTGGAATCGGCCAGCACACCCAGCGCGTGCAGGTAGGGACCCTGCCGGGAGTCGTCCACCCCCGCGGCGCGGCAGGCGGACGCGACGTCGGGATGATCGGCCAGCGACTGCACGACCGCGAGGATGGTGCGATTTTTCAGGAACGACAGCTTGCGGGTCCCGAAGTGGTAGAGCAGCGCGCCAAAGGGCTCGGGGCGAACCGCCACCTGCGGGTGCAACCGCCAGCCGCGCTCAGGGTCGAACGGGTTTTCCTGCCGACCGGGCCCGCATGTCTGCCCGCGCGGGCGCGACACGGTCAGTAGACCCCGCACATACCGTCAATGGACACCTCTTCGACCAGGGTCTCGGTGACGAGCTCGGTGTCGGTCCAGTCTCGCACAACGTCGTCCATAGGAATTTTCCTCTCCTGATAGGGTCTCGACAATGTGAGTCGATCTGGACACAATATGGCATCGAGTGCCGAAATGGAAGGGCGGGTCTGATGGTGCCGCAGCCGCGGGTGGGCCGGCGCCGTTCGACGACGCCGAATCACATCAGCGACGTCGCCATCGAGTTGTTCGCCGCCCGGGGCTTCACCGACGTGAGCGTCGACGACGTCGCGCAGGCGGCCGGTATCTCCCGGCGCACGCTGTTCCGCTATTACGCGTCCAAGAACGCCATCCCCTGGGGCGACTTCGACGCCCACCTCGCGCACCTGCGCGACCTGCTCGACAATGTCGATCCGCGGAGTTCCGCTCGGCGAGGCGTTGCGCGCGGCGCTGTTGGCGTTCAACACCTTTGACGAGTCCGAGACCGCCCGGCACCGCCAGCGCATGCGGGTAATCCTGCAAACCGAGGAACTGCAGGCCTATTCGATGACGATGTACGCCGGCTGGCGTGAGGTGATCGCCGGATTCGTGGCACGCCGGCTGGGCGGCAAGACGACCGACCTACTGCCCCAGACCGTCGCCTGGACGATGCTCGGCGTGGCATTGACCGCCTACGAACACTGGCTGGGCGACGAATCCGTCTCGCTGCCGGAGGCGCTGGGGAATGCGTTCGACGTGGTCGGCGCAGGGCTGGAACGGGCTAGGCGCGTGAACACCGAGCACCTGGTCCACACCCTGCGGGCGCAGGGGCGGTTCTGCGGCAGCTCCGGCTCACCGATGTACGACGAACTGTTCGAGCTCGTGGCCAAAGACGTCGAGGCCGGCGGCGTCTTCGCGACCATTCTGTCCGGCCGCGAAGAGGATTCGGCGCGCCACGCGGTGCCGCTGCGACTGCTCGGCGGCCTGCACCGGTTGGTACTCGACGGCCGTGCACCGGCGTTGCGCCGCTGGTATCCCAGCACCGGTGGGACCTGGGACGCCGAGGCCGCCTGGCCCGAGATCGTGCGCACCGCCAACGCCCGAATCGACGAGCTGCGCGCGGCCCTGGATCAACCACCACAGACCAACGAGGTGGGCCGATCGGCCGCTCTGATCGGCGGGCTGATGCTTATCGGCGACTCAATTCGATTTGCCGGTAAGGCTTTTCGAGATCGGAACGAGCGCTGGGCTGAATCTGCGGGCCGACCACTACCACTACCGCTATCCCGGCGGCCAGTGGGGACCGGCGGACTCGCCGGTGACCATCGACGACGCGTGGCGCGGCGCACTGCCGTCGGCGGGTGCGGCGCGGATCGTCGAACGCCATGGGTACGACATCGCGCCCATCGACGTCACCGGCGCTGACGGGGAGATGGCCGTGCTGAGCTACGTCTGGCCGGACCAGAGCGCGCGGCTGCAGCGGCTGCGCGGCGCGATTGCGGTTGCCCGCAACGTCCCGGCGCGGTTGACGCGCCAGGCGGCAGGCGACGCGGTGGCGGGCCTGACCCTCGGCGACGGCGCGCTGACCGTGCTGTGGCATTCGATCACCTGGCAGTATCTGTCCGCCGCAGAACAGGCCGCGGTCCGCGGCGGCGTCGACGCGCTGGGCGCCCAGGCCGGCGCCTCTTCGCCGTTCGCGCACCTCACCCTCGAGCCCGCGCGCGACGGGCCCGGCTCGCCGCTTAAGTTTCTGGTGCGCGCGCGTCGCTGGCCGGGTGGCGAACTGCGGGTTCTGGCCGAATGCCATCCGCACGGCCCGCCGGTGCACTGGCAGTAGCGGATTTGCGACCGCCCCGTCGGAATTCAGTCCGCCACGGCGACGATAGGAGGGTGAGCGCCGAAGCGGACCGCCAACCCACGCTCGACGCGTGCTGCTCGAGCTCTACGACGAGGCGTTGCCGGTGGTACACCCCGACTCGGCGTTCGCCGCGCGATTGCGGCAGCGCCTGGAATCCGCATCGTCGCTACCGGAAGGAGTTCTCATGAGCGGGACCGCAGCAGCCATTTCAGAACTGACCGAACCATCCGCTAACCAACCCCGTGGCCCGCGGCGCTGCCCTACCTCAGCGTCGCGAACGCTCGTGCGGCGATCACGTGGTACACCGATGCATTCGGCGCCGTCGTGCTCGGCGAACCAATCGTGATGGACGACGGGCGAATTGGCACGCGGAAATTGCGATCGGGGACGGCGTGCTGTATCTGGCCGACGAGCATGGAACTTGGGCTGAAAGCTCCTGCCCCTGGTGCGGTCTCGGTCAGCTTGATGTTGCCCGTCACCGACACCGACGCCGCATTGGGGCGGGCGCGCGAACACGGCGCCGCCGTCGAGCGCGAGATCTATGAGAATACGGATCGCGCAATGCGACCATCATCGATCCGTTCGGCCACCGCTGGACGCTCGCGCGTTCGCCGTATACCAGCCGTCCGGCGGCCAGAAGCGCCCCGAACTCAACGGTTCCGGGCCGGGCGAGCTGTCGTATGTCACCTACGAGGTGCCGGATTCGGCCGCGTTCCGCGACTTCTACGGCCGGGTGCTGGGTGGACCTTCGCGCCGGGCCGGGTCTCCGACGGTGGCAGGTGCAGGATGCCCACCCGATGTCCGGAGCGGCGGGCGGCAGCCGCGCGACTACCGTGCCGATGTGGACGGTTGCTGACATCGACGCGGCGGTCACGCGGATCCGCGAGGCCGGTGGGACCGTCATCGACGAGCCCTCCCGCCAGCCGTACGGCGGCAGCGCAGTGCGCCGACGATCAGGGCGCCCGCTTCTACCTGGGGCCTGAGTTTCTGGGCCGAGCCGCTAGGCTCAGCACTCGTGCCGAAGGACGTCGGCGATCGGGCGCCGCGGCGATCTTGCCGCGGGCCTTCATGACCTTGCCGGGCATCCCGCCGCCGACCACGCCGACGACAGCGCCGTCGCGCTCGTAGTAGGCCAGGAACTTGCGGCCGTCGTCCTCGACGATGTGCACGATGTCGTCGGCCGTCCGGCTCCCCCAGGCACTGGATCTTGACGTCGTACTGGTCGCTCCAGAAGTACGGGCACCACGACGTCGGCCGGCGCGTCCTGGCCCAGCATCGCGGGCACCACGACCCGGGCCTGCTCGGCGACGTTGCTCCAATGTTCCACGCGCGCTTGGTGTCCCGTCGTATCGCGCCAGGACGCGACGTCGCCGAGCGCCCACACGTTCGGCGCGCTGGTGCGGCCGGCCTCGTCGCAGACCACGCCGTTGTCGACCTCGATGCCGCTGCCGTCCAGCCAGTCGGTCGCAGGGCCGCGAGCCGATGCCGACGACCACCAGGTCGGCCGGCAGCTCGGTGCCGTCGGCCAGCACCACGCTTCTCGACATGGCCGGCGCCGCGCACCTCGGCGACCCCGACGCCGCAGGCGGACGTCGACGCCCTCGGCGCGATGCAGCCGCGCCACCAGCTCGCCGATCTGCTCGCCGAGCACCGACGCCAGCGGCGTGCGGTTGCGGCTCGACCAGCACGACGTCGACCCCGAGGCTGCGCAGGCTGGCGGCGACCTCGCAGCCGATGAAGCCCGCGCCGATGACCACGGCGCGCCGCGCGGCCGACGCGTGCTCGCGCAGCGCCAGGCTCTCGTCGAACGACCGCAGCACCCGGATGCCCTCGAGATCGGGAAACGACGGAATGCGCCTCGGCACCAGGCCGGTCGCGATGACCAGCTCGTCGTAGCCGAGGACCGTCGCCGTCGGCCAGCGTCACCGTCTGCGCCTGCGGTGTCCAGGCCGGCGGCGGCCGAGCCCAGCCGCAGCGTGATGTTCTTCTCGTCGTACCACTCGCGCGGTTTGAGCGCGACGTCGTCGACCTCGCTGCGCAGCACTTCCTTGGACAGCGGCGGCCGGTCGTAGGGCAGATGCACCTCGTCGCTGACGATGGTGATGGCCCGGTGTATTCGGCCCGGCGCAGCTGCTCGGCGGTCCGGGCGGCGGCCAGCCCCCCGCCGACGATGACGATGCCGTTTGCGCTATTGGTCACGTGGAGTTCATAGCACGATGGGCGGTCAGTACTTCAGGGCGCCCTTGTCGACGGGGATCTGCGGGCCCGACAGCGTGCCGGAGCCGTCGCCGGCCAACCACACAACGACGTCGGACACCTCGTCTGCTGACATGAAACCCTTGTACTGCATGGGCATTGGCGGGAAGCTGTGCACGAAACGGGGATGTTTGGCGAAGATCTCCATCATCGCTTCCGGCTCGATCATCGGGGTGTCGATCGAGTAGGGGTGGATGGAGTTGACCCGGATGCCGTACTCGCCGAGCTCGATGGCCAGCGAATTGGTCAGCGCCGGTGAGCCCGTGCTTGCTGGCCGCGTAGTGGCCGTTGCCCGGGGTGGCCTTAAGGCCCGCCGACGAGCTGACGACGACGATGGAGCCGCCGTTGCCGGCCTCGATCATCGCGGGGATCGCGGCCCGCAGGGTGCGCCAGGTGCCCGTCAGGTTGACCCCGATGACGGTGTCCCACTGTTCGTCGGTGAGCTCCCAGAGCCGGCCCCAGCCCAGCACGCCGGCGTTGGCCACCAGGATGTCGAGCCGGCCGAACTGTTCGACGCCGTCGGCCACCAGTTGGCGCAGCGCCGCGTCGTCGCGTACGTCCGCCTCGCGGGCCAATACCTTGCGGCCCTCGGCTTCCACCAGGCGGACGGTCTCGGTGAGGTCCTGCCGGCGTGGCCGGCGGGTAGGTCAGGGTGTCGGACACCGGGGCGCAGATGTCGAGGGCGATGATGTCGGCGCCTTCGCGCGGCCAGCCGCACCGCATGCGACCGCCCCTGGGCGCGAGCGGCGCCGGTAACAAATGCCACCCGCCCTTGCAGTGATCCCGTTTGCCAGACACGCTGACAGGCTAGCAGCGAAACTGAAACGTGTTCTAGTTGGCCCTGCGGCCCAGCGCGCGTGGCGTCAGATCTCGGAGATGATCTGGGCGCGCCGGCTGGTGTATTCCTCGTCGGTCAATGGCCGCCGTTGTGCAGCGTCTCGAGCTCGGCAAGCCGCTCGGCGACCGACTGTCGCGGTGGCGCGGCGGCCGGAGCCGCCTGTTCTGCCGCGCGACGTACCACCGCTTGGATCTGTTGACGCACGACCGGATTGGACCGGATGTCGACCATCTGGTTGACCGGGACGTTATTCGTCTTGAGGATCTGCAGGATCTCCATCAGCGGGCCGGCTTGCCCGGTGAGGTCGTAGGTCTTGTTGTCTTCGGCCAGGGTGAACTGCGCCGGCATCAGCCCGTTGACCAGGGCGCTACGCTCCCAGTCGATTCTGTATTCCTGTTTGGTGGGGTCAACCAGGACCACGAGCTTGCGCGCGGTGATGTTGCCCAGTCGGGTGACGCTGGCGATAACCCGGTCTTCACTGTCGAACGGCGAAAACCCGGAGCCAGAGATGTGTAATTGCAGCTTGACCAACGGTTGGTCGTTGATCTGAGTGCCGGTCTCGGCGATTCCCCTGATCTGGGCAAGTGCCAGGACTCCGCTCCGCTCCAGCGCGGCGTGTTTGGCGGCGGACTTCGCCCCGTAAAACGTCAGCGCCAGCGGAATCAGCACGATGAGCGCGGTGGTCCCCGCGCCCGCATAGAGCATCCACTTCTCGCTCTCCATGCCCAGGGCGAAATACCCGATCAAAAAGGCCGGTCCCACCCCACCGCACACCAGGAAAAACAACTGCAGCTTTAGATAGCGCACTAACATCTGTCTCACCTCTCAGCGCTGGGAAGTCCGGGCCGGATCAGATTTCGGAGATGATTGTTGCCCGCCTGCTGGCGTATTCCTCCTCGGTGACCACACCGGAGGCGCGCAGCGTCTCCAATTCCTGCAGCCGCTGGGCAACGGGCTTTTGCGATGCGGCCCCGGCCCGTGCCGCCTGCACCTGCTCCAGTTGGTTTTCTGCCGCGCGCCGGACCACCGCCCGGATCTGCTGACGCAGCACCGGATTCGAGCGGATGTCGACCATCCGGTTCAGCGGGACGTTGTTCGCCTTGAGGATCTGCAGGATCTCCATGAGCGGGCCGGCTTGCCCGCTCAGATCGTAGGTCCTGTTGTCTTCGGCCAGGGTGAACTGCGCGGGCACCAGGCCGTTGACCAAAACGCTTCGTTCCCAGTCGATTTGGTATTTCTGTGTGGTGGGGTCGACCAGCACGACGAGCTTGCGCGCGATGAAGTTGCCGAGCCGGGTGACGCTGGCGATTACCCGGTCCTGACTGTCGAACGGTGCGAACCCCGGCCCGGAGATGTGCAGGTCCAGCTTCACCAGCGGTTGGTCGTTGATCCGGGTGCCCGTCTCGCCGAGGCCGGTGATTTGTGCCAGCGCCAGCACCCCGTGCTGTTCGAGCGCGGCCTTCGTGGCGGCCCCTTTCGCCCCGGCATTGGTCAGCCAGAGCGCGATCAGCACGTCGGCCACGGTGATGACAATTCCGAGGTAGAACAAGAAGTTGATGGAGCTGGGCTGACCAATCGCTAAGTAGGCGATCACAAAGATCGGACCGACGACCCCGCCGAACAGCAACACCATTAACTGTGTCTTTATGTAGCGCGCTAACATCTGCCCGTTCCTTCACTTGGCCGAAAGGTCCGAAAGGTGATGCCAGACTAGCGCCCACGCCGCCCGCTACCGATCACAATTATTTGGCCGCGGGCACGCCCGGTGTGACGGCAAAACCTCACGGCAAGACGGTGCCGGCGGGACCGTGCGCGCCGAACAGCGCACCGCCGGCGCCGCCGGCGCCGGCCGTCCCGGTGGTCTGCCGGCCGTTGCCACCGGCGCCACCGTTACCGATCAACTCGGCGTTGCCGCCGTTGCCGCCATGACCGTCCGTGGCGGTATCGGATCCGGCGGCGCCGCCGTTACCGAAGAGTCCGGCCCCACCGCCGTCGCCGCCGTAGCCCATGCTGCCGGTGGAGGCTCCGCCGGCACCACCGTCGCCGCCCAGCACGCCACCGATTCCGCCGAGGCCACCCACCCCCGTCGTTCCGGTGGCCTCGCCGCCCGCGCCGCCGTTGCCGAACAATAGGGCCCTGCCGCCCATTCCACCGAAGCTGTTTGTACCGGTCGCGGCTCCACCGGCGCCGCCGAAGCCCAACAACACACCGCCCATGCCGCCGGGTCCGGCGATGCCATCGAAGCCGCTGGCCGTGCCGCCCGTGCCGCCGACACCGAACAGCCCGGCTTCCCCACCCAATCCACCGTTCCCCGTACCCGTGGCCCCACCGGTTCCGCCGACGCCGGCAATGAAGCCACCGTTGCCGCCGTTGCCCCCGGTTCCGTCGGACAGGCCGCTGCCCACCTTGGCGCCGCCCGCCCCGCCGACTCCGCCGGTGCCGAACAACCCGGCGTTGCCACCCCGCCCACCATCGCCGCCATTGAAGGCATCGGTGAGACCAAACGCCCTGGTGATGCCGCCTTGCCCGCCGTCGCCGCCGGAGCCGACCAGCAAGCCGCCGCGACCGCCGGCGGCACCATCGCCGGCAACTCCGCCGTTGCCGCCGGCCGCGCTCTGACCTGAGCCGCCGGCATTGTTGAACCCACCGTTGCCGCCGGTCCCGCCCGAGCCACCGGTGCCGTAGAGTCCGGTGACCCCGCCGGCACCACCGTTGCCGCCGCTACCGCCGTTAGCCGCGACTGCCGCGTCGACGAAGGCATTACCGCCCCGTCCGGCGTCGCCGCCGGCCCCGGCGACGCCGCCGAACAGCCCTGCGGCCCCGCCGACGCCGCCGTTACCGCCGTTACCGCCGTTCTGCCCCGCGGACTGCCCGTTTCCGCCGGCACCGCCCGGTGCGCCGGCCCCACCGTTGCCCCACAGCCATCCGGCCCGACCCCCGGCGCCCCCATTTGTGCCGGCGGCGTTGCTCCCGGTGGGCCCGAAGCCGGCCCCGCCGGCCCCGCCGTTGCCGATCAACCCCGCAGACCCGCCGGCACCGCCCGGCATCCCAGCGGCATTGCTCGCGCCGCCGCTCCCACCGTTGCCGTACAACCAGCCACCGTTGCCACCATTCTGGCCCGGACCACCGTTAGCGCCGTCGCCGATCAACGGGCGGCCGAACAGCGCCTGGGCGGGCGAGTTGACCGCGTTCAGCATGGTTTGCTCGACATTCGCGGCTTCAGCGCTGGCGTACTTTGCCGCGCCACCGCTCATGAGCTGCACAAACTGCTGATGAAATGCCGACGCCTGGGCGCTGAGCGCCTGATAAGCCTGCGCGTGCGAGCTGAACAGCATCGCAATGGTGGCCGAGACCTCATCGGCACCGGCCGCGAGCACGCTTGACGTCGGAGCCAGCGCCGCCGCATTGGCGGAGCTGATCGTCGAGCCGATATTCGCCAAGTCGTGAGCGGCCGCAGTCACATACTCGGTTGCTGCGATCACGAACGACATACCCGCCGCCCCTAAGACTCGGTGTAGCGATTCTACCGCTGACTTGGGCTATCGACTAGCTTCGGCCAAAGCTGCGCAAAGCCCGGATTGCCGATATTGGCAATCCGGGCTTTGCGTTCCAGAGCTCTCTACTTGATGATCTTGACGACCCGGCCGGCGCCGACGGTGCGGCCACCCTCGCGGATCGCGAACCGCAGACCCTCGTCCATGGCGACGGGCTGGATCAGCTTCACCGAGATGTTGGTGTTGTCACCGGGCATCACCATCTCGGTGCCCTCCGGCAGCGTCACCACACCGGTCACGTCGGTGGTGCGGAAGTAGAACTGCGGACGGTAGTTGTTGAAGAACGGCGTGTGCCGGCCGCCCTCGTCCTTGGACAGGATGTAGACCTGGCCCTCGAATTCGGTGTGCGGCGTGGTGGTGCCGGGCTTGATGACGACCTGGCCGCGCTCGACGTCCTCACGCTTGACACCACGCAGCAGCAGCCCGACGTTGTCGCCGGCCTGCCCCTGGTCGAGCAGCTTGCGGAACATCTCCACACCCGTGACGGTCGTCTTGGTGGTCGTCGGCTTGATGCCGACGATCTCGACTTCCTCGTTCACGTTGACCACACCGCGCTCGACACGACCCGTGACCACGGTGCCTCGGCCGGTGATGGTGAAGACGTCCTCGACGGGCATCAGGAACGGCTTGTCGGTCTCGCGGATCGGGTCCGGGATCGACTCGTCGACGGCGTTCATCAGCTCCTCGACGGACTCGACCCACTTCGGGTCTCCCTCGAGCGCCTTGAGCGCGGAAACCCGAATCACTGGAGCTTCCTCGTCAAACTCTTGGTTCGCCAGCAGCTCGCGGACCTCCAGCTCGACGAGCTCGAGCAGCTCCTCGTCATCGACGGCGTCGGCCTTGTTCAGCGCGACCAGGATGTAGGGCACGCCGACCTGGCGGGCCAGCAGCACGTGCTCGCGGGTCTGCGGCATCGGGCCGTCGGTGGCGGCGACCACCAGGATCGCGCCGTCCATCTGGGCGGCGCCGGTGATCATGTTCTTGATGTAGTCGGCGTGACCCGGGGCGTCGACGTGCGCGTAGTGCCGCTTGTCGGTCTGGTACTCGACGTGCGCGATGTTGATGGTGATACCGCGCTGACGCTCCTCGGGAGCGTTGTCGATCTGGTCGAACGCCTTCGACTCGTTCAAGTCGGGGAACTTATCGTGCAACACCTTGGTGATAGCCGCGGTCAATGTGGTCTTGCCGTGGTCAACGTGACCGATGGTCCCGATGTTGACGTGGGGCTTGGTCCGCTGGAACTTCGCCTTCGCCACTTCTGTGTCCTCCTGGACTTGTTGGTGCTTTAAAAAGCAGTGTTGATGTTTCTGGTCGTGCCCCGGTAGTAACCGGGTCAGCTTACTCGTAAGGAATCTTTTACTCGCCCGTCGCCTTCGCGATGATCTCCTTCGACACGTTCGCCGGCACTTCGGCGTACGAGTCGAACACCATGGAGTAGTTCGCCCGGCCTTGTGTCTTGGACCGCAGGTCGCCGACGTAGCCGAACATCTCCGACAGCGGCACGTGCGCCCTGACGACGCGCGCACCGCTCCGCTCCTCCATGGCCTGGATCTGGCCACGGCGGGAGTTCAGGTCGCCGATCACATCGCCCATATAGGCCTCGGGCGTGGTGACCTCGACGGCCATGATCGGTTCCAGGATAACCGGCTGCGCTTGCGCCGCAGCCTTTTTCAGCACCATCGAACCGGCGATCTTGAACGCCATTTCCGACGAGTCGACCTCGTGGAAGGCCCCGTCGAGCAGGGTCACCTTCAGGTTCACCAGCGGGTAGCCGGCCAGCACGCCGTACTGCATGGCGTCTTGCGCGCCGGCGTCCACCGACGGGATGTACTCACGCGGGATGCGCCCGCCGGTGACTTTGCTCTCGAACTCGTAGGTCGCGCCGTCCTCGCTGGTGAACGGCTCGAGTTTGATGAGCACCTTGGCGAACTGGCCGGAACCGCCGGTCTGCTTCTTGTGGGTGTACTCGATCTTTTCCACCACGCGGCGGATGGTCTCCTTGTAGGCGACCTGCGGCTTACCCACGTTGGCCTCGACCTTGAACTCGCGGCGCATGCGGTCCACCAGGATGTCCAGGTGCAACTCGCCCATGCCACCGATCACGGTCTGGCCGGTCTCCTGGTCCTGGTGGACCTTGAAGGTCGGGTCCTCTTCGGCGAGCTTCTGGATCGACAGGCTCAGCTTCTCCTGGTCGCTCTTGGTCTTGGGCTCGATGGCCACCTCGATCACCGGGTCGGGGAAGGTCATCGACTCGAGCACGATCTGGTGGTTCGGATCGCTCAAGGTGTCGCCGGTAGTGGTGTCCTTCAGACCGATCACCGCGTAGATGTGACCCGCCGATGCCGTCTCCACCGGGTTCTCCTTGTTGGAGTGCATCTGGAACAGCTTGCCCAGACGCTCCTTCTTGCCCTTGGTGGCGTTGATGACCTGTGATCCGGAATCGACCTTGCCCGAATACACCCGGACGTAGGTGAGCTTGCCGAAGAACGGGTGCGTGGCGACCTTGAACGCCAGCGCGGAGAACGGCTCGGCGGTCGACGGGTTGCGCGTGACCTCTTCGTCCTCCTTGCCGGGCGCGTGGCCCACGGCGGGCGGCACGTCCAGAGGTGACGGCAGGTAGTCGATCACGGCGTCGAGCATGGGCTGCACGCCCTTGTTCTTGAAGGCGCTGCCGCACAGCACCAGATAGGCCTCGGAACTGATGGTGAGCTTGCGCAGCGCACCCTTGATCTCCGCGAGCGACAGCTCCTCGCCGCCGAAGTACTTTTCCAGCAGCGCCTCGTCGGTCTCGGCGACCGCCTCGAGGAGCTTGGTGCGGTACTCGTCGGCCTTCTCCCGAAGTTCCTCGGGGATGTCGATGGTGTCGTAGGTTTCGCCCAGCTTCGTCTCGCCGCGCCACACCTTGGCGTTCATCTCGACCAGGTCGACGACGCCTTCGAAGTCGCCCTCGGAGCCGACGGGCAGCTGGATCGGGATGACGTTCGCGCCGAGGCGCTCCTTCATGGTGCGAACCGAGAAGTAGAAGTCGGCGCCGATCTTGTCCATCTTGTTGACGAAGCAGATCCGCGGGACGTCGTACTTGTCGGCCTGCCGCCAGACCTGCTCGGACTGCGGCTCGACACCTTCCTTGCCGTCGAACACGGCGACGGCGCCGTCAAGGACGCGCAACGAACGCTCGACCTCCACGGTGAAGTCGACGTGGCCGGGCGTGTCGATGATGTTGATCTGGTTGTCGTTCCAGAAGCAGGTGGTGGCCGCGGAGGTGATGGTGATGCCGCGTTCTTGCTCCTGCTCCATCCAGTCCATGGTGGCGGCGCCGTCGTGCACCTCACCGATCTTGTAGCTGATGCCGGTGTAGTAGAGGATGCGCTCTGTCGTCGTGGTCTTGCCGGCGTCGATGTGCGCCATGATGCCGATGTTGCGGACCTTCGTCAGGTCGGTCAGCACGTCCTTCTGTGCCACAGAAGTCTTCCCACTCTTTCGTTGCTTGGTAGTTCGCTATCGGTTGCGCCCGCGGGGATCGCCGGAAGCTGTCACCAGCGATAGTGCGCAAAGGCGCGGTTTGCCTCGGCCATCTTGTGGGTGTCCTCGCGCCGCTTGACGGAGGCGCCCAGGCCATTGCTGGCATCCAGCAGCTCGTTTGCCAGCCGCTCGACCATCGTCTTCTCCCGGCGCTGCCGGGAAAAACTGACAAGCCAGCGCAGCGCCAAGCGTGGTGGACCGGTCCGGACGCACCTCGACGGGCACCTGATAGGTCGCGCCACCGACACGACGGCTGCGCACCTCGAGGGCGGGCTTCACGTTGTCGAGAGCTCTCTTGAGCGTGATGACGGGGTCGGTGCCGGTCTTGTCGCGGGCATGTCTCGAGCGCACCATAAACAATGCGCTCGGCCAGCGATTTCTTCCCCTTCAGCAGAACTTTGTTGACCAGCTGGGTGACCAGCTGCGACCCGTAGACGGGGTCGTTGACCAACGGACGCTTGGGTGCGGGCCCCTTGCGCGGCATCAGCTCTTCTCCTTCTTGGCGCCGTAACGGCTGCGAGCCTGCTTGCGGTTCTTGACACCCTGGGTGTCGAGCGAACCACGGATGATCTTGTACCGCACACCAGGCAGGTCCTTGACTCGGCCGCCACGCACCAGCACCATCGAGTGCTCCTGCAGGTTATGGCCTTCGCCGGGGATGTACGCCGTGACCTCGACCTGACTCGTCAGCTTGACGCGCGCAACCTTCCGAAGCGCCGAGTTCGGCTTCTTCGGAGTGGTGGTGTACACGCGGGTGCAGACGCCACGACGCTGCGGGCTGCCCTTCAGAGCCGCGGTCTTGACCTTGGCGATCTTGTCCCGACGACCCTTGCGGACCAGCTGCTGGATGGTTGGCATCTACCGGCTTTCTCTGTTGTGCGCTTCTATAGCGGTTGGCAAGTCTCTCGCATGCGCCTAGCACCGGAGCGATCCGTTGCATCCCGTTGCATCAAAGACATGCAAATTGGCCCGGCATCCGTTTCCTTACGTCAGGCGCCGTAAGCCGCCAGGCACGAGCCACCACAATACCCGCCACGGGTCTGGCAGGTCAAAGCGGTGCCGCTTACCGGTTCTGGGGAGCTTGGGCCAGGTCAGGGCCGGGTCAGCTCGGCTGCGTCCCGTTGTGTGCGGTGCGCTTGTCCATGCCGGCCGCCAGCCGCAACACCATGTCGGAAAACACCGTGTCGGTGTCGATGTCGTCCATAACGCCCGTCATCTCCAGCAACACGAACCCATGCATCGCCGACCAGAACTCCAGCGACGCGTAAAAGGCATCCTCGCCGTCGAGCCCGTAGGAGGACAACACCGCCATGACCGGTGCGGCCGCGCCCCTGGTGGCCGCCGCGTATTCGGGGTCTTCACCGCCCAGCGGCATCCGGGTGAAGGCCGAGTACCGACCCGGATGGTGATGGGCGTAGCTGCGGTATGCACCGGCCATGACCAGCACCGCGTCGTCGCGCGCGCGGCCCTCGCCGACCCTGTTCAGCATCGTGATGATGTCGTCGATGACCCGGATCCGCACGGCGCGGCGCAGGTCCTCCAGGCTGTCCACGTGGTTGTAGAGCGACGGGCCTTTGGTGCCGAGCTGCGTCGCCAGCGCGTTGATCGTCAGCGAATCCCAGCCCTCCCGGTCCAGGAAGGCGAGTGCGCCATCGACGATGCAGTCGCGACTCAACTTGGCCGGCCGGGCCACGGATTTCGCTGCTTTCGCCGCGCGCTGGCGCCCACCCGCTGACGGCGGTACCGGCTGAGCTGCCATGGCGATCCTTCGATAGCAGGGTCAACTAATGACTCTAGTTGACACCGTCGGAAAACGGCGGCGCCCGAATGGGCACCAAATAAATGCCGTAACCCTGTCATCGACAGGCCGAATGCACGTAGGCTCATTCGAGGCTCAGTCGAGCAGTTAACCCACCCAAGGCAAGGGGGGCCCGCAGTGAATTGGACAGCCGTCGCCGGGTCGGTGGCTACCTGTGTCATCACCATGGCTGCCATACCAGCCGCCCCACCCCCGGTCGCGCACGCCAAGAATGGCGACACGCACGTCGTCGGGATGGGCCTCAATCAGGTGATCGACTGTGGCGATGCCACCCTGATCGTCAATGGCACCGAAAACAACGTCGTGGCCAAGGGAAACTGCTTTGCGGTGACGGTCATGGGCTCGTCGAATATCGTCGTCGCCGATTCGGTCTCGCACGACATCACCGTCTACGGCTATGACGAGACGGTGTTCTTCCACGGCGGCGACCCGATCATCTGGGACCGCGGCCAAGAACTGGGTATGGTGAACCGCCTGCAGCGGGTAGGCCCCTAGACAACCCACACCTCAATCGACGCCTAATCGACGAATCGAGGAATCGAGGAACAATGCGCGCCCACATCCCCGCATCCAGGCTGGCCGCCTTCGGCGTGGCGCTGACCGTCGTCCCCGTGGCGATCGGGCTGGCCGGCTGCAGCTCTACCGCCAACCCGCCGGCCGGCTCGACGTCGTCGACGTCGTCGGGGACCTCTGCAAGCTCTGCCCCGGCCACGACATCGGCAAGCAGCGGAACCGCAGCACCTACCAGCAGCGGCGGCGCATCCACAACCGCGTCGATCGAGATCGGCAACACGCTGAACTACGGGTCGATGAGCACCACCGCCACCCTGGACTGCGCCAACGGCAAATCACTGAACGTTGCGGCTCGGACAACACGCTGACCGTTACCGGCACTTGTTCGAGACGGTCAACATCGGCGGCACGGGCAACACATCACCTTCGACAAGGTCGACGACCACCTCACCGTCTTGGGCTCGACAACAACATCACCTACAAAGCCGGTGACCCCAAGGTGGACAAGATCGGGCACCAGCAACACGATCAAGAGGCGGCAGTAGGCCCCGACCTGGCCTTAATAGCCCTGGGCCGGCCCGCCTAGCTCCCCGGGGCGCCGTGGCGGCCGGCGCCGGCGGCGAACCGCCCGGCGCCTTCCATGGCCTCGCGCCGCGACGCGGGAGATGCTGGCGAACTCGAAGTCGAGTGCCTGCGATTCTGGCAATCCCCACTGGTGCAGCGCTGACAGCCGGTCCGATCGCAGGCACTGCTGCGGCAGCGCGGCCAGCTCGGCCGCCAGCTCCTCGGCCGCCTGTCGCGCTTGACCCTTCGGCACCACCCGATTGGCCAGCCCCATCGCCAGCGCCTCGTCGGCGCCGCACACGCGCGGCCGGTGAGGATCATGTCCATCGCCCGGCTCTGCCCGATCAGCCGGGGCAGCCGCACGGTGCCGCCGTCGATCAGCGGCACCCCCCAGCGCCGGCAGAACACCCCGAACACCGCGTCCTCCTCGGCGACCCGCAGGTCGCACCACAGCGCCAGCTCCAGGCCGCCGGCGACGGCGTAGCCGCTGACCGCGGCGATCACCGGTTTGGACAGCACCATGCGCGTCGGCCCCATCGGGCCGGGTCCCGTCCGGTGCACGGCATTGGCGTCCGGCGTGCCGAACGCCTTCAAATCGGCTCCCGCGCAGAAGGTTCCGCCGTCACCCCACAGCACGGCCACCGACGCGGTGTCGTCGCGGTCGAACTCGTCGAAGGCGTTGTACAGCGCGGCGGCCGTCGGGCCGTTGACGGCGTTGCGCGCCTCCGGCCGGTTGAGGATCACCGTGGTCACCGCGCCGTTGCGTTCCACGCGCACCGGATCGCTCATGTCGCCTCCAGGAGTTGGGTCTTGTTGGCGTCCGCGTCGCGTCGTTCGGCCAGTTCGGTGGCGAAGTCGTGGTAGGCGGCGCGCAGCCGGGCGCCGGGCCAATCGGCGGGCAGCAGTTCGGCGGGCAGCATCGGATCGGTGAGCAGGTGGCGCACCATCGCCGCGGCCACCACGAAACGCGCGGGAATGTCATGCCTCGGCTGCCGGAGCCATCTCGTCAAGCAGCCGATGGCCGGCTCGTGCCCAGCCGGGCAGGTCCCACAGCTGGTTGGCCAGTTCGGCGGGGGCGTCGTCGCGTGCCTTGCAGCACCCGAACCCGGGCCTGCGATCTCGGCGATCCAGGTCCAGGTTCGAGGTTGTCCGGCCGCATCCACACGCCCTCGCGCAGCTCACCAAAACGCTCGTGGTGCATGGTGGTTCGCAGTGCGGCCCGGGTTCTGGCGTCGGTCGCCCACGCTGGTCACGATGACGATGCGCCAGTAGTCCGTGCCAGGCCCGGACTTGCGGTCGCATGGCCTCGTCCTGCCGCCGCTGGCGGGCCAGCAGCCGATCCGAAAGCCGATAGCCGTCGGCCGACCGGATCAGGTCGCCGGCACTGACCATCCGGGTCAGCGCCACCCGCAGCGTCGTCTCCTTGATACCGAAATCGGCTGTCAGCCTGATCAATTCGCTGGCGCTGGCGTACGCCGGATGGGCGCCGAGCAGCACGCTGAGCACCACCGACCGGGCGGTCATGTTCGGCATCGGCTACACCTGCCTAGACCTGGGACGCCTGACGGCCGTAATCGCCGAACGGCTCGTCGCGGTGCTTGACCGCGTCCCGGAAGCCGTGTTCGACGGCGTCGGCGACGAAGGCGTGCCCCTCGGGCGTGTGCCGGGCGACACCGTCGAACACGGTGCTGACCATCCTGCTGGTGGCCACACCTTGTTGCAGCAGAGCGGAATTGAGCGCGAGTTTGACCATGATCAGCTGGTTGACCGGCATCGCGGCGATCCTTTGCACCAGCCGCTCGGTGCGCTCGTCGAGGTCCTTCGGGTCCGGCGCCTCGACCGCCAGGCCCCACTCGGCGGCCTGCGCGCCGGTGATGCAGTCGCCGGTGAGCAGTAGGCGTTTGGCGCGCTGGTCACCGAGCCGGTGCGCCCACAGGCCCGCGGCAGGGACGCCCCATACCCGCGTCGGCGGGTAGCCGATCTTGGCATCGGCGGCGGCGATCACCTGGTCGGCGTGCAGCGCGATGTCGGTGCCGCCGGCCACGCAGTAGCCGTGGATCTTGACCACCGTCGGCTTGTCGGCGTGCATCAGGCTGGAAAACCCGCGCACGAAGCGGCTCATCATCTGGTAGTCGATCATCGGGTCCCACGGCTGATTCGCGAAGTGGTTGATGGCCTGGGTCTTACCGTCCAGCACGGTGCCCTTATACGCGCTGCCCCCGCCCGCCGAGCCGGTGCCGTCGGCGTAGGCGGACAGGTCAAAGCCCGCGCAGAAGCCCTGGCCGCGGCCGGACACCAGGATGACGTGCACGTTCGGGTCCAGGTCGGCGCGCTCCACCAACGCCGAGAGCTCCAGCGGGGTGTCGGCGATGATCGCGTTGCCCTTGTCCGGCCGGTTGAAGGTGATCCGCGCAACCCGGTCGGTGACCTCGTAGGTCATCGTCTTCAGGTTGTCGAAGTCGACCGGCCTGATGGCGTGCGTCATCCCTTTACCAGAGCGCGCTCGAGGATGGGCGCCAGGTCCAGCCCGGTCGGCATGGTGCCGAACGCCCCGCCCCAGTTGGAGGCCAGCCGGGTGGCCAGGAACGCCTCGGCGACGGCGGGATGCCCGTGGCGCACCAGCAGCGACCCCTGCAGCGCCAGGCAGATGTCCTCGGCGACCTTGCGGGCGCGGTACTGAATGGTCTCGAGATCGCTGAGTTGCCGCCGCAGGTTCTCGACGTGGCTGTCGAGCCGGGCATCCTGGCCCGCGCTCTGAGCCAGCTCGTCGAACAGCACCTCGACGCACTCCGGTCGAGTTGCCATGGCGCGCAACGTATCCAGCGCGCTGACGTTGCCCGAGCCCTCCCAGATGCCCATCAGCGGCGCCTCACGGTACAGCCGCGGCATGCCGGAATCCTCGACATACCCGTTGCCGCCCAGGCATTCCAGCGCCTCGGCCGCGTGCGGGGTGGCGCGCTTGCACACCCAGTACTTGCTGGCCGCCAGTCCGATGCGACGGAACAGCGCTTCGGTTTGGTCGCCGCGCACCGCCTTGTCGGTGGCACCGGCCATCCGCATCGCCACCATGGTGGCGGCCTCGGCCTCCACCGCCAGATCGGCCAGTACATTTCGCATCAGCGGCTGGTCAATCAGGTAGGCGCCGAACGCCTTTCGATGCTGGGCGTGGTGGATGGCGCGAGTCAGCCCGGTGCGCATGCTGGTGGCACTGCCCAGCGTGCAGTCCAGCCGGGTGAGGTTGACCATCTCGATGATGGTCGGCACGCCGCGACCCTCCTCGCCGACCAGCCAGGCGGTGGCACAGTCGTACTCGACCTCGCTCGAGGCGTTGGCGTGGTTACCGAGCTTGTCCTTGAGCCGCTGCAGGAACATTCGGTTGCGGGTGCCGTCGGGCAGGATCCGCGGCAACATGAAGCAGGACAGTCCGCCGGGTGCCTGCGCCAGCACCAGGAAGATGTCGCACATCGGCGCCGAGGTGAACCACTTGTGGCCGGTGAGGCTGTAGGTGCCGTCAGAATTGGGGCCGTTCGGGGTGGCCTGGGTGGTGCCGGCGCGCACGTCGGAGCCGCCCTGCTTCTCGGTCATCGACATGCCCGCGGTGATGCCGGGCTTGGCGGTGGCCAGTCTGAGCTCCGGGTCGTACTCGCGGCTGGTCAGCAACGGCTCGTAGACCGCTTGACGAGTTCGGGGTTGTATCGCAGCGCGGGCACGACGGCGTAGGTCATCGAGATCGGGCAGATGTGGCCCGGTTCGCACGTTCCACACCGAGGTCTTGGCGGCCCGCACCACGTGCGCACCCGGCCGCTCGTCGGCCCACGGGGCCGCGTGCAGGCCGTGGCGCGATCGCCACGCGCATGAGCTCGTGGTAGGCGGGGTCGTATTCCACCTCGTCGACGCGGTGGCCGTATGCGTCGTGGGTGTGCAGGACGGGCCGGTTGCGGTCGGCCAGCTCACCCCAGCGCTCAGCTTCGCGGCTGCCGTTGATGGCGCCGAGCTCGTTCACCTCTTCCAGGCCCCACTGGCCGCCCTCGCGGATCAGCGCCTCGATGAGTACCGGGGAGGTCGCGGGGTTGTAGTCCTGCAGTGGCGGGACCTGGTTGGTGACGACATGGGTCTCTGGCATGCCACCCATATTACATTTTTTCGACAGCTGCACAAGGGATGTAATGCTAGCGCGGGTGCGCGGCGAAGAACTCCCACAACTGTGCGGTGGCGAAGCGCGGCCACTCGTGGCCCCCGCCATCGACCGTGACCAGCACGACGCCGCGGTTGTCGGCGCAACCGGCCGTCGACGTGGTGACCCCGTCGCTGGTCTTGGCGACCGGCCCGCCACACCGATCGGTGTTGCGCCAGAAGGCATTCACTTCCTGCAGCGACGGCCCGTTGATGGCGCCGGCACCCTGACCGCCCTGGTACAAGACGAGCCGATCGGCCGTGCCGTGCACCTCCATCACGGATGTCGGACGCGGCGACCTGCATTCGTTGAGCTGCGTGCCCGCGACGGGGCCGATCGCGACGAAGATGTCCGTCTCGCACGCCAGCGTGTAGGACAAGATGGCGCCGTTGCTCATGCCACTGGCGTAGACGCGCGCGGGATCGATGTGGATATTCTTCGCGACGTCGGTCACGGCCGCCTTGATGAAACCGAGGTCGTCGACGCCGTCGCGGCCCGAATGGCCGCAGCAGCCTCCGCCGTCGGCATTCCAGGACCGGTCGAGGCCATCGGGATAGGCCACCACGAACTTCGCGGAGTTAGCCAATTGGTCCCAGCCGTAAGCTTGTTCGGCTTGCTTGGCGCTGCCGGAAAAGCCGTGCAACACGACAACCAACGGGGCCGACGCCGGCATCCCGGCGGGCAGGTAAACCCGGTACGCGCGCTCGGTGCCGCCGACGTCGATGGTGTGGATGCTGCTGCCGGTGACAAAGCCCGGGGGTAGCTTCGGCTCCCATGCCGAACAACCCGCGATCACCAGCACGATGCCGAGCAGCGTGATGACCCGGAAGATATGCCGGACGAGCATGGCTACCAGCCTACGAGTCATAAATCAGGCCGGATGTGCGGCGAAGAACTCCCACAGCTTCTGCGTGAAGGAGGAGGGCCACTCAATGTGGCCTCCGCCGTCGATGGTCATGAGCACGACGCTGCGGTTGTCGGCGCATCCGGCGGTCGACATGGTCACCTGGCCACTGGTCGTGCCTTCCGGCGCGCCGCACTGATCAACGTTGCGCCAGAACGCGTTGACCTGCGCGGCCGATGGACCGTTGATGGCGCTGAAGCCCTGACCGCCCTGGTACGGCACGAGCGGATCGGCGGTGCCGTGGATGTCAATCACCGACGTCCGATGCGGCGACCGGCAAGGGTCCAGCTGTGTCGCCGCGTCCGGGCCGATCGCCGCGAAGACCCCGGTGTTGCAGGCCAGCGTGTAGGACATGATGCCGCCGTTGCTGATGCCGGTGGCATAGACGCGTGAAGAGTCGATGCGGACATTCTTGCCGATGTCTGCGACGGCCGCGGTGATGAAGGCGACGTCGTCGACACCTTGACGTGCGGGCGGCCCGCAGCAGCCGCCGCCGTTGACGTTCCAGGCCCTGTCGAAACCGTCCGGATAGGCGACGACAAACTTTGCCGAATCGGCCAATTGGTCCCAGCCGTATGATCTTTCGGCCTGCTCGGCGGTGGCGAACCCGCCGTGCAGCATGACGACCAGCGGCGCCGACGCGGGCAATCCCGCGGGTTTATAGAGCCGGTAGGTGCGGTCGCGTCCGCCGACGTTGATGGTGTGCAGACTGGTTCCGGTCGCGAAGCCCGACGGTGGCGCCGGTTCATCTCGCGAACAGCCCGCGAGCACCAGGACTACCCCAACGAGAAACGGGGCGAGTCGACGGGTCACGGCCGGAGTTAGCCGGTGGTATTTTCGCGCAGAAAAGCGATGTCATCTTTGCGGCCTTCGTCGGCGGTTTCGCAGATAACCGGCGCATCCGCGGCCTTGACCGCCGCAACCAGCAACTCGCTATCGATCTGGCCGGTGCCCAGGTTGGCGTGGCGGTCGCGGCCGGAGCCCGCCGGGTCCTTGGAATCGTTGCAGTGCAGCAGATCGATGCGGCCGGTGATGGCCTTGATCCGATCCACGGCATGGACCAGCGCCTCTCCCGCCGCCCAGGCGTGACAGGTGTCCAGGCAGAAACCAATCCCGGTGTCGCCGATGACATCCCAGAGCCGGGTGATGGTATCGAAGTGGCGAGCCATCGCGTGATCGCCGCCGGCGGTGTTCTCCAGGTACACCGGAACCTGGGTCTCAAGCTGGTCGAGCGCCTTGCGCCAGCGCTGGAAACCCTCGTCGAGGTCGTTGTCGTCGGCCACGTGCCCGCCGTGCACGATCACCGCGGCCGCGCCGATGTCGGCCGCCGCGTCACACGTCTCCTGCAGGATCTTGCGCGACGGGATCCGCACCCGGTTGTTGGCGGACGCGACGTTGATCAGGTACGGCGCGTGCACGTAGATCGGCAACGCCGCGGCCTTCAGCGCGGCGGCGTCATCACGCGGCTTCGGCGCCTTCCAGCTCTGCGGGTTGCCCAGGAAAATCTGCACGACCTCGGCGCCCTCGGCCTCCGCTGCGGCCAACGGATCCTGGGGGCTGACGTGTGAACCGATGAGCATTTCACCCAGTCTAGTCACGGCCCCGCACAGTGTTAGGCGTCGCCGATGGAACCCAATGGCCTGCTGGAAGGCGCTGGAAGGCGCTGGAAGGCGTGGCCGGACTCCGACGCCGAGCGATCACTCCTTCCGCCTTGAGTGGACACGCCAGACCGCGTCCTCGTCAAATTGGATCGGGGCTATATGCCCGATGCCGGCCATTGCGATCGAGGGAGCTGTTATTTTGGTTGAGGCGCAACGTTCCAGGCTGGCTGACGTTTCTTCAAGCGTGAAATTCGTTGCAGTTTAAGGATGTACGGCAGTGAGACTGGGTTCATTCAGACGTCGCCTTCCCAACACATTCGGCGCCGAGGGCGACGGCGGGCCGGCCGACTTGACTGCACGCCTTCCGCGGTTCAGCTCGCTTAAGGCGCCGACGGCAAGTGGGTGTCCGGTTAACGCGGAATTCAAAGGCAATTCGCCGCAGTCGAATTCGAAGTGACCGGCACAACATGTTGACCAAAACCGTGGAACACGAACCCCAAATTCCGCAAGGCGAAGAGGTGCTCGACTCATGGATCTGAGGATCGCGGGCCGCACCGCACTGGTGACGGCCTCTAGCCAAGGGCTGGGCCGCGCCTGCGCCGCCGCCCTGATTGCCGAAGGCGTGAACGTCGTCATCAACGGTCGCGAGGCCGAGAAGCTCGAGAATGCTGCCGCAGAGATTCAAGCCTTGGCGACCCACGGCGCCAGTTGCCGGTTTGTCACGGCGGACCTGGCTACCGACGCCGGTATAGAGAACATTTTCGGCCGAGTCGACCAGCTGGACATTCTGGTCACCAACAACCGCGGCCCGCGCCCTGCTGCCATCAGCGATGTCACCGACGATGACCTGGCCGAGAGCCTACGACTGCACTACTACGTACCCATCCATCTGGTGCAGCATTACCTGCCGGGCATGCGCGAGCGGCGCTTCGGGCGAATCGTCAACATCACCTCGGAAATGGTCCAGTCTCCGGTGCCGGGCATGATTGCCTCGGCGGGCGCACGCAGCGCACTGACCACCGCCATGAAGGGCGTGCAGCACGACAGCGTCGCCGACAACGTGACGATCAACCAGCTGCTACCGATGCTCATCGATAGTCCCCGGCAGATACAGATGGCGCAATTGCTATCCGGGCCCAGTGGTGTCCCCTTCGAGGAAATTCGGCGGCGGCAGGCCAGCGTGACCTCGGCGAGACGGCTCGGACAGCCGGAGGAAGTTGGTGCTGCGTGTGCGTTCCTGTGTAGCGAACAAGCGGGCTATATCTCCGGCGTAAGTCTGGCCGTCAACGGCGGCGGACCGATGATGGGGCTGGGCGCATGAGCAATTCAACGTCCCCGGCAGACTCCGATGTCCTGATTGTGGGTGCGGGGCCCGCCGGAATGGTGACGGCCGCCCTGCTGGAACTGCTCGGGCTGACGGTGAGGATCCTCGAGCGCTTCCCCTCCCGGCTCACCTTGCCAAAGGCCCACGTCGTTGGCCCGGTCACCCTTGACATCTGCTAGCAAGCGGGACTGGATGTCGACGGCATGAGCGCCGAGGCGCTCCCACCGGAGTGGGATCAGTTCGTCCGGTTCAAAACCCGGTTGTTCGGCGAACAGGTCGGTGCTATCGCCTATGAGTATCAGTCCCCGGAGTGGACCGCACGGCCACGGATCAACTTGTCCCAGCCGCGGTTTGAAGCGATCGCCGAAGGGGAGGTGCGCAAGCGCCCTGGCATCGAGTGGGTCTGTGGGCGCTGGACCGGCGCGCAGGTCGACAACGGCCAGGTGGTGTCCACCGCAACCGTCGATGACCAGCCAGTGCGGTTCACCAGCCGGTACCTGATCGGTGCCGACGGGGCCAACAGCGCGGTCCGCGAGAGCCTGGGGATATCGATGCAGACATACGGTGTGCCGAGCCAACAGATCAACGTCCACGTGGTCGCGGACATGCGTGAACAGCTGGCCGATGATCCCGGCGTCTTGTACGCGCTCATCGATCCCGAGGTACTCGGCGGTGTGATCGTGCACGGCCTGGGCGACCCGGGCCACGACAACAACGTCGAGTTGATCTGTGGTACTCCGTATGACGGCGAGACCGTCCCCGAGATGGACGCGATCAGGGAACGGGTCCGCAAGATCATCGGACGTGACGACATTGCTTTCGAGGTGCTCAAGCTGTCCCCGTGGGTGCTGACGGCGCGGGTCGCCGACCAATTCCAGGTCGGCCCGTGTTTCCTGATGGGGGATGCCGCGCACCGGCTGCCGCCGACCGGCGGTCTGGGCATGAACAGCGCCATCCAAGACGGTGCCAACCTGGCATGGAAACTCGCCGCGGTCATCCACGGCTGGGCCGGCGAGGCTTTGTTGAAGACCTATTCCGCCCAACGCCGACCGATTGCGGTCACCAATACACTTCGCTCGCGGGAAAACTTCGATATCCACATCCAGGCGTTAGCCGAGCTCGCCAAAGCCGCTTTCGAGGGGACCCTGCACACCATGCCCGCGGAGCGGCTCGACCACCTCGTGCAGCGGAACTCCATCGGGTTCAACAGCCCGGGGCTGCAACTCGGCTGCGGTTACGGACCTGATCAAGAGGTCGACGATGCAACCTCATACACCCCGTCGGCAGCCGTCGGACGGCGGTTGCCGCACGCCGTCGTCGGCGCCGGCAACGGCAATGTGCGCCCCGTGATCGACCTGGTGGACCGGGCCGGCTTCACCATCTTTGTGCAGGGCCGGGCCGATGCGTGGCGAGAGGCGTCCAACGGCTCAGAGTTCCCGGTAACGATCGTGGATCTGGCGGGAACGGTGACGGACGAGGGATGGCTCGAACTGACCGGGCTCGCACACGAGGGCGCAGCGCTGGTGGTGCGTCCCGACGGGCATATCGCTGCCACAGCCGCCGGCCCCCAGCCATGGCCCGGCATCCATAGCGCACTCAGCAACCACGTCCGTAAGGGCCGGCCGCTTGGAAGGGAGGAGATCGCATGACCGCGAAATTCCGGGAATTCGTCCCACCGGAGGACGCGCCACGCTACGCCGGCCTCGACGCTGACGCAGAAACCTACTCGGACAACATGATCGGCCTGATACGTCTGGGTCTTGGGGCAGACAACCCATTCGACGGCATCGTTGAGAAGACAAATGTACCGTTCCAGGGCGTGACCGCCGACGGGACGGTCGAACCCGGGCTTTTCGAACTCGCTGCCGAGGGCGCGCCTATAGCCGAGATGGTGAAGGCGGCGAACCACCTGCTGTCGACCGTGACCCCCAGCGAACACGCCAAGCTCGTCCATCCACTGACCTCGGTGATACGGCGGCGCTGGCTCAACCCGGAACTATATTTGTTCCGGCACGGATTGCGGCTCGACGAGATCAGCGCCGAAACCCGCACCGCCGTCTTCGATTTCCTCAAAGGCACGATGAGCGACATCGGCTACACCAAAGTGCGGGACTGCATGTACATGAACGCGTTCCTCGGTACAGTCATGGCCGCGCCGCTGATCATGAACGAATACAGCTACAACTTCACGATCTTTGGCGAGCCTTCGATGGCCGAACCCTGGGGCTGGCAGTTCACCGGCCATCACGTCGCTATGAACTGTCGATAATGGGCGACAGATGGTCATGACGCCCTGCTTTATGGGGGCCGAACCCAACTAGGCCGACACGGTCCGTTCGCCGAGGCCTGAATGCTCTGCACGGACGAAGGAACGGTCGCGGTCGAACTATCAGGAGACACTGTCGCCGGACACGGGAACGCGCGATCCTACATCAGGCCAGCGTCGGCGGCGACCTGCCGGCGGGTCGAATGCACCGTTGGCCGATCAGCTGCACCTCGGCGGCGCCTTACCAGGACAACAGGGTCGTCCCCTACGAAGGTGCCAGCTGCGGCTTCGATGCGGCCGCGCGGCGACAAGCTCTCGAGCTCGTGGCGGTCTATCATCGAACAGCTACCGGCCGGACCAAAGGCGCGCGTATGGATGAGGTCGAAAGGCATCTCGGATCAGACCCGCTTCTGCTGGATCGGCGGCACTGGCGAGGACGAGCCCTTCTACTATCGGATCCAAAGCCCGGTAACCATGATCGAATTCGATCATCAGTCGGGCGTTTCCTCACCAACCCCACCGCCAAGCGGTTCCACATCCACACCTCATGCGCACACCCAACGGCAACGATTACGGCATGGCCCTCATCCGCCAATACTGCGAGGCCCACCAACGCTCGCTGGCCGGACTCGATCTAAACCAATAACTGCGCAGAGCCGATGACGACTGTGGTCAGTGCGGCGAGCGGATCCTGGGGGCTGACATGCGAACCGATGAGCACGTCGCCCAGTCCAGTGGTCACCCGTCACAGGGGCGGGCGTCGGCGATGGAACGCAGTGACCTGCTGGAATGCTTCGCCGCATTGGATGAGCAACTGCTCGGCGAATTCGCGGCCGATGAACTGGACGCCGAGCGGAGTTCCGCGGTGCGTGACTCCCGCCGGCAGGCATATCGCAGGGTGGCCACTGACGTTGAAAGGCGCTGTAGGCGTAGCTAATCGGGCGTTCAACTCCGGGTCCTGCCCCAGAGTCCGCACGGTTTCCAGCGTGGGGGATCCGAGACCGGAGCTGGGCATCAGCACGATATCCACGCATTGGAAGACACGACGGAGAGACCCGGTGAATTCGGCGCGCTGCTTGACGAGCGTCTGGTAGTCATCCGCGCTCAATCTTCGCGCGGAGTCGATCAATCCGCGCAACGTCGGCCCGTATTCGTCGGCGCGTGCCGGATAAGTTTCGGCGTGTGCGGCGGCCGTCTCGACTCCGCGCATCTTTCCGAAAGCCGCCACGATCCGATCAAGTGCCGGCAACTCGACCTCGACGACGGGCCACCCGATGCCTTCGAGCGTGGTGATGACGTCGGCCATCATGGCCTTCGTGTCCTCGTCGAACGCCGCCATCTGTGACCAGTCCACCCCTACCCGGGGTACCTGCGACAAAGTGAGGCAATCCGCATAGTCGGCGACGGGCTCCGGCGAGGAGGTGGGATCGCTGATATCGGCTCCCGCCATCACGGTGAGCAAAGCTCCCACGTCGCGAGCGCTTCGGGCGATGGGTCCGACGTGGTCGAAACTAGCTGCGAGTTCAACGATTCCGTGCCGGCTGACCCGGCCCCACGTCGGTTTGAGCCCGGTGACACCGCACATGCTGGACGGAAATCGAATCGATCCCCCGGTGTCCGATCCAATTGACCCGAAGCACAATCCCGCGGCGGTGGCGACGCCGCAGCCGCTCGAGGACACGCCCGCCCACGTTGCCGGGTCCCAGGGATTGACCGGTGCCGGAATGCAGGGGTGGTAGCCGAGATACGCGCCCTCCGTCATGGCCAACTTGCCGATGATCACGGCGCCGGCGGCGCGCAGCTTCGCGACAACCGTAGCGTCATATGGCGGCCAAAAGTCACGAAAGATGGTGGTACCGGCCGCGGTTGGGGCGTCGACGGTGTAGCAGAGATCTTTCAGCCCGATCGGTACACCATGCAGAATGCCCTTGTAATGGCCACGCACAATGTCGGCGTCAGCGGCGCGGGCCGCGTTCAGCGCGGAGTCCCCGGCCACGAAGACGTAGCTCTTCAGGTGCGGATCGAGCTGCTCAATTCTCCTTAGGGTCGAGAGTGTGACTTCTTCCGATTTGAGTTGCCGGGTGCGAATCAGTTCGGCGACTTCGGTCAGTTCGAGTTTCCAGATCCCGTCCTCAGATCGGCCGGTCATGTGTCGTCGGGCATCCCGACTTCGCGCTGGTCGGCCGTGACGGCCCAGCGGCTCAATCTCCAGACACCATCCTGCTTTGACGCGGTGAAGTCGTAGCAGGCGGTCAGCTCCGCAGCTGGCGGGCCGCCGCCACGGATGGCGAATACCTGCACATAGCAGTGCCCGGTCGCCTCGGTCGCGATTTGGCTGCTGAACCAGAACGAGTTCAACGCGTGTCGGCGCCGGTTGCCTTCGCGGTTGAACGCCGCCTTCCTGGCTTTGAGAAAGCTCATCACCGTATCGATGTCGCTCGACAGCACCTGACCCTCGTGCCACAACACCAGCTCCGGTGACTCGGTGAACAACGCGCGAAAATCGTCGAGCCGGTCGTTGTCGTAGGTAAAGGCGTAGGCGCCGAGCAAGTTGATGATCGCGAGTCGATCGGCGACGTTAAACGTAACGCCCCCAACGTCGTTAACCGCCACCGACTGCTCATCCGTCACCGATCCACCTCCGCCGTCTCGCTCACTCCGTGGGACGCCACTGTACCGCCCGCTGGCCCGCGATGAGCGCATCGATAGCTGACTCGTCGTAACCCGCCTCCCGCAGGACCTCGGATGTATGCTCGCCCAGCAGTGGCGGCGGGTACCGCAGCCAGGCGCTTTCGCTACCGCTGACATTGACCGACTGCCCGAGCAGTTTCAGCGCGCCAAGCGACCTGTGATCGGCGGTGACGACCATACTGAGGCCGGCGGTTATCGGGTGGTCGAGAGCCTGGTCAACGGTGAGCACGGGTCCACACGGAACGCCGGAGTCACCGATGATTCCCAACCATTCCCGGGTCGTCTTGGTCGCCAGCACGTTTTCGATCAGGCGCCTCAGCTCGACGCGATGTTGCATCCGCGCGGCGTTGTCGACGAAGCGTTCTTCATTCTCCCACGCCGGCATGCCCAGGGCCGAGCACAGCCGATGCCACATCTTTTCGTTGCCGCACGCCAGGGTCATGGCACCATCGCCGGTTTTGAATGTCCCCTGCGGAAACATGATCGGATGATCATTGCCGTCCTGGGTCGGCACCACGCCGATGCTGAGGTACTTCTGCGCCTGGTAGGACAGCAGCGTCAGCATCGACTGCATCAGCGACCCCTCCACCACCGCGCCGACACCGGTTCGCTCTCTTTCGTACAGGGCCGCCAGGACGCCGACCGCGCCGAACACACCGGTCGACGAGTCCGCGACGGCGATCCCAACCCGAAGGGGTCCGGTGTCGGGGGTGCCGGTGACGCTCATCAAGCCCGAGATCGCTTGCGCGGTCTGGTCGAATCCGGGTAATGCCGACCCGGGTGGACGCTGGCCGAAGCCGCTCAACGCGACGTACACCAACCGCGGATATAACTCCCGTAGGGTTTCCGCGCCCAAACCCATGGCCTCGGCGGTACCGGGTTTGAAGTTATGTACGAACACGTCGGCATCGCGGATCAAGTCGCGGCATGCCGCCATGCCTGCCCCGGTCCGCAGATCGAGGGCAACGCTGCGCTTATTTCGGTTCGACGCAAGGTAATAGACGCTCTCGGTGCCATGGAATGGCCCGGACTCGCGAGCCGGGTCGCCGGTGGGAAGCGCCTCCACCTTGATGACATCGGCACCCAGATCGGCCAGCAGCATGGTCAATGTGGGACCGGACAGGTACCGGGTCAAGTCCACCACGCGAATGCCGTCCAGTGCTGCCATCTCAGATCACAACGCTAACGATCAAACCGGGGCGGGCGTCCCTGACTAAAGGCCGCCACGCCTTCTCGCAGGTCCGCTCCCTCATAGGCTTCGACACTGAACCGGATCAGGGCATCCGTGTCGGCGGCGGTCAGCGCTCGGCCGTGCATATTGGCAACCGCTTTCGACGCGCGCATGGTCACCGCCGACTGCCGACAGATCTGGCCCACAAGTCTGGCCGTCGCGTCTGCCAAATCGTCGGGCGTGACGACCTTTTGCACCAATCCCCAGCGCGCGGCGTCCGTTACGTCGATCAGTTCCCCACTGAACAACAAATACTTCAGGGCAGCCGGACCGATCAGGCGCGCAACGGAGTCGGCCTCGGTGAACCCGAGGATGACCCCGAGCTTGCCGATCGGGATGCCGAAGCGAGCATCGTCGCTGGCGATGCGCACATCGCAGGCGGTGCTCAGCTCACAACCGCCGCCGACGGCAAGCCCGCGGATCGCCGCAATGACCGGAACCGGCACCGCGACCAACGCGGTGAGCGCGGCGGCCACGCTCTCGTTGTAGATGGCCGCGTCCCCGGCGCTCATCCGGGTGTCTGGAAACTCTTTGATGTCGGCGCCCGCGGCGAACGCCTTGTCACCGGCGCCGCGAAGCACCACCGCCCGCAGATCACGTTCGCCCGCAAGTTCGTCGAACAGCAGCTTAAGGCGGCGCCAGCTGGCCAAATTCAGCGCATTCTGCGCCTGCGGATGACTCAGCGTGACCACCGCGACGTCTCGGTGGTGTTGCAGCGCAACGCGATCGATGACCGCTTCGGCGGGTGGCGGGGCGGCCAGCAGCTGACTTAACCCGAGCTCCGGACCGCCGTCGTCCTGACTCACGCCGACACCCGCCGAGCAGCGCTCGCGCTACCTACCGGTAATCCGAGTAACCGTAGTCGTCCAGCGGAACCGCGGCTCCGGTGTTCTGACCGAAGTCCGGGCTGTAGTACTGGTCCTCGTAGGACGGGATCGTGTAAGCCGCGGCCCGGGCCTCCTCGGTGGGTTGCACCTGGATGTTGCGGTAGCGGTTGATACCGGTACCGGCCGGGATCAGCTTTCCGATAATCACGTTCTCCTTCAGACCGTTGAGCTTGTCGCTGCGACAGTTGATCGCCGCATCGGTGAGCACTCGCGTGGTCTCCTGGAACGACGCCGCCGACAGCCACGAGTCGGTGGCCAGCGACGCCTTCGTGATACCCATCAGCACCGGCCGGCCCGCCGCGGGCTCGCCGCCCTCGGCCACTACCCGGCGGTTCTCCGCCTCGAACTCCGCACGTTCGATCAGCGAGCCGGGCAGGAACTCCGTCGCGCCCGAGTCGATGATGGTGACGCGGCGCAGCATCTGGCGAACGATCACCTCGATGTGCTTGTCGTGGATCGACACACCCTGAGCGCGGTAGACATCCTGGACCTCACGGACGAGGTGGATCTGCACCTCCCGGGGGCCCTGAACCCGCAGCACCTCGTGCGGGTCGGCGGAGCCTTCCATCAGCTGCTGGCCCACCTCGACGTGGTCGCCGTCGGAGAGCACCCGCTCGGAACCGTCCTCGTGCTTGAACACGCGAAGCCGTTGCCGCTTGGACAGCTTGTCGTAGACCACTTCCTCGCCGCCGTCGTCGGGCACGACGGTGATCTTGTAGAAGCGGTCGCTGTCCTCGAGCCGGATCCGCCCGGTGACGTCGGCGATCGGCGCCTTGCCGCGCGGGATGCGGGCCTCGAACAGCTCCTGGACCCGGGGCAGACCGCCGGTGATGTCCTCACCGACACCGCCCTGGTGGAAGGTACGCATGGTCAACTGCGTGCCGGGCTCACCGATGGACTGGGCGGCCACGATGCCGACGGCCTCGCCGATGTCGACCAGCTTGCCGGTGGCCATGGACCGCCCGTAGCAGGTCGCGCACACACCGGTGCCGGTGGTACACGTCAGCACCGAGCGCACCTTGATCTGCGTGATGCCCGCAGCCAGCAGGGCGTCGATCGACGGGTCACCCAGGTCCTGGCCGCGCGCGACGACGACGTTGCCGGCCTCATCCACCGCGTCGGCGCCCAGAGTCCGCGCGTACGCCGATGTTTCGATGTACGGGTCGCGGATCAGCGAGCCGTCGGGCTGACGCTCGGCCAGCTCGACGACGATGCCACGCTCGGTCTGGCAGTCGTGCTCGCGGACGATGACGTCCTGACTCACGTCAACCAGACGACGGGTCAGATACCCGGAGTCGGCAGTACGCAACGCGGTGTCCGCCAAGCCCTTTCGAGCGCCGTGGGTGTTGATGAAGTACTCCAGCACGGTCAGGCCCTCGCGGAACGACGACTTGACCGGACGCGGGATGAACTCACCCTTCGGGTTGGTCACCAGGCCCTTCATGCCGGCCAGCGTCCGGGTCTGGGTGAAGTTACCCGTGGCCCCGGAGTCGACGATCGTGATGATCGGGTTGTCGACCGGGTAGTGGTCCCGCAGCGCCTGACCCACCTCGTCGGTGGCTTCCTTCCAGATCTCCACCAGCGCCTCGTTGCGCTCGTCGTGGTTCAAAGCACCACGCTGGAACTGCTTTTCGACCTTGTCGGCCCGCTCCTCGTAGTGGTCGAGGATCTCCTTCTTACGCGGCGGCACCAGCACGTCGGCCATGGAAACCGTGACACCGCTTCGGGTCGCCCAGTAGAACCCGGCGTCCTTGAGCTTGTCTACGGTCTGCGCGACCACGATCATCGGGTAACGCTCGGCCAGGTCGTTGATGATCGCGGCCTGCACCTTCTTGTGCATCTGCTTGTTCACGAACGGATAGCCCAGCGGCAGCAACTCGTTGAACATCACCCGGCCCAGCGTGGTGTCGGCAATCCACGCGTCGCCCGGCCGCCAGCCGTTGGCGCCGAACAGCTCGGCCTCGATCTCGGCCGGCGGACGCAGCTGGGAAAGCCGCACCTTGATCTTGGCCCGCACCGAGAGCAGGCCGCGGTCGGCCGCCATGATCGCCTCGGCCGGCGAGGAGTACACGCCCGTCTCGGGGCTGTCCTTCCCGGCCGCCCGGTATTCGCCTGTGTCGCCGTCGATCTCGGTGGTCAGGAAGTAAAGCCCGGTCACCATGTCAAGTCGCGGCATGGCCAACGGGCGGCCGGACGCCGGCGACAGGATGTTGTTGGACGACAACATCAGAATGCGGGCCTCGGCCTGCGCCTCGGCGCTCAGTGGCAGGTGCACCGCCATCTGGTCGCCGTCGAAGTCGGCGTTGAACGCCTCACAGACCAGCGGGTGCAGCTGAATCGCCTTGCCTTCCACCAGCATTGGCTCGAATGCCTGAATACCCAGCCGGTGCAGGGTGGGTGCGCGGTTCAGCAACACCGGGTGCTCGGCGATGACCTCTTCCAGCACGTCCCACACCTGCGGACGCTGGCGCTCCACCATTCGCTTGGCGCTCTTGATGTTCTGCGCGTGGTTGAGGTCGACCAGCCGCTTCATCACGAATGGCTTGAACAGCTCCAGCGCCATCAGCTTGGGCAGGCCGCACTGATGCAGCTTGAGCTGCGGGCCGACGACGATGACCGAACGGCCCGAGTAGTCGACACGCTTACCGAGCAGGTTCTGACGGAACCGGCCCTGCTTGCCCTTGAGCAAATCGCTCAGCGACTTCAACGGACGGTTGCCCGGACCGGTGACCGGCCGGCCGCGGCGGCCGTTGTCGAACAACGCGTCTACGGACTCTTGCAACATCCGCTTCTCGTTGTTGACGATGATTTCGGGCGCACCCAGATCGATCAGCCTCTTGAGCCGGTTATTGCGGTTGATCACCCGGCGGTACAGGTCATTCAAGTCGGACGTGGCGAACCGCCCACCGTCGAGCTGCACCATCGGGCGCAGTTCCGGCGGGATGACCGGGACGGCGTCGAGCACCATGCCCATCGGCGAGTTGCCCGACAGCTGGAACGCCGCGACCACCTTGAGCCGCTTGAGCGCGCGAAGCTTCTTCTGCCCCTTGCCGCTTCGAATCACCTCACGTAGCGACTCGGCCTCGGCCTCGATGTCGAAGTTCTGCATCAGCTTCTGGATCGACTCAGCGCCCATGGCGCCGGTGAAGTACTCGCCGTAGCGGTCGATGAGCTCGCGGTAGAGGTTCTCGTCCACGATCAGCTGCTTGGGGGCCAGCTTGGTGAAGGTATTCCAAATTTCCTCCAGCCGATCCAGCTCGCGCTGCGCGCGGTCACGAAGCTGGCGCATTTCGCGTTCGCCGCCGTCGCGCACCTTGCGCTTGACGTCGGACTTGGCGCCCTCGTCCTCGAGCTCCTTCATGTCGGCCTCGAGCTTCTGGGCACGCGCTTCCAGCTCGGCGTCGCGCTGGTCCTCAACGCCCTTGCGCTCCACCAGGATTTCGGCCTCGAGCGTCGACAGCTCGTTGTGACGCATCTCGTCGTCGACTGCCGTGATCACGTAGGCGGCGAAGTAGATGATCTTCTCGAGATCCTTGGGCGCCAGGTCCAGCAGGTACCCCAGGCGCGACGGCACACCCTTGAAATACCAGATGTGCGTGACGGGCGCGGCCAACTCGATGTGGCCCATCCGCTCACGACGCACCTTGGCGCGGGTCACCTCGACGCCGCAGCGCTCACAGATGATGCCCTTGAAGCGGACGCGCTTGTACTTGCCGCAGTAGCACTCCCAGTCGCGAGTCGGCCCGAAGATCTTCTCGCAGAACAGGCCGTCCTTCTCCGGCTTCAGCGTGCGGTAGTTGATCGTCTCCGGCTTCTTGACCTCGCCGAAAGACCATTGCCTGATGTCATCCGCGGTGGCCAGACCAATACGGAGTTCATCGAAGAAGTTGACGTCGAGCACGTAACTCCCTTTCCCCTTGCGGGTTTAGTAAAACCAAAACGTTGATTAAGCGAGATCCTCGACAGAGGCGGATTCGTTGCGGGACAAGTTGATTCCCAGGTTGGCCGCAGCCCGCTCAAGGTCTTCGTCCTCGCCCTCGCGCAGCTCGATCGCCGCGCCGTCGGACGACAGCACCTCGACATTGAGGCACAGCGACTGCAGCTCCTTGAGCAGCACCTTGAACGACTCGGGGATACCCGGCTCCGGGATGTTCTCGCCCTTGACGATCGCCTCGTAGACCTTGACCCGGCCGACGGTGTCGTCGGACTTGATGGTCAACAGCTCCTGCAGCGTGTACGCGGCACCGTAGGCCTGCATGGCCCAGCACTCCATCTCACCGAACCGCTGGCCACCGAACTGTGCCTTACCGCCCAGCGGCTGCTGGGTGATCATCGAGTACGGGCCGGTGGAGCGGGCGTGGATCTTGTCGTCCACCAGGTGGTGCAGCTTCATGATGTACATGTAGCCAACCGTCACCGGGTACGGGAACGGCTCGCCGCTGCGCCCATCGAACAGCTTGGCCTTGCCGTCGCCGTTCACCATCACGTCGCCGTCGCGGTTGGGCAGCGTGGCCGACAGCAGGCCCTGCAGCTCCTCCTCCTTGGCGCCGTCGAACACCGGCGTCGACACGATCTGGTTCGGCTGCGCGTGCAGCAACTCCTCGGGCAGGTTGGCCGCCCACTCGGGGGAACCCTCGATGTTCCAGCCGGACTTGGCGACCCACCCGAGGTGGGTCTCCAGGATCTGGCCGATGTTCATCCGTCGCGGCACACCGTGGGTGTTCAGGATGATGTCGACCGGGGTGCCGTCCGGCATGAACGGCATGTCCTCGACCGGCAGGATCTTGCCGATCACGCCCTTGTTGCCGTGGCGTCCGGCCAGCTTGTCGCCGTCGGAGATCTTGCGCTTCTGGGCCACGTAGACCCGGACCAGCTCGTTGACGCCGGCGGCCAGTTCGTCGTCGTCCTCGCGGGAGAACACCCGGATGCCGATGACCTTGCCGGACTCGCCGTGCGGCACCTTCAGCGAGGTGTCGCGGACCTCGCGGGCCTTCTCGCCGAAGATGGCGCGCAGCAGGCGCTCCTCCGGCGTCAGCTCGGTCTCCCCCTTCGGGGTGACCTTGCCGACCAGGATGTCGCCGTCGCGAACCTCGGCGCCGATGCGGACGATGCCGCGCTCGTCGAGGTCGGCCAGCACCTCGTCGGAGACGTTCGGGATGTCCCGGGTGATCTCCTCGGCGCCCAGCTTGGTGTCGCGGGCATCGATCTCGTGCTCCTCGATGTGGATCGAGGTGAGCACGTCCTCCTCGACCAGACGGTTGGAGAGGATGATCGCGTCCTCGTAGTTGTGGCCTTCCCACGGCATGATCGGCGACCAGCAGGTTCTTGCCCAGCGCCATCTCACCGTTCTCGGTGCACGGACCGTCGGCGATGACCTGGCCGGCCTCGACGCGGTCTCCCGCGTCGACGATCGGCGACTGGTTGGCGCAGGTGCCGTGGTTGGAGCGGGCGAACTTGCGCATCCGGTAGGTGTGCCGGGTGCCGTCGTCGGCCATCACGGTGATGTAGTCGGCGGACACCTCCTCGATGACGCCGGCCTTGTCGGCGACGACGACGTCGCCGGCGTCGATCGCCGCGCGCAACTCCATGCCGGTACCCACCAGCGGCGCCTCGCTGCGCACCAGCGGAACCGCCTGGCGCTGCATGTTGGCACCCATCAGGGCACGGTTGGCGTCGTCGTGCTCGAGGAACGGGATCATGGCCGTGGCCACCGACACCATCTGGCGCGGCGAGACGTCCATGTAGTCCACCTCGGACGAGGTCACGTACTCGACCTCGCCCTCCTTCCGGCGGACCAGGACGCGTGCCTCGATGAACCGGCCGTCGTCGTCGATCGGCGAGTTGGCCTGCGCCACGACGTGGCGGTCCTCCTCGTCGGCGGTCAGGTAGTGGATCTCGTCGGTGACGACACCCTCGACACCTTGCGGTACGGCGTCTCGATGAACCCGAACGGGTTGACCCGCGCGTACACCGACAGCGAACCGATCAGGCCGATGTTCGGACCCTCCGGGGTCTCGATCGGGCACATCCGGCCGTAGTGCGACGGGTGCACGTCACGGACCTCCAGGCCCGGCGCGCTCACGCGACAGACCGCCCGGACCCAGCGCCGACAGCCGGCGCTTGTGGGTCAGGCCCGACAGCGGGTTGTTCTGGTCCATGAACTGCGACAGCTGGCTGGTGCCGAAGAACTCCTTGATCGCGGCGACCACCGGCCGGATGTTGATCAGCGTCTGCGGCGTGATCGCCTCGACGTCCTGGGTGGTCATCCGCTCGCGGACGACCCGCTCCATCCTGGACATGCCGACCCGGATCTGGTTCTGGATCAGCTCGCCGACGGTGCGCAGGCGGCGGTTGCCGAAGTGGTCGATGTCGTCGGTTTCCACCGGAACCTCGACGCCGCCGGGGACGGTCATCAAGGTCTGGCCCTCGTGCAGGCGGACCAGGTACTCGATGGTGGCGACGACGTCCTCTTCGGTCAGCGTCGAACGTCGTGATCGGCTCGCCCGACGTGCAGCCCGAGCTTCTTGTTGACCTTGTAGCGGCCCACCCGGGCCAGGTCGTAGCGCTTCTCCTTGAAGAACAGGTTCTCCAGCAGCGTCTGCGCGGACTCCTTGGTGGGCGGCTCGCCCGGGCGCAGCTTGCGGTAGATGTCCAGCAGCGCCTCGTCGGTGCCGGCGGTGTTGTCCTTCTCCAGCGTCGACATCATGATCTCGGAGAAGCCGAACCGCTCGTGGATCCGCTCGTTGGTCCAGCCCAGAGCCTTGAGCAGCACCGTGACGGGCTGGCGGCGCTTGCGGTCGATGCGCACACCGACGGTGTCGCGCTTGTCGACGTCGAACTCCAGCCACGCACCGCGGCTGGGGATCACCTTGACGCTGTGCAGCGTCTTCTCGGTGGACTTGTCGATGGTCTCGTCGAAGTAGACACCGGGCGAGCGCACCAGCTGGCTGACGACCACACGCTCGGTCCCGTTGATGATGAAGGTGCCCTTCTCGGTCATCATCGGGAAGTCACCCATGAACACCGTCTGGCTCTTGATCTCGCCGGTGTTGTTGTTGATGAACTCGGCCGTGACGAACAGCGGGGCCGCGTACGTCATGTCCTTGTCTTTGCACTCGTCAACCGGTGCTTTGACTTCGTCGAAACGCGGGTCGGAGAAAGACAGCGACATCGAGCCCGAGAAGTCCTCGATCGGCGACAGCTCGTAGAGCACCTCTTCGAGGCCACCCACCGGCTTGACGTCCCCCCGAGCGGCAGCGATCTCGCGCCAACGCGACGAGCCGATCAGCCACTCGAAAGAGTCGGTCTGCACGTCAAGCAGCCCCGGAACCTCAAGCGGTTCACGGAGCTTGGCGAATGAAACTCGGTTAGGTGCTCCCGGCACGGAGCGTATTAGCGAGGCTTTCGGTAGAACTTGATGTGGGGTCGATCTTGCTCTGGCGGAAATCTGCCAAGATGCATCCTTCCAGCACCTCGTGCGACCCACGAGAGCCTGGGCCACCGGCCTGTTCGCCGCAATAAATTGTGTCGGTTCGGCCGGCGAACGATCTGCCCGAATCTCACGAACGCAACTGAATAGCTGAGCCTCAAACGGGCTCAGGCTAAGACCACAGTGTCAGGTGGCGGGTGAGGTGGGCAGGAAGTAGCCAGCGCAACGTCCAACAATAGCGCAGACGCGCGCATTCCTCAACTACCCAGCACAGGGCGTCCACGGGAGTCTGGCGCTGGCTGGCGATCTCGACGTTCCCTGAATAGAGCGACACATGCTGCCCAACAGATTGGCCCGTTTAGCGCCCCGACGTCAAGGGGGCGGGCGGCAAGTTACGGCGAGTTATCGTGAAATCTTTGCACTGCGACCCGCAGCAATCCCGCAACGCCCGGTCCGCGTGCAGCGACGAGCCGACGGCCGAGGCCATCGGGGTTGAGAGTTTCTGTCACCGAACTCGTGCGAAGGGAACTTGTGCGGTACCCTCGAGATCATCGAGGATCGCCGCCTGGGCGTCCTTGGGCAGCGTGTGCAGCATCTCGCGCACCCGGGCCTGGCGCCGAGCGACCGCCTTACGCTCCGGCATCCCCGGCGTCGCGACGATCTGCGGCGGCACGCCCTCGATTTCCTCGGTACCACCGGTGTGGTGACCGGCATCGACCATGGCCTGCTCTTCGGCCATGGTGGCCTCGTCCTTCTCCTCGGACATGCCGATCGGGCCGATACGGCGACCGTTGAGGAACTGCTCGCACGACCGGCTCCTCGCTGGTCAGCAGCACCTCGCGGGGGCCGAACATGACCAGGTGCTTGCGGAACAGCATGCCCATGTTGTCCGGGCACCGTGCGGGCGATGTTGATGTTGTGCGTCACGATCAGCATGGTGGCGTCGATCTGGGCGTTGATGTCGATGATCAGCTGGCTCAGGTAGGCGGTACGGACCGGGTCCAGACCGGAGTCGGGCTCGTCGACAGAGGATGATCTGCGGGTCGAGCACCAGCGCGCGGGCCAGGCCGGCACGCTTGCGCATACCACCGGAGATCTCGCCGGGGAACTTCCGCTCGTCGTCCGGGCAGACCGACCATGGTCAGCTTCTCCATGACGATGTCACGGATCTCGCTTTCCTTCTTCTTGGTGTGCTCGCGCAGCGGGAAGGCGGTGTTGTCGTAGAGGTTCATCGAACCGAACAGCGCGCCGTCCTGGAACAGCACGCCGAACAGCGTGCGGATCTCGTAGAGCTCCTTGGCCGAGCATTCGATGATGTCGGTGCCGTCGATGAGGATCGAGCCGCGTTCCGGCCGCAGCAGACCGATCAGCGACTTCAGGAACACCGACTTGCCGGTACCCGACGGGCCCAGCAGCACGCTGACCTCACCCGCGGGGATCGTCAGCGTGACGTCTTCCCAGATCTTCGAGGACCCGAAGGACTTCGTCAGTCCGTTGACCTCGATTGCGACGCCCATAGGGAGATCCTTCCGATATCGACATTCTTACAAGCCGCCACCTGCCCCTTTATGTGGCTTGAGTCACTGTAGCGCACGCTCGGGGCGACGACATCACGGTTGCATCGATAACAATATCGGCCAGGCCGGGCCCGTTACTCACTCAGCGGCGCCCAATTGCCGTGGAAGCCCATCGGTACCCGCTGCGGCAGGTGCACCGTGGCGACCGACTCCAGGGTCTGGGCGTCCAGCAGCAGCAGTTGGCCTTCGTCGCGGCCACGGTGATGCCGTAGCCCATCAGGATCCCGTCGTCTTCGGCCCGGTCCGCCGGGCCTGAACGGGGTTCGGCACGAAAGACATCTCGCCGATCAGAAGGTCGGGATCGAGTGGGGCGACCTCGCTGGACCCGGTCGCGTAGTCGTGCTTGTACAGCGGCGTCGACATCTCCGATCCGCCCGCGGCGAGGAAGCCACCGTCGATGCCGACGGTGTAGCCGAACCGGTGCCGGCCGCCCAGTCAGGGTCTCGTTGATCCGCGGAAACTCCTGCGGCCGGTCGTCGCGGCATTCGGTGGTCACCGCGCCGGTCGTCAGGTTGATGGTCCAGCGGTCCAGCGGTGGGCTGGCTGTCACCGGGTCCGCGCCGGTCGCGGTCGAACATCCGCGAGTAGCGCACCACGTCGAGGACCAGGAATCTCGGTGCCGTCCCGGATCTCCGAATAGGCGTTGAGCGGGTGGTAGACGTAGCAGGGTTCGATGTCGAACCAGCGCACGTCGCCGTTGCCGCCCTCGCGAGGCATGACTCCGATGCGCGCCGGATAGTCGGGCATTCCAGGCGTAGGGATCCGATGCCGGGCGACGCGTGTCGCGGTTGGCCATCGCCGCGATCGGGCTGGGGATCCGGACGCGTCCGATCAGCGACTGCACCACCAGCCGGGCCGGCGTAGTTGCAGCCAGCGCGGCACGGCCGCGGGCATCACCTGCACCGGGTCAAACGTCACCGGCAGGTCGTAGATCACCACATACTTATCGGTCAGCGAGAAGTCATGCATCATCGGCGACCCGACACCTCGATGTCGACGGTGCGGCGGGCGCGGCCCTGCGGTGTCGATCACCGAGTACTGCACCGTCCGTCCGCGCGCGAACGAGTAGGACAGCGCGTGCAGTTCGCCGGTCGTGCGGATCGCGGTGCGGGTGGGCGGTGTAGCCGCCGGACAGGGTGCCGTCGAAATCGCAGGTGCCGACGGTGTCGAGCTCGTCGGTGAGTTCGTAGTTGGCGATCCCCACCTTCGACGAGCGCCAGGGTCCGGCCGGCGTGGCGTCAACACATTGGTGTTGGCGCCCAGGGCCAGCATGCCGGCCCGTGGGTTGAGCCCGGCCGGGCGCGGCTCGCCCAGAGCGGCGCATACGGCCGGGCTGCGCACCCAGCGGTTGCGGTACCAGCGGGCCTTCCCGTCGCGCAGCGCGACGCCGTGCACCATGCCGTCGCCGGTGAACCAGTGATAGGTCGCGGGGTCGACCTCGGCGAGCCGGGTTGGGCCCGTTGCGCAGGTAGCGCCCGTTGAGGTGCTCCGGGATGTGCCCGGTGACCTGCAGGTCGGTCGCGGTCAATTCGGCGGTCACCGGCGCCAGGAAGCCTTCGAGATACGGGTTCCCGGACTTGGCGGTTTGCGTTGCAGTCATGCCTGAGCTCCTATAACATTGTTATTTCAGCGTTATTTGAACCGTACGCCGCCGATGAGAAGATGGCAAGGATGACTTCCCAGACCGAACGCAGTGTTCGCGACGAGCTGGTGCATGCCGCCGTCGCTCTGCTCGACGAACACGGCCCCGATGCGCTGCAGACCCGCAAGGTGGCCAGCGCCGCCGGGACCTCGACGATGGCGGTCTACACCCATTTCGGCGGGATGCGGGCGCTGATCGCCGCGGTCGCCTCGGAGGGCCTGCGGCAGTTCGACGCCGCGCTGTCGGTGCCGGAGACAGACGACCCGGTGGCCGATTTGCTGGCCACCGGCATGGCGTATCGGCGCTACGCGATCGAGCGCCCGCACATGTATCGGCTGATGTTCGGCAGCACCAGCGCCCACGGCATCAACGCGCCGGTCGTCAACATCCTGACATTGACGGTGGCCGAGATCGAGCAGCACATCCCCAGCTTCGCGCACGTGGTGCGCGGCGGTACGCCGGTCGACGCTGGCCGGCCGGATCAGCGTTGGCTCCGCGGACGACGACGCAACGGTGGTAGCCACCGCGGCCCAGTTCTGGGCGCTGATACACGGGTTCGTGATGCTCGAACTGGCCGGGTTTTACGGCGACGGACGGCGCGGCGGTCGGGCCGGTGCTCGGCTCGATGTTCACGAATCTACTTGTCGCCCTGGGAGATTCACCCGAGCGGGTGCAGCAGTCGTTCCGCGCGGCGTTCGGCGCAGAGCTGAACGCACGAAACCCCCAGGCGACCGGGGCGGCCCCGGGGGTTTTCGCGAGTTGAACTACTTGACGGTGACGGTGGCGCCGGCGGCCTCGAGCTTGGCCTTGGCCTCGTCGGCGGCCTCCTTGGCGACCTTCTCCAGCAGCGGCTTGGGCGCGCCGTCGACCAGGTCCTTGGCCTCCTTGAGGCCCAGGCCGGAGACGATCTCGCGGACGACCTTGATGACGCCGATCTTCTTTTCGCCGGCGGCCTCGAGGATGACGTCGAACTCGGTCTGCTCCTCGGCGGCCTCGGCGGCAGCCGGCCGGCTGCGCCCGCGGCGGCAACAGCGACCGGCGCGGCCGCGGTGACCTCGAAGGTCTCCTCGAACTTCTTGACGAAGTCGGAGAGCTCCAACAGGGTCATTTCCTTGAATGCGTCGAGCAGTTCGTCGCCAGAGAGCTTGGGCATGGTGTGGGGTCCTTCCTGATTTTCTGATTTTGGGTGCTGGGTTATTCGGCTGGGGCTGGTTCTGCGGCCGGAGCCTCGGCGGCTGCCTCGGGCGTCTCGATGGCTGTCTCGGTCGGCGGCCTCTGCCGGGGCGGCTGCGGCCCGGGTCCGACGCCTTCTTCTCCTGCAGTGCGGCCAACAGTCGGGCCATCTGCGACGCGGGCGCATTGAACAGCCCGGCGGCCTTGGCGAGGTTGCCCTTCATGGCGCCGGCCAGCTTGGCCAGCAGCACCTCTCGCGACTCCAGGTCGGCGATGCGCTCGACCTCGGCGACGGTCAGCGGGTGACCGTCCATGTAGCCGCCCTTGATGACCAGCGCCTTGTGCTCCTTGGCGAAGGTCTTGATCGCCTTGGCGGCGTCGACCGGCTCGCCGGTGACGAACGCGATCGCCGTCGGGCCGGCGAACAGCTCGTCGAGACCCTCGACGCCCGCTTCCGAAGCTGCCCGCTTGATGAGCGTGTTCTTGGCCACCGCGTAGCGTCGCCGAACCGGTCAGCGAGCGGCGCAGCTCGGCCAGGTTGGCGACGGTCAGCCCGCGGTACTCGGTGATCACGGTTGCGGTTGAGCTCTTGAACTGCTCCGTAATGTCTGCAACGGCGGTGGCCTTGTCAGCCCTGGCCATGCATACCTCCTGAGGTGAACTAAGTCTGGACCCAGGAACGACGAACGCCCCGGCGCAGGAAGCGGCCGGGGCGTTGAGATACGCCGGCGCGCGGCCGGCGGTAATGCCTCGTCCTCCTGCGTGGGCCGCCCGGATGTTCCCGGACCTTCAACCGATTGCTCGGTGACCGACGGTCTTCGGTGGATCGGCAACCACAATAGCGCGACGCGCGGCGATCAGCCAAAACGGCGTATTGCCGGCTCAGTCGTCGATGCGCATCGGTGAGTCAGCGAAGCCGAAACCCCCAGGATTCTGGCCAGGGCCCATCAAATCGCAGCGCCTCTCCGGCATGAGGAAGGAACTCGCACCGCTGGGCACCAAGTGGGTGAATACAACGCAACGTTGCCAGGTGCCGTCGGGCTGAAATGGTCCATCGCACTTGCTGATAAACGGTCCTCCGTACTGGCAGCGGCGGCGGCCGGTGGCGCCGCGGCGACCAGCCCTCCGCCGATCAGTACGACGGCCAGTCCTCCAACGATGCAGCGCTTCATGGTTCTCCCCTCACATCGCCGAGTAACTACTGACGCTACCGCTTATTCGACTGGTTTTTGCTACCCCTTTTGCTGCCCCTTTTGCTGCCCCTGAGGTACTCCCGCGAGCCTGGCCGCCCCAACCAGGCCGGCATCGCCGCCCAGCTCTGCCGGCACCACGCGCAGGCCCGCAATAAAGTCGAGCCCCGCGTAGTCGGCCAACGCCGCGCGCAGTGGGTCGAAAAGCAGCTGACCGGACTTGGCGACGCCTCCCCCGATGACGACTAGGTCCAGGTCGCACACCGCGCCCACCGAGGCGATCATCGCCGCGAGCCCATTCGCGCCCCGGCGGAACGCCCGCACCGCGACCGCGTCTCCGGCCGCCGCGGCACCGGCCAGCTCCCTGGCGCCGGCGCCGGGCGGAGCCGACCAACCGTTGGCGCGCGCCCAGCGCACCAGCCAAGGCCCGGCGGCGACGGTCTCGACGCAGCCGCGGCCGCCGCACGTGCACCGCTCGCCGTCTTGCTCCACCACCACGTGACCGACGTGCCCGGCATTGCCGGTGCGGCCGGTCGTACGGGACGCCGTCGAGAACCAATCCGCCCCCCACACCGGTGGATACCACCATGCCGAGAAGGAACCGCGCACCCCGACCGGCGCCTCGCCAGTGCTCGCCGAGCGCCATGCACACGCCGTCACCGCCCATCCGCACCGGGACGCCGGGAACCCCGGGAAACATGGCCGCGACCCTGTCCCGCAGCGGGAAACCGCGCCAGCACGGGATGTTGATCGGGCTGACGGTGCCGCTGGGCAGGTCGACGGGGCCCGCCGAGGCGATGCCCACCGCAGCGACCGCGCCGCCGGCGGTGCGAACCGCGTCGGCGATCGTCGCCTCGACCGCCGCCCAGACCTCCTCCGCGGCAACGCCGTGCGGGGTGGGACGGACAGCGGTGTGCACCAGCACGCCCGCGGCGTCGGCCAGGCCGGCGGCGATCTTGGTGCCGCCGATGTCCAGGCACAGGGTGAGCATCAGTGCCGGTGGGTGTTGTCGGGTTGGCGAGGGTCGCCTGGATGCTCGTAGCCGGGGGCCAGCTCGACCAGCTCGGCCCTGCGCACGTCCAGCCAGGTCCGGAAGGTGCGGCGCCGCGCTGCGCCCAGCAACAGCTCGGTGATCGCGGGGCGCACCTGATCCAGCGGCGGCCCGGCCGCCGGCGGGGCGCGCCAGCCGTGGTGGTCGGGGCGAGGCGGCGCGAACCGGAGCGGGTTGCGGGCGTGGTAGTCGGCTACGTCGTCGTCGCTGACCTGCACCGCCGCAGTCACAGCGGCGAACAGTGCCCGGGCGCGCGGATCCGCCAGCGCCGCCGCGGCGACGCTGCCGATCTCCAGCCGGGCCGTCACATCGGGCAGCAGCTCGGCTTCGGTCGGGGCGTCCCCGGCGGCCAGGCCGCGTGCCGCCGCCTCGGCGGCCACCACCCGCTCGGTCACGATCAGTTGCGTGAGCCAGCGCCGCAGTTGCCGTCCCTCGCTGGTCCCGCTCGCGGGCAGCACGGCCGCGCGCGCACCGGTGCGCAGCCGCGCTTCGGGCCGCGTCGAGTTCATCGACCGGAACCGGTGCGCCGGCGACGGTGGCTACCGGGCTGACATGGCTCATGTCACGGTCACCTTGACCGCGGGCGAGTAGACCAGCTGGCCCGCGCAGCCGACCCGGACCAGGGCCCACCACTGGCCGGGTTCCAGCCACGCCGGCGGTGTTACGTCGAAGCCGAGTTCGACGGTGCCGCGGGCGGGCAGGACGGCTCCCACGGCGGCCGGGCCGACCCACTCCCAGGTGCCCCACGGGCTGATCAGATGGGCCTCCAGTGACAGGTCGGCCCCGGCGCCGCTGCCGATCGTGACGGCAAGTCGGGCCGACTCACCGGCCGCCAGCTCGACGTCGGCGGGCCCGTCAACGAGGTAGATCAGGTCCGTCTCGGGGCGCGCGCCGACCTGCACGACGCACACGTCCTCGACCATCTGCCGCCAGGCGGCCGGGACGTCATCACCGGTGACGCGCAGCTGAGCCCGGACCGGATAGAGCCCGGGCTGGGAGCCGGCCGGAATCGTCAGTGCGATGTCGGCTTCTTGGTGCCCGCCACTGCACAGCGTGAACGGCAGCTCGGCCGGCGTGACCGTCCAGCCGTCCGGGCATATGACGGCGACCGTGCCGTCGAGCGCGGAATCGCTGCAGTCGCTGGCCGCGGTGAGACGAAGCACCACCCGCTCACCCGGCTCGGCGGTGGTTGACTGCGGATGTAGGTGGGCGACGACCGGCAGGCCACCCAGCGGTGCGGGGCCGCGGTTGTGCAGCCAGTAGCGCGCGTAGAGCGGCTGGGCGGACTCGGCTTCCGGGGCCAACGCGGTAGCACCGGTAATCGCCCTGGGGATCTCGAGCCGAGCCAGCACGGTAGCCACTTCATATCCGTGCAGGTCGATAGATCGTTTGCGCTGTGCCGGTTTTTCCGGTTTTCCATACGGCCTTTCCAGCAGGTCGGCGCGCTGCAACGCGCGCACCTTGCCCAGTTCGGAGCCGATGACGACGCGGGCGCCGGCGCCGGTCGATTCCACGAGGCGCAGCGCCACCGCGCCGGGCTCTACCCGCTGGGTGCGACCGGCCGCCAGCGGGTTGCCGGCCGCCTTGAGGGCGCCCAGGTGCACCGAGTCGGCGGGGTCAACCCGCAGCAGCGAGCCGACGGACGGCAGCTCGCCGGACCGCTTCGGCGCCGACACCGCCCGCAGCGGGTGGGAGAACTGCTCGCTGCGCGTCGGGATCCCGGCCTGTCGCCAGTCGCCGTCGCCGCCGGCCAGCGCGTAGTCGAAAACGTGTGTCCAGTGCTGTAGCTGGAAGTTCGAGCCGTCGGGCGCGGTGCGGCGCGGTTCGTCGATCCAGACGCCGGAAGGCCAGCCGGTGCAGGACCGCAGCAACGCGGTGTGCAGGGTGCCCTCCGGGTCGACGGCGAAGCTAGGCACTCCCCGGTTGAGCAGCGCGACGGTGCGGGCTTCGAAAGGTTCCATTTCCGCATCCGCCCGCTGGGTGACGAGGATCTCGGCGTCGCCGAGGTCGTCGGCCACCGACGCGATCGCGGCACCCAGACTTTTCTCATCCCGGCCGTCGATCACCAGCACCGGCAGTGCTCGCACGGAACGCACGTCCGCACCAGGCAGCCAAACCGCCGCCAACGGTTTGGCCGCCGGCACCCACACCCTGGCCCGGCCGGTCTTGGTCAGCTGCCGGTCGAGTTCGGCGGCGTAGGCGGGGTCGGCGTCGTCGAGCAGCGCCTTGGTGAAGGCGTTGCGGGCCGGCCCACCGAGGGCGATGCGCAGGTCGGGCAGATTGGAGTCGACGTCGAGGTTGCCGTACCGCGGCTTGCCGGCGCTGCTGCAGGTGGCCGTGACACCGGCGCGAACCAGCGCGACCATCAGTTCGCGCGCCAGCGGACCGGACACCGCCTCCGACGGCGACACCACCTCGGCCACCGACACCGCCCGGGTGTCGTCCCCGACCCGGACCCGCGCAGCCGAGGACAGGCCGAACCACGCGTAGGCGGGGTTGTCCAGGGTCCACAGGTGCTGCGCGGTGTCCACCGATTCGGGCCCACCGGAAGCGGGGTGCAGCAACGCAAACCCGCGCCCGACGACAGCGTCGCCCACCTCACTGACGGGCATGCGCGCCCGGCACCGGGCACGGCCAACGCAGTCGCAGCAAGCGGTCTTCCCCGCTGAACTCGTGGATGGTGGTGCGGCAGTCCACCCGCGCCACCCCGCGCCACAGGGTGAGGGTCTGGGTGTAGCGCAGTAGTGTGCCGATGCGGCCGTCCACCACCAGCCGCTGACCGAGCGGACCGTGGTAGGCGCGCACTCGGGCGGGCGATCCCGGAGATCGGCCGAACCGATCACCGGCCCCTTGGGCAGCAGGTGCCACGGACCCTCGCCCTGCGTGGGGTGCGACGAGTATTCCTCGTAGACGGCAAGCTCGTTGCCCACCCGGCCGTCGGCGATCAGCTGGCGCCCGGCACCAACCAGCTCAACAAGGGACGACACCGCCCCGCCGCGGGCCGCATCGACGGCCAGCCGGTAGTGCTCGTTGGCGATCTCGAAGATTTCGGCGATTTCGGCCCGGGCGCCGGCTGCCAGCCCGTCGGTTCTTCCGTGGGGACCAGCCGGTAGCTCCGCCAGCCCAGCGACGGCACATCGCGCGCCAGCCAGGTGACGGAGCGCCCGCCGTGCTCGACGTGTGCGGGCAGCGCGGCGCCGTCGCCGTCCAGCACTCGCACGCCCGCTCCGATCGGCGCCTCCAGCCGGGCGGTGACGATGTCGGTTCGCTGCTGTGCCAACGGGTTCCAGACCACGACCGCGTGCTCGGAACCCGCGATCGCGCCGGAGAGCAGCGCCAAGGAGTTGTCGCGGGCCGCGCGGCCCAGCTCCCACGCGTCGCGCCATCCGGTCAGCAGGTCGAGGTAGACCTGGTCGGACTCCGAGCCGGTGATGGCGTCATGGTGGGCGCCGTATGCCAGCTGCACCCATGCCTTGGCCATCGCCGCCTGCGGGTAGTCGGCGCCGGCCAGCAACCCGGCGAACACGGCGAAGCGCTCGGCGTCCAGGACGGCATTTTCGGCGGCCCGGTTGGCTAGTTTGGTGTCGATGTACGACACGTCCTTGCCGGTGTATATCGGGTTCATGTCGCGGGTTTGCGGCGACGCGACCCCTCCTTGTTTGGGGCCCCGCTCGGCGAGTTCGGCGCGCACCGCCGAAAAGAATTCGCGCGGTAGCCCGCAGACGAATCGCGGCCAGGTGTAGCGCGCGGCCCAGTCGCGGTGAATGGCGGTGACCCACTTGTTCGGCGGGGTGTAGTCGGTGCCGACCGGCAGCAGCACGTTGCGGGTCAGTGCGACCCTCTTGAGCTGTTCGAACAGCTCACGGGTGGCATTCTCAGCCTCGGCCAGCGAAGTCGACGAATCCATCCACCAACCCGCCGAATAGTGCGCCGGCATGTAGTGGGTGAGCAGCCCGCGGCCGGACGGCGAAATCCATTCGAACTCGCTGCAGAACTGCATTCGCTCGACGTCACCGCCGGAGGCCGGACCCCATTGGTGGTGTGGTCCGCGGGCCCACGAGCTCGACGTCAGGCCGGCGTCGGCGGCCATGCCCGGGAATTGCGGGTCGTGGCCGAACACGTCGAGCTGCCACGCGGTGGCTGGGTCGGCACCCAGCACATCACGCTGAAACCCTATGCCGTGCACCAGGTTTCGGATGGTAGTCTCCGGACTGGTGAGGTTGGTGTTGGGCTCGTTGTAGGTGCCGCCCATCACCTCGACGCGGCCCTCGGCGAGGAACCGGCGCAGGTCCGCCCTGTCCTCCGGCCGGGTGTCCCAGTACGGCTTGAGGTAATCCACTTCGGCCAGCACGAATTTGTACTCCGGCTCGCGGCGAGCCATCTCCAGATGCGCGTGTACCAGCTCGAAACCGTTGGCCTGCCGGGCCCGCCCCGGCGGGTCTTCCCGCCACTCGCTGGTGTAGCCGGCCTGGGTGTTCCACCACACCGGGTCGTAGTGGAAGTGGCTGACCATGAACATCGTCCACCCGGGCTCGGCAACGACGAATTCGAACTCGAGCGGTGTGCCGGTGCCGCCGGCATGCACCCGCGCGGCCCGCCGCTGGCCAACGACCGGACGCTCAACCGTGACCGGAACCTCGACGACCTCGTCACCGGCTTGGCCCCCCAGGGTGACGGCTTTCCCCTTCAGACCATCGCCGTCGACGCGGATCGGCGTCTGCCCGGTAACCCCGGACACCGTGATCCGGGCCAGCTGCACCGGCGCGTCCGGCGGCCCGACGAACAGTTCCGATGACTCCGCCGAAACCACCTGCATTCCCGCACCTTACGGTGGCCAGAGCGGTCCCGAAAGAACCCCGGAAGGATTGACGATGCCCGCCCTTGCCCCACCAGTGACCGACGAACGCGGCGCCCTCCGCGAGTACCTGGCATACCACCAGAGCGCCTACTTCGCGGTGTCCTACGGCCTCACCGACGAACAGGCTCGTTCCGCCCCTTCGGTGAGTGCGCTGTCGATCGGCGGGCTGGTCAAACACGCCACTGCGATGCAGCGCAGCTGGATGGACCGGGTGGCCGCCGCGCCGGACCTGACGCCGAAGGACCCCCGACCGTTCGACGAGATCGCCAAGGTGTTCGGGGAGCAGCATGTGATGCGGCCCGACGAGACGCTGGATGGGCTGCTGCGGGCATTCGAAGCGCAAAACGCGGAATCACTGCGGCTGGTGGAAACGGCGGACCTCGACGCCGCGGTGCCGGTTCCGCACGACGTGCCATGCGTTCCCCAAGGACCAGCAGTCCTGGTCGGTGCGCTGGGCGATTCTGCACGTGATCAACGAGCTGGCCCGCCACGCCGGCCACGCCGATATCGTCCGGGAAACCATCGACGGCGCCACCATGTACGAATTGATCGCCGGGCTGGAGGGCTGGGAGATCGAAGGGTTGGGTCACGCCCTGGGTTCCCGGGTAAAAAGGAGAGCGTGCTGACCAGTAGCGGTACCTGCACCGGCGAAACGCCCGTGGGGCCGGATGGCCCACAACTCCCTGTGCAGCTCTACTACGAGGATCTCGGCGACCCGTCCGGCCCGCCCGCGCTGCTCATCATGGGCCTCGGCGCCCAGCTGCCCATGTGGCCCGACGGGTTCTGCGCGCACTTGTCGACGCCGGCTATCGCGTCATCCGGTTCGACCACCGCGACACCGGGCTGTCGGCCAAGATGCACGGGCTGCGCGCCCCCGGCTCGGTCTACCGGCGGATCGGCCGCTATCTGCTGCTGGGCAAGCCCAGCCCGGTGCCCTACACCCTGGTCGACATGACCCAGGATGTCGTGGCGCTGCTCGATCATCTGGACATCAGCGGACGCACGTGGTCGGCGCCTCGCTGGGCGGCATGATCGCGCAGATCCTGGCCGCCACCGAGACCACCCGGGTGGCCTCGCTGGGCATCATCATGTCGACCACCGGCAAGCCGTTGTCCGCGCCGCCGGCCTGGCGGGTCATCAAGCTGGCGTTGGGTCGGCCCGGCCAAGGACGCATCGCCCGAGGAGAAATTGGCCTTCGAGGTGCGCAACGTCGCGGTCTTCAACGGGCCCAACTTCCTGCCGCCGGACCGGGAGCTGCGCAGACGCGTGCAGCAGCTCGCGGATCGCAGCAGCTACCCGCCGGGCATGCTGCGCCAGTTCGACGCGGTGCTGGGCACCGGCAGCCTGCTCGGCTACAGCAAGGCGATCAGCGCGCCGACCGTCGTACTGCACGGTTCGGCCGATCCGATGCTTCGGCCGCGCAACGGGCGCGCGATCGCAGCGGCCATCCCGGGCGCGCGATTCGTCGTGATCGACGGCATGGGACACGACCTTCCCGAACCGGTATGGCGGCCGATCATCGAGACCCTCACTCGAGAACTTCGCGCTGGCCGATGATTGAGCGTCTGCGCGCCAGAATCGAGCCTGTCGTCTGGGGCGCCGAAACTGCGTAGAGATCGCGTTCCCGGCGAAATGGACACTCTCAGCTCAGTCTCGGCGCTAAAGACCCGCCATGCGGTGAGCGGGCTCACAGGAATTGGGACTTGACACCCCCGGTTTGGCACACTGCTCAATGAGTACCACCAAACACCGCGAGGTGGCCAAGCTCGACCGGGTGCCGCTGCCGGTCGAAGCCGCCCGGATGGCCGGCACGGGTTGGCAGGTCACCCGTACGGCCGCCCGCGTCGTCGGCAAGCTGCCGGGCAAGGGTCCCTGGCAGCAGAAGGTGATCCAGCAGATCCCGCAGACCTTCGCCGATCTCGGGCCCACCTACGTGAAGTTCGGACAGATCATCGCGTCCAGCCCCGGCGCGTTCGGTGAGTCACTGTCCCGCGAGTTCCGCGGCCTGCTCGACCGGGTGCCGCCCGCCGACACCGAGGAGGTGCACAAGCTCTTCGTCGACGAGCTCGGCGACGACCCCTCGGAGCTGTTCGCCAAATTGGACGAAGAGCCGTTCGCGTCGGCGTCGATCGCCCAGGTGCACTATGCGACCCTGCACACCGGCGAGGAGGTCGTCGTCAAGATCCAGCGGCCGGGCATCCGCCGCCGGGTCGCCGCCGACCTGCAGATCCTGAAGCGTTTCGCCCAGGCCGTCGAACTGGCCAAGCTGGGCCGCCGGCTCTCGGCGCAGGACGTCGTCGCCGACTTCTGCCGAAAACCTGGCCGAGGAGCTGGACTTCCGACTCGAGGCGCAGTCCATGGACGCCTGGGTCTCCCACCTGCACGCCTCGCCGCTGGGCAAGAACATCCGGGTGCCCAAGTGCACTGGGACTTCACCAGCGAGCGGGTGTTGACGATGGAGCGGGTGCAGGGCATCCGCATCGACGACGTCGCCGCCATCCGCAAGGCGGGGTTCGACGGCGTCGAACTGGTCAAGGCGCTGGTGTTCTCGCTGTTCGAGGGCGGGCTGCGGCACGGGCTGTTCCACGGCGACCTGCACGCGGGCAACCTCTACGTCGACGACGGCGGGCCGCATCGTGTTCTTCGACTTCGGGATCATGGGCCGCATCGACCCCGCACCCGCTGGCTGCTGCGCGAATTGGTGTACGCGCTGCTGGTCAAGAAGGACCACGCCGCGGCGGGCAAGATCGTCGTGCTGATGGGCGCCGTCGGGACGGTGAAGCCCGAGGCCGAGGCCGCCAAGGACCTGGAGAAGTTCGCCACACCGCTGACCATGCAGTCGCTGGGGGACATGTCGTACGCCGACATCGGTAAGCAGCTCTCGACGCTGGCCGACGCCTACGACGTCAAGCTGCCCCGCGAGCTGGTGCTGATCGGCAAGCAGTTCCTGTACGTCGAGCGGTACATGAAATTGCTGGCGCCGAGGTGGCAGATGATGTCCGACCCGCAACTGACGGGTTACTTCGCGAACTTCATGGTCGAAGTCGGCCGCGAGCACCAGTCCGACGTCGGGGTATAAGGGTGGTCTAGTGGAAATCCGCACCGGCTTTGCATTATCAGGGGCGATATCAGGGGCCACTGGGCGCGATCCCCAAAGGGATCATGTCCAGGGCGACCCGAAGCTGTACTACGAGGACATGGGCAACATCGACGACCCGCCCGTCCTGCTGATCATGGGGCTGGGCGCCCAGCTGCTGCTGTGGCGGCCCGGCTTCTGCGAGAAGCTGGTGGGAGCAGGGCCTGCGCGTCATCCGCTACGACAACCGCGACGTCGGCCTGTCCAGCAAGACCGAACGCCGCGGCTCCAGCCAGCGCCTGATCCCGCGGCTGGCCCGCTTCTGGCTCGGCCTGCGCAACCAGGCCGCCTACACACTGGAAGACATGGCCGACGACGCCGGCGCCCTGCTGGACCACCTGGGCATCAAGGATGCCCACATCGTCGGCGCCTCGATGGGCGGCATGATCGCCCAGATCTTCGCCGCCCGATTTCCCGAGCGCACCAAGACCCTGGGGATCATCTTTTCCAGCAACAATCGCGCGTTCCTGTCGCCGCCCGCCCCGCGCGCCCTGCTGACGCTCCTGAAGGGCCCGCCGCCGGGTTCGCCGCGCGATGTGGTCGTCGACAACGTGGTGCGGGTCACCAGGATCACCGGCAGTCCCGGCCTACCAGCCGCCCGAGGAACAGATCCGCGCCGACGCCGCCGAGAGTTACGACCGCTGCTTCTATCCGATCGGCGTCGGCCGGCACTTCAGCGCGGTCCTGGGCAGCGGCAGTCTGCTCCGCTATGACCGGCGCATCGTCGCGCCGACCGTGGTGATCCACGGCCGGTCCGACAAGTTGGTACGGCCTTCCAACGGCCGCGCGGTCGCCCGCGCGATCAACGGCGCCCGACTGGTGTTGTTCGACGGCATGGGCCATGACTTACCCCAACAGCTTTGGGGTCGGTTAATCAGCGCGCTCACCAGCAACTTCGCGAAGGCCGGTTAAGGCCGGTTAAGGCCGGCTAAGGCCCCTCTGAACTGGGGAAACGCGATGGCGGTTTAGCGATGCGGTGTTGCATCGGGTAATATGCCTCGAACATCCGGGGGGAATTTCGGTGCATTTCGCATGCGCGCCGGCGAGCCTGCCAGGCTCAGAAAGGCACACACAAAAATCATGGCCAAAAAGTTGACGCCGCATTTCGCCGACGTGCAGGCGCACTACGACCTGTCTGACGACTTCTACCGCCTGTTTCTGGACCCCACCCAGACCTACAGCTGCGCCTACTTCGAGCGCGAGGACATGACGCTGGAAGAGGCCCAGATCGCCAAGATCGACTTGGCGCTGGGCAAGCTGGGCCTACAGCCCGGCATGACGTTGCTCGACGTCGGCTGCGGCTGGGGCGCCACCATCCGGCGGGCGATCGCGAAGTACGACGTCAACGTCGTCGGCCTGACGTTGTCGAAGAACCAGGCCGCCCACGTGCAGAAGTCGCTCGACCAGTTGGACAGCCCGCGCAGCAAGCGGGTGCTGCTGAACGGGTGGGAACAGTTCGAGGAGCCCGTAGACCGCATCGTGTCGATCGGTGCCTTCGAGCACTTCGGGTTCGAACGCTACGACGACTTCTTCACGATGGCCTACAACGTCCTGCCCGCGGACGGCGTGATGCTGCTGCACACGATCACCGGGCTGCGGCCCGAACAGATGCAGGAACGCGGCTTGCCGCTGACGTTCGAGATCGCGCGCTTCATCAAGTTCATCGTCACCGAGATCTTCCCGGGCGGCCGGCTGCCGTCGATCGAGATGGTGGAGGAGCGCTCGTCGAAGGGTGGTTTCCGGCTGACCCGCCGCCAGTCCCTGCAGCCGCACTACGCCAAGACCCTCGATCTGTGGGCCGAGGCCCTGGAAGCGCACAAGGCCGAGGCCATCGAAATTCAATCCGAAGAGGTCTACGAGCGGTACATGAAGTATCTGACCGGCTGCGCCGATGCGTTCCGGAGAGGCTATATCGACGTCAACCAGTTCACGCTGGAGAAGTAGTAACCCCCCTGTCGGATTGTGGACGCACCGTTCGTCGGATAGGTAGAGAGTGGAACAGACCGGTTCCGCTCACTATCACGGAGGTGCTTACAAATGCAGTACTTCGCTCTGTTGATCAGCCAGGAGCGAGACCTCACTCCTGAAGAGGGAGCGGCCGAGATGGCGGCGTACCAGAGCTTCCACGCCAAGGCCGGCCCGGCGATCCGTGGCGGCGATGCCCTGCTGTCGGCGGCGGACGCGGTCAACATCGCCGGCGGTCCCGACGCGCCGGTCATCACGGATGGCCCATTCGCCGAGGGCGCCGAAGTGGCGGGCGGCTACTACGTTTTCGAGGCCGAGAACCTCGACGAGGTTCTCGAGCTGGCCCGCGAAATCCCGGCGGCCAAGCACGGCGCGATTGAAGTCTGGCCGTTGGCGACCCCGGGCTTGGAACCGCAGCCGTCGCAAGGCACCCAGTGGATGGCGTTGCTCCTCGAACCGCCCGCCAAGGCGGCGGAGCCCGGCTCGCCGGAGTGGGACGCGATGGCGGCGCAGCACCAGCAGTTCGGTGCCGCGGCGGGCCAGCACATCAGGTCGGGCGCCGGCCTGCATCCGCCGTCCACCGCGACCACCGTCCGGGTCCGCGACGGGGAGGCGCTCATCACTGACGGGCCGTACGCGGAAGGCGCCGAAGTCGCCAACGGCTTCTATGTGATCAGCGCCGGCGACCGCGACGAGGCCGTCAAGATCGCGTCGATGATCCCCGCTTCCACCGTGCAGGTGCGGCAACTGGCTGGTATCTCGGGACTCTAGTCCTGATGGTGACGACCCGCTTCGCCCGGCTTCGCCGCACTCGCGATCGCCACTAGCCGCACGAATGGCCAACCTGGACGGCGTCTTCCGCCGGGAATGGGGATCCGCCGTCGCCGCGCTCGCGCGGTGGTCCGGCGACCTCACCATCGCCGAGGACGCCGTCCAGGAAGCCTGCGCCGAGGCGCTTCGCAGCTGGCCCCGTGACGGTGTGCCGGATAGTCCCGGCGGGTGGCTGGTGACGGTGGCCCGTAACCGCGTCCGCGACCGCCTTCGCCGCGAATCCGCGCGTCCTGGAAAGGAATTGGCGGCTGTGCTAGACGACATTACCGCGCGCACCGACCGCACCGACCCGCATCCGGTTCGCGACGACGAGCTGCGGATGATGTTCACCTGCGCGCACCCGGCGCTGGACCGGCCGTCGCAACTGGCGCTGACCCTGCGGTTGGTGTCCGGGTTGACCGTCCCCGAGATCGCCCGTGCGCTGCTGCAGAAGGAGACGGCCATCGGCCAGCGAATCACTCGGGCCAAGAACAAGATCCGGCACGCCAACATCCCGCTGCGGGTACCACCCGCCGAGCTGCTGCCCGAACGCACACCACACGTGCTCAGTTGCATCTACTCGGTATTCACCGAAGGTTATTGGTCTACGGCCGGCCCGTCGGCGATTCGGGACGAACTGTGCGACGAAGGGGTCCGGCTGACCGGGGAACTGTGCACGCTGATGCCACGCGAGCTGGAAGCGCACGCCTTGGCAGCCCTTGTGCTGCTGCACGATTCCCGCCGCGCAACCCGGATGGACGGCGCCGGCGCGTTGGTCCCGCTCGAGGAACAGGACCGTCGCCGGTGGGACCGCGGCCGGATCGCCCGCGGGTTGGACCGGTTGCGGCAGGCTGAGGGATCGACGGGACCCTATCTGCCGCAGGCGGTGGTCGCGGCCCTGCATGCGACGGCGCCGTCCTGGCAGCAGACCGACTGGACGACCATCTGCGCGGCCTATGACCGGCTGCTGCAGATGACCGATTCGCCGGTGGTGCGCGCCAACCGCGCGCTGGCGGTCGGTTTCCGCGACGGCCCCGACGCCGGCCTGGCGGCGCTGGAGAAGGTGGCGCACGATCCCCGGCTGGCCCGCTCGAATCTCACCGCGTCGGTGCGCGCCGATCTACTGCGCCGCGCGGGTCGGCTCGTCGAGGCCGTCACCTGGTATCGGGTTGCGCTGGAGGCAGGCGGATCTGAGCCGGGTCGCGATTTCCTGCGCCGCCGCATCGCCGAGTGCGGCGGCTAGGAATTAGGCGGAATTAGGCTTCGGCGGCGAAGTTGCGGGTGACGGACGGGTCGACCGGAATGCCCGGGCCGGTGGTCGTCGACACGACGATCTTCTTCAGGTAGCGGCCCTTCGACGACGACGGCTTGTGTCGCAGCACCTCTTCGAGCGCGGCGCCGTAGTTCTCGACGAGCGCGTTCTCGTCGAACGACGCCTTGCCGATGACGAAGTGAAGGTTGGCCTGCTTGTCGACGCGGAAGTTGATCTTGCCGCCCTTGATGTCGGCGACGGCCTTGGTGACATCGGGGGTGACGGTGCCGGTCTTGGGGTTCGGCATCAGGCCGCGCGGACCGAGAATCCGGGCGATACGACCTACCTTGGCCATCTGGTCGGGCGTCGCGATCGCGGCGTCGAAGTCCAGGAAGCCGCCCTGGATCTTCTCGATCAGGTCGTCACTGCCGACGATGTCGGCGCCGGCCGCCTTGGCCTGCTCGGCCTTTTCACCGACCGCGAACACCGCGACCCGGGCGGTCTTACCGGTGCCGTGGGGCAGGTTGACCGTGCCGCGGACCATCTGGTCCGCCTTGCGCGGGTCGACGCCGAGCCGGATCGCCACCTCGACGGTCGCGTCTTGCTTGGTCGACGACGTCTCCTTGGCGAGCTTGGCCGCCTGCAGCGGGGTGTACAGGTTGTCGCGGTCCACCTTCTCGGCGGCGGCGCGATATGCCTTGCTGGTCTTGCTCATTGCTCCGTCCAATCTGACATTGGGTCCAATCTGATGTTGGGTTGTGGTTACCTCGGGCCGAAGCTGGCCCTCCCACGAGTGCCGTCGTGCAACTATTCGACGGTGATGCCCATCGACCGGGCGGTGCCGGCGATGATCTTGGCGGCGGCGTCGATGTCGTTGGCGTTGAGGTCGGATTTCTTGGTCTCGGCGATCTCGCGGACCTGGTCCCAGCTGACCTTTGCCACCTTGGTCTTGTGCGGCTCCGCCGAACCCTTGGCCACGCCGGCGGCCTTGAGCAGCAGCCTGGCGGCGGGCGGTGTCTTCAGCGCGAACGTGAAGCTGCGGTCCTCGTAGACCGTGATTTCGACCGGGATGACGGTGCCGCGCTGGCTTTCCGTCGCGGCGTTATACGCCTTGCAGAACTCCATGATGTTGACGCCGTGCTGACCGAGCGCGGGTCCCACCGGCGGGGCAGGGTTGGCTTGCCCAGCCACGATCTGCAGCTTGATCAGCCCGGTGACTTTCTTCTTCTTCGGGGCCATGAGGTGTCGATTGTTCCTTCCTGGTTCTTCAGTGCCCGGCGGGCTAAATCTTGGAGACCTGGCCAAAGGTCAGTTCCACGGGCGTCTCGCGGCCGAATATCGACACCAACACCTTGAGCTTCTGCTGTTCGGCATTGACCTCGTTGATCGTGGCCGGCAACGTGGCGAACGGCCCGTCCATGACCGTGACCGATTCGCCGACCTCATAGTCGACCTCGACAACCGGACGTTCCAGCCCACCCGACTCGACGGCGGCCGCGGTGCTGGCCGCGCCCTTGGCGGGCTTCTTCGCCGCCCCGCGCGGCAGCAGGAACTTCACCACGTCGTCAAGCGCGAGCGCCGACGGACGCGAGGTTGCGCCGACGAATCCGGTGACCCCGGGGGTGTTTCGCACTGCGGCCCACGAGTCGTCGGTCAAGTCCATCCGGACCAGGATGTAGCCGGGCAGCACCTTGCGGTTGACCTGCTTGCGCTGGCCGTTCTTGATTTCGGTGACCTCTTCGGTGGGTACCTCCACCTGGAAGATGTAGTCGCCGACGTCAAGGTTCTGCACACGGGTCTCGAGGTTGGCCTTCACCTTGTTCTCGTACCCCGCATAGGAATGCACGACGTACCAGTCGCCGGGCTTGCTGCGCAGCTCCGCCTTCAGTGCGGCCGCCGGGTCTTCGTCTTGAGGAGGGCCTTCAGTCGGGCCCGCGGTCGGCTCGGCTTGCGCCTCGCCCTCGGTGACCGTGTCGATGCTTACGTCCTCTAGATCGACCGCCTCACCCGCTGACGTGTCACCGTCGAAGGTAGTCACGGTTTTCAATCCTCTCTGTCCACTCTAAAAAGCTCAGCAAAGCTCAGCCAAACACCAACAGCACCAGTTTGGTCAGGCCGAAGTCTGCGAGGCCCACCAGCGCGACCATGAAGGCCAGGAAAACCAGCACCACCGAGGTGTAGGTGAGCATCTGTTTGCGGTTCGGCCAGATTACCTTCCGCATCTCCGCAACGACCTGCTTGAGGTAGTTGTAGACGAATACGATCGGGTTTGCCGAACGGTCCGCGGCCTTCTTCTGCTTCTTGGCCTTGCCTGATTTGGGGCCGGATTTCGGTGCTTTTCGGTCGTTCCGGCCGGACCCGGCCCGCTCGGATTTCTGGCCCCTCTTGGCTTTCCTGGTGCCCGAGTCTTCCTTGGCGGCCTTACCCTCGTCGGCAGCCTCTTCCGGCGATTCCTTGTCCCCGAGGTCCTCCTCGGCCTCCAGCATTCGCTGCCGCGACCGTTTGCCGGTGGGGCGCTGCGGCCGCGTCGCAGGCTTTGTCACCACGGCCGTCCGACCTGAGCCGTTGCTGCTGTCCTCGGTTCCGCCGCCGTCGCTGGCGGCGTCGTCGGCAGCGTTGCCTTCGTCGCTCACCGCGTGCTCCTTCGTTCGCTAGCTATCCCCGCGAGCCGTCCCGCTCTAAACGGGGGACTCTTTTCCCAGTGTCCACCATGGCACGATACTTACGGTCCGTCTCCTCCTCAGGCCAACCCGGCCTGCATCAGCAGGGGCGACAGGACTTGAACCTGCAACCTGCGGTTTTGGAGACCGCTGCTCTGCCAGTTGAGCTACGCCCCTTTGCAGTGGGGCTTACATGACGCGCGCGCCCCCGCTCATTCGATTCACGGAAAGCGCGCTAATGCTGGGAAAACCCCGAGGTCCGAGTGTACATCGGCGCGCGAGTCAGATACTAATCACGAGATTCTGACGACCTGTCCGGATTCCCTGTCCCACCTGAGCCGGCTGGAGTCCTCGGCGTACTGGCCCATGATGGTGGTGAACGCCTCCATGACGACCTCACCATCGTCATCGGTGCAAACGTTCTTGGTGACGACGATGTCGGCGCCGAACCGCTCGTGCACCGAATGAATGTCCATCCGTGCCCACAGCTTGTCGCCGGCGAATATCGGCCGCCTGAACTTGAAGCTCTGGTCGACCTGGACGATCAGCAGGTTCTCCATGCCCAGGTCGACGTGCCGGAAGAAATCCAGCTGCACGTACTTGGCGAAGATGGAAGCATACGTCAGCGGGGCGACGATCGCGTCGTGGCCGAGTTCGGCGGCAGCCAATTCATCGAAGCATGCCCGATGGTCGTTTTTGATCGACCGGGCGAACTCGCGGAGCTGTTCGCGGCCCACGACGAAGTAGTCCGGATACCGCCAGATCATCCCGCGGATGTCGGTCTTGAGCGCCACGGGCTAGGCCAGCTTGGCTGCGGCGATGGCGCGCCCGAAGATCTTCTTGCCGCCGGTCGTCGCGGTCAGCGCGATGATCACCGATTTGCGTTCGGGGTCGACGGACTTTACCCGGCCGCTGAATACCAGTTCGGCGCCCTTGCCGTCGTTGGGCACCGGCACCACCGCGGTGAACCGGACGTTGTATTCGGTGACCGCGCCCGGGTCACCAACCCACGCGGTGACGTAGCCGCCGCCGATGCCCATGGTCAGCATGCCGTGTGCGATCGCGGTGTCCAGCCCGACGACCTTGGCGATCTCGTCGTCCCAGTGGATCGGGTTCAAGTCACCCGAAACCCCCGCATAGTTCACCAAATCCTGGCGGGTCAGCGGGTAGGTCCGCTCCGGAAGCTGGTCGCCCACCTTGACCGAACTGAACTCACGCAGTGCCATCAGAAAATCCCTCTTCCCCGTCCTCGCCGGCACGGCCCGCCAGGGTCGTGTAAGTCTCCTGCACGATGTCACCGGCTTCGTTGGTGACGACGTTCTTGGTCACGATGATCTGGGTGCCGTGCGACTCACGCACCGAATCCACATACACGTCGCAGTACAGCTTGTCGCCCGCCACGATCGGCCTCTCGAATCTCAGCACCTGGTCGACCTGCACGATCTGCTGTTCCGTGATCGCGATGCCCGCGTACTGAAAGAACGCCTCCTGGGCCTTGTAGCCGAACACACAGATAAACGTCAACGGGGCGAGCAGCCCCTTGTAGCCGAGATCGGCGGCCGCCTGCTCTTCGAAGAACGAGCTGTCGTCGTTCTGCACGGCCACCGCGTACTCGCGGATCTTCTCCCGCTCTACCGCGTAGTGGTCGGGGTAGCGAAAGTGCATCCCGACAATGTCGGTGGTCAATGCCACGGGTGTAGAACTTACCTAGTCAACCTGAGCAAATGCTCATGGGTCGGTTAGCGTGTCTCACGATGCGGCTGGTGCTTGCCGCAATTCCGGCAGAACTTCTTCAGCTCCATGCGGTCCGGGTCGTTGCGGCGGTTCTTCTTGGTGATGTAGTTGCGGTGCTTGCACACCTCGCATGCCAAAGTGATCTTCGGCCGCACGTCGGTACTGGAAGCCATGTCCGTTTCTCTCTCGCACGTCTCGTTGTTGTGTTGTAGCGATGGCCGGACTCGAACCGGCGACCTAACGATTATGAGTCGTTCGCTCTAACCGACTGAGCTACACCGCCTCTGTTGCGCCGCCAGCCTGCCCGGCGTCCGCCGAGCCCCCTAACGGAATCGAACCGTTGACCTTTTCCTTACCATGGAAACGCTCTACCGACTGAGCTAAGGGGGCCGTTCACCCGTAGCGACCAGTCGTGCCGCGGGCCTAAAAGAGGGTACAGCGTGGCGCGCAACGTCACCAAACCACGAGCGCGGCCCGCGGCCGACGGCGAGGATCGTCGGGCGTCGGGGCAGGTCAGAAAGGATCAGCGAGCGCCAGTGGCTCGCTGCCGGACCCACGCGTTGGGATCGCTGAACCGGTCGTAATAGTCAACCTGCTGATCGTCGTCACCTTCTGTCATCGGCGAGAATGGTGCGAAGCGCGAGATGAACGGCGTCGCTCCGGTATTGCAGACTGTAGCGACGCATAACTTCTTGCACCAGGTCGTCATCAATCTCGATCTCGACCTTCTTAGACATGGTTCAACAATACCCCCGCACAACGACTGTAAACGGGCCATAAACAGGCTAAATGGCGGCGACGTTGGACGGTTCCGGGCGAAGTCATAGTCTGGTTGCGTGTCAGATTCCGACAGGCTGTACTTCCGTCAACTACTCGCCGGTCGCGATTTCGCGGCCGGCGACATGTTCGCGGTGCAAATGCGCAATTTCGCCTACCTGATCGGCGACCGTCAGACCGGGGACTGCGTGGTGGTCGACCCGGCGTACGCCGCCGGCGATCTACTGGACGCGCTCGAAGCCGACGGTATGCACCTGTCCGGCGTGCTGGTGACCCATCACCACCCCGACCACGTGGGCGGCGAGATGATGGGTTTCAAGCTGGCGGGATTAGCCGAACTGCTGGACCGGGCACCTGTGCCGGTGCATGTGAATACCCATGAGGCACTTTGGGTTTCGCGGGTGACCGGGATTGGGCTGGACGACCTCACCCCGCATGAGAACCACGACAAGGTCAGCATTGGCGATATCGAGATCGAGCTGCTGCACACTCCGGGTCACACACCCGGCAGCCAGTGCTTTCTGCTCGACGGCCGGCTGGTCGCGGGTGACACATTGTTCCTGGAAGGCTGTGGGCGCACCGACTTTCCGGGTGGCGATTCCGACGAGATCTACCGCAGCCTGCAACAACTCGCCAAGCTGCCGGGCGACCCGACGGTGTTTCCGGGGCATTGGTATTCGACTGAACCAAGTGCGCCGTTGTCGGACGTCAAGCGTCACAACTATGTGTATCGGGCCACAAATCTCGATCAATGGCGAATGTTGATGGGCGGTTAAGCGCCCGCTAAGGGCCTGGTAGGAACCGCAGCGCAGGCTCCAATGGTTCGGATCAGCGAAGTTTTCGGGTGCAGACCGCCGGGACAACTGTGATATAAGCGGAGAGTGGATTCAATGGGGTGGGTCCAGGGCAGCTGGAGCGGGGTCACCGAAGTTGGGTCCAGCACCTGGTTAGCGTGGGCGGCATGGGGGCGCTTTGGCGCTGGGCGTCGTCGCGTTGGTCTTTACCAACCATCAGATCCAGCGCAATCGTCAATTGGCCGCCGAGCAGACTCGGCCGCACGTCGCCATGCTGATGGAACCGCACGCCGCCGATTGGCATGTGATCGAACTGGTGGTCCGGAATTTCGGACGGACCGCTGCGTACGACATTCGATTTTCGTTTCCGACGCCGCCGACCGTGGCCGCATTACGAGAATGCCTCTGACGGCTACGCGGACATCGTCGAACTACAACTCCCCCGCGAATTACCCGTCCTGGCGCCCGGCCAGGAGTGGCGGATGGTGTGGGATTCGGCGCTCGACCGCGCCGAGATCGGGAACGGCATCGAGTCCCGCTTCATCGGGTCCGTGATCTATTACGACCGCCGCGAGCAGCCCCGCGGGTGGCGGTTCTGGCAACGCGAGCGGCGACCGCTGGAGACCAAGGTGGTGCTGGACTGGGCTGCCCTGCCACCGGTTCAGCGCATCGAGTTGATGACGACGCATGACCTGGCGAAGAGGGAAAAGCAGAAACTGGAGCTGCTGCGCGGCGTGCTGACCTACTTCCACTACGCGAGCAAGGAAACGCGTCCCGAGGTGTTCCGCAGCGAGATCGACCGAATCAACCGCGCCGTGCAGGAAACCCAAGACAGGTGGCGCACCCGGCAACTCGAGGAGCCCACCGACGTCAGCCTGCGCTGGGGTGACGCGGAAAACGAACTTGGCAAGCATCGCAGCCAGCGCGCCTGACGGCCGGCCGCTTCGGCGCCCCCGATCTGGTTCAATCGAGGGTCTGTCCCACGCGAAGGAGCAACGTATGAGTGGCCTGGTCAGCTACAGCCGCGAAGGATTCCATCGCCGTCATCAAGATGGACGACGGCAAGGTCAACGTGCTCGGCCCGACCATGCAGCAGGCCCTCAACGAGGCGATCGACCAGGCCGAGAGCGACAACGTCGGGGCCTTGGTAATCGCCGGAAACGAACGGGTATTCAGCGGCGGGTTCGATCTGAAGGTCTTCAGGTCCGGCGAGCTGCAGCCCGTGATCGACATGCTCAGAGGCGGCTTCGAGCTGGCCTACCGGCTGTTGACCTCCCCAGGCCGGTGGTGATGGCCTGCACCGGCCACGCCATCGCGATGGGCGCGTTCCTGCTGTGCGCCGGCGATCACCGGATCGCCGCCCACGCGTACAACATTCAGGCCAACGAGGTCGCGATCAAGATGGTCATCCCTTATCCGGCGCTGGAGATCATCAAGCTGCGGCTGACGCGCGTCGGCATACCAACAAGCCGCCGGGCTGGCCAAGACTTTCTTCGGAGAGACCGCGTTGGCCGCAGGCTTTATCGACGAGATGGTGATGCCGGAGATGGTGGTTAGCCGCGCCGAGGAGGCGGCGCATGGAATTCGCCGGCTCTCGACCAGCACGCCCATGCGGCGACCAAGTTGCGCGCCCGCGCCGACGCCCTCAAAGCCATCCGCGCAGGGATCGACGGGATCGAATCCGAGTTCGGGCTGTAATACCCGGCGCAAGATGCATACGACGTTTCCGGCGCGGCATCAGAGTACTGGCCGGCCTGGCTACGCGACCCCCGGAACCGCGCGAGATAGTCGGCCCAGTCCCAGGTCGACAGGAATTCCTGAGCCGCCGCATAGCCCTTCGCGTACAGCGCTTCAGCGTCTTTTCGGTTGATGCCGAAATCGAGAAAGTTGACGGCCGTCGAGTCGACCCGAATCGCCCGGGCGCTGACCCAGGGCTGGTTCAGGTAGGTCTGATCGCGCCCGACGAACATGGTGGTGATCAGCCGTTCCAGCATCGTCGGCGGCCCCAGCACCCGCAGCGCGCCCAGGCCCGGGATCACCTGGTCGTTGCCTTCGGGCAGGTTCGGCAGCACCGTGACACCGAACGTCGGCCAGCGCGGCCGCTTTCAGGTCGAGCCGGTCGAACGAGTCGATCGGGAAGTTCGACAGCACGCCGCCGTCCACCAGGGTGGAGGTGATGCCCGTCGGCGCTGGTCAGACTGACGGGCCGGAAGTAGAACGGGATCGCCATCGAGGCGCGGACCGCGTCGGCCACCGGTTGGTCATCGGGATCGAGTCCATAGACCCGCCGATAGTCCCAGGGCAGCCGAACCAGCTGACCGGTCGTCACATCCGTGACGGTGACCGCCAGCCGGTAGCGGCGTTCCTCGGGTATTTGCTTGTCGTCGAGGGCCAGATCGCCGAAAGTGGTGACGCCCAGGTTCTTCAGCTCGCTGCGGATCCAGTCGTGGGCGAAGTCGCCGCGGTACATACCGGTGTCTCGCAGCAATCCCCACGCCGGGCCGAGCAAGCGGGACGTGCCCGACCGGGTCGCGGAATTGTCGGTAGGGCAGGCCAGCGCGATTTCCTTGATCTCCGCTGGTGGTCAGCTGGTCTCCGTCGGACGCGGCCGCCAGGATCGGATCCGACCAGCGACCCGGCCGAAACACCGGACACCCGCTTGACCGAATATCCGGCGTCCATCAGGGCCACCACGGCGCCCACCAGGCCGATACCCTTGACCCCGCCGCCGGAGAGAACCAGATCGGCTGGTCTTATGCTGTCCGCCCGTTCATGTTCAGCTTTCCGCCGAAATCCATTGATAGGGAAGAAATTTCCCGTCAAATGTCACGACGACGCGATCGCCCGACGGATGCGATTTCTTCTGCAGGTCGACGCTGAAGTTGATGGCGCTCATGATGCCGTCGCCGAACTGCTCGTGGATGAGTTCCTTGATGGCGCCGCCGTACACCTGCAGCGCTTCGTACAACCGGTAAATCGTGGGGTCGGTCGGGAGCCGCCATTTGGGACAGGCCGCCGCGCATCGGCGGTGCCGCCAACACCGGAACCGCCGACTCGTCGAGGCCCAGCATCTCGACCAGCACCTTGCCAAGCTCGACTGGAATCGGATGTTGGCCGAGCAAGGCCGACGTGGTCCACATCGCCGGCCTGTCGACGGCGTCGGCCAGCTCCTGCCACGTCAGACCTCGTGCCAGCCGGGCAACGACGATCTGTTCGGTGATCTCGTTTCTGTTCATGGCCCTAGCATGCCCGTGCCGCCCGGCCACGTCTGGATGTACGCCTGATATCAGCCGGGCTTCGTGGCGGAGACCAGGCGCGTGGAGAACCACGGACCGCCGTACCACATGCGCCATCCGAGGTTGCGGCGCACCACGTTTCGCCAGCCCAGCTCCCGTAACCTGCGCGGCATGCTGCCGGGTCTCCCACAGGTCGGCGATGGCGAGCCGCCCGCCCGGCCGGAGCACGCGGACCGCCTCGTCCAGCGCCTTTCGCCGGCCGGCTCGCGTCGGGATGTTGTGAATGGCCAGGTTGCTCACGATCACGTCGACGCTGCCGTCGGCCAACGGCAACTCGGTCATGTCGGCCGTACGCAGCTCGACGCGATCGACGACGTTTTCCAGCAGCCGCGTTGACCAAGGTGGCATCCTGCGAGTTGTCGGTCTGGTCGGCACGCCACAAATCCACCCCGATCGCGCGACCCCGCGGCAATCGCTTGGCCGCGGAAAGCAACACGGCACCGCGCCCGCATCCCATGTCGAGCAGTGTTTCGTCGCCGCGCAGGCGCAGGTCATCGAGAACCCGATTCCACACGTGGAACTTGCCCGACCGCGTCGCGTAGATGTAGGAGGCCGCGGTCGCGAGCATCTCGGCGGCCGATCCCGCCGCGATTGCCGCCGCCAACCGATTGCCACGGGCCACGCCCACGACCGCACCCGTCAGCAGGGCGGCCGATCCGGCTCCGACGACCGCCATCTGCGCACCCGCCGAAACGGTGTGAAATGACCCGTCGTACCCATAATCGCCGTTGCGACCGCTCATCGGCGCCTCACCAGCGTCCGTGGTGGACGACCTCGTCGAAGGGCCGTCGATTCGGTTTGCGGATCGGCTTGAGCGGGCGATCCGCCGGATAACCGATGCCGAGTATGAAGGCCACCAGGTGGCCGTCGGGAACACCCAGGATCGCGCGGGCCTTTTCCTGATCCCCCACCGCCGAATGGCAGGTGCCGATGCCCAGGTCGGCGGCCGCGATCATCATGGCCATCGTCGCCTGACCGACGTCATATTGGTCCACCACCCGCCGGCGATCATCCGGCGGTTCCGGGACCACAAAAGCGATCGCGGCCGCAGCTCCAGCGATATGCCCGGCGCCCCGCCATACCGTGGAAAGCTCTTGCAGCTGAGCCTGATCGGTGACGATAACGAAGTCCCACGGCTGGCGGTTCGACGCGGACGGTGCGCGCCATCCGGCCTCGGCGATACGGTTCAGGTCGGCCTCCGAAACCGGCTCCGGAGTGTACTGCCGCACATTGCGCCGGGCGCGGATCGCATCCCAGGCTTCCATTTCATTCCTCCCTTACGGCTCCCCCGGACGTTCCTCAACCTCGACGCCCATGGTGCCACCGTCGCCCTTCGTTTGCCTCGACGAACGTGGGCCATATGGACGAAAATCCGTCTGAACGCGTCCATATCCCCCACGTTCGGCGAGCCCTGGCCCGGCCCCGCGGGCGCTCGCCGTCGTCGGGCTAGGGTGGCGCTCGATGTCGCTTCATCTGCACCGCGCCGCTCGGACCGACTTCCTCGCCGACGGCCTCGGCGCCCTGCTGACCGATCCGCTGCCCGACCCGTTCGCCCAGGACCTGGTGCTGGTGCCGGCGCGCGGCGTGGAACGCTGGCTAAGTCAGCGGCTTTCGCAGGTCCTGGGGTCCAGACCTGGTCGCGACGACGGCGTCTGCGCGGGGGTGGCGTTCCGCAGTCCAGGCTCGCTGATCGCTGAGTTATCCGGGATTTCCGGGGTCAGCGGCACCAGTGACGCCATTGACGACGACCCGTGGGCTCCGGATGCCATGACGTGGCCGCTGCTCGAGGTAATCGACGCCAGCCTGGACGAGCCGTGGTGCCAGACGCTGGCAAAACACCTGGGCGAGTGGGACACCGACGATGAGGCTGAGCTGCGCAAGGGTCGGCGCTACGCGGTGGCGCGCCGGCTGGCCGGGCTGTTCGCCTGCTACGCCAGGCAGCGGCCGCAGCTGCTGATCGACTGGCTGGACGGCAACGACCAAGACCTCGACCAAGACCTCGACCCCGACCTGGCCTGGCAGCCCCGGCTCTGGCGCCGGCTGGTCACGTGGTTCGCCGTCGATCCCCCGCACGTCCGGCACCGCAACACCGTGGCCCGGCTGCGCGACGTCGCGCAGCGACCTGCCCACCCGGCTGTCGCTGTTCGGCCACACCCGGCTGCGGTCACCGACATCGAGCTGCTCGACGCGTTGGCCACCCACCACGACCTGCACCTGTGGTTGCCGCACCCCAGCGATGAGCTGTGGTGTGCGCTCAGCGGCAGGCGCGGCCCGATGCCACGAACGCCGAGACACCAGCCGGCGTGCCGCGAAACATCCGCTGCTGGCGACGTTGGGCCGCGACCTGCGCGAGCTGCAGAGCGTGTTGCCCGCTGGGCGGGCGACCGACGAGTATCTCGGCGCGCCCCCGGCGCGCCCGACACCCTGCTGGGCTGGCTGCAATCCGACATCGCCGCCAACGCAGCTGCGGCCGGGAAGCGGCGGCTTCCGCAGGCGACCGATCCGTCCAGGTCCACGCCTGCCACGGGACCGCCCGGCAGATCGACGTGCTGCGCGAGGTGCTGCTCGGCCTGCTCGAGGACGATCACCACACTGGAGCCCCGCGACATCGTGGTGATGTGCCCCGACATCGAGACCTGCGCGCCGCTGATCGTCGCCGACTTCGGCCTCGGCGAGCTGTCCGGTGCACAGCCACCCGGCGCACCGGCTGCGGGTCCGGCTGGCCGACCGCGCGCTCACCCAGACCAACCCGCTGCTGGGCGTGGCCGGCGAATTGCTCGAGCATCGCCGGGAGCCGCGCCACCGCCACCCAGGTGCTCAACCTCGCGCAGGCGCCCCGGTGCGGGCCCGCTTCGGATTCACCGACGACGATCTCGACACCATCACCTCCTGGGTGCGCGAGTCCGGCATCCGCTGGAGCTTCGATTCGCCCCACCGCAAGCCCTACGGACTCGACCGGATCGTGCCGAACACCTGGCGCTTCGGGCTCGACCGCATCCTGACCGGCGTCGCGATGTCCGACGACTCCCAGGCGTGGCTGGGAACCGCGCTGCCGCTCGATGACGTCGGCAGCAACCGCGTGGAGCTGGCGGGCCGGCTAGCCGAGTACGTCGACCGGCTGCAGTCGGTCGTCGACTCGCTCGACGGCATCCGGCCGCTAACAGAATGGATGGCAGCGCTGACCGCCGGTGTCGGCCAATTGACACGAGTGGACGCCGGCGACGCCTGGCAACCCGCACAATTGCGCCGTGAGTTCGCAAACATTCTGGCGCAGGCCGGCTTTCGCAGTAACGCCGCGCTGAGGCTGTCCGACGTGCGCGCACTGCTGGGCGAGCACCTGGCCGGGCGACCGACCCGGGCCAACTTCCGAACCGCGCGCGAACAGGCGCTTCTCGTCGAACACGCCGTAGTTCGGCAGGTTCGCCTTGAAACGCAGCGAGGCAACCTCGCCGCTGTCGAGCAAGGCAACCGCGTTATAGAGCTTGCCGTCCTCGACCCAGGGCGTGCCGATCAGCATCGCCGCTCCGCCATCGGCGGTTTCGCGCGCGAGCTCCTCGATGGCGCTACGGCAGGCCGACTGGAACGCCGGCTTCTTGACCAAATCTTCCGGCTGATAGCCGGCGATGAACAATTCGGACAGCACGACGAAAGCATCCTCGGCGCCATCGGCCTTGGCCCGTTGGCGCGCCGTGCGCGCCTTCACGGCGTTACCGTCGATGTCGCCGACAGTCGGGTTGAGCTGGGCCAGCGTGATCTTGAATTCGGTCATGGGAATGATGGTGCCTTGCGCGGGCAAAAACTGCAATTGCCGGCTTCAGATCGCGCCCATGCGCTCGGCGATGGCGAACAGCCAGAACAGCCCGGCCATGATCAAGGTAACGCCGACCGCGGCCGAGCCCATGTCCTTGACCCGGCCGATCTGCGGATCGTGGTCGGTGGTGAGGCGGTCGGCGAGCTTTTCAATCGCGGTGTTGAGCAGTTCGACGATCAAAACCAGCACCACGGCCGCGAACAGTTCGACCCGGCGCATGATGGTGGCACCGACCAGCCATGAGGCCGGTATCGCCAGCACCAGCGCCACCAGTTCCTCGCGAATGGCCTGCTCCGACCTCGCCGCGAAGATGAGGCCGTTGC
>CAVVLC010000004.1:0-112007 GCA_963748885.1 uncultured Actinomycetota bacterium
TATTTCTGAATTTGGGGCTTGCCTACCTTGGTCAGCGCGAGCTCGCAGCAGCGACTGAGGCGTTTGAAACCGCCGCAAGGCTCGGCCCGGAACACTTCGAAGCGCACTACAACCTAGCCCTTGCGTATGAAAGTGAGCGGCGACCTGCCGAAGCACTGCGGGAGATCGCAGCCTCCCGGCGGCTGGCGCCGGACGACAGAGACGCGGCTAATATGAATGCGATTATCTGTGTCGAAAATGGCGATACCGCTTGTGCGCAGGGTATTTGGTCCCAGCTTCTCCAACTCGCGCCGGACTACGCTCCGGCGGGCGAGAACCTGTCTAACCTGAATCGGTCCGTCGCGCTAGCTAAGCGAAGTCGGCTGAATGCATCGGCGCAGAACGACAATTCTCAAATTCCTACGCGGTCAATGCGTGCCCGAGATTGCCCTATCATCCGGAGTTTGGGGCAAGTGAAAGAACCCACGGTGAAAGTAATTAGACTCAACAAACAAGAACGGAACGAGTTCCTGGCCAGCCGTCGTCTTGCCGTACTATCGACCAACAGCGCGTCAGGCTACCCAGTCTCAGTGCCACTCTGGTACGCCTGGGACGGCAAGGCAATGCGAATGTTCAGCACCGGCAACGCTGCCAAAATCGCACGGCTGCGCCAGGATCCACGCGTGAGTGTTCTGGTAAGCAATGTCTTCGGGGAGCCGGTCCGCTGGGTCGCACTTGAAGGGAAGATGATGATCAACGAGGAAAACGGCTTCAGGACCGCGCTAGGTCTGCTTGCTCGCTACGTAGACGATCTGGTTCGCCTTCCGGTCGTGAAGCGCGAACCCGGTACCAGGCAATGAAACCGCGATTGGTCGAGTTAAGGCTCGTTCCGGACCGCATCCGGACGTACGCCGAGATTCAGTACTAAGAATAGCCCGAAAGAGAAACTTGAAGGTGGCGGGAGAACCAAAGATTCGCTCCTAGGGCGGTTCGCTACGTGTGGCAGGAAGCGCTTCCATCGTGATTTCTGTTTTTGGGCATCAGTTCAGTATCGTGGATCTTCGCTCAATCGCCGGAGGTATCCGGCCCGCCGGGTCTTCGGCGAATTACAAGACCATCTGCCTGCGCTGACTGAGCGAATAATTGCCCTGCTCCGCGGCGAGGCGGCCGAAGGCCCGATCGAAGAGGCTATCGAACACGGCCAGCAGCGCTACCGGGATGGCTATTCGGTAGTTCAGTTGCTGCGAGAGCTGCAAATATTCCGCCGGGTTCTTGCCAATATGGCCTGCGAGATCGTTGAAGACGAAAGCGCTGAGCAAGTCCAGCTTTGCCGTAATCTCAGTGTCGACATCATCGGTCGCAGCATGAATAGCTCGGTCGCAGAGTATACGCGGGCGGCGGAAGATGTTGGCGCTGATGGGGTTCGAGATTTGTATTATGTCAGTTTATGGTGCGTTGGTTGTGCGAGTAATAAAAGCTCGGACTAGCAAAGTACGGCACCATCTGGGCTCGTTTCGTCGGCTTCCTACTGCGAGCCATTGATATAATGAGAATAGCGCGGCAGGCTCAACGGAAGCACGTACCGACGGCTTTCTCCGCTACCGTCCGCTCGCAAAGGATCACGCCAATGTGGGCCTTTTCGCTGATTCGGGCGTTGTATCGCCAGAGATAGAGACTCATTGGCGGATGATGGAGTCAGCGGCGAACTAGTCTCTGGCAGCCATTTCCCTGATGAGCAGGGAAAGAACAGGGAATTTCAGCGTTTTCGGCTTTAGATAGCGCTTGCGTCCTTGGAAAAGGATAGGAGTTACAGGCTTTTCCGGGCAATTCCCTGCCCAGCGGAACAGGGAATTTTTTGGCGGAACAGGGGGAATGTTTTTGAGCAATCAGGGAATTTTCAGGGCCTAGCAGGGAACTCACCGAAGGCTGCGATTGAACCGGTCCGAACGACGCGAGGGCAGGCGCGCCAATCCTTGCGTAACGGAGAGGTCCCGGGAAAAGAATCGAGGGAAGCCTTTGGGGTTAAGCTGACGATGTTCCTATTGGTGCGCTGCTCAGGAGTTTTTGCATGGCTACGCTGTTTCTGAAGTACAGCACGGCAACATGCAACTACGGGAGGCCCTGACGCTCCGCAACCCGACCTGGTCAATAAGACGTTAATGATGGGCTCGGACGCTTCGAGGTGAACCAATCGCCACAGTCGGTCACCATCTCGGGGCCCTCCAGCGCTGGCCCTTATACTTTACTTTGCTCGGACTACTTAGTCAGAGTCAGAATCTCTTCCCAAGACGCTCAGGATTTGTTTGATGGCGACGATCGTAATCACCGGTTTGCCATCTGGCCCGATCGGAAATTCGCCGGGCTGGCCTGTTGGCCCTTGCTGGCGAGCGAGCAATTCACGAACCGATCGCAAGTCACCGGAAACGGCTTTATTGACGAGCTGAATGGCGATCGCCTCGCGCTTGGTGATTGTTTTTCGCCGGCCATCCTTATGCACGACCACCCGGGCCTCTAGTGCCCCATAAATCAGGGTATCCCAGTTCCTGGACCCCCTCGGCCGGCCCGACGGATTGCCCGAGCGGCCTTTCTTGAATTGAGAGTCACGCCGCGGCTTGCCGTAGCCGACCGGGTAATCCTCTCCGTTAGTTGCCATGGCGCACCTCCGGTTCCGCGAATGGCCGGCCACTGGCCGCATGCACGGCGCGCTCTCCCGTCTAGGTCTGCCAGCGGCGAATGATGGTGTCGACGTAGCGCGGCTCGAGTTCGAGCCCGTAGCAGCGGCGGCCGGTACGCTCGGCGGCGATGACCGTTGTGCCACTGCCGAGAAAGCCATCTAGCACAACCTCGCCGCGGGCGGTGCAATCCATGATGGCGTCGGCGACCAGGGCCACCGGCTTGACGGTCGGATGCAGGGCCAACAGGTTGCCTTCATCAGTCGGCGTGCGCGGGCTCGGGTAGGGCCACACGTTAGTGCGGTCGCGGACAAATTTACCGAGCTGGACGTTGTTGCGATGGATGGCCATGCTTGAAGACGAATACCAGTTCGTGGCGGCTGCGATAAAAGGCGCCCATGCCAGTGTGATTCTTGGTCCACACGCACAGGTTCTTCAGCTCTGAGTAGACGCACAGGCCGGCCGCTAACAGCTCGCGCAGATGCCGCTAGTCGATGCAGATGAAGTGGATTGAGCCGTCGCCGCTGCGCTGGGCCAAGAGTGAGCACGCACGCGTGAGAAACTGCGTGAACTCCTGTTCGCTGAGCTTGCCGGAGGCCATCGCGAAGTTGCCGTGGCGAACGATGCCGAGGCCGCTGACGTTGCCTTCAATGGCGACGTTATACGGCGGATCGGTGAAGACCATCGCGGCCTGCTTGCCGAGCATCAGTTGGGTATAAGCGGCCGCATCGAGGGCGTCGCCGCAGTAGATGCGATGGCGGTCGAGCAACCACAAATCGCCGGCTTGGCTGATGGCCCGTTCCGAGCTGATGGCGGCCAATGCGTCCGCCGGATCTTCCCTATCCGATTCGGGGGTCAGGCCTTCAATGCGAAGGTCGATCTCGCCGAGTTCAAAGCCGGTCGCCTCGATGCTGAAATCGAGATCGAGTTCCGCTAGTTCTTTCAGCTGCTGCGCGAGTAGGCGATCATCCCAAGCGGAATTTTCGGTCAGCCTGTTATCCGCGATCATAAAGGCTCGGGCCTGCTCTTCGCTCAAGTGCTCGAGTTGAATAGTCGGCACCTCGCTCCAGCCCAGCTGCTGGCAGGCCAGCAGGCGTCCATGGCCGGCGATCACTTTCTTGTTCTTGTCGATCACGATAGGCACGTTAAAACCGAAACATTCGATGCTGCGTGCGATTTGCCGGATCTGCCGCGGACTATGCACACGCGGGTTAAACGGATCGCGCTTCAGCTCCTCAATCTTGCGCACCACGACGACGAGACGGGCAGCCCCTTTAGCCAGATGCTCAACCACCCTGTTCTTCGACTTCATTTTTTACCCTCGCTCCAAAAACAAAAAGCCCGCGCTCCCTTGTGGGAGGCAGGCTCGGATTCTGTTCCGTCACCCAGACTATTTATTCAACAATCCTGACTGAGCGCGGCTGTGTCAAGAAGCTCATCGGCAGACCTTAACCCCTGGCCGCTAGCGGAGATAAAGAAGCGCAACCTGGTGCGCAACAAGAAATCACGGAGGCCGAGTCCTAAGCGCAGCCAAGCAGGCGTTGCTATTCGTTCCAGTCGAGTGGGAGGGCAAGATGCCGGGTCAACTGCTCGGCGGTCAGGGTAAGCCGCGCCTGCCCGGTGGCGATGGCTTCGACGATCGCCGGGGCGAGAAAGGCCAGCGGTAGCAAGCGTGCCACGTAACGGCGGCTAACGCCCGCCTTCTGCGCCAGCGCGGTCATCGAGCTGGCGCGGCCCGAGCTCAGTTCCTCGAACCATTGGCGCGAACGCGCCAAGGCCTTGAGCAGCGCCGGATCGGCTGCAGCAGGTGCGGCGGCCCGCGTGGCCGGCAGAATAAGCTTCAAGCCGACTCCGCGGTGTTGCATGATCATGGGAAAGCAGCGGCTGATGGACAGTTGAGGATTATGCTCGTGCCCGCTGCCTGCGGGGATGAGGGCGGCGAGCTTAAGCGTAACGGTCAGGCCCTCCCGTCGCAGATCGGCGCGCTCGAGGGTCTGCTCCAGCAGTTGCAACGATGGGCCTTGGCCGCACTGATGCGCGGCCTCGAGGATGGGCGGAATGGCGCTCAGATCGATGCCTGCCTGCGCGAGAGTGCTGGCCCGCGCACCCTGATCGTCCAGCAGCGTCCGCGCTGCAGCCGCCACCGCCCGTTCGATTTCGCCGGCGGGCAGGCGCCAGCCGCGGCGCACCGTGGTCCCATCCTCCTGACGCGCGTCGCGGGAAACGTAATAGCGATAGCGGCGGCCGTGATTAACCGCCTGCGCCGAAGTAAGCGGCCTACCGTCTTCACTGAAGAGCTTGCCCGCCAGTGGACTTGGCGCGGCCTTCACCGCGGGTCCGCGGCGCACGGTACGTTCGCGCAGGCGCTGGCGCACCGCCTCCTACAGGGCTGGCTCGATAATCGCCGGGTGTTGGCCGGGATGGCACTCGCGGTGATGGCGAACTTGCCCGACATAAATCGGATTGGCCAGCAGCTTGTACAGCGCCCCGCGCGAGAAACGGCAGCCGCCGCGGCCGCGGCGGCCATCCCTGGCCAGGCGCCGCTTGGAGCGTAACTCGCGATGATCGAGCTCGTGCTTCAGCAACCGCACTGAACCCAGTGCGAGATAACACTGATAGATCAGCCGCACGGTCGTGGCTTCGGCAGGATTGACCACCAGGCGGCGCTCATCGACGTCATAGCCGAGCGGCGCATAGCCGCCCATCCACATGCCCTTGCGTTTGGAGGCGGCAATCTTGTCGCGAATCCGTTCACCGGTGACCTCGCGCTCGAACTGGGCGAACGACAACAGCACGTTGAGCGTCAGGCGGCCCATCGATGTCGTCGTGTTGAATTGCTGCGTCACCGCCACGAACGACACGCCCTGCGCATCGAACAGTTCGACCATGCGGGCAAAGTCGGCGAGCGCGCGGGTCAACCGGTCGACCTTGTACACCACTACCGCGTCGATCAGGCCTTGGCCGATGTCGGCGAGCAATTGCTGCAGCGCGGGCCGCGCCAGGCTGCCGCCGGAAAAACCGCCATCGTCATAGGCCGTTTCGATCAGCCGCCAGCCCTCGCCCTGCTGGCTTTGGATAAAGGCTTCGCAGGCCTCGCGTTGGGCGTGCAGCGAATTGAAATCCTGGCCCAGTCCCTCCTCGGAGGACTTGCGTGTATAGATCGCGCAGCGGCGAAGCTTGGCGGTTATGGCGCTCACTCCGGACGCGCTTGCGAAAGACTAAAGAAGCGCGGCCCCGACCACCGGCACCCGGTGATCTTGCGGGCTACTTCGGAGAGCGAACGGTAGTGTTGCTCCCGGTACTCGACGACGCCTTCGAGCACCGTCACCTGATGATTCACGCCATGCCATTCACGCAATAGGGTGGTGCCCGCTGTCAGCGTACGCCGGGCCGGCGCTGGCTTGATGTGTTCTTCGTCGGCAGCGACGCCGAGCCGCCGGCGGGTACTGGCCGCAAGGCCGCCCAGGGCCCGCTCCTGCAGCCCGTAAGCCACCGCGCGGATCAACAGAGGCTTGGCCAAGCGGCGCGGCGCTTCGCTCCCATAGAGTGTCCGCCAGTGGGCTCCAAGCGTTGCGCGATCGAGTTGATGCAGATCGGCGATGGCGGCCGCTAGTTCGCCCCGTCCAGTTCGCGAGATATTAGTACTCAGCATGGCACTGCCTCTCTGCCTCCATGCATCGCTCGATTCGCCGCCTACATCCACTCCTCTTCGGTACCCTTCGCTGCCAAACCATCACATTGGGTCACCGCCGCACCGTCCCGCGTGAGTTAGCGCCGGCCCAGCCTTGCGCGGCTCAAGAACGGGACCGCGGCAGCGCAGCGAGCTGGATTCAGCGGCCGAATCGAAAGCGAACCTGTTCTCTGCCAACGCCTTTGCACATTATCGCCGCGAAAAGTCCGCCACTTCCCGCCTCTATTCGCGAACCGCAAATTGCCCAACGGTACCGCAGGTTTGTGTCCCCTCTGCTCCGCCACCGAGTCCGCGCCATTGGCGATTCTCCCGGTGTGAAACGCTCGCAACTATTCGAATAGCGGCCAGAGACCGCGCTCCTCTCCACCACACCGTTCATGAAAGCGGGTAGCGATCGATCACTCGGAGCTATAGCCATTTTCCTAATTGCCCGTGTCTAGCGTTGGAATCAGCACACCCCGCCAAGCATGGACCTTCGGCGGCGCGAGAATCATCCAACGCCACTGGCCAGCTAGATATCACTGGTAAATGAAGCGAGTGGAAAAATAGGTCGGATGAGAGATCGTCCGCAGTGATCGAGCCTCCAAACCAGGATCCGATCCAATTCGCGCCGTCGAGCCGCTCTGAGCAGCATGAGTGTCACGGACTTCTAAACTGCGCTCGGTGCAAATTCGAGATTAAAAATTTCGCGTGAAGAAAACCGCACGGTGTGGCTATGCGTACCTACGCTGGCCTGCTGTACGGATTCTCTTTGTCAATCGAGGCACGCGTTATGCTGCTTGTCTGTATTGAGGCTGGGAATTAACCAGAGGAGCGGCTATGCGGTGAATACAATTTCTCCCGACGAGCGTGCGGTATTGGTGGTGGATGATGATGCCGATGCGCGCGATGCGCTAGCGAGCATCCTTGATAATGAAGGCTATCAATCGGTTCAGGTTGAAAACGGGCAACGAGCCCTTGAGCATCTTAATAGCACTGTCCATCCGCCAGCATTGATTCTTTTAGATCTAGATATGCCGGCCATGAACGGGCATCAATTTCTCGCTCGCTTGCCGCGGGCAAAAGGCGCCGCCCGCCCCATCGTGATTGTAATTACGGGCCAGGATCCGCGGATCGTGCCTGGAGCGATTGCGGTATTCCGCAAGCCGATCCAGCTAGACCGATTGCTCAGCTTAATGGAGCAGCTGTTGAGGGGACGGAAGTTGCGGAACCTCTACAGTACGCGTGCCTTATAGCGCCCGCGTCGTCCTCAACGTTTCCAGGCATCCTCGTCCGAAGCCAAGTAGCGACCTGGGCAGGTCTCGGTCAACCAGCGCTGGCTGACCGATGCAAGCCGGTCAAAATCAAATATGCGGGGATACGCGGCATAACACTCTTTTGCGGCAACGTCGTAAAAGAAATTGCGGCCGCAGATGGTACACATGCGATGAACCAACGGCTTGCCGGATTCAATTTCCAGCTTGCGGCCGTCGGCCAGCAACCAAGTACGACGAAAGCTCCCGGCGCCATCCTCGTGAAGATCACACCGGTTGCGGGCTGCAGCGGTGTTTGCTCGGCGATTACCCTGGCGCGAACTTAACCTTTAGTTCTTCGATATAGGATTGCTGATCATCACCTGTATAAAGAGGACAAATTCGCATTGCGTATAACCTCTAGTGGTATGCTTTTGGTTTCCAATCGCCACCGGTGGTTGATCGTAGGTTCCTCATTCTGAAAGGTGCGGCTACTGCTGGCTCCCATTCGAAACTTAGATCGAAGAATAGCCGTGCCTGCTGCAGCGCGCCCAGCGACTTCCGGACAAGTCGGTTGAGGCTACCTCTCGCCCCGGTATAGTGTACCGTCCGCGGTGAGTTTTTCGATCCGCGCAGCCGAGTAACCTAGATAGTCGCAAAGCACCTCCGCGTTGTGTTGGCCGAGTGTGGGCGCAGGAAGCTGGAGCTCATCGGGAAATGCGGAGAAACGCATAGGGAAGCCAGGGACGTCGAATTTACCCACAAATTGATCTTCAACGGTAGTCACGGTGCCACGTTCGCGCAGATGCGGATGGTTGACCGCCTCTTCGACCGTCAGCACCGGCGCGTGCGGTACCCGATGCTCTTCCAGCAACTGGAGTACAGCGTCATCAGACGGCGCCGAGTCGATCCATTCCTGGACGATTCGCTTGAGTTCATCGGCGTTGGCGGCGCGGCTCGCCAGATCCTTGAAACGGGGATCCGCCGCCAATTCAGTGCGTCCCATCGCACGGCAGAGCAGCGGAAACTGATGGTCGAGTTGGGCAAGAATTAAGATTCCTCGATCCTTGCCTTGAAAGACTCCGGCCGGGCAAGCGAAGAAATGATGTGCCCCGGAACGCCTTGGCTGCATGGCGCCATGGCTCGCACTGAGTGCCTGTACATTGAGGTCATGGTAGCTGAAATAAGAATCGAGCAACGAGGCTTCGACGTGCTGTCCAACACCAGTACGCTCACGATAGAGTAGCGCGGCCAAGATTGCGCTCAGCGCATGGACGCCCGTGCTGACATCACCCAGTCCGACCTGAGGAAAGACGGGGGGACGATCAGCAAACAAGTGGCATCCCAGATCGCGTGACAGATTGCAACTACTATGAATGCTCAGGCGGTGCTCGCCTTAAACCGTCGTTGCGGTGTTGAAGCGGATGAGAAGACCGAAAACTCCGGGGCGCAGGAATTCACCCTTCAATGGCCTCGCGCTAGCGGCCTGATGCTCTCGCGAAGCATCTACGGACATTCCGAGGACATTCCGAGAAAATACTGGATATTCCAAGCAAATGCTCAGAGAATTTATCGAGCGGTGGGACGCAACGCATTGGGTCCGGGAATAGGCACGGCCACAGACCGAGCGCAGCGGTGGTTGCCGGGATCATTCGTCTTTATCGAGTCATCCGCCATCGGTCTAGCTCTTCGCGGTTGACACGATAGTCACTACCGATTCGGAAGCATGGCATCTCGCTGCCCCTGATCAGGCGGTACAGCGTTGACCTGTGAATATGGATATAGTTGCAAACCTCGAGAGTGCCCATTATGGGCGCGTCGCTAAGCGGCCGCATTTTGTCTTTTAAGCCTTTCGGTCGGCCGGCCTTCATTTTAGGTGGGGCTTCCAGAATGCAGAGCGGTCATATATCCCATGAACTCTCTTCTCCAGAACTTTCTGGTATTGCGATCCAGCGGCCCATACTGCCCGCGAGCAGGCCAATCTGTTCTTCCAGATCGTCGAACGACGCTATACCCCTAGATGTCTGAAGGGCAGCAAACCCAAACCTCGGCTCCATTTAGGGCACAAACGCGGTCGTCCTTCCCGTTGAACCTGCGGCGCTATTCTCATATATCAATGGCCCGCAGTAGGAAGCCGACGAAACGAGCCCAGATGGTGCCGCACTTTGCTAGTCCGAGCTCTTACTACCCTCACAACTAGCGCACCATAAACTGACATAATACAAATCTCGAACGCCACTAGCGCCAACAAGGCGCCTGAGTTGCCTGCAGGATCGGCAATGCCCACCCAACCACAGAAACATAAAAATAAAAAGAATGCAGCAACCGCTAGAACCATAGCCCCGACCAACCCAAATAAGCCGTATCCAATATAATCCCTTGCCAATGGGTAACTGAGTATATTAATTGCCAACGACTGTGACGGTCGTAACACTAGAATTTTCTGCGGACGCTTCCGCATTGGCGTTCCACATTGCTGGCAGTAAAGTGCAATGCGGCGATTACCGTGGTTGCATTTATAACAGTTCATCGCACCTCAACAGCGGCGGTTGGCAAGCGGGCACGTCCTATTTATCAAATTGATTCGCCATCACACCGCATCGCGTTTGCTACCATCCAATTAACCTGGACTAGATCTTGGATTGTGATCCGGTCTCGCACCAACAGCACACAGTCCTCAGAAACACACAACCACGCGCTAGGTCTATCGGCCGGCAAGCTGGTATCGATCTCGATGGCTAGCGCCTCGCGCACGCCTTCATGGAGAAAGACCGAAGGTCGCAAAGCGGCTCGGGCCGATGGCTCGTCGACAATGGCGTTTTGGCCGAACTGGTGGAACGCTGCAAAAGAGCTAGACGCAGTTTGGCAGCAGTCGATGACCGTATTTCTCGCAAAACTCGCCACGGAGAGTAATTTGGCTTTTGTAGCTCCCCGCTCCTTGGCCAACCCCTATCGATGAAGGCCATTTTAGTCGCCTGCAGGAGGGAGACGGAGGAAACTTGTGAGTCTTTTTTGCTTGGTCCGTATATACGCATCGTAGGTGTTTTTTATAATGGTGTATTTTGTCTCGCGTATGGAGTTGGAAGGACTCCCACACTCCCCAGAGAAGTATATTAGGTTCTTTGTTGACTATGCGCGGGGAGTGTGAAGGAGAAGTCTCGCTCTTGGTAGTTCAGAGAGTCGCCTGATTGGCGGCTTTTGCACTTATACGAAGCTCACGACAACTTCGCCCGCCTTATCGACAAGCAGCCAAAACGAGTCAATCAACATTCAGCGAGTGGCACATCTCCATCAATTGCCATCCTCGACCTTGATTGGCGGCGCTTTCAACGGCGTATGATGAGTGCGCAAGTATTGGGTGATTTGATTTGCGCCGTCGACTGTAGCCAGGGAATACAGGCCCGTGTCGCACGAACTTGGGCTGTATTGTCCGCTGGGATTATAGAAGAGATAAGTGCCCTGGTCCTTGATCTCCGTGCAGATGCACGTAGCCGTTGACGGATTACCTTGGTTGACTAGGCACGGGCTATCCAGGCAATTTGCCCACGGCCGATCGTTAGAGCATGGCGTATAGCTGGTGATGGGATAATAGCGCGACACGATCGCCTGGCCCTCCCCAGTGTCTTGCACGGCTTGGCACAGCGCTTGTCCCGCGGAATAGCCTTTGACTACGCCGCAGTTGCATGCGTCGAAGCCTGGGGCATCGGCCAAGAGGGTGCACGGGGCGCCAGTGCACAACGCGTAGGTACTGGCGCAGACAGTAAACTCGGGAGCTTTGCCGTGCTTATCGTTTTCGCCGCCCTGTGCATGCCCTGCTATTAGACTTAGCCCCGCGGTGATCATCATCAGAAGGGTTAGATGCCGGCTCCACTTGATCGACAAATGCTGCGCATGTTTCACGATGCTCCGTCTCCTCATGGTGTAAGAATCAGTTCCTGCGAAGTGAACGATATACAGTGGTAGGGACCTTACTCTTCACCCGGTAACCTGCGATCTTGCTGCCAATTCCTATAGCTCAGATAGTAGAGTTCGAAATTAAGGAATCCGGCATTGAGCAGGGCGAGCGCAGCCAATGAAGATTTTGCACCCTCTTGGCAATAGACGATAATGTGCTCATCGGGTGACAGATTTGCCGAGGTTAAAAGGCTGAATAGTTCGGTCGGCGCCATCAGTTCGTCCGGATCATAGGGCGCGAAGAACTCGGAGATTGGCAGGTTTCGCGCTCCTGGAATATGACCGCCGCGCGTGTCCGGCGAAATCAAGTCGGTGCCATCGAATTCGTTTGGTGTCCGAACGTCAAGCAGGGTCGCAGTTGGGGGGGTGGACAACGCTGCCGCCGCCACATTGTCTCGGAACACCATCGGAATGGGGCGCTGCACTTCATGAGCCTTATAGAGCCGCCGAGTCGGGGGCGAGGGTTCGTATTGCTCGTGAAGGACGCCAGAGTCGATCAGCGGTTGCATTGCCGCAAAGCCGCCATTGACGAGGCTCACGTTGGCTACACCATAATGAGCGAGAAGAAAACGAACCCGCGAAGCGAACTTGAGTTCGCCATCATCATAAACGAATACGCGAGTGCTGGCACCGATACCCAACTGTCCAATCATCGACGACCACGCCGGGTAATCGACTAGATCGTCCGCGCTGAAGCTGAAATTGGCCCATGCGTCCTCATCCACAAGAACCGCGTGGTCCACGTAACCAAGTGGCCCGGTCTCATCTTCACTTGCCGCAGCGATCAGTAATGCACCGGGTCGAGCCAATAGCTGCGGCAATTCTTTAGCTTGTACGATAAATCGTGCCGCCGACTCTAAAACGTCTCCGCCGGTGCCGAAATCCCGTCCGGCTGCAAGTATCACTGTTGAACTAAGCGTTATTAGGAGGGTTGCGAGAAATATTTTCACATTGCTCCCTTTTGGTAACCTGAGAATAAATCCCCTCGATTCAACCCTCTCTGTGCGCTCGATCCCGCCATGTCCTTGAACTAAGAAGCGTATGGATCAGCACACCCTTGGAACCCAGCTCGATTGCATGCTGCGGTCAGCCTCTCTCCTCTTGGCGTGGCGTGATGTCGGTAACGGGCCGCCTAGAATATCGCTCTACATAATGTCGCCGAATATACCATCGAGCAGAGAAGAAAGCTCGCCCGTCGCGTTATTGAGGCCCGCCTACGTATTAGAAATCGCCAAGATCTTTGCCAATCAGATCGCTCCTCCTCAGTTGCATATCCGTACACGCTCACAGCCTTATTCTTTCCAATTACCAATTTCACGCAGCCGGCATTGGGCGAGGCTTCCCATGCCAGCCAACGGTCAAGGTGCAATAGGCTGTGACAAGATCCGGCTGGGTTAGAACAGTTAGGCTAAGGATCGGAAGTCCGTGAGTAACCCCTTTGCAAGCTGCGAAGCAACAATTAAGGCCGTCAGTGGTGGTACGGGTGGTACGCCAGCGCCCGATCCGATGCACTTACATTTTGCTGGCATCTGTGATCGTTGCGGGCTTATCAACCACTGGCACCAAAAGGGGAATCGGCAGGTTAGGCCGGTGCTTCATACTCTCTCACCCACGGAACTGTCCCACGGGGTGCGGACAGTAGGATTGCATCAGCCATCTCCCCGCAAGAATTTGAAAAGCAGAGCGTTCAGAAAGATGCCAGGCGCGCTGATCTCGATGACGACCACTTTCGGTGGTGCGGCTCATCAGCGAGCGCGAAATCCCCGGGTTGCCACAGCTGCACCAAATGACTGAAGCTGTCCCGTTCTACGGCTGAAGGAGTTCGCATCTCCAGCCCCGAGCGCGCCTAAGGTAGATCTCACGATGATGGAGCCGATGCGCGCGATCGGATCAGGAGTAGCTTTAAATAATCAAGTCCCATCCATTCTTAGTTTTCTTTTCAGCCTCGTGTTCCTCTTTCATTCTTGGCCGGGCAACTGGTCCTATCTAGGTGCACTGACTACGATTGTGCTTTTCATCCTGTTTTTTTGGCGATGGATTTGGAGCATATTGTCGACGCCTCTCGTAGATATCCTGCCTACCACCCTTCGCAAGCACCAGATTGGTTATAACATTGCCCTCATCCTTTAACTGTGGGTGGCTGGTGTGTAACTAACCTCGCCGGTGCCTCGCCGCCAACAGGGCCAAGTGCCACGCCGCCAACGGCAGTTTCAGTGCTGTTTGCTCGCGGCGGCCTCGAGATTCCTAAGTCATCCGTTCCCAAGCTCAATAGCTAAGTGAGTGTCTGCTTCATCATTCTGAATGCCGAGCCGAGATCCGCGGTTTTGCAGACAACACCGGATCACCCAGTTATAACCTATGGTTATCATGGCAGCGCGCAAATAACGTAGCGGGCGTGCTGATCGCAGCGGAGCTCGATCCTTGGCGCATTCAAGAGGTCGGATCTAGTCTCTGATAGGAGGGCTAAATTTCCCTGCGCCGACGAGTGGTAGCGACATTTGCCTATGATTTCGACGTCTTCTGCTGCAATTCTGCAGTTGATCCTTCTCGATGATGGAACAAGGCCGAACGGGTCAGATCAGACTCCGGTTCGGTAGGCGAACGATAGGACCTCCGTTTGCAGAGTCGGAGAATGTGGGCTTGGCAGTGACCGCCGAAGCCCAACAATTACTTTCTGTTTAAGACGTCGGCGATGCCGCCCGGAAACATCCCTTCGGCCGCCGCAAGCACGTTGAGCGCCTCGCGAAGCAGAACGATTTTGTCGTTGGCCACCGTGCAATGGCCAAAGAAACGCTGATGTATCTCCTTTCCAGAAATCCCGAACTTCTGATGAATGGTGTATTCTCCGAAGGCCTAGTCAGGCGTGTCGATGTAAATCTTCACGTCGATGAACTTGAAGCCCGGATACATTTTCTCGTGCAGAAAGGCGAGAAATGCTCCGATTTTCTCGGAACCTTCATATCGTGGCTCGACGCCGAGGTCAGCAAGATAGGGCAGTTCCAGTGCACCTTTCTCCGCAAAAAGAGCTGCGGATTCCTGCGCGGTACCTTCGATGTAAGCTCGAAGAAGTTCCTTTGCGCTTTTCATGATCTATGCCTCCAGCTTGTGTAGCCACCTTGGATCCAATTGGATGCGAGCTTGCCGTACTCCGCGGCGGCGTCTTCCCAGACGAAGTGGCCGCAGTCGATGATGTCGAGTTTGCTCTTGGGAAGCCCTTTGTGCAGTCCTTCGGCGTTAGAGACCGGAACAAATGGATCAAGACGGCCCACGGTGATTTGACAAGGCAGCTTTACGTCGCCAAGCCGCTTGGCGAGGCGTGGGAGAGACTGCGGGTAATCGCGGACAAACGCTACGGACTCGAAAAAACGTGCGCCTGAGTAGGACGCCAGGTAGTCTTGCAAAATATAGTCGGGGAGTTTGTCTCTCTTCATGTTCTCAGCAGCGCCAAGGACGGATTCTTCTCCCGTCAGATTCTTGTACGTTTCGAGCGATGGGGCATTGACCAGTTCGTCAAGGATGCCTCCTATGTCGGTGTGATCTGTAGCGCCACCTCCGATAATCATGCTCTTGAAAGCGCCTGGATGATTCGCAATGCAAAGAGCACTGCCGGGGTGCCGACGTCGGGCGCGACACGTGAGGTTGACGAAGGCCGAAGGCGTCCAGAATGCGAAGAACAAACGCTCCCATAGCTTCGGGGGCTATCACGTCGGGACGGCTTTGAGAACCGCCGAATCCGGGCAAATCTACGGCCACAACGGAACCCAAAGTGGTAAATATTTCCCAAGTCGGAAGGAAGGCGTATATGCTCTCAGGCCACTGACTGAGAAGTAGGATCGGGACACCGCCCTTCTTTCCGCCAACAGCAAAGCGAATCTGCAACCCGTCGATAGCTTTGCATTGCAATTCGTACCGGCCAGTGTGTGCATTAACACTCATATCGAACTCTTTATCATAGTTAGTGTGTGAGCCGCTTAGTGGTTGCCGCGCAACTAAGGGATTATTTGACCGGCTCCAGCGATCCCGGATGATGGCAGAGGGCGCTTACCTCGATCTCCATGAACGGATATAGCAGCAGCGAGCCCAAAATCTCGTGGAGTTCGTCCGGGCTTTCCACCTTGAAGATGCTGACGTTCGCCCACTTGCCTGCAACCCGCAAGAGATGCAGCCATTTGCCTTGCAATTGGAGTTCCTTGGCCCGCTCGTGCTCCTGAGCGTTCACTTGGGCGATCTTTTCTGGATCAGCGCCGTGCCGAATTCTGACGGTCATGCTCACACGGAATAACATTGCCTATTCGACTCCCGGTCCGTCGATGCTCAAGTGGCCGATACCGGGCTGCGGCCGGCGATCGCATGAAGCAGAACGATCCCATATTCCGACGCAGACTGTTGGTTCTGACCCGTCACCAACTAGCCATCGACGACGACGCAAGGAGCGGAGGGGTCGGCGCACGTGTAGATAGCGCCCACCTCCTCGAGGACCTTTTGCGGGTAATGCGGTAAGTAGAAACCGGATCCGAATTGGCGCTCCAGCCCGCGATCTCCCTCGAGCGAGAATCAGCGGGTGCCCGGGCGCAACTCCGCCACCACCGAATAGCCATACAACGCTTCCATGGGGTGCTTTTCGAGGGCCCAGATGCCGTTGTTGCCGATCACCGAGACGACCGGCACTTGTGCCGAACCAGCGTGTCCCATTCCATGCCGCTGAACCCGAACGCGCCATCGCCTTGCAGCAGGACGACCTGCCGGTCGGGGTGGGCCAGTTTGGCGGCCAGGGCGTAACCGGGACCCGAACCAAGGCAGCCGAACGGCCCGCTGTCCAGCCAGCAGCCGGGTAGATAGCTGTCGATCACCCGGCCGGCATAGGAGCCGAAGTCGCCGGCGTCGATAACGACGATGGCGTCGCGGTCCAGCAGCGGTGCCAGTTCCGCGTACACCCGCATCGGATGCAGCGGGGTCCGGTCGTCGGCGAGCTCGGCCTTCTCCGGTCGCGCGCCGCGCGTCTCGGCCGTCCGCAGCCGGCGATCCAGCCCCGTGTGCGGTGCCGTCCGTCCGCCGCCAGTGCCGTAAGAATCGCAGTCAGATCCCCGTAGAGCTCCGCCGCGACGGGCCCGGGATGCTCGCGCTCGGGTTTGACGCGGTCTGCCACGACGAGCTGGGTTTGCGCGCCCGAACACCTTGCCGAAGCCCAGCCGGAAATCCATCGGCACGCCGACAATCAGCGCTACATCGGCCTCGCCCAACGCTTTTGCCCGCGCCCGCGAAAAGGCCAACGGGTGATCGGCGGGCACCATGCCGCGGGCCATCCCGTTCATCAGCACCGGGATCTGCCGCTCGTCGGCCAGCCGCAGCAGCGCCGCCTCGCGCGTGGCCCCACCAGACATTGGTGCCCGCCATGATCACCGGCCGCTGTGCCGCGGCGAGCAGATCGGCGACGCGGTCCAGGGCTTCGCCGTCGGCGGCTCGGGGCAGCCGCAAGGTCGGTCAGCGCGCCGGGGCGGCCGGCATCGTCGCGACGTCGAAAATACGTGGTCCATCGGGAAGTCGACGAATCCCACGCCCGAAGGGCGCGGTCACCGCCGCGTGCAGCGCTTCGTCGACCAGCCGCCCTGCGGCCTCGGCCGACTGCGCGGTGGCGGCGAATCGGGTCAGCGGCGCCACGAACGGCACATGGTCGATCTCCTGCAGCGATCCCATCCCCCACCGCAGCGCGGGGGCCCGGCCGCCGAGCACCAGCAGCGGCGACTGAGTTCTGCTGGGCGGCTGCCATCGCGCTCATCCCGTTGGTGACGCCCGGGCCCGCGGTCAGCGCGGCCACGCCGGGCACTCGCGTCACCTTCGACCAACCCTCGGCGGCGAAGGCCGCGGTCTGCTCGTGGCGGGTGTCGATAAGCCGGATACCCTCGTCACGGCAGCCGTCGTAGATGGAGAACAGGTGGCCGCCCGACAACGTGAAGACGGTGTCGATCCCGCTGGCTTTGAGTCGGCGGGCGATGAGCCGGCCGGCATGGACGGTCTGTCAGGCGTCGGTGGCGGCGTCGATGCTCATCGGCCGGCAGCCTATCCGCCTGCCTCGGGTACCTTCGCCGGGAAGGACACCTGTCGAGGACGCCGCTGGACGCCTCGCTAGCAAGGAGACGCGAATTGGGCCCCAAGCCGTTCAAGCCGTCGATCGACTGGTCCGGCCGCAATCGTGGACTCCGGTCGGTGGATCGCCATGGCGTGGGCTGATCAGCGCGGTCGTGTCTCCTGTCGTGCTGGTCGCGCTGCGGTACTTCGACGCCGTGGGGCCGGCAGTTCTGGCGCATCACCGGCGAATACTTCGTCGGCCGCGCCAGCGTCAGGGTGTGGCTGATGCTCGGCGTGCTGCTGTTTTCGGTGCTTCATGTCGGTGCGCCTCAACGTATTGTTCAGCTACCAGGGCAACGACATGTACACCGCGCTGCAGAAGGCGTTCCAGGGCATCGCCGCTGAGCAACGATGCGGTCAAACGTTCTGGCATCCACGGCTTTTGGATGTCGATCGCGATCTTCAGCGTGCTGGCCGGACCCTACGTGTCATCCGGGTCATGTTCGACATCTATCTGACCCAGCGATTCATCATCGCCTGGCGCGTGTGGTTGACCGGCCACCTCACCGACGACTGGCTCGACGGCAGGGCCTACTACCGGGATCTGTTCATCGACGAGCACGATCGACAACCCCGACCAGCGCATCCAGCAGGACATCGACATCTTCACCGCCGAGTGCCGGTGGCAGCCCGAACCAGTCCCGCCAACGGAACCAGCAGCACGTTGCTTTTCGGTGCCGTGCGAGCGGTGATTTCGGTGATCTCGTTCGCCGCGATCCTGTGGAACCTTTCCGGCGACGTTGATCTTTTTCGGCGTTCGTGTTTCCGCGCGCGATGTTCTGGATCGGTCATCGTCTACGTGCTCATCGCGACGATCGTCGCATTCATGGCATCGGGCGTCCACTGATTTGGCTGAGCTTCAGCAACGAGAAGCTCAACGCTGCATTCCGTTACGCGCTGGTGCGGTTGCGCGATGCCGCGGAGGCGGTCGGCTTCTACCGCGGTGAGCGGGTCGAGCGCGCGCAATTGTGGCGGCGCTTCACGCCGATCATCGACAACTACCGCGGTTCGTCAACCGGAGCATCGCGTTCAACGGCTGGAACTGGTCGATGTCGCCAGGCGATTGTCCCGTTGCCGTGGGTAATCCAGGCGCCGCGGTTGTTCGCCGGCCAGATCGACTTCGGCGACGTCGGCCAGACGGCGACGGTCGTTCGGCAATATTCACGATTCGCTGTCGTTCTTCCGCAACAACTACGACGCGTTCGCGGCGCTTCCGCGCGGCGATCATCCGGTTGCACGGACTGGTCGAAGCCAACGTCAAGGGGCCGCGCGCTGCCCGCGGTGCTGACCAGGCCGAGCGACGACGGCTCGGTCGAACTCGCCGGCGTCGAGGTGCGCACACCCGCCGGCGACCAGTTGATCGACCCGCTCGACGTGCGCCTGGACAGTGGCGACTCGCTGGTGATCACCGGGCGGTCGGGCGCCGGTAAGACCACGTTGCTGCGCAGTCTGGCCGAATTGTGGCCGTACGCCTCGGGCACACTGCGCCGTCCCGGACGGCGACAACGCGACGATGTTCTTGTCGCAGTTGCCGTACGTGCCGCTGGGCAGCTGCGGACCGTGGTTTGCTACCCGAATTCGGCGAGCGAAATCGCGGACGACACCTTGCGCGACACGCTGACGAAGGTCGCGCTGGCGCCGCTGTGCGATCGGCTTGACGAGGAGCGGGACTGGGCCAAGGTGCTGTCCCCCGGCGAGCAGCAACGCGTGGCCTTTGCCCGCATCCTGCTGACCAAACCGAAGGCGGTCTTCCTCGACGAGAGCACCTCGGCGCTCGACGCCGGGCTGGAACTCGCGCTCTATCAGCTGCTGCGCAGCGAACTGCCGGATTGCATCGTGGTCAGCGTCAGCCATCGACCCGCCGTCGAGACGCTGCACGAGCAACAGCTCAAATTGCTTGGCGGCGGCCATGGCAGCTGGGCCCCGTCGCGAAAGGAGCCGGCGCAAGTCTAGGCCGCGCCCGGCCGGTGGTCAGATCTGACTATCGTGGCGCGCCGGGCAAATGCGTCGTTGTGGTCATGACGTGCCACCCGCCGGCCTCATAGCGTCGAGGAATCAAGACACCCGCGACAGCAGTTGAGGAGGCGGCTCCCATGTCGTTTGTGATCGCGGCCCTGCCATGTTGGAAGCGGCGGCGGCCGATTTGGGCAAGTGTCGGCTCGGCGGTCGACGCCGCGAATACGGCCGCGGCGGGCGCGACGACGGAGCTGGCGACCGCCGGCGCCGACGAGGTGTCGGCGGCGATCGCCGCGCTGTTTTCCGGCCACGGTGAGGAATATCAGCGAGCTGAGCGCGCAGGCGGCGGCGTTTCACGACCAGTTCGTGCAGGCCCTCAATGCTGCGGCGGGGTCGTACACGGCCGACGAGGCCGCCAACATCAACCCGCTGCAAGGCGTGTTGAACCTCGTGAATGCGCCGACGATGGCGAGGCTGGGACGCCCGCTGATCGGCAACGGCGCCAACCGGCCGCCGGGCAGCGGCGGAAACGGCACGGACGGCGGCATCTTGTTCGGCAACGGCGGTGCCGGCGGCTACGGCGTGGCCGGCGCCCCTGGCGGCCGCGGTGGCAACGCCGGGCTGTTCGGCACGGGCGGAGCCGGCGGGGCCGGCGGCGACACGGGAGCGGGCAACGGCGGGAACGGCGGAACCGGCGGAAACGGTGGGCTGCTGTTCGGGTCGGGCGGGCTCGGCGGAGCGGGCGGAGCCGGCGGTGTCGCGAGCAAAGGCGGGATCGGCGGGGCCGGCGGAACCGGTGGGATGTTCGGCGGAACCGGCGGGGCGGGTGGGATTGGTGGCGCGGTGGGATCGCCGGTGGTGGGGCCGGTGGAGTCGGCGGGTCCCGCGGGCAGCTGTTCGGCGCGGGCGGTGCCGGCGGGATGGGCGGGGCAGGCATCGAGGGTAAGGGCGGCGTCGGCGGCGTCGGCGGCGACGGTGGGGACGGCGGGCTGCTGTTCGGCGACGGCGGTAATGGTGGCGCCGGCGGATTCGGGTTTGGAGCCAACGCCGGTGGCGACGGCGGCCACGGCGGCAACGCCGTGCTGATCGGCAGCGGCGGCAATGGCGGCAACGCCGGGGTTGGCGGTGCCGCCGGCGCCGTCGGTACCGGCGGGCTCGGCGGGCTGCTGGGCGTGGACGGGCGGGAGCGGGATCAAACGGGATAAGCCTGGCCTAAGCCTGCGTTAACGCGCTGCGCTGCCGCGTGCGCTCCGGCGCGGCGCCCGAAGAACGAGCCCTCCCCCAACTGCGTGCCGCTGGCGTATCCCTTGCCGTCCTGGGCGATGTTGGACGCGCAGGCCCCGGCGGCATACAGCCCGGCCACCACAGCTGCCGTCGTCGCGCAGCACCTGACCGTCGACCGAGGTGGCCAGCCCACCGACGGTGAATCCGGCATACATCGCCTTGCCCAGCGACATGTCGAACGCGCCCCATGGTCCTTTGTCTTGCGGCGCAAGGAATTCCGGCTGCTTGTGGAAGTCGGGATCTTCGCCCCGCGCGGCGTAGGTGTTGTAGCGGTCCAGCGTCGCGACCAGGTTGCCCTTCGGGATGCCAAGCGCGGCTTCCATTTCGGCGACGGTCTCCCAGCCGTCGATCAGCGGGACCAGCGGCATCTTGGGGTGCTCCAAATGCGCCTCGTCGACGATCAGGTACGCCGCGCTGTCGGGCTGATCCATGATGAACCCGGAAGTCCGTGAATGGTACGAATCTTCGGCGACGAACCGCTGCCCGAGCTTGTTGACGATGATCCCGGTCAGCAGGATCGACGGCGGATACGGCGGGGCGGTGATGAAGATCTGGTCCATGTGCTGGGTGGCACCGCCGGCCGATACGCCCAGCCGGATGCCCAGCCCGTCGTCGTAGGTGTTGCCCAGCACGAACGGCTTCTCGGCCAGTTTCGGGGTGTACTCTGGCCACCATGTCCGGGTTCATCACGAATCCCCCGGCGGCAATGATCACCGACTTTGCCTTGATCGCACCGGTTTCGGTGAACCGTCTTCCACATGACGCCGGTCACGCCGGTCTCGGCGGCACTGCGTCCGCCCCGTCCACGATGAGCGCGGTGGCGCCGGTCTCGTAGCGGATCTGCACACCCAGGCTTGCGGCACGCTTGAGCAGCAGGTCGATCACCATGCCGGCGCCGCCGGTGTCGCCGGGCACGGGCACCTTGTGACCGCGCGGCGCGGGCACCGCCTGCTCGAGGAACGGCCACACCTTCTCGTTGCCGGTGAACATCAGTCCCTCGGTGTTGGGCTGGATCACCGCCTTGCCCGGGAAGTAGCTGCGCTCGAACTGGAAACCCCAAGTCCTCCAGCCAATTGAAGTGTTCGACGCTGCCGTCGCAGTAGGCGCGGATCTTGTCCTGGTCGGGCTCTCGCGACACCGCGACCAGGTACTTGTACATCTCGTCGGGCGAGTCGGGGTGACCGGTGGCTTGCTGGACCGCGGTCCCGCCACCGAGGTAGAAGTGCCCCCCGGCAAGCGAAGTCGTGCCGCCGGCCGCGGCGGCGCGCTCGAGCACCAGCACCCGCGCGCCGGCGGCCGCCGCGCTGACCGCCGCGCAGCCGCCGGCGCTGACCGATCACCACCACGTCGACATCGTCCGACCGGCGACTCCACCGATGCCGCACTGACTGTGGCTGGACCGGTGATCATCGCCGCTCCTCTCCCCCGAACCAGGAGGTCACATCGCTCGGTCCGCACTCGACCGTCGGCTGGGGGTATCTCGGTGCATGTCGTTGCCGCTCGCTGCTCCTGTTTCGATGTAGTCGTAGAAACGCCCGCATCTCGGGCGAGATGTACGCGATCTCGAGGAAGGGCACGCCCGCCTGCGGCGCTGACACGTAGGCGAATTGGATTCCGCCGGGCATCACGCCCTGCTGGACAACCGGGGCGCCGTGCGCCGCGGCGTCGGCCAGCGCCGCGTCGAAGCGCTCGGGGCTCTCGGCCTCCACGCAGATGTGGTGCAAACCCGGCCCGGAGTCGCGCAGAAAATCACTATAGATATTCTCCCCGCTGACCGGCGCGATCAGCTCCAGCTGCGTGTCTCCGAGATAGCTCAGCGAGATGCTGGCAACGAAGTCGGCCGGCTTGCCGCGGTAGCTGCAAGCGTCCGGAGCAAAGTGGACGCTCGGGTATCCGCACCCACTTCCGCACGCCTAACAGGCCGGTGAGGGCCGTTTCGGTGGCGTCCAGGTCTCGGGTAACCCAGGCGATCTGTGTCGGGGACTGCACGGGAAAGGTTCATCGTCTCGCAGGATAACCCAGCCTGCCGACGCGCAGAAGGGGCCCGAAAAGCTTTGCCGCAATCAGCGGGGCCGGGTACGGCAACGAGTTGGATGAACACGTTCTAATTCGGCGCCGATCAATGCTGGGTCAGCAGCCCGACCAACAGCCGCATCTGGGTGTCGAACACCGCTGCGGGGTCGGTCAGCGTGTCGGCGCCGTACTGGCCGAACACCTCCAGGCTGATCGCCCCACCATGCCGCCCACAGCAGGAAGCACTTGGCGATGACGTGGTCGTCGCCGGGAAAGCCGAACTCCTGGCGGATGCCGCTCGAAATCCGATGACATCGGTTGCGAGGCAGACGTCATTGGTCAACATGATGTCCCCGGTGCGCAATCCCCGCGGCGACCGCGTCGAAGAATGCGCCCGACTACGCGGGTGCCGGCCCGACGGTGCGTTCCGGCGGGTGCGTGATACCCGGGAACCGGGCTGCCGTACAGCAGCGCCCAGCGGGCCGGGTGCGCGACGGCCCAGCCGCGGGCCGCGCGCGCGATCGCGATGACGTCGTCAGCTCCACAGGTCGGCGACGGCGTCGCGGGCCCGGTCCGCCGTGTCGGCCAGCTCGGAATAGGCGTCGACGAGCAGCAGGGTCAGCAGCTCATCGCGGCTGGCCACATACCGATACACGGCCGAGGACACCATGCCCAGGTCGCGGGCTATCGCGCGCAGCGACAATCCGGCGGCGCCGTGATCCACCAGCTGGCGGCGGCCGAGCTCGACGATCTTCGCCTCGATCTGCTCCCGCGAGTCCTGCCGCTTGCCCATCGCCGCCAGTCTGACACAACCGAGATCACTGCTCTTGCTTTTCGCGCAGGACCGTGGCAGCGTGCTCGATAGACGAGAGCACTGCTCTCATATACCTTGGTCTGACCGAGAGGATGCACCATCATGTCCACGCGCTACGAAGAACCCAACCGGGCCGCCCGGGCCGCCAACACGGTCAATCCGTTGGCTCGCCGAACTCGGGATCAGCATCGCCGGGACCCAGGCGCTGCGCGTTCGCGGGCGCAAGAGCGGCAAGCAGCGCGGCGTGGTGATCAACCTGCTGACCGTTGACGGCGTGGACTATGTCGTCTCACCGCGCGGCAACACCCAGTGGGCGCGCAATGTCCGGGCCGCCGGCGTCGTCGAGGTCGGACCGCGCTGGCCCGCGTCCAAACGGCGCCAACGCGGAATCCAGGAGGTGGCCGATGCGGCGAAGCTAGAACCCCTGAGGGCCTACCTGGCCAGGTGGTACTGGCAGGTCAAGGACTACGTCTCGCGGATTGACACCGGAATCAGGCGACGACGAGCTGCGCGCCGTTGCGCCATCCATCCCGGTGTTCGCGCTCGCGAACAGGTGGGCGACCGCTGATCAACCGACCCTGGCCGGCCCGAGATCCTGTCGTGCCTGATCGGAAGTGATTCGCCAGGACACCGCCGCGGGCAGATCGCCCCACACGCTGTTGAAGATCCCGATCATCTGCCCGGGCGCCCCATCGGGGGCGACGTATACCGGTCCGCCCGAGTCGCCCTTCTGGCTCATGACGCCGTTGGACATGGTGAACCAGCCATTGTTGACGCTTTCGACGGTTCCGCAGGTTTCGCCGGTGATGACGCCGAAATGGCAGACCGGCTGGCCGGGCTGGGGCGTCACGGCCGGATTGAACTCCAGGGCACGACCGCCGGGCAGGATATTGCTCGCCACGACGTTGTCCTGCAGCACAAGCGCCTCATAATCGGAGATCATTGATCGGTGGCCACCGTCGACCCGCTGGGTGTGTCGTCCCGGAAGGTCGCAAGGTAGCCGATCACGTTGCGGTCCCGGTCGGTGACCGGCCCGTCGCCCCGACAGTGCCCCGCCGTGAACGCGAGTCGCTTCGGCCAGGTCGACGTAGCCCAGGGTGCAGACGCGATTGGCCTGGTGGATCTCCATGCCCGGGAAGACCACAATTGGGTCGGCGCTGGCCACACCAGGACGGAGCCCCAAAGTTAGAGCCCCGACCAGCACCGACGCGGTGACAACGCGCATTGTCAAGCGGCACATACCAACTCCGATCCGTCGACGAGCACTGATGCGGTGACAACGCGCATTGTCAAGCGGCACATACCAACTCCGATCCCTCGACGAGCACCGATGCCGTGAAAACGCGCATTGTCAAGCGGCACACTAACTCCGATCCGTCGAGACCGACGAAATTTGCCTGCCGGAGCTTGACGTTACGACTTACCCTCCCCGACGGATAGTCTTTCGGGGCGGCCGGTCGCAGCGTTACCGCGATTCCGCCTGCGGGACTGTGATTTCGCCCGCGGGACAGATTCAATGCTCCGGTCGGCCGGACGTGGCGTCCAACCCGGTGGACCGAAGACATAGCCCAGCCGATCGCGCAGCCGCGTTGCCGACCGCCAGTCACGGGCGATCGCAACGTATTCGCGGGTCTGCAGTTTCCAGATGTTGAATGTGTCGACCTGCTTGGTCAGGCCGTAGTGCGGGCGGAACAGTTCCGGCTGGAAGCTGCCGAACAGCCGGTCCCAGATGATGAAGATGCCGCCGTAGTTCTTGTCGAGGTACAACTTGTCCATCCCGTGGTGCACGCGGTGGTGCGAGGGCGTGTTGAGGACGAACTCGAAGGGCCGCGGCAGCTTGCCGATCCGCTCGGTGTGCACCCAGAACTGGTAGATCAGGTTTAGCGACCAACTGAAGTACACCATCCACGGGGGCAACCCCAGCAGCGGCAGCGGAAGCCACATCAGGATCTCGCCGCTGTTGTTCCACTTCTGGCGCACCGCGGTGGCGAAGTTGAAATATTCGCTGGAGTGGTGTGCCTGGTGCGTCGCCCAGATTAGCCGAACCCGGTGCGCGATGCGGTGGTAGCCGTAATAGAGCAGGTCGACGCCGAAGAACGCGATGACCCAGGTGTACCACCGGTTTACCGGCAGATGCCACGGCGCCAGGTAGGCATAGATCGCGGCATAACCGAGCAACGCCAACGCCTTCCAGCCGGCCGAGGTGGCCACCGACACCAGCCCCATCGAGATGCTTGCCCACGAATCGCGGGTGAGGTAGCCCCCGGATGGCGGTCGTGGCCTGCCCAACTGCTCAGGGGCGTCAGGGGCGGCGTTCTCGATGCTGGCCAGCTTGCGGGCCGCCGTCCACTCCAGGATCAACAGCAACAGAAAGAACGGGATGGCGAACAGTACCGGGTCCCGCACCTGCTCGGGGAGCCCGAACCAAAAACCTGCCAACACGTCCACACCAGACACAGTACGGCTGGCGTTGCGCAGGTGGGCGCCCGATGGCTTTGGCCCGTCAGCCGGTACAGACTGTGAGGCGATGACGCCGACACATCGCGGGATGCTCGAACTCGGCCTGACCCAGCGGCTGCTGCGCTCCTCCGGCATCCGCAATCGGTTCTTTCCGGTTGCGAAGCTGGACCACTGGGCCGCACACCCGCGTCTGCCCTACACCGGCCTGCCGACCAGGCGGGTTTTGAAGAGGATCGACGTCACCCGCGCCGACCTCAACGGCCGTCCGGTCTACCAGGTCCGCCCGCGTCTGGTCGGCGGCGACCGGCTCACCGGTCATCTGCTCTATCTTCACGGCGGGGCATACGTGCTGGACTTGCTGCCGCAATTCCATTGGCCGGCGATCGCGAAGCTGGCGAATACCGTCCGGCGGACGGTGACAGTGCCGATCTACCCCATCGCCCCCGAGCACAGCTACCGCGAGGTGTTCCCGTTCCTCCTGCAGGTGTACCGCCGGGAGCTGGAAACCCAGGATCCGAGTTCGATGGCGTTCATCGGTGATTCGGCCGGGGGCGGAATGGCCTTCGCGCTGTGTCGGGCGGTGCGGGACGCCGGTCTGCCGCAGCCCAGCGACGCCGTCCTGCTCTCCCCCTGGATGCACGTCGCGCTGCCCGACCCGGACGTGCCCGTCGTCGCGAAGATCGATCCGTTTCTCAACCTCGACGACCTGCGCGCGGCGGGGATCCGCTATGCCGGCGGCGATCCCCTGGACACACCGCTGGTCAGCCCGAGCGTGGGACCGCTGGACGATCTGCCGCGACTCACGGTATTCACCGGCACGCACGACGTGCTGAATCCCGACGCCCGCGCATTCCATCGGCGCGCAACCGACGAAGGCCTCGATATCGGCTGGTACGAACTCAAAGGGGGCCTGCACGTGTGGATGTTTCTGCCGGGTCGTCGCGCCGCTGACGGCGATGGCCGCAGATCGGCGAGGTGTTGAGCCGGTGACGGACGTGATTGTCGTCGGCTCCGGGTTCGCCGGGCTGTGGGCCGCGCTCGGCGCTGCCCGACGACTCGACGAGCTCGGTGTCCCAGCGGGCGCGGTCGACATTACCGTGTTGAGTGCCAAACCTTTTCACGACATCCGGGTGCGCAATTACGAGGAGGATCTGAGCGCCTGCCGAATCCCGCTCGGCGACTGCTCGACCCCGCCGGTGTCGCGCATATCGCGACCGAGGTGACCGCGATTGACACCGACGCCCGCACGGTCACCACGGCGAGCGGCGTGGCATACGGGTATGACCGATTGGTGCTGGCCGCGGGCAGTCACCTGGTCAAACCGGCTGTTCCGGGCCTGCGGGAGTTCGGTTTTGATGTCGACACCTATGACGGCGCGGTTCGGCTGCAGCACCACCTGCAACGGCTGGCCGATGGCCGGCCGACGCCTGCGGCGGCGACGGTCGTCGTGGTCGGTGCCGGGCTGACGGGGATCGAGGCGGCCTCCGAGCTGCCGACCAGGCTACGCGCTCTGTTTACCCGCGACGGTGTCGTCCCGCGGGTGGTGCTGGTCGACCACAATCCGCTGGTTGGCTCCGACATGGGCGCCTCGGCGCGGCCGGTGATCGAACAGGCCCTGTCGGACAACGGCGTTGAGACCAGGACGGGAGTCAGCGTCGCCGCCGTCAGCCAGGACGGGGTGTCGCTGTCGTCGGATGAGCGGCTGGAGGCGGCCACTGTGGTGTGGTGTGCCGGCATGCGGGCCAGCTCGCTCACCGAGCAGATACCGGTGGCCCGCGACCGGCTGGGCCGGGTACCCGTCGACGATCACCTACGGGTGATCGGCGTGCCGTCGATTTTCGCCGCCGGCGACGTGGCCGCCGCCCGGATGGACAACGAGCATCTGTCGGTGATGTCGTGTCAGCACGGGCGTCCCATGGGCCGTTACGCGGGCTACAACGTCGTCAGCGACCTGCTTGGCGAGCCGCTACTGACCCTTCGGATCCCTTGGTATGTAACGGTCCTCGATCTCGGGCCGGCCGGCGCGGTGTACACCGAAGGCTGGGACCGGACGGTGGTCGCGCGCGGCGTGCGGGCCAAGGCCACCAAGCAGACCATCAATACCCAGCGGATCTACCCACCGCTGACCGGCAATCGCGCGGACTTACTTGCCGCGGCCGCACCGGAATTACAGGCCCGCCCTTAACCGAACGCCGATCAATCCAATTGCAGATGATCGCCGGCTTGCCAAAGCACCGCCCGAATGCCCTGCTGCAGGGACAGTTCCCCCACCAAGTGTTCGAGCCTGGCCGGCGAATTGCCATCCATGAGCAAGTGTGCGGTCAACGTGATCTCGTCGTCGGCGGCGGCTCCCCGGTGGATGCCGCGCAGGATCATGTCGTTGCCGCCGGCGTGCTGCACGATCTGGGCGCGCGCGTACGTTTCCGACTTGGGGCGACACACCACCTGCAGCAGATAAGGCTGCAGGCCTTCGTCTTCCGCTCCGGCGTCGTCGCGGTCGATCATCCGGCCAAGCGGGCGACCCAGCATGTGGATCGCGATGACGGTGCCGGTGGCGATCAAGGTGAACGCCAGATGCCCAGACGCGGCCAGCACACCCACCGCGGCAGAGCACCACAGGGTCGCGGCCGTGTTGAGGCCCCGCACGTTGAACCCCTCGCGCAGGATCACCCCGCCGCCGAGGAATCCGATCCCGGACACCACGTACGACGCCACCCTGGTGGGGCTGCTGTCCTCGGTGGCGACCGCGTACAGCACGAACAGGGTCGCACCCGCGGCCACCAGCGCGTTGGTCCGCAGCCCGGCCATGCGCGCCCGCCACTGCCGCTCCAGTCCGATGAGGGAGCCACATCCCACCCCGACGCCCAGCCGGAGCGCAAAATCGGCCACGCTCAGCGTCTGCATGACCCCGCACTCCTTCCCCCATGGCAAGCCTGGCGGCAGGCGCCGCTCGTCGGCGCAGCTAACCACGTCCAGGTAAACGCCAAGTAGCCCCCGACCAAACTGGCCGCATAGCGCTCACCGTGGCTAGGACTGGCTAGGACGGTTGGCTAGTTGCGGGCAGTAGTACTTCGCCGAGATCGCCACGAACAGCGCGGCATGGTCCGCGGTCAACGCGGGATTGTCGTTCTGCAGGTCGCGGATCAGCTCTGGGCCCGATTTTCCATTACCCATCGACCCGCACACCGATTTGGCAAACGCTATGGCGCGACTCGCGTTGTTGTAGTTGAGGCCCGCACCGCGCACGGTGGCCAGGAAGCCCGCATCATCGACGCCGTCCTCCGGAGCGCCATACGCGGGCACGGCGAAGCCGATCATGACGGAAACGCCGAGTAGCGCGAATAGCAATCTCATGCCGGCTTGTCAGGCCTTCGAGAGGTGGTGGGGGCAGTAGTATTTCGCCGAGAGCAGGGAGAACTCAGATGCTGCGTCCATCGTGAATCCGGGATTGTGGCTTTTCACGTCATGGACGAGCTCCAAGCCGGATTCGCCGTTATTCAAGCAGTCGCACACCGCGTGGGCGGACGCGATGGCCGAAGCCGGGTTGGCGTAGGTGATTCCGTCTTGTTGCAGCGCAGCGAGGAATCCCGCGTCGTCAGCTGGCGCGGGGTCCGGATCGGCAAACGCGGGCGCCGCCAGACCGATCAGTGCCGAAACGCCGAGGATCGCTAGTAATGTTCTCATAATTCACCCTTCTTCCATTCCGAGGCAATTTCTGCGGCCGTCCGATGACGGCCAAAGGTCTTCTGCGCTAATGGGTTTGTCGGCTCAGCCGCTAAATCGCTTCGACCGCTGGCGATCTCAACGCCGCGATCACGCTGCATCGCGGTCGACGAGATCGATGCCACAGATACCATCAGAGTCCCAAACACTGAATTGGCTTATCCCCTAGCCCAACTGGGCATCCGACGGCACGACCGTGGGCTTGTCGCCCTTGGACAGGTGCACCGCGTGAATGCCGGGTTTCTTGGCCAGTTGCTCCAAGAGCGCGTCAAGGCCTTCCTGGTCGACCCTATGATGCTGGACGCTTTCCGGTTTCTCCGAGATTTGCGCGACCAGACGCTTCAGCTTCTCTGGCGAAGTGCTGTCTTTGAGGTCCTTGAGCGGGGTGAGACGGCCTCGCACACCGGCGCTCTTGACGACGTCGGGGCCCCCGGCGCCCATGGCGCTACCGAGCATGCCGGCGAGGCCCATCGAGCTGAAGAGTCCTCCCTCGCCGAGTGCGGCTGCCGGCACCGCGTCCGGTCCGGCGGCCGACAATGCGGCGGCGACCGTCCTGATGGCCGGGGTGGCCGTGGCCCAGCTCGGCGGAACCGTCAACGATCCGACCAGGGTGCCCCGCCCGAAATGCGCCTCCGGCGTGACCGAGCCGAACAGCGTGCCGCGGCCCCAGTGTGGTCCCCCAACCCCAAGCCCGGCCCCCAGGCCCTCCCTCGGGATTGCGCCCAGCCCGGGCTTAACGCCGAACTTGAGGAACTGGGACGCAGGAAGATTAATCAACAGCCCGATGTAGTTGAACTCCGTGGTATAGCCAAGTGGAGTCTTGAGTGCGCTGTACATGGCGCTAAGCGTCGATGCTCCAGTTGGACCCAAGAAGGTGTTTACGATCCCGTTCAAAGTGTCTGTGTAGTCGGTGCTGAGGTTGGCGCCGACTTGCAGCAGCCACGACACCGGGTTGGGCAGTGAGGACAGCGACGAGATTATCGACTGCGCGCTGCCGGCCGAAGTGCCAGCAGCCTGCGTCGCCGCCGCTGCCTGGGCGCCCAGCCCGCCGGCGTTGGCGACCTCGGGTGCGGCGGTGAACGGCGTCAACTTGGTGGCGGCCGCCGCCGAGCCGGTGTATGTGAACATCGCCAGGGCGTCCTGAACCCACATTTCGCCGTATTGGATCTCGGTCGAGGCGATGGCCGAGGTGTTCTGCCCGAACAGGTTGGTCGCCACCAGCGTCGCCAGCTGACTGCGGTTAGCGGCGATCTCGGTGGGCGGCACGTGCGCGGAGAATGCCGTCTCATACGCGGTTGCCGCCGCGGTGGCCTGGGCGGCGGCCTCGGTGGCTGTTCCGGCGGTGGCCTGCATCCAGCTCAAGTAGGGCGTCACCGCGGTCGCCATGGCCACAGATGACGGACCAACCCACGGCCCGCCGATCAGGCCGTCGATGATCGACGAATAGGCGCCGACGGTGGATTGTATTTCGCTGGCCAGCCCGCTCCAGGCCGCCGCGGCGGTCCGCATCGACCCCGATCCCGGACCGCTGTACATCCTGCCCGAGTTGACCTCCGGCGGAAGCGCTGCAAACAACATGTGTCTATACCCCTTGCCTGATCGGGCACGCTCGGGCGGCCTGTGCCGGCCTGATTTCCGTGGTCATGTGAGTCATTGCAGTCAGTGCTCCATCGCAGCTAGTCGTCGAGGGCCGGAATCACGATGATCGTGGCCGTGGCGGGGTCGGCCTCGACGACGCCGCCGCGCGACCCCGCCGCGGCACTGCCGCCTCCTGAGTAGGCCACCGACGCGCCCACGGCACGTCCCGCCAGGCTGGACAGCGCCATCTGGGTGAAGACGCCCTCCTCCCCGGCGAGCGAGGCCGCTGGAGCGAATTCCGCGCTGGGTAGCACCGAGGCCAGCGTCCTGACCTGCATCTCGGGGGCGGCCTGGGTCCAGGCCGGGGGCACCGACATGTTGCTCACCAGGGCCGCCTTACCCGTCGCCGCCGATACCGGCGCTCCGCCCATGCTCGCGGAGCTCAAATGTGGCATCTCGCTCGCAATGGGAGCCAACGCCCCGCTGATCGCCTTGGGGGTGAAGAAGGCCTGCAGCCCCTGCCCATTCTGGGCGTAGGCGAACGTCTGCCCGAACGACAGGAACGGGCCACCGACCATGGAACTCTCCCCGAAGAACGGCGAGTACATCCCGACGGAGGTCGACATGATTGTGTTCCAGTTTGTCAGGTCGGTCGTCAGTCCCGACGGCAACGACACCGAGGCCAGCGTCGGCAAGTCGAGGCCCTTTAACAAGCTCCCCGCCCCGCCTGACGTCCCGGCCGACCCGATGGTCGTTGCCATGTTTTGCAGCCAGGTCGGCACCGAGTTGATCAGCCCGGACAGGTTCGAACCAACGCCCGCGGCGCTGGACTGGGACACCGAGGTCGATTGCAGGGCCGTGGCCGAGGAGTTGGTGGTCTGCGGCGGCTCGGTGAACGCCGTCAGCTGCGACGCGGTCGCCGAGCTGCCGGCATAGGCATACATCGCCGCGGCGTCCTGGGCCCACATCTCCGCGTAGTCGGCTTCGGTGGCCGCGATCGCCGCGGTGTTCTGCCCCAGGATGTTGGTTGCGACAAGCATCATGAGCAGGGCACGGTTGGCCACGATCACTGGCGGAGGCACCGTGGCCGCAAACGCGGCTTCATAGGCGCCGGCGGCGATCTTCGCCTGGGCCGCCGCCTCCTCAGCCTGCGCGCCGGCCGCGCTGATCCACGTGACATAGGGCGAAGCCGCGGCCGCCATCGCTATCGAGGACGGACCCGTCCACGGTCCGGCGACCAGGCCCTCGATCGTGGACCCGTACGACGACGCGGTGGACTGCAAGTCGGCAGCCAACTCATCCCACGCCGCCGCGGCGGCCAACATCGGCCCCGACCCAGGACCGACATACATTCTGCCGGAGTTGATCTCCGGCGGTAGCGCCCCGAAATCCAGCATCTATCGCCCTCCGAGTCCTTAACTGGCCGCGACCGCGTTGGCCGCCTCGGTCGCCGCATACGACGCCGAGCCGGCCGACAACGTCGCGACGAACTGCTCGTGAATCGCCGCGGCCTGTGCGGCCATTGCCTGATACATCTGCGCGTGCGCGGCGAACTGTGCGGCGGTCAACGCCGATACCGGGTCGGCCGCGGCCGGAATCACTCCGGTCGTCGGGGCGGCCGCGGCCGCGCTTCCGGCGGTCATCACCGAACCGATACCCGCCAAGTTCCCTGCCGCCGCAGCCAGCAACTCCGGCTGTGTGGTGACAAAAGCCATCGTTTTCCTCCCATACGAAGATCTTGTTAAACACCTCGATGGGCGCCGCCGTCTTGACGCCCGTGCCTGTTAGCTGAGGTCCCTCAGATGGCCGCCATGGTAATTACGGCCTCGTGTTATCGCCCGTGAATCTGCCCAGCTCATACGGAATACATGACAACCAGCGCCGACTCCATGTATTCGATGTCAACCGACGCGTGACCCTCCTTGTCGAAAGTTTGTCAAATGCTCCTCGCCCATGCGCTTGCTCACGATAACGATCATCGTGATCCGAACCTATTCGCGACACGTTCCTGTTTGGTAATCGCAAAGTAAAAAGCAAATATCATCACACCGCCATCACGTGTCGGAAGTTGGCATACCAGTTAACACGACAGTCGGCGAATACCCAGTTCAATCTGATAGGCAGCAACCATCGAAAAATGACCATAGCAATCCCGCATTCCCTGCAACCTGGTCGACAAAAATTTAGTCGAGCGCCGCCATTTGTGATGTTGTCAACTCGCGTTGAAAGCTATTCATCACCCGCGTCGATCCCGAACTTCATGACTCCTCAGTGCGCAGGGCCTGAAGGCTTAAAGTTTCAAATATGTTGCAATGTCGCGTCAGCGCCGAAGCGTATCGAATTTCCGAGCACGCCACGCATATTGGCGCCACAAACTCACCACCACTGATACGGGTCCCGAGCCCGAATGGTGGCGCTGCGGGCACCGAACCTCGCCGAATCGATAGTTAATCGTCATGCCGCACTCCCCTTAAGTTCATCAGATAGTAGACATGCCATGCTGCTGTCGCGCTTATTGGCTGCTGGGGGGTTGCTGTGAGGCCCGTTTCCGCTGTTCGTGGTCGTCAGGGCCGCGGACCGGGTAATCGCACGCTTACCGCGGGGTTACCGCGATGTTGCGAAAAGACCTGACCCACTGGGCTCGTGGCGCCGCCGCGCTATCCGGCGGCCGGTGAGCGCGGCACGAAGGTGGGACGGAATCCGTATTGCGGCACTGGACGCCCATAGCCCTGACCGGCCATGTTGGCCATCGGGACTGGAGGCACGCCGGCTGCCATCGCCGGAGGCGGGACCATCGGAGTACCTCCCAACGTCGAGGCCAGCGGGCTAGCGAGTGGTGCCGGCGCGGTCCAGCTCGGCGGCACCGATAGCGCGCCGATCATGGGTGCGTGCCCCAGCCCGGCCGACACCGCGTTACCAAGGCCCCCCAGCCCGCCGACGGGACCCGCGAGCGCCTCACCAAGCGCGCCCGTGGCCGCCTGTCCCGCCGCGTCGCCAACCGCGCCCCCGGCGGATTGGGCGCCCAGCAAACTCAGGAAGGGAGCCATCGTGTTGCTGGGCATGTAGAACCCGGACGAGAAGATGGTGTTCCAGATGTTTGCGTTCAGGAGCTGTCCAACGGCCGTGTTGTCGCCGCCGATCGAATTCAGTACGCCGTTGAGTCCGGTGGTGTCAGTTGCCGACCCGACAGCAAGGGGATCAATCCCCCCCAGCGCTTGGAGGATGCCGCCCAGACCCGTCGTCTGCGAGGACGACGACGGTGACGCCAATCCCTGCAGCGCGTCGGGCATGGCGGAGATCACCTGCGCCAGCGTGCTCTGCTGGGTCCCGGCCGAGGTGGCGGTGGCCTGGCTGACTGCGGCGGACTGCGCGTTCAGCCCGCTAGAGCTGGTGGCCTGCTGCGGCTCGGTGAACGCCGTCAGCCGGGTGGCAGCTGCCGATGAGCCGGCATAGCCGTACATCGCGGCTGCGTCTTGGGCCCACATTTCCATGTACTGCGCTTCGGTGGCCGCGATGGCCGGAGTGTTTTGGCCCACGATGTTGGTGGCGATTAGCGCCATCAGCTGGGCACGGTTTGCCGCGATCACCGGCGGGGGCACGGTGGCCGCAAGTGCGGCCTCGTAGGCCCCGGCGGCGGCCTCGGCCTGTGCGGCGGTCTCCTCGGCTCGCGCGGCGGTGGTGCTCATCCACGCCACATGGGGCGTGGCCGCAGCAACCATCGCCGCCGATGCCGGGCCATGCCATTCTTCACTGGTCAGCGCCGAGAGCACCGAGCAGAAGGCCAGCCCGGTGGCGCGCAGCTCCGCGGCAAGCCCATTCCACGCCGAAGCCGCGGCCAGCATCGGACCCGCCCCCGACCCGGAGTACATGCGCCCGGAGTTGACTTCGGGCGGAAGCAATGCGAAATCCAGTGCAGCGGTCATCGGTCACCCCTCCCTTACCTGGCTGCCACGGCGTTAGCCGCTTCAGTCGCCGCGTACGAGCCCGCGCTGGCACCCAAAATTGCGACAAAAGACTCGCGGATTGCCCTCGCTTGGGCACTGACGGCCTGATACATCGCAGCGTGGGCGTTGAATTGTATTGCGGTCAAAGCTGATACGTCATCAGCGGCGGCTGGAGGCAACCCCGTAGTTGCGGCTGCCGCGGCCACATCTTGCGCGGCCATCACCGACCCAACACCGGTCAAGTGGCCGACGGCCCTGGCAGCAATAGCCATCGCTTCTGGATGCGTAATGACAAACGACATCGGACTTCTCCTCGGCGGAAAGCGATCCGACCCTGAGGCCGACGCGGCTAGACCCGCTAGAGCCCATCTCGTCCGCTCGCATGGAGTCGCGGAGCGGCGAAGCGCGGGTAAGTGCCTCGGAAGGGAGCCGATTCAGGCGGCGGAAATGGCGCCGGGGCCGGATCGCAGCGAAATGGTCGTTGATCTGGCATACGGACTACCGTCGGGGCTCATCTCGCTCTCACCTCCTCGGGGCCAGGGCACACGGGGATGCCGTTAGCTGCACATCAGGGTTGAGAGCCGAACCGGACGCCGACGCCGCACCCCTCTCGTCAGAGCTTCGACACCACACGGCGTATCCGGTTGAAATACAACCGGAAGCCACTTGGGCTCAACCCTTAATCCGGGAGGAGCTGTCCTGACCCTGGGCGTCTTTCGACGTTCGAGGTCAGTGGCCTATATCCGTGTAGACGCCTCACCTAGCGAGGTGCATACGAACCCCATGGTGGCACCCGGCGCGGGGTGAGTCAAACCCAACTGCCAAACGCTTGCAACAAGCACCCAGCCGCGCAGCGGATCCAGTCCGAACGCCTACTTCGACTTCTTCTCGGCCACTGCCGCGCTGAGGCCTTCCTTGAGGTCTTCGCCCGTCAGCTGCTTGAACCGCAGTAGCTGAGCTGCGCTGAATTCGCTGGCGTCACTGGCCAGCACCGCGTCGAGGTCTTCGTCGTCCAGGCGGAAACTACGGTGGTCGCGCGCCTTCTCGACGACATTGCGCACGAAGCCGGCGTTGCCGAGGGTATCGATTCCGCGGATCACATCTCCGTCCTCGGAAACCGTCTCGTCGAGGTAGAACCGGGTATACGACGGCATCAGCGCGTCGGCTGCCTCGTCGGTGATCACGTCTTCGTTCTCTCGGCCCATCATCTTCGTCAGCGACACCAACTCTTGCGGGGTGTAACTGAAGAACTCGATCACCGTCGAAAACCGCCGCCGCAGACCCTGATTCACCTCGAGCATCTTCTCCATGGCCTTGGCATAACCGGCGCCGAATACCACCAGTTCGTCGCGATTGTTCTCCATGTAGATCAGCAGCGTGTTGATGATCGCGTTGCCATAAGGGTCGCCTTGGGTGTAGCCCTTCTCGTGCAGCGTGTGCATCTCGTCGAAAAAGACCGCGCCGCCCAAGGCCTGCTCGAACATCTCCTCGGTGTTCTTCTCCGCGTCGGCCATGTACCGGCCCAACAGCTTGGTGCGGCTGGTCTCGACCACCAGCGGCTTGCGCAACACCGTCAAGCCGCACAGTTGCTTGGTGAAAGCGCGCGCTACCGACGTCTTGCCGGTACCGGGCGGCCCAAGCAACAAGGTGTGGCGCGATGTCACCGGAACCGGGAGCCCCATCTTGGCACGCGCCAGGTTCACCTTTGTGGTCGCCTTGATGAGTTTGATTTCCCGCTTGGCTCGTTCCATGCCCAGCATCGCGTTGAGCTCGGCGTCCCCTTCGGCCAGGTATTTCGCCGCCGACTCTGCGTGGCGGGCGGCCTCGGCCTGCGCGCGCGTGGGCGCGCTTTCCGGATCCCACGGATCCGTGCGGGCCTCGATCGTTTCCGGGTCGGTCAGAACCAGCCTGAAGTTGGGGTTGTCCAACGCTTCACGGGCCGGGGCGAACTTCGGATCCCGTGAATACACCCGGCGCAACAGCTCGACGGCCTCTTCCTCGCGACCAACGTGCCGCAAACACATGCCTTGGGTGTACAAGGCGATGTTCGCCGCGCCCGGCACCCGGTCCCCCTCGACGGCTTCCGACCCGCGTCGATACGCCTCCTCGAAGACCCCTAGCGATGCCAGCGCCGTCGTGGCCATCGCCGCGCCCGCGGCCTTCAGCTCGGGGTGACGCCACGGCGTTCCCTCGGGGAACTGGACCAGCACGTCCGGCCAACGGCCGGTGCGGAAGTACAAAACCCCCCGCACGTAGTTGACCAGCTCGGAGTCGAAAGGATGGCGGGGCTCGACGCCGTCGAGCAGTTTGGCTGCCTCCTCGTAGCGTTTCGCCTCGGCGAGCACTGCGGCGTAAGCGCAGGCCAGCGACTCGACGCTGGTGACCGCAAGCTTCAAAAACAACCCGTCCGAGACTTCGGGGCGGAACTGCAAGTCCGTAACCCCGAGGCGCCGGGTCTCCCAACCGAACGTTCTGACCGACGCCCACGCGCCGGCCAGCACCTCGATGCTCTGACCGCCCGACAGGATCCGCGCCAACCAGGCATCGCACATTCCCGGATCGAGGGTGGTCGCGGTGGTGAACATTTGCGACGCCACCTGCGGGTTGTGGCTCGGCTGTAGTCCGTTGACTGATATCCCCGATGCCAATAAGCCAGCGACCATGGCATTGCGGGCGTCTTCGACAGTTGATTGCGCGCGGGTCATTGCGCTACGGGCATGCTTTCCTGCACCTGACCGACCGACATCACCAACTCGTCGTGGTCACGCAACTCGCGGCTGGGGACGGTCAGCAGCGGACGCGTCGTCGGCGCCGGCAGGCTGGCGCGCACCGCGGCCAGCTGGCGCCCGGTCAGCCGGTTAAGCCCCGCCGATATCTCTCGTGGCAGGCGACTGTCGCTGTGGTAACGCACCCAGGCCGACACCAGCGGGCGCCCGCCCCGACTGACCAGCCGAATGGTAACCACTGTGGCCCCAACGTCGGGGGTGTCCACCCACAATGCGTCGATGGTCTCGGTGTCGATGTGAGACGGCGTCAGCCAGAAGCTGGTCGCAAAACCGTTGAAATGCTTGAGATAACGCCATCCCGGGCGGCTCCAGGTGGGCTCCAGATCGGCCAGCACAGCGCTGTCCACGTCGGCGAGTTCGTCGGCGGTCAGCGGCCGGGCCGAGCAGGACCCCCCATCGAGATCCTGGGCGAGCCGCTCGGTGGCCGCAGCCATCGTCGACGCCAGCGAATCGCGGGCCGCCACCGCGGCAACGTTGTGCTGCGGGTTCATCCGCAGCACCAGCCACGTGCGGCGGTGACACGAGGCGGGGAGATCGCTGACCAAGTCCCACTCTTCGGGGCCCCAGTCGTCGAGCTTTGACAATTCGGCCGAGTTGCCCCCGCGACGCACCTTCACCGCGACGATGTCGATGCCTTCGAGGTGAATGTCGAACTGGCGCAGCCCCTCGGCGATCGCCTCCGCCGCCACCGCGGCCGACGGCGTCGCCCGATGACGCGACCGTCCCGACGAATCGTCTTCGTCGGCCAGCGCGATCACCGTGACCAGATGGCCCTTGTGCTCGCGCACTCCGACAGTGTCGCGCGCGAACCGGCGCTGGTGATCGATCGCCGGCGTGCATCCACCAGCGAGCGCCGCGCCCGGATCGGCAGACCAATCCCACAGCCACGCAGCCAACCCGGAGGCCAGCGTGAGTCCGTGGTAGGTGACCAGAGACAGCGCCGTGAGCATTGATGCGACGCCAACCCCGACCCAGAACGCGACATGGCGATCGCCCTGCCACGAGTCCGGGGCATGACTGGCCAACACCAAGATCACAATGTCCGCCAAGAACACTGTGGTGACCCGTGGCCACGACAAAGCCAACCCTAAACTGCGCTGAGCCTTCATTACTGCTCCGCCTTCTGCTTACGTGTTCGCACCACCATCATGGCAGTACCGAACACCGCGCCGCCGATCAGTAGCGCCGCAGTCAATCCCCCGGCGGCCACCCACACCGGCACCATATCGCGGCCGGCAGCCGGCTTCGGCAGGTTCAACGGTGCGGACAGCTGCTGCGGAGGCTTTGCCGGACCTTCGGGCACATCCCAGGTCAGCGCAGCGACCGGGTCGACGATTCCATAGCCGACCTGGTTATCCACGCCGCGAGCCGGCGCCCTGGCCGTGTGGATCAGCCGGTTGACGACTTGATATGCCGAAAGCTCAGGGTACTTGGCGCGGACCAGCGCAGCCACCCCGGACACGATCGCGGCCGAAAAGCTGGTACCGGCCGGGACCAGCAACGAATTGTCCGGGCCGTCAATCGCATTGATCAGACCGTCGTCGCGGGGTGAGAGTCCGATGATGTCGGTTCCCGGCGCGGCGATCGAAACCCACGGTCCGGAGACACTCGTCTGGGTCATGGGCGTGCCACTCGCATCCACTGCGCCGACCGTCAGGACGTAGTCACTGAACCAGGAAGGCGTGACGACCGTCGTAACCGAGTTCCAGGCACGGGGATCATTGGGCGACAACGGATCATGGAGCGGGTTCTGCTTGCAGTCCTTGGTGCTGCTGTCGCCGGCAGCCGCCACGATGACGACGTTCTTGTCGACCGCCGCATAGCGCACCGCCGCACCCAACGCGCGCTGGTCGATGATGTTGCGCGCATTCATGCACGTCACGCTGGAGATGTTGATCACCTGCGCGCCCATGTTCGCGGCGTGCACGATCGCCCGCGCCATCGTCTGGATGTTGTCGATCTTTGCCGAGGTCTGCGGATCCTCGTCACCGGTGTACGGGTCTTTGAGGCCAAATGCCTGACTTGACTGGCGGATCGCGATGATGTCGACATCCGGGGCGATCCCGCTGAAAGCGTCAGGCGGTGCCGCCGCAGGCGATGCGGGCGCGGGCGCTGGTGCCGGCGATGCGGACGCTGGTGCCGGCGACGGAGTCGGGGAAGGCGTCGGCGACGGCTTGGGCGTCGGTTGCAGCGGAACCGGGCCACCCGAGTGGTCGATGGGCACGTGTGCCCGCCACCGGAGTAGCTGGGTATCGTCACCGTGCCGCCGCCATGGCTGGCCGACGGAGCCCCGGGCGGTCCCGGTGGCGCTCCCGGCCCTGGCGACCTTCCGACGGCCGACGGCGACGGGGGAACCATGGTGATCGTCTGAGGCAGCGGTGACAGAGTCACAGTCTGCGGCGGTGGTGCTTTCGGGGGCGGCTCGGTGGTCGGGATGGTGACCGGCTTGCGTGGTGCCGCCGGCGGCGCGGTGCGCCCCACTCGCGGGGGCCGCACCGATCATCGACGCCACGATCGTGCCGTGGGCGTCGCAGTCCGACAACCCGTCGACCCGCCATCACGTAGTCGCCACCGGCGATCAGATGCGGGAACCTGGGATGAGGTGTCACCCCGGTGTCGATGACGGCGACCTTTACGCCGGCACCACGGCCGAATTGCCAGGCCTCCTGCATGTCCAACATGTCCATATATTTCGGCTGTAACCGAAAATCGGTGCCGGGCAAAACCCCAACTTCAATGCAGTAGGATTCTGCTTCATCGGCAGCCACCGGTCCGGGCGGGCCGTCCGGGGGAACCGCTGCCGCGATCGATCGTCGGAGGCGCAATCGCATACGCCGGCGGCAGGCCGGCAAATGCGCCTCCGGTGAGCAACATCGCGACGACGGCCGCGTGGAACACGCGGCCGCGCCACAACCTCCGTTAGCGGTATCGGATCGCTGCATAAACATTCATCAACCACAATGCCAGCGGGAAGATCGGCATCAGGCAGAGGTACTCAATCCATTCCACAAACTTGCGGAACAGCGGGCTGTAGATGGTGTTGGGCACCACCGCCGCGGCGGTCATGCCTGCCGCCGGCAGCAAGCACCAGGATCCCCACGCCGATCGACACCGACAACGGCGACGACAGCACCAGCACATACCGCACCACCACCGCGGCGACGATGAGCACAGCCGTCCCGGCCAAGGTGATGGCCTGCCAGCGGTCGACGTACGAGCGGCCACGCAACAGGAGGAAGCCCGCGCTGAACCCGGCCAGCAGCAGCGGCAGCCACCGCTGTATCGGTGTGCGGGTTGCACAACGCGGTCAGCGAGATGACCATCAGCACGCCGAGACCCACCAGCAGCCCCGTCAGGAACGACCGCGCGCGCTCGGCCTGCAGCAGCACGTCGCGCACCGACGCCGGCCCCTCCAGGATCGGCGGGGCACCGTCCGGGCGCACCACTGTGGTCGGCAGGTCGGGCCGCGCCTCGAAGACCCACCGACTGGTGGCCGACGGGAACACCGGCAGCCGGATGCCGGAAAGCCGACGGGACAGCGCCGGTGCGAAGTGGTAGGCCAGCACGCAGAGCAGCACCACGCTGCTGAACAGCGTCACGGCGCTGGTAGTCGCCACCATCCGGGCCAGGCTCGCGACCGCCGTCACCGAGCACGATGGTGATGATCGCGGTGTAGATCGCCAGTCGGCGACCGGTGAACCGCAAGGCCAGCATCGCGCTGACGGCGAGCGACCCCGAAACCCAACACCGCTTGCGGGGACCCCACCGGGCCGGGCGGCGCTGCCGCCGCGGCCACCGATAGCGGTGCGAGGCCGCTGAGCAAGCAGGGTGTCGCCGACGCGCCGGTCCTGCCGTGTCTTGGCCCGCATCAGGACAGCACGGGCCACCGCCAGAACGACAGACGCGATCACCGCTGCGAAGATGGTCGGTCAACCACGAGTTGTGGTGCCAGCGCCACCAGCCCAGCAGAGCCGAGGCCGGCTGTCACGCCGACCGCGACCATGGATCGCGCCGACCTGCACCGCAACGACCGGGTCGATCGTGGCGAAGCGCTTGCTCAGATTCGGCGAAACCGCGGTGGAGATGTGCTCGATGACCTGCGAGCGGCGCTCGGTGTCCGCGATGAACCGAATCCACAAACGGTCGCCGTCGTAGACGTCTTGCTCGGTCAGCGACTGGGTGGCGCGCAACGGTGTGCCGTCGACCAGGCACAGCGTCCACCTGCCGCGCCCCGTGGCCTCGAGCTGGGGCCTCGCCAAGCTCCCGCAGCCGGCTGTTCACTACCTTCAGCAGCGGGTCGGTCATCACCGAAACCGGAGCGTTGGCATCCAGCAGAACGCCGATCTGGACGCCCTCGCCGGCCATGATGCCGACCACTACCGCCCGAGGCGACGAGATGCCCTCAATGTCAGTCTGTGGCGCGTCAGCTACCGCGGTCATCGTCCTGCACCCCCTGCCCTTGTGTGTCTGTTAACCCTGTCGCTAACCGCGCGGGGCGTTCCGCTGCGGTACCCACCGTGGGCCCGTGGCCCCCGGAGAGGTGCGGCTCGACCAATTCCGAATTCATTTGCCTCGCCTCGCGATTAATAGTTGTGGTCCACTGCTTTCAGCTTTGCAGCTGATTCTAGAGGAGTTTGCCGCGTTCGCATCTCGACCGCAGAATTTGTCTAAACGAATTGCGTGCACTTTGTATTTTGCGTACCATGCGTCAGACCCGGCGATGCGTTCTTCCACTCGCCGTACGGGCAGCGTATCCAATACCGTCTTCACGCCTACTTGCATCAGTTGCGGGGTCGCGGGACAGATGGCCAGCCACGCCTCGCCGGAACCCGCTGTTCGTGCCTGTTGGTAAAGCGCGATGCGGCCGCCCGAGCCGTCCTTCAGCGACAGCACCGAGGCGCTCGGACCCTTGGCGTCATCCCGGTACTGGCGCGCATACACCGCGACCTCGGCCGCGGGGTCCGACAGCGCTTGGCCCAGCGCGGCGACCGTTGCGGCGCTGATGCCCATTCGACGCAGGTCTCCGCCGGAGAACACGTTAAAACCGGAATCCTGCCACGATTTCGTTGCCTCCAGCATCTCCTCGAGAGGCACGTTGACCGCGTTGATCGCCGCCGGGTTCGGCGTGGTGAATCGATTCCAGGCCATCCATCACCAATGCGGCGATCGAGGCGCTGTCCGCGACGGCGACATCGTCGACCGTGATGTCATTGCCAACTCGCACCGCTGACACCCAGTGGTTGGCGCGGCGGGCCAAGACCACGCGGAACTCGTTGTCGGGGATATCGCGCGAACCCGGTGCGCTGGTTCTCGTCCTCGACCACGCCGTAGAGCAACTTGCCCCGCGACAACAAGGCGACGACCTCAATGTCGGGTGCGGCGAGCACCCTCATCCGGGCGGCCACCTGCTCATTGACCTCGTCGCCGACGACGATGCCCTGCTCGCGCATGACCGCCATGCCCGGGATGTTCGTTCAGCCAGTCATTGGAGTCAGTAGATACGAATGGCCGGCACCGCAGTTCAGGGGCGACGTGTCGAATGTCCAGGAGTGCCTGGAGCATCCAGAAGCCGTCGACGTTGACGGTGATGTCGGTGCGGGTGCTCTGCTGATCCATTCAGTACCTCTAAGGTCGACGGGCTCGGACACTGCAGGACGCGGCAGCACACCGATGGGTGGTGTGCTGCCGCGCCTGAGGTGTGGCGTTAGGCCCAGCTAGAGCCGACGGCGCTGTCCGTGCTGGCCATGTTGCTGCCAGCCGATCTGCACCTTCTGCCCGTGGCGAGTTGGCCTGCTCGTAGATCACCTGGAAGTTACGACCCAACTGGGTGATGAACTCCTGGCAGGCCACCGAACCGGCAGCCGCCCCAGAAGTCACCGGCAGCCAGCACATCGCGAACGATGGCCTGGTGCTCGGCCTCCAATGATGCGGCCTGCGCGCGAATCGTGGCGCCATGCGCGTCGACGTCGCCGAACTGGTAATTGATGGTCATATCGGTGTCTCTCCTAACGATTGAAAGGTTACGCAGCCGCGGCTTGTCGCGCTAGCTGCTGAGGATCTGCTGGGACGCCTGCTCTTGCTGCTCGTAGTTGTTGGCGTCGCGGACCAGCCCGTCGCGCACACCGTGGAGCATGTTCACGATGTTGCGGAACGCCTGGTTCATCTGACCCATGGTGTCGTAGGAGGTTGCCTGCGGCCATACCACTCCAGCCCGCGCCGGCGATGTTCTGCGAGGACGCCCACATCGGCGAGCCTCGTCCTCGACCGTCTGGGCGTGGGTCTCAAAACGACCTGCCATTGCCCGCATTGCGTGCGGGTCGGTCATAAAGCGTGCCATGTTGCATTTCTCCTTAGTTGCTTATGTGCTTGTTGCTTAAGTGCTTGGATGGTTTTTTGTGCTTGAACGCGATGGCCGGACGGCTACGCAGACGCGCACCCGCCGAACCGAAAACTAGGGACGAACCCCCCTTCCATAGTCGCCGCCATCGGGCGTTCTAACACGGTGGGCAGGTGTCGAACCCTAACCGCGGTGTTCGAGTTGACGAACTACCCATACCGTCCCGGGCGCTTTCGTGGCCCTTCAGTCGATCCCCGGGATCACCGACTGTCGGGGGGTTGCCGTGGAGCCTTTGTTGTGGCGGTGGCAACCCTTGCCTCGCCGGCTGGTTAGCCGGCGGCGGCTGCGTTGGCGGCCTCGGCGGCCGCGTAAGAACCTGAGCTGGTGGCCAGGGTGTTCACGAACATCTCGTGAATCGCCGCGGCCTGTGCGCTAACTGCCTGGTACATCTGTGCGTGAGCGGCGAATTGAGCCGCGGTCAGCGCCGACACCTCATCGGCCGCGGCGGGCACCACCCCGGTTGTGGGGGCTGCCGCGGCCGCGTTCTGGGCGGCCATGGTCGATCCGATACCCTGCAGGCTTCCCGCGGCCGCAGCCAGTGCCTCCGGCTGCGTCGTCACGAACGACATGCTGCCTCCTCCTCATACTCCCCATACTCCCCGGCATCGCTCTCTGGGACGAGAATAGATGACGGTCCCGCCCTCGGCGGTTCCCGGTGGCGCCTATTCACAACTGTTCACCAGGCGGCACAGCGAATTCACCTTGGGTAACGACACAGTAACAGCGTCTGACCCGGTTTAGGTGCGCTTCTAACTGAGAGTTCTCTGCCAGTGGGCGTGTTGCTGCCGACGGCTCCTAAAACCCGCCTGGCCAGCACATTTCTCGATGGCTGCGGGCATGGCGTTTCGATAAAAATCCGGCTGCCCTCGAACTTGCGCGGAGCGGCCGGCACCGGCCGCAACGCCATGAGCGCCGCGGCCGCACCCCGCCGGCAGCATCTTCCCAGCAGGTTTGCGCACCTGTTTCCGCCCCGTGCGGCGTGCTGGTGTTGATCGGTATCGGTGCAGCGGCATGTGCCCGAAGCCTCGAGATCGATTGGTCTGAAATGCCTCCCGTTGGCGCCGGGCCTCGGCTGTGGAGCCTTGTCGCCGAGGTGGTCAAGCCTCTCTGCAGCGGCCTCGATTTCATTCTGCTGGCGACCCGTGCCCCTGGCCAACGCGGCGGGGTTTATCCGCGGCCGGATTTTTATCTGGCGCGGCGATGTTTTCGCCGCATTCCGGCCGTGGAACCGGCGCGTCGCCGGGTGTCCGCCAACCGTGGGTCGGCGGCTTTACCGACCTATTCCCGCAGGTGAGAGCCGTGCACGCGAGGTAGCTATGACCGTACGTCGAATGTTGCATCGGCGCCGGGACGCCCGGTGAGTGGTGGCGACGGCTTGGCGGCGGCCACATCGCGAGGCGGCGATGCGGGATCGCGGCGCTCTAGCCTCATTAGCAACTTCAAAGAAAGTCACTGGAAAACTACTTGTGGGGGAAACGAATGCCATTCGAATCAGGTGGCTCATAGGTGTTCGATTTCGGCGCGCTGCCGCCTGAGATTAATTCGGGGCGGATGTATACGGGTCCGGGTTCGGGGCCAATCATGGCTGCCGCTTCGGCCTGGGATGGGTTGGCGGCCGAATTGGGTGCGACCGCATCGGGTTACAGTTCGGTGATTGACGATCTGACCAGCTCGCCGTGGCTGGGCCCGACGTCACGGGCGATGATGGCGGCGGTGGCACCGTACGTGAGCTGGATCAGTGCGGCGAGCGCCCAGGCCGAAGAGACCGCCAGCCAGGCCCGCGCGGCCGCCGCCGCCTATGAGACCGCGTTCGCGCTTACCGTGCCCCCGCCGGTGATCGCCGCCAACCGGGTGTTGTTGATGACGTTGATCGCAACCAACTTTTTCGGGCAGAACACCGCGGCGATCGCGGCGACCGAAGCCCAGTACACGGAGATGTGGGCCCAGGACGCCGCCGCTATGTACGGCTATGCCGGCTCCTCGGCTATCGCCACCGAATTGACCCAGTTCACCGATCCGCCCAATACCACCACCCCGGACGCGGCGGGCGGACAGTCCGCCGCGGTGGCCCAGGCCACCGCCACGCCCGCCGGCAACTCCGCGCAGACCGTCTCGGCCACGATCTCAGAGCTGCTTTCCGCCCTTGAGGCACCTTTGACGCAACTCACATCGCCGTTTAACGCAGCCAATCTTCAATGGCCATTTTCGTTGATTTACGACACAGTCAACGATTTCTTTACCGAGGGCTTACCGACCCCGACCAACAACTGGTTCGGGCTCAACTCCGCTGTGTACACCGTGGCCTTGAAACAATTCACAGGCATTCCGTATTTTTCGAATGGTATGGCCAGCTTCGGCATGAGCATCCTCCAGCAGACCTATAACGGTCCCCTGGGTACCACGGCCGGATCGGGCGGTGCTTTCATCCCGTCACCACAATTTGCCGCCCTGGGCGCCGGCGGTTGGACGTTTGGGCACCTTGGGGCAGGCATCCCGGCAAACCTGTCGTCGGCAAGTCTGGCGTCGTCTCTCAAGGTCGGCGGATTGTCGGTGCCGGTGAGTTGGGCCAATGGCGCACCCGGCGTTGCGGAGCAGGCCGCCACGAAGGCGCTCGGCACCAACTTGGTTGGCTCGCCCGGCGGAGCGCCGGGCCCAATGAACGCCGCACTGACCGGAGCCCCGATCGGAGCGCGCGGCGCGCAACGCGCGGGCTACACGGGCGTCCGGTACGGAGTCCGCTACAGCGTGCTCACCCGTCCACCGTCGGCAGGATAAGAAGCGTTATCGGCAACCAGATCCCGAAGGCCGTTGAGCCGGAAGGCTATTGAGGAGGAGATCACATGTCGTTTGTGACTGCGCAACCTGAGGCACTGGCGGCAGCGGCCGGCACGTTGCAGGGAATCGGCTCGGCGTTGAGCGCCCAGAATGCCGCGGCCGCTGCGCCCACGACGGGTGTGGTGCCGGCGGCCGCCGATGAGGTTTCGGCGTTGACGGCGGCGCAGTTCGCCGCGCATGCCCAGATGTATCAGGCGGTCAGCGCTCAAGCGACCGCCATTCACGAGGCATTCGTCAACACCCTGGGCATCAGCTCGGGGTCGTATGCGGCGGCCGAGGCGGCCAACGCGGCCGCGGCCGGTTAAGGAGTCAGGACATGGGAATCGATTTTGGTGCGACGCCGCCCGAGGTCACGTCGTCGCTGATCTACTCCGGCCCAGGGTCATCGTCGCTGCAAGCCGCTGTCTCGGCGTGGAGCGCGCTGGCCGCTGAACTCGCCTCGACGGCACAGGGCTACGACAAGGTAGTCACCCAGCTGGCGGGCGAGGAATGGCTGGGGCTGTCCTCGGCGTCGATGGCCGCGGCAGTGCAACCGTATGTGGCGTGGCTGACCACGACGGCCGGTCAAGCCGAGCAGGCCGCTGCGCAGGCCCAATCGGCCGCGGCGGCCTTCGAGGCCGCGTTTGCCGGCGTGGTCCCCCCACCGCTGATCGCGGCCAACCGTGCCGAGCTGACCCAGGCGCTGCAGACCAACATCTTCGGCCTGAACAACGGGGTGATCGCCCAGCTGGAAGCCCAATATGGCGAAATGTGGGCCCAAAACGCCGGGACGATGTACAGCTATGCCGCTTCGTCGGCGACGGCCTCGCAGGTGACGCCGTTTACCGACGCTCCGACGATCGCCAACCCGGCGGCGTCGTCGCTGCAGTCCGCGACGACCGCAGCGACCCCGGCCTCCTCGATTCAAAGCTATTTCCAATCGGCGCTAACCAGCCTCACCAGCCGGCTACAAAGCATCTCGAACCCATTTGTCGGTAGCAACGCCTCGTTCAATTCGGCGGTGCAGGAAGTCTGGTTCGTATTGACCGGGCAGACCGTCGTGCCGACCAACTTGGGGACGATGTTCAACGGCATCAGCCCCTTCGCAAGCGTGTTCTATAACACCGAGGGTCTGCCGTACTTCAGCGTTGGTATGGGCAACTTCGGTACCCAGATCGCCAAGTCGGCGGGGGTTCTCGGTGGCGCGGCACCGGCGGCCGCCGCGGCGGCCCCGAAGATCTCCATGCCCGCGCTGGGTGCCGGCGCGGGCGGCGTCGGCGGCCAGGTGGCGGCCGGGTTGGGTAACGGGGCCCACATCGGGCACTTGGCGGTTCCGTCCTCGTGGCCGGGGGCGACGACCGCGCCACCGACGGTGCGTCCCGCGGCGCAGTTCATCAGCGAGCCCATGGCCGCGGGCAACTCCGGGCCCGGAAATTTGGTGGGCGGCGTTCCCGCCGGCATGGGCGGTGCCGGGCGCGGGGCAGGCGCCGCTCCCCGGTATGGGTTCAAACCCACCGTCATGGCCCGCCCGATGCCCGCCGGGTAGCGGCACACCGCGGGTTGCCCGCCGCGGTTGCATCGTCCGTCCACAGCCGGCGATAAAGTGTCGTCGAGACCAGAGCCCGCGGAAATCGGAGTGGCGAAATGCGTGTGTTGTTGTCAACATACGACTCGCGCGGGGGCATAGAACCGCTGGTCGGGCTCGCGGTGCAGTTGCTGGCGGTCGGGGCGGAAGTGCGGGTGTGCGCACCACCGGATGAGGAGTTCGCAGAGCGGCTCGCTGGTTTCGGGGTGCCGCTCGTGCCATTCGGCGAACCGGTGCGCGCGATGATGACCGCGGTGACGGCGCCGTCGGAGGCGGACCTGCGCCGGCATCTGGACGATACGATCGCGGCGCAGTTCGACACGGTCGCCGCTACGGCCGAGGGATGTGACGCGCTGGTGGCGACTGGCCTGGTGTGGACCGCGGCGGGCGCGCGGTCGGTAACCGAGAAACTGGGCATTCACTACGTTTACGCGAGCTACCACCCGACCCATCTGCCGTCGCCGCACCACCCGCCGCCGTCGTGCTGGGGCTTACCGTTCCAAATGTTCATGCCCGACAACCGGGTGCTGTGGGACCTGGACGCGCAGAACTCGAATGCGTTTGTGGGTCCGACGCTCAACAGCCACCGGGCCTCGATCGGTCTGCTACCTGTGGACAAAGTCCGTGAATACGCCTTCACCGACCGCCCGTGGCTGGCGGCGGATCCCGCCCTGGGCCCGTGGCAGGAGCCGGCGGACCTCGACGTCGTGCAAACCGGCGCCTGGCTGCTGCAGGACGAACGCCCACTGCCGGCCGAGTTGGTGGCGTTCCTGGATGCTGGCGCACCGCCGGTGTATGTGGGCTTCGGCAGTATGCCCGTGCATGGCGCGAAGGAGATAGTCCGGATGGCCATCGAGGCCATTCGCCTGCACGGCCGCCGCACGTTGCTCTCCCACGGCTGGGCCAACTTGGCCCTGATCGACGACCAGGACGACTGCTTTGCCGTTGGCGAGGTCAACCAGCAGGCGCTTTTCGGCCGGGTGGCCGCCGTCGTGCACCATGGCGGCGCGGGCACGACCACCACGGCCGCGCGGGCCGGCGCGCCTCAGGTGGTGATACCCCAGGGGAAGGACCAACTGTATTGGGCCGGCCGGGTGGCCGAGTTGGGCATCGGCACCGCATACGACGGTCGGACCGCGTCCACCGAGTCCCTATCAGCCGCGCTCAAGCTGACCCTGAATCCCGAGACCCGCGACCGGGCGAGCGCCGTGGCCCGCACGATCCGCACCGACGGAGCGACGGTGGCCGCCACGCTGCTGGTGGACACGATCAGCCAAGAAAGGCCCCCGGCGTTCGGAACTCCATGAAATTGATTTCCGCGTGAAATAATGGGTTGACTCCGGTCAGGTCCAGCTGGCTCCGGCAAGCAGCGCACAGAGAAAACCCGCGAAATAGCGCGCCGCCTCGTCATATCTGCGGCTCACCACATATCAGCGTGCGATATCGATGGGACAAGGTGTCGTTCTTTCTCGTTCACGGCCCTGGCCTGCAGTTGCAACAATCGCAGTGACCGTGAATATTGGCATTAGGAATCAGAAGCCATCGAAGTTGACGGCTCAATTCGGCGTCAACAAACAATCAAACTTCAGGGAGCACCCAAAATGGTTAGCCGCCTTTTAGTGGCTGTGGCCGTCGCGTTGATCGGCCCGCTCGGGGCGGTAGCGACCGCTCATGCCGACACTGCCGACAACAACTTCCTCGCGATGCTGAAGTCCGAGGGCATCACCGACCACGTATCGCCCCAACACGCGATCGATGCCGCGCACAGCGTCTGCCAGAAGCTTGATGAGGGAGAGAACCCGACCGCGGTGGCGAATGACGTACTGAACAATAGCGCCATGCCCGCCTACCATTGCGGCTACTTCGTCGGCGCGGCTATCAAGGCGTACTGCCCGCAGTACACGCCCGAGGAACAGAGCCCCAGCACCTGACGGCACCTCACGGCATACGTTGGGAAATACCGAAGGCGCGCCGGCCGCACGTGGTGCGGCGGACGCGCCTTTCGGTTGTGTCGGTGTGTCGCTACCCAGCGGGCATCGGTCGGGCCATGATGGTGGGCTTGAACCCATATCGGGGAGCGGCACCGGCCCCGCGACCGACACCGCCCATGCCGGCGGGAATGCCGCCCACCATGCTTCCGGGCCCGGATTCGCCTGCGGTGATCGGCTCACTGACCGCCTGCACCGCGGCACGCACCGCCGGTGGCGCCGTCGTGGCTCCCGGCCACGAGGACGGAACCGCCAAGTGCCCGACGTGGGCCCCGTTACCCAACCCGGCCGCCACCTGGCCGCCGACGCCGCCGACGCCGGCACCCAGCGCGGGCATGGAGATCTTCGGGGCCGCCGCGGCGGCCGCCGGTGCCGCGCCACCGAGAGCCCCCGTCGACTTGGCGATCTGGACACCGAAGTTGCCCATACCAACGCTGAAGTACGGCAGACCCTCGGTGTTATAGGCGAAACCCGCATAGGGGGAAAGGCCGTTGACAAACGTCCCAAGGTTGGTGGGCAAGACGGTCTGCCCGGTGATCAGGAACCAGACTTCCTGCAGCCCCGTGTTGAGGTTGGCGCCGTTACCAACGAATGGGTTCGAGAGGCTTTGCAACCGAGTGGTGAGGCTGTTCAGCACGCTTTGGATCGAGGGCGGTAGCGAGCTGGCAGTCGCCGTGGACTGCAGAGACGAAGCCGCCGGGTTGGCGATCGTCGGCGCGGTGGTAAACGGCGTCACCTGCGAGGCCGTCGCAGAGGACGCGGCATAGTTGTACATCGTCCCGGCGTTTTGGGCCCACATTTCGCCATATTGGGCTTCCAGCTGCGCGATGATCCCGTTGTTCAGGCCGAAGATGTTGTTCTGCAGCGCCTGGGTCAGCTCGGCACGGTTGGCCGCGATCAACGGTGGGGGGACCACGCCGGCAAACGCGGCCTCGAAGGCCGCCGCGGCCGATTGGATCTGGGCGGCGGCCTGTTCGGTTTGGGCGCCGGTCGTCGACATCCAGGCCACATACGGTTGCACGGCCGCGGCCATGACCGCCGAGGACGCCCCCAGCCACTCCTCGCCGGCCAGCTGGGTCACGACTTTGTCGTAGCCCTGCGCTGTCGAGGTAAGCTCAGCGGCCAGCGCGCTCCACGCCGACGCCGCAGCCATCATCGACGATGACCCCGGGCCGGTGTACATCATCGCCGAGGTGACCTCGGGCGGCATCGCGCCAAAATCGATTCCCATACTCCGACTCCTTAACCAGCCGCGGCCGCGTTGGCCGCCTCGGCCGCCGCATACGACCCCGAGCTTATCCCCAAAGTGTTGACGAACGCCTCGTGAATGGCGGTCGCCTGGGCGCTGACCGCCTGATACATCTGGGCATGCGCGGCGAACTGCGCCGCCGTCAACGCAGAAACTTCATCGGCGGCCGCCGGCACGACACCCGTCGTGGGCGCGGCGGCCGCGGCATTCTGGGCGCTCAACGCCGAGCCAATCCCCTGCAGCGTGCCCGCCGCTGCCGCCAGTGCCTCTGGTTGCGTGGTCACAAACGCCATGTCATCTCCTCCTCAATAACCTTCCGGCTCAAGGGCCTTCGGGACGGTTGCTGGTAACGTTAGTTCGGTCGCGCGTCGCAGCGCCCCCATCGCTGCGAAATCTTCGTCACCGGACAACTACTCTTCATTTGTTGGCCACCTTCAGTTCGACGGTGAGCGCGGTCGGGCTGGATCCTGGCTGCGGGCATGGGCTCATCCCGCCGATGGTGGGCGGGTCAGCACGGTGTACCGGAATCCGTACCGAACACCCAGGTTGCCCGTGCGTTGAGCGCCCCGGGCTCCCACCGGGGCCCCGCCCAGCGCGGCGTTCATTGGGCCCGACGCTCCGCCGGGCGTGCCGGGCAAGTGGGTGCCGATCGCCTTCGCGGCCGCCTGCTCCGCGACGCCGGGCGCGCCGTTGGCCCAACTCACCGGCACCGACAATCCGCCGACCTTGAGAGACGACGCCAGGCTTGCCGACGACAGGTTTGCCGGGATGGCTGCCCCCAGGTGCCCGAAAGTCCACCCGCCGGCGCCCAAGGCGGAAAATTGCGGTGACGGAATGAAGGCACCGGCCGCACCGGCCGTGGAACCCAAGGGGCCGTTAAAGAGCTGCTGGCCGATGCTGAAACCGAAGTTTCCTATGCCAAGGCCGAAATATGCCTGCAGGGTTTGCTTCAGGATGGTGGTGTACTGAGAGGAGGCCAGCCCGATCCAGTTGTTGGTCGGGGTAGGTAATCCCTGCGTCAGGAAATCGTTGACTGTGTTGTATATCAACGACAACGGCCACGGAAGATCGGTTGCCGCCGTAGACGAAGCGAGCGACTGGGCGGGCGTTGCGGCGCTGGAGAGCAGCTGCGGGATCGTGGCCGCGATGGTCTGCGCGGAATCGCCCGCCGGCGTGGCGGTGGCCTGGGCAACCGCGGCCGACTGGGCACCGGCGGCGCCCGGGGTGGTGGTATTGGGCGGATCGACGAACCGGGACAACTGCGTGGCGATCGCCGAGGAGCCGGCATAGCCGTACATGGCCGCCGCGTCTTGGGCCCACATCTCCGTGTACTGCGCTTCGGTCGCCGCGATCGCCGCGGTGTTCTGCCCGAAAAAGTTGGTCGCGACCAACGTCATCAACAACACCCGGTTGGCCGCGATCACCGGCGGGGGGACCGTCAGCGTGAATGCGGTCTCATAGGCGGCCGCGGCCGCGCGAGCCTGACTGGCCGCCTCCTCGGCCTGGGTGGACACCGCACTGATCCAGCTCACATACGGGGTGACCGCGGCCATCATCGACCGCGACGCAGGACCCAACCACGGCGAGCTGGTCAGCTCGTCAATCACCGAGCTGTAACCCGATGCGGCCGTACCCAATTCGGCTGCCAGCCCATCCCAGGCCGAAGCGGCTGCCATCATCGGCCCCGAGCCTGGGCCGGTATACATCCGGCCCGAATTGATCTCAGGCGGCAACGCCCCGAAGTCAAACACCACCCCTCCTCAACCGACCACGATTGGCGGTCTCGGCTGTCGTTATCGCGCATTTGCAGCCGCGTTGCTGCAAACCCCTCCATTCTGTGGCCCGCGCCTGTTCGCCGGGCGGCCCGATGCCGTTCCGGGCTCTCAATCGCTGAGTCGATGCCAGGGATCATCCGCGGCTCCCGCCTTCTGCCTCGAAACCCCTTCAGCACCTAGCGTCTGTCAGAGCGACTCCTCATTGCTTTCCGAACCGCCGCTCAGCAAAAAACTCTAGAGGGCGGACCCGGGCCTATACGACCCGGTAATGCCAACTATTCATTCCCCGCAAACTTCTGTTAAACCACTGTTAAAATTCGCCTCCGCATGGGTCCTGCCCACCTGCGGAAACGACGAACGGCGGCGGTGTGGCCAACACCACGCGCACAGTTGTGTTCATGTCTGGTTCCATCAGTCCTCTTCGAGAGTGAGTGCCATCTCCGGGCAGGAGGCGACACCGTCTCTGGTCGACTGTTCGTCCTCGGGACGCACCTGGTGCTCCTCGAGGATCGAGTAGCCCGACTCGTCGATCGGGAACAGGTCTGGATCGACCGCGTAGCACTGGGCGTGTCCCACGCACTTCGACTGTTCGAGGCGAACCTTCACTCCAGTCTCCTCTCTTGAGCACTACAGGAGGGATCGCGGCGGGCACAGATCGGTACGTACACTAACCGCCGCCACGCGGGAAAAACCCAAAAAATGTCGCTGTAGCCAGATTGGCGGGTATCTCCCAGGCATGCCATATTGGGCTGTGGCGAGCACGGCTTGGCCGCATCGGCGTGCGGGGAAATGACACGGATCAAACACGGATCAAAAGAAAGAACCTCAGCGCATGAGCACTCCGGGCGGAATCCAGGCCGGTGCGTTTTACTTACCGCGCCTCGAATACTCGTCGTTGCCGTTGGCCGAAGACCGAGGGGTCGGATGGAAGACGCTGCGAGACGCCGGGCCAGTGGTGTTCATGAACGGCCACTACTACCTGACCCGACGCGAGGATGTGCTTGCCGCGCTGCGCAACCCGAAGGTCTTTTCGTCAACGATCCTGCAGCCGCCCTCCGACCCGCTGCCGGTGATCCCGCTGGCGTTCGACCCGCCGCAGCACACCCGCTACCGCAAAATCCTGCAGCCCTATTTCAGCCCGACCGGGCTGAGTAAGTCCCGGCCGGTGCTGCAGCGCCACGCCGCTGAGATGATCGCGGCGTTCGCCGGGCAGGGCGAGTGCGAGGTCATGGCGGATTTCGCGAGGCTCTACCCCTTCCAGGCTTTCCTCGACCTCTACGGCCTGCCGCTGGAGGATCGTGACACCTTGATCGGGTGGAAAGACGCCATCGTCGGCGACAACGAGTATGTCAGCATCGCCGAGCTCCAGGAGGCGCAGACCGCGCTGTTGGAATACCTCTCAAGGCGATCCAAGAGCGCCGGGAAAACCCGGGCTCCGGACATGCTGTCGCAGGTGATGACCGGCCCGGGCGACTTCACCGACATCGAGCTGCTGGGCATGAGCCACCTGTTGATCCTGGCGGGCCTGGACACGGTGACGGCGATCATCGGATTTCTGCCTGTTCGAATTGGCGCGCAGACCGCAGTTGCGTGCGGAGCTTCGCGATAACCCCAGGCAGATCAGGGTTTTCATCGAAGAGATCATTCGACTTCAGCCCCCGGCGCCGGTGGCGCCCCGGATTGTCACCGAGTTCGTCAACGTCGGCGGCATGACACTACCGCCAGGTTCGCAGGTGCGGTTGTGCATGGCCGCGATCAACCGCGACGGCACCGACGCGTGGTCAACCGACGACTTGGTCATGGACGGAAAGGTGCACCGGCACTGGGGATTCGGTGGCGGACCACACCGCTGCCTGGGTTCGCATCTGGCGCGGATAGAGCTGACCCTGATCGTCGCTGAATGGCTGAAGCAGATCCCCGACTTCGAGGTGCCTGACGACTACGTCCCCGAAATCAAATTTCCGTCAAAGTCTTTCGCGCTCATGTCATTACCGCTGCGCTGGGTTTGATCCCAGCGCAGCGGTAATCGACTGGCAGCGCTAGCGGCGCAGCTCGGTTGCGGCCACCTGAACGAACACGCCGGTGTCCTCGGCCATCAGCAGGCCACGACCGCGGGGCAGCGGGCCGCCCTTCATCTTGCCGCGGATGAAGCCCTCGTCGGGGTCGGCGTCCATAACCAGCAGTGGTGCGTTCGCCTGGTGCAGTGCCCGCAACATCGGGTCGCTGCCCGCCGACGACCAGCCGCCGAACGAGCGGGTGACGATCACATGCAAGCCGACATCGGAGGCCCTGGTCACCCACGCAGCCGCCTTGTGCAGCGGCGAATCGAAGCCGGGCGGCAGCTGCTGGATGTCGTCGAGGATCACGAAGATCTCCGGACCGCTCCACCAGGAGCGCGACAATAGCTCCTCCGCGGACAAACCGGGCGGAGGCTCACGGCCGGCCAGAACTGTGGCCAGGTCGTTCATCATCGCGGTGACGCCGTCGAGGTTGTAGGCGAAGTTCTCCAAATAGTCAGAGCCCATGGTGGTCAGCAGCTGACGGCGCGGGTCGACCAGCCACACCTGTGCGGAGGGTCGCCCTTCCGGCGGCGTCGGTGCGCTGGTGGCACCCGGCGCGTAGAGCCGGCCGATTTCCGACATGATGGTGGCCAGGGTGGTGGTCTTTCCACATTCGCGTCGACCCGTGACCATCAAGTGCGAGTTTTCGGCGAAGTTCAGGTAGACCGGCGCCAGGTCCAATTCCGATATCGCCCAAGCGATTCCGCCCGCGCCAACCCCTTGACGGTTGTCCCGGGCGGTCAGCTCGCGCACTTGCTCCACCCCGAACTTGGCCGGCAGCCGGCGCACCGGCGGGGCCTGGCCGCTCGCGATCCGGCTGACCGCCGCGACCACGCTGTCGGACTCGAAGATCTTTTGGGGTGTATTACTTAGCGCGGGCCGGGCCACCAAGGTGTGCAGACCCGCCTGCGGATCGCTATCGAGCCGGACGTAGTTGACCGCGACCATGCCGCGTCCCGGCTTGACCGGAACCTCCTTGGCGAACCGGGAACGGACCAGCTTGGCGTCTTCCACAGCGGCCAGGCGCAACTCGATCGCGGGAACCGAAACCGCTGCGCACCGGCGGTCGCAGCTCCGATTCGCGATCGGCGGTGACCACCACGTGCACCCCGAACGAGGGTCCCTGGTTGATGATCACGTTCACCTGCTCGATCAGCACCTCGTTTTCCTCGGCCAGCGCGCGGTAGTTATCGATCACCAGGTAGACGTCGGCGAAACCGTCGTTGGGTACCGGGCCGGGCTCACCACCGAACTTGCGGCGCCGGAACACGTCCATCGACGCGATTCCGTATTCGAGGAAGCTGCGCTTACGGTCGCGGACCAGCGCCAGCAGTTCGGCCACCGTCCGGCGCACGCCGTACGGATCCGTGGGACCGGCCACTTCGCCGACGTGCGGCAACCGGGCCACGGTGGTCAACGCGGTGCTGCTGTAGGCCAGGCAGTAGAACTGAACCTGCTCGGGGGTGTGGGTCAACGCGGCCGAGCAGATCAGCGTCTGCAGCGCGGTGGTTTTGCCCGAGCCGCCGGCGCCCAGAATCAGCACGTTGGCGCCGGGTCCGGAGGTATCGACCGTCCACGGCGGCTGGTCGTGCTTGAACGGACGGTCGATGACGCCGATCGGGAACACCAGATCCTGGGCGGAGCCGTAGTCCTTGTTCCACGGGCGCCCGAGGAACCGGTTGACCAAGTCGTCGATGGGGACCGGCACAGGTCAGCGGCGGTTGCCATAACCGGTAGGGCTCGAAGTCGATCCTGCGCAGCTGATCAATGATCACCGTGCCGACCTTCGGGGTCCTGATCCGCCTCCTCGTCCTCTTCCTCGGCCTCCTCCGCCTCCAGCGCCTCGCCGTTGCTGTGCACGGCCACCGGCTCGATGTCGGGGCCGCCGACGCTCACCTCGAGGGGCGTGAACGTAGTTGGTGAACAGCTGCGGGCGAACGTAGTCGATGCTGTGCACCAACACCGGCGCCTCCTCGCCGTCGATGGTGACGCCGCGGGAGTAGTAGTCGCGCCACAGGAACTCGGCCTGGAACCGGATGATGTCCTCGAGGCTCTTACGGAAGTAACCCAGACCTGCCTGGGCCGGCAGGTTCACCGCATTGGGCACACCGGCCGCCTGCGCCGCACCGGCGGTACGCGCCTTCAGTACGAGGCGGTAACCCATGTTCTCCATCAGCTTTTCGGCGCGGCTTTCGATGGTCTGCGACGCCATCATCAGGTGGATCCAGTAGGCACGTCCCTGCCGGCCGATCGAGTCGAGGACGTCGACCGCGGTCGGCATGATGCGGAACCATTCGTAGAACTCGTCGATGACGACCACGAGCATCGGCAGCGGCGCCATGTCCTGGCCACGCGCCCGCATCCGGCCGCGTACCGAGTTGTACTCCTTGGCGTCGTCCACGCCAGCGCTGTCGCATACCGCCTTGCGGCGTGCGATTTCGCCCCACAGCGCGTCCAGGAACCGCTCCATCAGCGCCTGGTCTTCTTCCAGGTCGGTGATGATTCGCGACACGTGCGGCACGCCGGCGAACGGCTTGACCGCCGACCCGCCCTTGAGGTCGGCGAGAACGAACTGCAGCTCTTCCGGCGGGTGGCCGAGCATGAGCGATTCGATCACGGTTCGCACCAGCGTCGACTTGCCCGAGCCGGTGGTTCCCGACATGACCCCGTGCGGGCCGTCGCCGCCTTCGTCGAGCGACTTCATGTCCAAGAACAGCAGCTCGCCGTTGTCGGATCGATTGCCGAACGGTACTCGCAACCTCGACCTGCCCATGCTGTCGGTACGGCTGCCCCACAGGCCGTCGAAGTCGATGTTCGAGGACGGATCGTCGATGCCGTAGTAGGCCATGATGTCGCGGGCACCGATGTGGGCAACCCGCTGGCCGATCTCCTCGTACGCCTCGGCGAGCCGCCAGCGCGCCAGCTTCTGCGCGAACTCCTCCGCCTCCGCGATGCTCGAGCTGGTCGGTGAGCGCGAAGAACCACGGCTTGTCGTCGATCACCATCCAGGTGTCGCGGTCGCGGGGCAGCGCCTCGATCACGCCCTTCTTGTCGAACTGCAAGCTCCGCTCCGGGATGGATGTCCACATCGACGCGCCGGTCAGGTCGAAGAACGTCACACCGTCGACGCCCTCGGCGCTGATCACGTACTCCCACTGGGGGTCGGTGACATCGGAGATGATCACGTGGTGAGGGGTCGGCGTCTGCGCCGACGAACTGGCGTGCCGAGGCGTAAATGATCCACGGCCGGCGAACAATTCGGCCTGCTCGGCGGCGAACTCCCGTACCGAGCTGTACACCATGCGCGCGTTACCCGCCGCATCCTGCCGCCTGGGGTCACCGAAGTGCGGAAGCCACTTCACCCACTCCCATTCCTCCAAGTCGGAACTGACGACGATCATCCGCACGTGATCGGGCCCGTGTGAGAAGGCCAGCTGGCAGAGGATCGAGCGCATCAATCCCAACACCTGCTCGCGCTCCCCCATCGAGCGCATACCAGGGCTCGACCAGGAAGGAAATCATCTTGGGCAGGTTGTATACGACGCTTTGGTAGCGCCCGAACTCCTGAAGCGCCTTGCCGGTCACGGGCTCCAGCTCGATGTCGGTCGGCATGTTCTGCGGCTCGCCCCAGGTCACCTCGGGGCGCGTCATGCCGACGCCGACCCGGACCACGCCGAAGTTGAGATCCTTGCCGTCGGGCTTGCGCTCCCACATCCGCGACGAACCCACCGCGGCCGCCAGCGTTGTGGGCGCCGGGTGGTACCAGCGATAGTTGGCGTCCATGCTGTCCGCCGACTCGTTCGCGGTGTCCCGCAGCATGTCCAGCATCAACATGAACTGGGCGCGCATCGCGTCCAACTTCGGCCGGCTCATCTGCTGCTGGCCGCCGCCGACGCCGCGGAACATCATCATCATCATCCCGCCGACCATGAAGATCGGGAATATCGAGCCGACGCCACCGAACACGTGTGACCCGCTGGCGAAGGTCATGGCCACCATGCCGCCCAGCATGCCGATCACCACGACGCCAACCACGACCAGCCACCATGGCTTGCCCTCAGGTGGCGGGATGCTCAATGGCGTTGGCAGGACGATGTTCTCAGGCTTGATTACCGGAGCCTTCTCCGGTGTCGGCCGCGCAAATCCACGTTTCACTTCGGTACCACCAACTCTGCAGGGGACATGTCCATCGGTAGCGTGTCGTGCTCAACCAACGCATCTGCCCGAGACAGCGTTGGTCCCTGTGGCAGCAATCGCAGCGCCACCCACGGCGCCAGGCTCGGCGTATTCTTCAAACCCAACGCCTCACGCGCCTCGCGGGTGTCTTCCACCCCGAACCGCGCGCCCGCCTCGGTCAACCACCATAGCGATTCCGTTGTTTGAGCTGCCGGATTATTGCCGGTGACGGCGACGAAGTTCGCGAAGTTGGGGCCGAAGAAGACCTGGTCCGCTTCGCGGCCGGTCGTGTCGGATTTGACCAGCGACACGACCTTCGTCGCATCGCCCGACTTGATCGGAATGGTCGGCCCGGTCACCACCTGGACGCGGGCCCGGGTCTCACCGGCTGTCCGTTCCCACCACCAGCAGGTCGACGGGTTCTCCCGGATGTCCACGGCCTCCAACGGGCTATCCGGATACGCCGAGAGATCCAGCCTGTTCACCACCGGCATCTTCGCCAGCGCGGAGGGCTCCACGGTCATCGGTTTGGCGCTCACTGAGCCCGCGTTCTGCATGATCTGGGCGACCAGCGGTGGGAGCGTCTGCACGCCATCGATCAACACCAGCGAATACTGTTGCGGGCCACTGATTTGCGGTGTGACGATCACCGTCCCCACCGGGCCGGGGGCCCCGGCGAACTTGGCCGGAGAGCCCGCGTTCGGCACTTCCGGCACCGCCAATTCGGGGCCCACCGGCAAGGCGTCGAACAACGCCCGGCTCATCGGGCGCGCCTGACTGACCTGCTCCGGCGTCAAACCCAGCGGCAACAGCACCGAGCGGTTCGTCGCATCGATACGCGATCGGCGTCCCTGCCGGATGACCCACGCGTCGCCGCCGTAGCTCAGCACCACCGCATCCGACCCGTTCAAGACCCGCCGGTGACCCGAGAGGTCCGGGGTGCCGTCGATCAGGGTCACCGTCACGCCCTGTGGAGACCCGACCCCGCTCGAGGTGGCCACGCGTGTCGCACACCAGCCACGACGACGTCGTCGGAGTCATGGGCTTGAACTCCGACGGCGCACCCGGGATGCCTACCATCGGCCCGTGCGGCAGGCTGGCGATCTGGCTGGCCTCGCACCGGAGTGCGGGTTGTCCGGCCGCCCGGTGATCAGCCGGGCCGATGCCAAATTCAGCGCCGGGTACAACCTGTCGCCCACGCGGACATACAGCGCGCCCGAGTCCTTGTCGGCGATAATGGGCGAATCATTGATCTGGCCGGACGGGCTGATGAACGAGTACAGCAGCGCACCCAGGCAGATCAGCAAGGCCGCGGACATGGACGCGATCACCGCCAACGTCTGGCGCCGGCCCGGTTCGATCTCCATCCGGACGCGCCAGCGAGTCAACGCCATCGCGGTGCGGCGGGCAAGGAACTGATAACCAGTCACCTGCGTCCGCGTCGACAATCCGAGGCCGTAACCCGACGCCCGGGGTCCGCGACTCTCTTCGGCCACGTTAATTCACCATCCGCTCTGTCAGAACGCTCAGAATATTGACTATTGCGGTAATCACATCGATAACCGTAAGGCACCCGCACAGCACTCGCCAGGCGGCGCCGACGCGTTGATCTCCGCGTCTGCAACGTCTATGACTCCGTCGGATTCTGGTCGGTCGGGTCGCGAACGGTGCCAAACGCCGCCCACAGAATGAGCAGCCGCCACTTCCCACACCCCCCAGATCCGCATTGGATTCATCGTGTCTCCACAGGCATGTTAGCTGCGGATTGCCGTGCCGTCCTGTCGACGGCAGTATTCGGCGCTCAGATCCCAGAGACGACTACCCCGAAGACCCTCTCCAACCGAACCCGGGGTAAACGCGACCACAACGAGCGGTGGCCCGCCACTACCCCCCGCCGGGGCAGCGCCCGGCCCCCGTCGTCGCCCCCGCCGGGCCAGTGCCCGGCCCGTGTCGCTGCGGCGCGGCTCCGGGACGCAAGATGGGCGACATGACTGAGCTGGCGCCCTCGTTGGTGGAACTTGCCAAGCGATTCGGCATCGCCACCGGCTATGCGGACTGGACCGGCCGGCCCGTGCTCGTCCCCGAGGCGACGCTGGTGGCGGTACTCGCCGCGCTCGGCGTGGCCGCAGGCACCGAGCAGGATCGCAACGCGGCACTGACAACGCATCATCGGTCGTATTGGACACGTCGAGATGCCGCCCACCATTGTTGGGCGCGCCGGCGCCCAGACGCGGTTCTGGGTGCACGTGACCCACGGCGCTCCCGCCGACGTGTGGCTGCAGCTCGAGGACGGCACGGTGCGGGGTGGGGTGCAACAGGTCGAGAATTTCACCCCGCCGTTCGAGCTGGACGGGCGCCTGGTCGGCGAGGCCACCTTCGCGCTGCCCACCGACCTGCCGCTGGGCTACCACCGAGTGTGTCTGCGTTCGGGCGACTCGCAGACCAGCACCGCGCTCATCGTGACACCGGACTGGCTCGGCCTGCCGGAGCAGCTCGGCGCCCGCCGCGCCTGGGGCTTGGCAGCCCAGCTCTACAGCGTGCGGTCCCGCGGTCGTGGGGGGTCGGCGATCTCACCGACCTGACCGATCTCGCGGTATGGTCGGCGTCCCGGCATGGCGCCGACTACCTACTGGTCAATCCGCTGCATGCGGCCACCCCAACGATCCCGATGGAGCCGTCGCCCTATCTGCCGACATCGCGGCGCTTCTTCAACCCGCTTTACCTTCGCGTGGAGGCCATCCCCGAATTCGCCGACCTGACCAAGCGCGGCCGGGTGCGACGGTTGCGCTCCGACGTCCAAGACCGGGCGGCCCAGCTCGACTCCGATCGACCGGGACGGTGCGTGGGTGGCCAAGCGAGCGGCGCTCGAACTGCTGCACCGGGCACCGCGCTCGGCGGGACGCGAGCTGGCCTACGCGGCCTTCCTCGAACGAGAGGGCCAGCGCGCTCGATGACTTCGCCACCTGGTGCGCCCTGGCCGAGAAATACGGTGGCGACTGGCACTGCTGGCCGGCTTTTCTGCAGCATCCCGAACTCCGCCGGCGTCGCCCGCTTCGTCAGAAAGTATGCGGAAGCCGTCGATTTCCATCGCTGGTTGCAGTGGCAACTCGACGAGCAACTCGCCGCGGCGCAGTCGCAGGCGGTGCGCGCCGGAATGGCGTTGGGCATCATGCATGACCTGGCCGTCGGAGTACACCCGAACGGGGCCGACGCGTGGGCGCTTCAGGAAGTGTTGGCGCTGGGCGTGACCGCCGGCGCGCCGCCGGATGAGTTCAACCAACTGGGCCAAGACTGGTCGCAACCGCCGTGGCGACCGGACCGGCTGGAAGAGCGGGAGTACACGACCGTTCCGCGCGCTGATCCGGGCTGTGCTGCGCCACTCCGGCGGGGTACGCATCGACCACATCATCGGGTTGTTCCGGCTGTGGTGGATCCCCGAGGGCGCACTGCCCACCCAGGGCACCTACGTGCGCTACGACCATGAGGCGATGATCGGCATCCTCGCCCTGGAAGCGCACCGGGCCGGGGCACTCGTCGTCGGCGAGGATCTCGGCACGGTCGAACCATGGGTGCGTGACTACTTATTACTTCGGGGGCTGTTGGGCACCTCGATCCTGTGGTTCGAGCTGGATCGAGACGGAACCGGCGGCCCACTGCCGGCCGAGCGCTGGCGCGAGTACTGCCTGTCTTCGGTCACCACCCACGACCTGCCGCCGACCGCCGGCTACCTGGCCGGCGACCATGTGCGGCTGCGGGAGTCCCTCGGATTGCTGACCCAGCCCGTCGAGGCCGAACTCGAGTCCGACCAGGCCGAGCGGGCCGCCTGGATGGCTGAGTTGCACCGGGTCGGGCTGCTGGACGACCCCGGCGAAGCCGACCCCGAACGAATCATCCTGGCTCTCTACCGATACCTGGGCCGAACGCCGTCGCGGCTGTTAGGGGTGGCACTGACCGACGCAGTCGGTGACCGCCGCACACAGAATCAGCCGGGCACCACCGACGAATACCCCAACTGGCGGGTTCCGCTGACGGGTCCCGACGGCCGGCAGCTGCTGCTCGAGGATGTATTCACCGATCGCAGGGCGGCCGCGCTGGCCGAGGCCGTGCGCGCCCAGATCGCGCCGGAAACCAGCACCAACTAACGCGAACTAACGCAAACCAGCGCGCCCACCCAACTGGCACCTGTTAGCTTCGGGTGCTATGGCGGCAGCCCCGAAGGTTCCCAAGATCCCTAAGGTAGGGGTCTTCGTCCCTGTCGGCGACGCTGTCACCGCGGACCCCGGCTGGGTGGTGAGCTTTGCGGGCCACCTTGAACGGTGTGGTTTCGAATCGATCATCCTGGCCGAGCACACCGTGCTGGCCACCAGCTACGACAGCGTCTATCCCTACGACAGTTCCGGACGCGTTGGGCTGGCGGCCGACAGCCCCATCCCCGACCCGTTAGACATGTTGGCGTTCTTGGCGGCCCACACCAACCGGCTCGGGTTGGCCACCGGGGTGCTGGTGTTGCCCAATCACCATCCCGTCGTGCTCGCCAAACGTGCCGCGACCGTCGATGTGCTCTCGGGCGGCAGACTCCGGCTGGGCGTGGGTGTGGGCTGGCTCAGGGAAGAGGTCGAAGCCTGCGGCGTGGAGTTCGCGAGCCGGGGCAAACGGGCCGACGAGCAGTTGGCCGTGTTGCGCGCGCTGTGGGCCGATGAGCCCCAAGGAGCGTCGTATCACGGTGAGTTCTTCAACTTCGACAATGCCATGTGCTATCCCAAACCAATCGCAGGCGAACGACTTCCGATTCACATCGGCGGGCACAGCAAATCGGCCGCGCGCCGCGCCGGACGTTTCGGCGACGGCCTACAGCCGCTCGGCGTGACCGGTCCGCAGCTCGCTTCGCTGATCGCGTTGATGCGAGACGAGGCGGCGGCGGCCGGACGCGATCCGGCGGGCCTGGAGGTGACACTGGGTCACCTGGTCACCAAGATCGACGCCGAGCGCGCGGCCGGTCTGGTGGACCAGGGCGCCGACCGGATTGCTCTGGCCATGCCGCCGACCAGCGATATCGAGCAGGCAAAAGACATTTTGTCGGCCTGCGCGCAACGGCTGTCATTGGTCTCGTGAGCGCCTCGTGAACCGACCCGCGCTGGCCGACCGCGCGGCCCTTAGTGATCTGGCGCACCGTTATGCCGCTGGTGTTGATGAACGCCAATTCGACTCTGTTGCAAAACTTTTCACCGTCCGGGCCGAACTCGTGGTGCCCGAACCGCCCGGTGCGCTGGAGCCGATCCACTCGCACCACGGTCAGGTCGCCATTGCCGCCGCGGTCGCAACGGTCAGCCAGGTCGAACGCACCGAGCACGCGATCGTCGGTGAGATCTACGACGAGGGTCCGCGACCCGGCAGCGCCCGCGGGCGCATCGCGTGCATCGCCCATCACTGGAATCGGCGCGCGGACGAGATCGCCGATGTGGTCTGGCATTTGCGCTACGACGACGACTACGAGCTGACCGACACGGGTTGGCGGATCAGCCGCCGGGCCCTGACGGTCAATGCCATCGAGACCCGGCCGCTGCGCCGGCTGCGCCAACGCGATCCGCACTGACCCCGGCTCGCCGGTTCATTCTCAGGTGGGACACACCTGGCTGACCCATCCGGAAAGGGTCTTCTGGTTCTTTGTGTAGTCCGGGTCGTCGAAGTGCGCACCGCCGGTTGTGACGAAGTGTTCGATTGCAGCCTTGACCGACGCTGGCGGGTCGTATCCCTCGAGGGTGTCGGCGGCTTTGCGCGCGGCATCCTTGTCATTCGCCGCCAAAAGATCCGCGTTTGCGCCGGTGACATCGACACATTGGCTGGTATCGAGTTGTGACGCGGGTGCCGCCTCGGCGGAGGTGGTTGTGCTCGTGGCCCCCGACGTGGCCGTTGCCGATGCCGACTTGCTGGTGGACGGGCCCGTGCTCGATGCGGCCGGCGTTGTTTTGCCGCCCATGCACCCCGTCATCAGCGCCGCAGTCACCGCGACCGTCGCAAAAAACCAACGTTGGGCCAAGGTAATCCTCCTGGAAGATCGATGTCTTTCGTCTTTCTTTCGCACCGCGACTCGGGCGTGCGAGGGCGTGCGAGGGCGTGGGCGCACAGCGACTGCCCGGCGTAGGGTAACCCACCGCTGCCGCGGCGGCCAGCGTTTCAGGGTTTACGGGAAGCACCGGCCGCGAATTGCTACCCAACCACGATTGCCGAGCCCGACTGGCGGGTCCGCGTTGGTCTGCGTTTACTGCAGGTTGGCGAGGTTGTTTACTGACTTACGCACGTCGGACCGCAGCACGCGGGCGACGACCCGTCCGAGCGGCCCGCCGAGCAGACCGCCCTTCACCTCGGCCATGAGATGGAACGCGGAGCCCGGGTGGTCGTCACTGACGGTCATCGCCACCACGATTCGGATCCCGCCGCGGCCGCGACCCTGCAGTTCGATTGACTTCGGCTCGTCGTAGCGCGTGACCGTCCAGTGAATGACGTTGCGGAAACCCTTGACCTTGATCAGCGACGAGACGCGAGTGCCCTCTTCGATGGTGGCCGGAACCTTGCCGCGCCACCCACCGAATATCGTCATCCACTCGTCGAATCGCTTCAGGTCGGATGCCAACTTCCAGGCGGCCGCCGGCTCCACCTCCGATGACACCGAAACGTCCACTCGTGCCATGCTTTATCCGCTCCACTATGTCCGCACCCGGGGCCCAGACTTTCGGAGCCCGATCGGGTTGCGTACCCGGATGCGGTGCCCCGATAAACGCCGACCGCCGCCGCTGCTCGGCGTGTCGGGGCTCGCTAGGGCTGGTCCCAGGCCTTGTCCAGCTGGTGGGCAACGTCGATGTGTTGGGCAGCCTGCGATTGGGGTGAGTCGATCTCGGCGGCGACGAATTGGGCGATGAAGCGCCGGATCTCACCGTCGACGCCCGCGAGGATGCGCAACACCTCGCCGCGGATGGACTTGGACGACACGTTGACCGTGATATCGGACGGTCGCGGTTTCGCGACGTCAACGATAAGCAGCAGCGGCTCGGCGGCGCGCGCCGTAGCGCGCAACGAGATGTCCCCGGAGACCGCAAATCGTTGCTTGTCGAGCCGAAGGTCCAGCAGCAGATCGATGGACAGCGGTATGTGGATGACGAAAGTGATCAGGTCGCCCAGACGCCGCGTCACTCGCGGGTCTTTGACCTTGACATTTGCGCTGACCTTGGCGATCCCGCCCGGCCCCTGAGCGATCGGCTCCATAGCGAATTCGGTGCCCGCGAAATCGGCGAGAGCGGCGGCGACACGCTCAGGTGTGACAGCCACCTCGAAGAATCTGCGGCCGAACTCTTCGTACGTGACAAAGTCGAGGTTTTGCATAGGCCTATACCGTCTCACGTCACCTGCCAGAACGGTCGCTGATCTGCTCGAGTCGCAGGAATTTCACGCCGGATAGGGCTTACCGAGCCTCTTTCGGTACCGCAAAAGTGTGATCTGCGTCTACCCGGGGACCTGTGAACAAGTTGTGAAGCGCGCCACAAGCGGCCGCTTCGATTCGGTGTGTCGGGCGGCGGCCTGCCAGGCTTGTAGGACTTGGAGGTGTTTAGAGACTCATGTGCGCCCACGAATTTACCGAGCCGCGCTCGGCCGCATCGCGGGTCGAAGGACTGCTCACCTGGCTCGGCGGCGGACACTGGCGCGAACTCGGTGAGCGCCACGAACGGTCGACCCACGCCGTCGCGGGTGCGGTGGTAGCCGTCGGAGCCGCCCTGGCCTGGCTCGTCGCCAGCCTGGCGGTAAGCGAGTCGGCACGTTGGCCAATGCTGGCCATCGTCGGGCTGACCCTTTTCTTCGGTCTGCTGGTCGGCGCGGTGACCCGCGCCACCGCCAGGCGGCCCCGACCGGGGCTGGCCCGGCATCTTGGGTCGCGCGGCGGTGGCGGTTGCCGTCGGCGTTGTCGTCGGCGAGCTTGCCGCAGTCGTCGTGTTTTCCGGCTCGATCGACCATCAACTCGATGAACGGGCTTTGCGCAGCGCCGACTCGGCGCCGGCCGTCGCGCAGGCGTCGGGCGCCCTGCGGCAGACGCAGGAGGCCCGCGGCGCGCTCGACACCGCCGTCGATCAGGCCCGCCAGCACCAGGACAAGGCCCTCGTGGTGGCGCGGTGCGAGTACCACCCCACACCGGAGTGCCCGCAGACCCGGATCACGGGCGTGCCCGGCGTGGGGCCCGAAACACGTACTGCAAACGAGGTCCTCGCGGACGCGCAGCGTGAGCTGGACAGTGCCCTGGCGGCCCGTGATCGCCAAGCACCCGAGCTGGACGCCAAGATCGCCCAGGAAGAGCAGGCCCTCACCGCGGCGCGCAATACCGTGGTCGCGGATGCCAGCCGGGGCCTGGGCGCGCGCTGGGTCGCCATGAACGAGCTCACATTCGCCAGTACCGGCGCGCTGAGCCTGCGGCTGCTGACGATCGCGGTCTTCGCGCTGCTTTACCTGTTGCCGCTGATTCTGCGGCTGTGGCGCGGCGAGACGACCCACGATCGCCACGCCTCCGCGCGTGCGGACCGTGAACGCGCCGAGCTCGACGCTGACACCGCGATCGCGATCAAGCGGGCCGAGGTTCGCAAAGAGGCCGAAATCATGTGGGCCGAGCATCAACTCACCCAGGCCCGACTCGCCGTCGAGGCCCAGATCGAGATCGACCGCGAGCACCAACGCCGTCGGGTCACCGAAGCGCTCGAAGCGCCGGTGCGCGCTTCGTCGCGGCGTACCTTCGAACCTGTGGAGGAAGACATGTACCTGCCGATCGCCGCGGAAGCGGAGGCTGCCAGCCGGGCAACCGCCGAATTGCCTGCCGCGCCCATCGACACCTCAGACAACCCGGAGAGCCCCGACAACTTGCCCGCTCGCGTCGAACCGAGCGGCCAGCATGGCGAGGTCGAGCCACACTCTGAGCGCGGGACCCCGTTGATTCCGTCGATTCCCGACGCCACCAAGGCCGCGGCTCGCTGGATTCGCCCGCTGGTGCCGCCGTTCGTTGCGCGCGTGATCGACAACACGACCCAGCCGCTGCGTACCGCACGCCAGGTGTTCGAGGACGTCGAGGAGGTTGCGTTCTCGTTCAAGCGCACCCGCAAGGTGACGGTCGACACCCAGACCAGCGAACCGCCGCCGGCCCAGCCCGTCGAAGCGTCGTCCGAGCCTGTCGAAGCGCCGGCCGGCACCGGCCGGATCGCATCCTCGCGTGGCCAGGGTGACCATGCCCAGGAGGCGACGGGCAAACGGCGCCGTGGCCAGCTCGGTATCGATGACCAACATTCGTCGTTGGAGGGGGGATCCCCGAAAGACCTCGCCAACCTGTCCGTTGGGTCGACGAGGCGCGACGGGCAGCGCGAGCTGGTCGAGCGCGACGGTCCGCACGAACTGCGCTCATCCGGCGGTCAGCGCGAACTGCCGCCCTCCGAATAGCTCGGAATAGCCGCGAAGTACCCACTGAAGTACCCCCGACATAGCCGGTGCTCTGTCAGATTGCTCACCGGCTGAAGATTCTCCGGGACAGCGTATTATCCGTCGGAACGGAGTAGGCCGCGGCGGTCGTCGGCCTGGTTCCTGACAGATCGTGCCGGTAGTTGCAGATGGATTGAGAACAGGACGTGGATCTCGTGGATCTCGTGCATCTGATGGATCTGGGGGCGTGGGTGGCCAAATGAAGATCACCCTGTTCCTCGCCGATGCGGCGCAAGCCGACGCCCAGTCCGGGAAAATCAATGCTCTCGGCCTGGGCTGGCGGCAGTGCCAAACGCCCACTCCCGCTTTCACATTGGTTCTGTTCGTCGACATCGATTGGGATGAGACGAACAAGCAACACAAGCTGACATGCCAATTGCTGACAACCGATGGCGAGCCGGTGGTGATGCAGGGACCGGGGGGACCTCAGCGGATCCTGTTTGAAGCGGCCGCGGAGGCGGGCCGGCCCCCTGGGGCGATCCACGGGACATCGGTTCGGATGCCGCTCACCCTCAACATCCCGGCTGGGATGCCGTTGGAACCGGGTATCTACGAGTGGCGGGTGGAGGTCGAAGGGCTCGAGAAAGCCACCGCGGTCGAGGCGTTCGTCGTCATTGGACCGGGGCTCCCACCGCTGACCGGTTAGGTCCACGAAAAAGATCTGCGCGCGCGATGCCGACCGCGACAAGCACTTTCACCGTGCGCGCGGCGGGATGCCGTTGAATTCGCCGCTATCTGACGGCCAGCTCGAGCAGCTCGAGGCGGCGCACCAGGATGCTCGGCAACCACGGCCCGACGTCGGCCACCTCGATCACCGAGGTGCGGTCGAGCAGCATGCGCAAGACGATCTGGGCCTCCAAGCGTGCCAGCGCGGCGCCCACACAGAAGTGTGCGCCCTTGCCAAAACTGATGTGGCCCTTGGCCGCTGCACGGCCGAGGCGAAACACGCCGGGCGTGTCGAAGTGGTCCGGATCCCGATTTGCCGCCCCCCACAACAACAGCAGATGCGAGTCCGCAGGCAGATCGACGCCGCCTAACGTGGTGTCGTTGAGCACGTGCCGGTAATGGCCCCGAAATGGGGCCTCGAAGCGCAGTGTTTCCTCGATGAATGCGCCGAGCAATTCCGGGTTTTCGCGCACCTGTTGCTGGATGTCGGGCCGGTGTGCCAGCATCCACGCCGCGCTGCCCAGCAACGACGCGGTGGATTCCCCGCCGGCCGCGAACAAGGTAATCATCATCGATTGGGCGCTGAGCATGCTCAGCTCCCCCGCGGCACAAGCGGTGGCGAGTTCACCGAGCAGATTGTCCTGAGGGTTCGCCCCAGCCTGCGTGAGGCGTTCGGTTATGTAGCAAGCGAGTTCCAGGACCGCGACGCCGGAAGCCTCGAGCTGGTCTGCAGAGACCAGACCCTCCAACAGTTGGGTGGCCGCGTATCCCCATTTCACCAACTGGGTGACGTCGGTGTCGGGCACGCCGATCAGTTCAGCGACGACCATCATCGGCAGGCGGTTGGCCATGACGCCCATCCATTCGATGCGCCCATCGTGCACGCCGTCGTTCCACAATTGATCCGCGGTGGCGGCGACGAACCGCTCCAAGGCGCGGATCCGCTTGGCCGCCAAGTGGCGAACCACCATCTTGCGGTGTGTCGCGTGAGCGGGATCATCGGCGGTGGCCAGTACGTGGGTGGGGCCGCCAAGTGGGTCCATCTGGAATGGCTTGACGGCCCCGTCAGCCGTATACGTCATGGTCGCGGTCAGGTTGGACGAGAAATCCTCGGGACGGCTGTTGGCGTCATTGACGGCGTCCCAACCGCACACGGCATAGAACTCGGAGTCACCGATGCGATGCACCGGTCCGGTGGCGCGCATGCACTCGTACAGCGGGTACGGATCCTGCAGGGATTCGTACCCGAAGAATGTGGTGGCCTCGTAAACGATGGTCATTCTCATAGGCTGAGCGGCGGATCCCTGCACGTCAACGGTGCCGCGAGAAGTTGAAGACCGCCGTCGGGCGTTGGCGCCCCGGTCGTCTCACCGCCGGGCGGGGACCTGGGACTAGCATGAGATACGCATCTATTTTCGTCTCAATATGAGAAGAATTGCGCATTGCCTCTCGACGCGTTAGGACGGGTGATCGGTGCCCCGTAAGGATTGGCTGGTAGGGGGCGATCGCCGCGCGCTCGCCACCGAACGGATCTATGACGCCGCAACCGACCTCATCGCGCGGCACGGGCTGGACGCATTTGACATCGACACGTTGGCCGCCCGTGTCCATTGTTCGCGGGCGACGGTCTACCGCTACGCCGGCGGCAAAGCAGAGATTCGCGACGCCGTGCTGACCCGCGCGGCGACCCGCGTCATCGATGGCGTGCGCTGCGCCGTCGAGGGGCTCGGTGGGCCGGAGCGGGTGGTTGCCGCGATCACGTTGGCGCTGAAACGAATCCGGTCTGACCCGCTGGGCCGGCTGATGATCGGCTCGATCCGTGGCACCAGCGAGATGGCGTGGCTCAGCGGGTCACCGTTGCTTGCCGGCTTTGCCACCGAGCTCGCCGGGCTCGCCGACGCTGACCCGCAGGCCGCCCATTGGGTGGTCCGCGTAGTGCTCTCGCTGTTGTCCTGGCCCGTCGGCGATGACCACGCCGAATACCAACTCGTGCAACGATTTGTCGCGCCCGCATTCGCCAACCAGGGCTGAGCCCCGTCGGCGCTCGGGCCTACTCGTTGCCGAAGCTCTCGTAAAGCTCCGGCAAGAAACCCGCCAGGTGGTTCATCTCCTGCGCGCAGTGCACCAGCAGATTGCGGCCGCTGGCTCCCGGGTCGCCGAGTATCCGCTTCGCGATGGGACGCACCGCCTTGGACGCCACGCCGGGGGCGTTGCGCACGGCGATGTGTGCTCCGCCCATCCAGAACCGGGACCGCATCTCGCTCCCGCCCGGCGTCGAGCGGATGTGGTGGATGAACCATCCGACGTCCACCGGGGCATCACCGGCGCCCAGCCGGGCACAGACCGCTATCGCATCGTCGCTGTCGGGGGGACAGCCCATTTCCGCCGGCTCGACGAATTGGATCGCGCCGTTCAGCAGCGATGACCCGATGTACTCGCTGATCAGTGACCAGCGGCCGATGTACCGCTGCGCGCCCTCACGGCCGGTGTCGTCTCCGTCCTTCCACGCTGCAGACAGGTGCGCCCGCGGATGCCACAGCTTGTAGCGGCGGGTGTCGCATCCGTGCCAGCCGAACCACCATGACCACATCGCGGGGGTGACGCCCGGCATGTCGGTGCGCACGGACACCTGATAGCCGCCGTCTTCGAGAACGCCGTAGCCGTTCTCGGTCTGCTGGTAACCCTCGTCGGCGACGCTGGCGGCGTCCTCGTACGCCAGCAATGCCATCCCGCCTTGCGGCCCGTGCTGCAGCGCCTCGACGACATGGCTGTGGCAGCGGTGCCATCTCGGGTTTGAAGAACTTGCCGAATGGCGTGTCCGCGTCGTCGTTGCGGTAGCCGAGGTACAGGTCGCTGGCCATCAGATACTTCCCATCCAACTGTTGAACAGACCGTCGGGGTCGTACTCGGCACGAACCCGGTCGAGCTTGGCCATGGCCTCGTCGCTGGCGAACCGCGCCGGACGCCGGCCGAGGTTTTCGTCGGCGAGCTGAATGCCGACGGCCAGGTGTGACATCGCCTCCATGTTGGACTGCGCCCAGTCGCGTAACGCTCGCGCGTCGGCCGGGTCCGTCGCATCGATTCCAGGAGCCGTAAGCCGCCAGGTAGATGTCGGCCTCGATGCTGTACGCCATGTCCTGGCGGGGCGGGACCGGCCCCCAGTTCAGCCAGAGGAAGTGCGCCGGATGCGGCGGCAGCGTGTCCAGGATGTGCGGATACCCGGCAGCAGCTCCTGCGGCCGACGCCGACGTCCACATGTTGTCCACCGCATAGTGATGGTCGGACAGGTAGTGGCTCATCGCGACGTCATACCAGGTGGGCAAATCGGTTGGCATATAAGGAATTTGCACGAGAGCCTTGTCGGCGACCGGGCAGGTGCCGAACAGGGCGAGGGCCTTTTCGGCCTCCTCGTCGGAATCGGCGAAGGCGGGCGACGCAAACGAGATGACGGGTACGTCGATGCCCATGTTCGGTTCACCGCGGGAGGCGACGGCCTGCAGCTCGACCCGCGGGTCTACTTCGGCGCCGACGGCGCGAGCCCACGTGAAGACCTCCTCGGCCAGGTCGAACGGGTAGAGGTACACGCTGGTGCCACAGACGGCGGGCCGCGGGTACAGCTTGAGGTGAAACGACGTCACAACGCCGAAAAAGCCCGGGCCGGCGCCGCGGGCGGCCCAGTAGAGATCGGCGTGATTGTCTTCGTCGCAATGGATCTGCTCGCCGTCGGCGGTGATGACGTCCAGACCGATGACACTCTCGCAAGCCGGGCCGTAGATCCGGCTGTTCCAGCCGTATCCGCCCTGCAACAGATAGCCACCGAGGCAGACGCCCTTGCAGTGGCCGCCGGGGAAGAACAGGTTGTGCGCCTGCAGGTCGGCCATCAGCAGGCTGCCGCCCTTGCCCGGACCGACGACGGCGACGACCCTTTTCGGCATCGATCTCGGCGTGATCGAGGCGGCTGACGTCAAGCAGGACAGAGCCGTCGCGCAGATGGCTGGCCGCGAAGCTGTGCCCGCCCGAGACGATGCTGACCTTTAGCCGTTGGCCTTGGCGTAGCGAGGACCCGCGATGATGTCGTCGGTATCGGCGGCCTGCACGATCACCTCCGGGATAGCGTTCGGGCACTCGCTGATGCCACACCGTGCCGCGACGGGCGGCTTCGTAGCCGTCGTCATTGCGGAAGAAGTGCCGCCCGGCCGGCAGCGCACTCATTTAAGCCCCTCTCAGATCCACATTTCGGTTTATTGTTGTCCGCGATGCGGATCCACTATAGTGGACTATGGCCGCAGGCGGAACAAGGAATACGGATCAAGTAACCGGGATGAAGGCATCCAGGTGCTGCGTCGCGCCGCCGCCGCGCTCGACGAGATTGCCGCCGAGCCGGGACAGTTGCGCCTCGTCGACCTCGGCGAGCGGCTCGGGCTGGCCAAGTCGACCTGCTCGCCGCCTGCTCGTCGGTCTCGTCGAGGTCGGGATTGTCAGCGTCGATTCGCACAGGCCGTTTCTCACTCGGTGAGCGCTTACTGGGATTCGGCGGTGCCGCCGGAGCGCACATCGCGGCGGTATTCCGGCCGACGATCGAACGGGTGGCGCGCGCGACCGATGGCGAGACGGTCGACCTGTCGGTACTGCGTGGCCGGCGCATGTGGTTCGTGGACCAGATCGAATCGTCGCACCGACTGCGGGCTGTGTCGGCCATCGGCGTCCGTTTCCCGCTGCACGCCACCGCCAACGGAAAGGCCGCCCTTGCGGCGCTTCCCGAGGCCGACGCCCAGGCGGTGATGTCGCGGTTCAACGCCGAGATCGCCGAGCGGCTGCGCGCCGAGATCGCGGAGGTCAGGCGCACCGGAATCGCGTTCGATCGCGGGGAACACACCGCAGGGATCTCGGCGGCCGCGATCGCGCGCCGAGCCACGGAGACAACATAATCGCCATCTCGGTGCCGGCACCCACGGGGCGCTTTCTCGAGGAGGAGGAGCGCATCCTGACAGCATTGCGGGCCGCGGCCGACTCGCCGGCCTGGACGCGCTGAGCGCGCCCAGCGATCGCCTTGCTACGCCGCGACGCCGTTCAGCGTTCGTCCGGAGCGTCAGTCGGTCCGGAGCGTCAGTCGGCCGCGGGATGGCTTGACAGACGAAAGAATTCGCCGATGACGTCGGCGGCGATGAGATCGTTTGTGGTCACTGGTTCACTACCCCGAGACCCGGTTCTGCGTCGCGACCGTGGGCGGAGGAGCCAACCTTTTCGTGACGATGCAACTACACCAGGCCTCGGCGCTGGACGGAGTACTTCATCGGCTGTTGGCCGAATACCCGGACGTGGCGGTACTGGACACCCGGGTGGTGCTGCGCTCCGTCAAATCCTGGGGGCGGTTGTTGGGACCCGAAGGCCGCGCCCGGGAGGTGGTGCCCGTCGACCTCTGGGCGCGCACCGGCTAAGGGAACTCGGCCGCAGTAACATCCCCACTACTGCGGCCGGGCGCCCCGCCATTCCGTTCCTGGTACTCAACGGGCATTTAACGGATCGACACCGCGGACGGCGCGAACAACTGACCCCATTCGTGACGAGCCGCCGACTGTGCATCCACGAAGGCGTGCGCTGATAGTCCGCCGTTACCCGCCAGGTGGACAAGCGCCCAAGCCATTGCGAACAACGGCACCTTGTGACGTTGCGCCGCGCCGAGGAGCTCAGCGAAAGCTTCCTCTGAATGGCACCGGCGAACGCCAATGAGAATGCCCCGCGCGGTGTCCAGGATGCGACTGGAGTCCGGGCCGCACGAGACCTGGGCCCACGGGTTCTGGGCCAGAGCCCGGTTCGCCGTCATGCCGTGCGTGCCTCCTTCAAGGCCGTGTGCATATTCGTGACGGTGATCCGCTGCACCGCACGTGCCATGATTTGTGCATTCCGTCCGGTCGCGCCAGATCGCCGCCCACATCGATATGCGGCCGTGATCGTCTTGGTACCGACGGTGGCGTCATGGAAGACGTTGTGGAGACCCCGTAACGCGGCTAGTTACAACCGAATCCAGCGTGAGTATCAGCTGCCCATCACGCGGCGGGTGTAGTCGTTGAGGAAGACGCGGTTGGGATCGAGGCGGTCGCGGACCGCCGCGAAGCGGTCCCAATTGGGATATCGGCCGCGAAGTGTGGCCGCGGTCTGATAGTGACGCTTGCCCCAATGCGGCCGGCCCGCAAACTCATCCATGATTTCCTCGACGGCGCGGAAGTACGTTTCGAACTCCATGCCGGTGTACTGGTGAACGGCGATGTAGCAGGTATTACGGCCGTGCGCGGTCGATAGGAAGGCGTCGTCGGGGGCCGAGAAACGCACCTCGAGCGGGAACATGATCGGCAACTTGCGGCGGCGCACGACGTCCATGACGCGCTGGATTGCCGCGCGGGCATGCTCGCGCGGGATCGCATACTCCATCTCGGTGAATCTGACCTTGCGCTCGGTCGCGTACACCTTGTAGGCGCGGTCGCAGACCGTGGCCTCCGACATCAGGCTCGTCATCAGGCGGTTCAGGCTCGGCGCCGCACGGGGGAGGCGCCGGCCCGCCCGGCAGATCAGGCTCAGTCCCACGTTTTCGAAGTCCTCGTTGAGCCTGCGTTTCCACCCGGGCGTCGACGTCGGCTCCTCGTGACTGCGTTGCGTGGTGCGCGTCGAAGCGTGCTCCCCGTAGGGAAATACGAAGAACTCGAAATGGTCGTTGCCGTCGACGGATTCGTCGAGGCGTTCCAGCGTCTCGGTCAGTGCGCGTCGCTCGTCGCGGCGAATCAACGTGTACAGCGGCACCGTCTGCACGGTCACCTGGGAGATCACTCCGAGCGCACCCAGCGACACCCGCGCCGCCAGGTAGGCCTCATCTCCAGAACCTTCCGACAGGGTCAGGACCTCACCGGCCGCGGTAACGAGCCGCAGCGCGACGATCCGCGCCGAGAGGTTCGTAAAGCGTGCGCCCGTCCCGTGTGTCGCGGTCGCGGCGGCGCCGGTGATCGACTGCGCATCGATGTCGCCCTGGTTCTCCAGCCCCAGTCCGTGCGCGGCCAGTTGCGGGCCGAGGTTGTGCAGCTTGGCGCCACCCTCGACGGTGACCAGGCCGCTCGCCGGATCCGCCTCGACGACCCGCTGCAGGCCGGTCATGTCGATCATCACCCCGTCCGTGCATGCACAGTCGGTGAACGAGTGCCCAGTGCCGACCGCACGTACGCTTTCACCGCGCTTCGCTGCGCCGGCAACCGTCTCGGCCAGCTCCGCCTCCGAGGTCGGCCGCACGATCGCCGACGGCGCGCAGAACTGCTCTCGGGCCCAGTTGCCCCATTGGGGACTCACCGCACCAACTCCCGCACGACGGACTCGGCGACCGTCACCGCGTGCATCACCGTCTCGTAGACGAGGTTCTCGGGTGTGTCCGACATGAGGTGGTAGTTCGACAACTCCTTATAGCGGGCGATCGACGAGAAGCACGCGGTTGGGTAACCCGCGCGACTCATCAGCACCGCGTCGGTGCTGTTGCGCGACCGCATGCCTCGGCGCACCGGCGCGTCGGCGCGCTCCGCGGCCCGCTCGACGAGGTCGCGGAACGGGCTGTGGTGGTAGTCCTCCATCACCGTCGTGCCCTCGCCCTCGAGCATGATCAGCTCGGGCGAACCGACCGTGTCGAAATTCAGAAAGTACGTGCGCTCCCGGTCGAGCTCAGGCCGATGGCGCGCCATGAATCCATAGATGCCGCCCTGCAATATTTCCTCGGCGCCAAGCGAGACCAGCAGCACCCGAACGCCTTTCACCGGCCGCTCGCGCAGCCGCTCGGACAGCGCGACGATCAGCGCGACGGCGGACAGATTGTCGTTGGCCCCGGGAACGACGGGGCTGCGAGCGATGTCAGCGAATACCGCGGCAGCTCCAGCGCTGAGCGCCGCACCCGCGAGCATCATCCTGCGGCTGCCCCGCAGCGCGCCGACACCGGCGACCATGGGGGCGAGGATCGGTGGCCACCAGAGAGGCGGCGACGTGTTCACCCGCTCAGCGATCCCGGGGAATCGTTCGAATAGATATTGCTGCGGGCCCTGGTTGAAGAACTTGCCGGTGCGCGCGGCATCGTGATGGGCACACACGACAACCGTCTGCTCGCCGGCGAGATCACCCGCCTCGGCTACCACATTCCATGTTGTTCGGGGCTTTTCCATTCTCTTGCGCGCCACGCGCGGCCCGTTGGAACAGTCGTCGGCGATCGCCAGCCCGGCACCTACGCCCGCCACGGCGGCCGGCAAGCGCAAGTGCCGACTGATCACGCCGGCGAGGCCCACCGCCACACCGACCGCCAGCAGCTTGCTATGGAGCCCCGGATAGCCGGCGTAGAACTGCTCCTCTTCGATTCGGGCGTTGCGCGCGCCAGCCAATCTCAGGCGCTCGACGATCCAGTCGGCCGCCTGCCGCTCCCCCGGCTCCCCGGCGGCGCGCTCGATCGGCGCGAGCGTCTCGACGACCTCGCGCATTGTGGCCAGCTCGGTCGGCAGTGCGGTGATCGTGGTCATGGCTGCTCCTTCTCGCGCGCCTCGAAGCGTGTCGCCGGGCCGCGCCGCGTCTGCCCGGTAACCATCCTGGTGAGACATGCCGGCATCAGAGAAAGGTGCGCCCCTCACCCCGATACGTTGGAACGGTGTCGACGATCTGTGCCCCACGGACCAGGTGCAAGCGGTCGAAGCGCTCGCACAATTCACCGGCCTTCGTGTGGCGGAAATAGACCTTATCGCCCACCTTCAAGCTGCGGGCCGCGTCCCCGTACAGCGGCGTCTGAACCTCCCCCGTGCCCTCCATCGGGTCAAGCCGCAGCCCGCTCGGCAGGTAGGGCGTCGGCATGCGGTCCTTGGCGCCGAGTCCGCTGGCCAGATAGCCGCCGCCCAGCGCGGTTGCGGTCTTCGCGTCGGGCCTTCGCGAAATCGGCAGCGCGAAGATCGCCGCCGGCTGCAACGTGAAGTTCGAATACGAGTCGAACAGCGTCGGCGCATAGAAGCCCGAGCCGGCGGTCGCCTCGGTGACCGCCGGCTCCTGGGCGACCAGCTGTAGGTCGCCGGTGCCGCCGGCGTTGACGATCTTGAGGTCGGCGACCTCACGCACCAGCTCGACGGCGCGAGCCCGCCGTTCGCGCAACTCCGCGATCGATTGGCGCTGCATCCACCCGACGACAGCGTTTTGGACTCGCTTGCCGGCCACCTGGTCCCCGAAGCCCGCGATGTGGCCTTCGTAGGACATCAGCGCCACCAGCGTCAGTGTCGGCCGTCGGTCGATCTCCACGGCCAGCGCGCGCACCTGCTCGGGCGTGTGCAGCGGCGAGCGCTTGGGACCGATCTTCACGCGCCCCCCGGCACGCCAGTAGCCGGCATCGAGGTCCACACACAGCCGCACCGGCTTGTCGGTCGCCTTCTCGATCACATCGAGGTGCTCCACGGCGTCGACCATCACGATCGGCGCGCCATCGGGGTCCTCGGCGCCGATCTCGCCGAGCGCGCGCAGTGCCGCCCGGTCGGTCGTCGGGTACGCCAGCAACAGGTTGGCGAAGCCGAGGCCGGCAAGCCAGAGCGTCTCGGGCAGCGTGAATGTCATCAAACCGTCGAATCGCTCACTGGCATCGAGGATTTCGCGCTGCAGCGGCCGGCAGCGCAGCGACTTCGACGCCACCCGGATCGGCTTGCCACCCGCGCGGGCGAGCATCTGCTCGGCATTTCCCCACATCGCGTCGAGGTCTACGAACGCGAACGGCGGATCGTGGTCGGCAAAGGCCTCTTCGTAGCGGCGCAACCGGCTTTGCGCGTCCATCCCTACCGGCCCGTCAGAACGTCGTTCGCTCCCGACCACCTCATGCACGCCGTCACAGTACTGAACTTGACGCCGCATAGGGCGGGGTTGACCGGTTTGCGACCGGCGCGGTGAGGGTTCGGTTAGGGCGTCCCCGCGGTCCCGTCGCTGCCGAATAACAGCCCGCCGCTGCCGCCGGCGCCGCCCTGAGCGCCAGTGACGCCGTTCCCGCCGTTGCCGCCGTTGCCGATCACTCGGGCGTCGCCGCCGTTACCGCCGTCGCCGGCTCCGCCCGTCGATCCGGTGCCGCCGTTGCCGCCGGCACCACCGTTGCCGAGCAGGTACCCGCCGGCACCGCCGAGGCCACCATTGCCGGCTCCGGTATTCGTCGAGTTCACGCCACCAGCACCACCGGCGCCGCCGTTGCCGAACAGGTACGCACCGTTGCCGCCGTTGCCACCAGCGCCTACGCTGCTGCCCGACACGGAGGTGCCGCCGCCCCCGCCGGCGCCGCCGGCGCCGCCGTTGCCGATGATGTACCCGGCGGCGCCGCCGTCACCGCCTCGCGAGTACAGGTTGCCGCCGACACTCGCCCCGCCGTTCCCGCCGTCACCGCCCGCGCCGAGGATGATCCCGCCGGTGCCGCCGGCACCGCCGTAGCCGCCTACCACGTTGACTCCCTGTTGACCCACCGCGCCGGTAGCACCGCCGCCACCGCCGTGGCCGCCATTGCCGAAGAGGCCGGCGGTGCCACCGTTGCCGGCGAACCCGCCAGAGCCGGCAAAACCTACGGTGGCGCCGCTGCCGCCGTCGCCGCCGAGCGCGCCGGCCCCGCCCGTCCCACCGGTGCCGTACAAGAGACCACCCATGCCGCCGTCACCGCCGAGGCCGCCGATGCCACCGGCGCCGCCCGTGGTGGTCGGCCCGGGCGCACCCGCCCCACCGATACCACCGGCGCCGCCAGTCCCGCCGCCGCCGAACAACCCGATGGCACCGCCATTACCGCCGGACCCGCCGTGGCCGCCGAAACTGACAGTGTCCCCACCCATGCCGGCCCCCCCGGCGCCGCCCACCCCGCCCGCTCCCGGGGTACCGAGCAGTAAGCCGCTCTGGCCGCCGAGACCACCCATGCCGCCGTAGCCGCCCACGCCCTGAACGGTCCCATCGGTGGTCCCGCCTGCACCGCCGGTCCCGCCGACGCCGCCGGTGCCGAACGTGAGCGCGGCCGCACCGCCCGCGCCTCCGGTTCCGCCGATCCCGCCCGCGGGCAGTATCCCCGCCGTTACGCCGGCAATTGGCGCGGTTCCGCCCGTCCCGCCGGTCCCGCCGGCGCCGCCCGAAGCCGTAGAACAGCCCGGCATTGCCGCCGTTTCCGCCGGATCCGCCGGTGGTCCCCAAACCGGAAGTGGGAGCGGGGCCGCCAGCGCCCCCAATACCGCCGGCACCACCATTGCCCCACAGCAGCCCGCCGCTACCGCCGGCGCCCGCGTTGGCGCCGCGGCGCTGGTCGTGGTGGCGCTGCCGGCGTCCCGCCGATGCCGCCGTTGCCCCACAGCCCGGCACTGCCTCCGTTGCCGCCGCCCTGGTTGGTGCCGCCGGATCCGCCGTTGCCGCCATTGCCGAATAACATCCGCCGTTGCCGCCGTTATTCCCGGTACCCGCCGCGCCGTTGGCGCCGTCGCCGAACAGCGGACGCCCGTCAGCGATGCGACGGGCGGGAGCGCCGCCAGGCTCTGCGCGTCTTGCAACACGATCTGCAGGGGCGAGCGTTAGCCGCCTCGGCGCTGGCATAGCGGCTGCACCCGAAGTGAGGACCTGCACGAAACGCTGATGAAAGAGTCGCCGCCTGCGCACTCAACGCCTGATACGCCTGCCCGTGCACACCGAACAACGTCGCGATAGTCGCCGATACTTCATCAGCGCCCGCCGCGACCACGGCCAGGTCGGGACCGCCGCGGCCAGGTTGGCCTCGGTGATGGTCGAACCGACATTCGCCAAGATCCGTTGCCGCCGCGGACAGCATCTCCGGCGCCGCGATCAGGAACGACATAACGGACCTCCACGCCAGCCTACGGCAAGGTTAACGCCGGGCGCGCCAGCAAACCTTCGCATTCCGGGTGATCATTTCCTGCCCAACGTCGACATATTCCACGCCCACCGAGCGATTCGCATATGGAAGCCGGAACATTTCTCGGACGGGGAGGATGTAGGCAGCGCCGTGCTGGTGGGCTTTCAGAGGATGGCTCTGAGATCCTTCGCCCGCGCGATGTCGTCCCAGTCGACGTCGAGCTCGAGCAGAATCTCCTCGGTATGCTGCCCATGCTCTGGTGCGCGCGCCGGAGCGGGCGGCGTTTCGTTGAATTGCACGGGCGCAGCGACGATCCGGTATTTCTCGCCCTCATCGTCGACGTTGGTCACCACATACCCGTTGGGTTCAACTTGCGGGTCATTGAGGGTTTCCCGTGGCGTCGCGAGAGCACCCCAAACGCCGGGCTCGTCTTCGAGCACCTTCTGCCAGTGTGCCAGGTCATGGCTGGCGAATGCATTCGCGACAAATCGCGGTCGCCTCGGCGGCGTTGGCTATCAGGTTGCTCGACGGCACAAATCGCTTATCGGTGGCCAGCTCGCGCGAGACCCATACGATCGCAGAAACCGGCCCAGAATCTGTCGGGCTGCAGGAAGACCAGCTGAATCCATCTGCCGTCGCTGGTCTTGTACCGGTTCACAAGTGGATTGATCGCGAGGCCCGGTGGCGCCCCCGGAATGCCGTCGATGTCGAAGATATCGGCGGCCGATATCGAGGGCGCGATGGCCCACATCGCCTGCGCCAGCAGAGAGGAATCGACGATGGACGGCGCACCGGTCCGCTCCCGGTGGAACAACGCCGCGCACACCCCGCCGGCCAGGGTCGCCCCGCCCTGCAGGTCGCCGAATCCCGGGCCCTGAACCGCGGGCGTTTCGGTGCCGAATGGCGTGAGCGTGTAGGCGACTCCGCCACGCGCCAGGTAGGTGGCAGCGTCGAACCCGCCGCGGTTGCGATCCGGGCCGCGCACCCCCAGACCCGGTACCGCGCGCAATGATGATCTTCGGATTGAAGCCACGAATGTCCTCGACGGTCAGCCGGGCCCGCTCCAGTGCGCCGCGGCCGCCAATTGGTCAGAAACACATCGGCACTCGCCAATAGCCGGCCGAACAACTCCCGGCCCATTTCGGATTTGACGTCTATTGCGATGCTGCGCTTGCCGCGGTTGCCCAACTCGAGGATGAAGTCGGCGTCAACGCGCGCCGCTTCGCGGGTGAAACCACCAACGACCAACGCCCGCCCCGGATCGCCGCACGTGACACCTTCCACCTTGATAACGTCGGCGCCCCAATCCGATAAGGCGGCACCGGCCGACGGTACGTACGTCCACGATGCCAGCTCGACAACCCGGACACCGCTGCAGCACGCCTCGTCTTCGCCTGACCCAGCATCTCGATGCCAACCCCCTCGTCGCCATTTCTTGCTATTTTAGATATTCTAGCTACTGTAAGGAATACCGTTAGCCCGGCTGCTGCGAGCTCACTTCTTGTGGCAGTATTTCGTGGGAAGAGATGCGATGGAGCCGACCGTTGGTCCGATCCCGATCCTCGACGCGGTGCCCGCCTGGCTGATGGCTGACCGCTCACACGATGCGCCTGCAACGCGTTAGAATGGCTTAGGCCAATGGCGGTCGCTGAACAGAAAGGACAAACTGGCTATGGGCAGGGTGACCGGCAAAGTGGCGGTGATCAGCGGCGCCGCGCGCGGTCAGGGGCGTTCGCACGCGCGGATGCTGGCGGCCGAGGGAGCCGACATCATCGCGGTGGATCTGTGCGCGGACATCGAGACCAACGAGTACCCGCTGGCCCGGCCGGAGGATCTCGACGAGACCGCGCGGCTGGTCGAGAAGGAAGGCCAGCGCGTCGTCACCGCCATCGCCGACGTCCGTGACCGCGGCGCGCTGTCGGCCGCGATCGACCAGGGCGTCGCCGAACTCGGTCACCTGGACGTCGTGGTCGCCAATGCCGGCATCTGCCCGCTCACCGCGGGTCTGCCGCCGCAGGCCTTCGCCGACGCCGTGGATGTCGACCTGATCGGCGTGCTCAACCTCGTGCACGTCGAGCCTCAAACATCTGCAAGCCGGCGCGTCGATCATCGTGATCGGCTCCAACGCGGCATTCATGTCGTCAATGAACACCAGCGGTATCGACGGCGGTCCCGGCGGTGCCGGGTATGCGTTCGCGAAACTCGCTGCGCGCACACTATGTCAACGACTTTGCCCTGGCGCTGGCCCCGTTCTCTATCCGGATGAACGCGGTGCACCCGACGAACGTCAACACCGACATGCTGCACAGCGCGCCGATGTACCGCGCCTTCCGGCCCGACCTGAAGAACCCGACCCGCGAGGACGCCGAACCGGTCTTCCCGTTGGTCCAGGCGATGCCGATCCCCTACGTCGAACCCGAGGACATCAGCGAGGCCGTGCTGTTCCTCGCCTCCGACGCGGCGCGCTACATCACCGGCCAGCAGCTGCGCGTGGACGGCGGCGGCTTCCTCAAGGTCAAGCCCTGGTCGGGCGCGTGACGCTGTGACTAAGTGCCGAACGGCAGCCCTGCACCAACGGAAATGGAGCCGCGAAGTGAACCGAGGAGCACTCGACAGAGGAGAGGCACCCAGGGGGCAGAAACCCGAGACTCAGCGCCGCCTGTACGCACTGATGGTGCTGATGAAGGCGGCCGATGACCGGCTGTCCAAGGGCATCGGCACCGGCGAGTTCATGTGCGTGTATTGGCCATCGCGCGGCCAGGAGGCGATCGCCGCCGCAATGGGTGTCGCGCTGCGGAAGACGATCAGCTGGTGACGACCTATCGCGGGCTGCACGATCTGATCGGCAAGGGCGTCCCGCTCGAGGAGATCTACGGCGAGATGATGGGGCGCACCGTGGGCGCCAGCCGCGGCAAGGGCGGCACCATGCACATCGCCAAACCCGACCGGGGCGTGATGCTCTCGACCGGGATCGTCGGCGCGGGACCACCGGTGGCCGTCGGGCTGGCGATGGCCGCCAAACGCAAGGGCCTCGACCGCGTCACGGTGGTCAGCTTCGGCGACGGCGCGACCAACACCGGCTCCTTCCACGAGGCGGCCAACATGGCCGCCCTTTGGGACCTGCCGCTGGTCTTCGTGTGCCAGAACAATCTGTACGCGGAGATGACGCCGACCAAGGACACGATGAAGCTCGAGCACGTCGCCGACCGGGCGGCCGGTTACGGCATGCCCGGCGTCCGCGTCGACGGCAACGACCCGCTGGCGGTCAAAGCACGCGCTCGACGCGGCGCTGCGGCGCGCGCGCGACGGCTCGAATGGAATGGAGGGGGCCCGACCTTCCTCGAGTGTGTGACATTCCGCTTCCGCGGCCACTACTTCGGTGACCGGATGCCTTACATCCCCAAGGATCAGCTGGCCGCGGCGATCGCGGCCGACCCGGTGCCGAGGTTTCGCAGTCACCTCGCCGAAGCCGGCATCGCCACCGAGGACGAGCTCAACCGCATCGACACAGAGGCGCTGGCGACCGTGGAATGCGCGTTGCAGACGGTCATGAGCGCCGATGCCCCTTCGATCGAAGAACTCGACCGCGACGTGTACGCGGCCCCGATCAAGTTTCCGGTCTGAGGACATGCGGATGAAAGAAACAGCGGGGATGAAGAAAAAGAGATGACGATGCGCGAGGCGCTGAACCTCGCACTCGACGAGGCGTTAAAGGCCGACGACAGGGTGTTTTTGCTCGGTGAGGACATCGCCGATCCGGGCGCATCCGGCCCGACCGCGGGACTGTCGACGAAGTACGGCCACGACCGGGTCCTGGACACGCCCATCTCGGAAGCCGCGATCGTCGGCGCGGCGATCGGCGCCGCCATCGACGGGATGCTGCCGGTCGCCGAGATCATGATCATGGATTTCATCGGCATCGCCGCGGATCAGCTGATCAACAACGCCGCCAAGCTGCGATTCATGACCGGGGGCCGGACGACGGCGCCGATCACCATCCGCACCCAGGTTTATGCCGGACTGGGCACCGGTGCCACGCATTCGCAGTCGCTGGAGGCGTGGTTCATGCACATCCCCGGGATGAAGGTGATCGTGCCCTCCACCCCGCGCGACGGCAAAGGCCTGCTGACCGCGGCGATCTTCGACGAGGACCCGTGCCTGTTCGTCGAAACGATCCGCCTGCAAAGCAAGAAGGGACCGGTCCCGGTCGATCCCGGGTTCTCAATTCCGCTCGGACAGGCCGACATCAAACGGCCGGGCACCGATGTGACACTGATCAGCTACGGGCGCCCCGTCCACGACGCGCTCATGGCCGCGGCCAGCTTGGCAGTGCAGGGCGTGAGCGCCGAGGTCGTCGATCTACGTACCCTAGTGCCGCTCGACGTCGAAACTATCGTCGAATCCGCCAGGCGCACAAAACGAGTCGTGATCGTGCATGACGCAGTCCAATTCGCCGGTCCGGGTGCTGAGATCGCCGCGATCCTGCAATCGGAACTGTTCGGCGAGCTTGCCGCACCCATCGAACGGGTGGGCGCCAGGTTCGTTCCGAGCCCGGCCGCCGCGGCGCTCGAGGCCCAGATTTACCCGTCGACGGCCCGCATTGTCGCGGCCGTGCAGCGCACCTTGGGAGAGAACTAAAGTTGATGGCTGACTTCATCATTCGCATCCCGCGGGTGTCAGTGGCCGTCGCGGAGGCCGAGCTCACCGGCCTGCTCGTCGACGCCGGCCAGCACGTCGAAGAGGGGACACCGATTTACGTGATCGCCACCGAGAAGGTGGAACAGGAAATCGAAGCCGGAGCCTCGGGCACCGTGCAATGGACGGGCCGGGTTGGGACCACCTACGACATCGGCGCCGAAATCGGCGTCATCGCGTCATAAACGAAAGGGTAAGCACATATGGACCTCAACGAGACGCGCGAGAGAATCATCTACGAAAAGGAAGGCCCGATCGCACGCGTCACGCTCAACTGGCCGGAAAAGGCCAACGCGCAGGACCAAAAGCTGGCCGAGGAAGTCGACGCCGCATTGCTGGACGCGGACCGCGATTACGACATCAAGGTGCTGATCCTCAGGGCCAACGGCAAGGGCTTCTGCTCGGGACACGCCATCGGCAACAACGCGGTCGACTACCCGGCATTCGTCGAGGCCGCAAAGGTCATGGGCACGCCGTGGAAGCCGCAGACCGACCTGTTCGTCAAGCCGATCCTGAACCTGTGGGAGTTCTCCAAGCCGACCATCGCGGCCGTGCACGGCTACTGCGTCGGCGGCGGCACCCACTACGGGCTGACCACCGATATCGTCATCGCCGCCGAAGACGCCTACTTCTCCTACCCGCCCCTGCAGGGATTCGGCATGCCCTCAGGTGAATGCTCAATCGAGCCTTGGGTTTTCATGAACTGGCGGCGCGCGGCGTATTACCTGTACCTCGCCGAGGTCATCGACGCGAAGAAGGCGCTCGAGGTCGGTTTGGTCAACGAGGTGGTGCCCCGCGAGCAACTGGATGCGCGCGTTGATGCCATCGCCCGTCACATCGCCCAGGCGCCGATGACGACGCTGCTGGCGACCAAGGCCAATCTCAAGCGGGCCTGGGAGCTGATGGGCATGCGGGTGCACTGGCAGAGCTCCAACGATCTGGTCGCGCTCGCGTCGCTCAGCAAGGATGTGCAGCAGCTGATTCAGCAGGTGTTCAAGGACAAGGTGCTGCCATCCGAGCAAGCCCGGCGCCAAGCGGCGGCGGCCGCGTCGACGGACGGCGCACCAACCACTTGAGCCACGTGATACTTTTCGAGGCCCGTTCGTGAACATCGCCGACCACGCGACCACGGCCGCGGGCTCGCCGGCGCTGATGATCGACGGCGGCACTGTCTGCTACGGCGAGCTCTATGCCCGCAGCCAACGGGTGGCGGCCGTGTTGCACGGTGCCGGGCTGCGGCGCGGCGACGGTGTCGCCCTGGTGCTGCCCAATCGACGCGAATTCTTTGAAATCACTTGGGGCTGCCAGCTTTCCGGACTCTACTACACCGCCGTTAACACGCATTTCACACCCGAAGAGGTCGCCTATGTGATCGACGACTCCGACGCAAAGGCGGTGTTTGTCGACGCCTCGATGGCCGACTTGGCGGCGCACATCCGCGACGCCAACAGGGCGGTCAGGGTGCGTGTCGCGATCGGCGGCAGCCTGCCCGGCTGGCAGTCCTACGGGGAGGCACTGACGGTGGCGGGCCCCGACGTCGGAGCCCCAGAGCCGTCGGACGGATCGGAGATGCTCTATTCGTCGGGCACCACGGGGCGGCCCAAGGCCGTTCGCCGGCCGCTCCCGGCCGACGGCAACGGTTCGTGGGCACAGTCGGTGCTCGAGATGGCGCTGATTCACCGCTACGGGATGAATCCGTCGAGCGTCTACCTCTCCCCCGCGCCGCTGTATCACGCGGCCGGGGTGAACTACACCATGGCGGTCAATCGCGTAGGCGCCGCGTCGATCATCATGGGCAAGTTCGACGCCGAGGCCGTGCTGCGGCTGATCGAGACTCACCGCGTCACCCATGCCCAGTTCGTGCCAACGATGTTCGTGCGGATGCTCAAGCTGCCCAAGGCAATCCGCGAGAAGTACGACGTCTCGAGTTTGCGTTGTGTAATCCACGCGGCCGCTCCCTGCCCTGTGGATGTCAAACACCAGATGATGCGATGGTTTGGACCGATCATTCACGAATATTACGGGGGGACGGAGGGATTCGCGGGTACCACGATCGGCCCGAAAGAGTGGCTTGCCCATCCCGGTTCGGTGGGCATACCGATGGCCCCGGTGCACGTCGTCGGCGACGACGGACAGGAGGTTCCCGTCGGGGAGCCCGGCGAGCTCTACTTCGAGGGCGGACCGGATTTCGAGTACTTCAAGGATCCCGCCAAGACCGCATCGGTATCCAACGAACGCGGTTGGCGCACACTGGGAGACGTGGGTCACGTCGATGAGGACGGGTACCTCTACCTGACGGATCGATCGACGTTCATGATCGTCTCGGGCGGGGTAAACATCTACCCACAAGAGGCGGAGAACCTGTTGGTCATGCATCCCAAACTCGTCGACGCGGCGGTGTTCGGCGTGCCCAACGACGAGTTCGGTGAGGAGGTCAAGGCCGTCGTGCAACCGGTCGATGGCGTCGCGCCCGGACCCGACCTCGAGACCGAGCTCATCGACTACTGCCGAGCCCACCTCGCCACCTACAAGTGCCCGCGCACAGTCGAATTCGATGCGGAATTGCCCCGCGACCCGAACGGAAAGCTCTACAAGAGGCGGATCCGCGAACGTTATTGGCAGGGGCGAGCGTCACGGATCGTCTGACCTGACTTGGCTCACTCGGGATTCGCGGTAGTCGCAGCGGGTTGGCCTGTTGCTTTGCGGCGTGGGTTGGGGGATGTGCGCACTATGTCAGAGCGGGGATCGGGCGGCCCGGATTTGTCGGAGGTGGCTGCGATGATGACGTCATGTCTTCGACCGCATCCGCTGGCGCCGTGGTGGTCAGTCCCAAGGAGCGTCTTGAGGTGCTGTTCGAGGATCTGGCGGAGGTGACCGGTCAGCGCAACGCGCTTGATGGGCGCATGGTTGAGATAGTCGCCGAGATCGATCGCGACGAGCTGTGCGGCATGACCGGCGCGCGGTCGGTGCCGGCGTTGGTGGCCTGGAAGACCGGCTGCTCGCCGGCCAACGCCCAGACGATCGCCACCATCGCGAGCCGGCTCGAGGAATTCCCGCGCTGCACCCAGCTCATGCGGGAGGGCCGGGTGTCGCTGGATCAAGTCGGCGTCATCGCGGCGCGGGCCGGGGAGGGATCCGATGAGCACTACGCGCCGCTGGCGCAGGTCGCCACGGTCACTCAGCTGCGCACCGCGGTCAAGCTGGAACCACGACCCGAACCCGAACCGGGGCCCGAACCGCAGCGCTCGATCACCAAGACCTCCGATGAGCAGTCCAGCTGTTGGCGGATCACCCTTCCCCACCTGGATGCGGCGAAATTCGACGCCGCCCTGGCCTCGCACCGTGACGCGCTGATCACCCAGTGGAAAACCGATCACGAGGGTGAGCCCGCCTCAGATCAGCGGCCCCCGCTGCCGAACACGGCCGACGCATTCCTGCGCCTGGTCGAGGCCGGATGGGACGCCGAAGCCGCGCGCCGGCCACACGGGCAGCACACCACCGTGGTGGTGCACCTCGACGTCGCCCAGCGCGCCGCGGCACTGCACCTGGGTCCGCTGCTCACCGACGCCGAACGCCGCTACCTGACCTGCGATGCCACCTGTGAGGTGTGGTTCGAACGCCACGGCGAGGTCCTCGGCTCCGGGCGGGCGACCCGTGCGATCAGCCGGCGGCTGCGCCGCGCGCTCGAGCACCGCCACCGCACGTGCGTGGTTCCCGGCTGTGGCGCCACCCGCGGTCTGCACGCCCACCACGGGCTAAGTCCCTTGGGGTGGTGGGAATTCGGTGAGGCGGCGTAGCCGCAGCTCGGGCGTGTCGTTCAGGTTCTGTGGGTGGGCCATCGCGTAGTGATGAACGAGTTACCTACCAAGTGACTCGACCAAAGGAACCACGCGATGACCCACGACCATTCTGCCCTGATCACCCAGCTCGACGCACTCAAGAGCGCTGACCCGGCGAGCGTGTTCGCCGAGTTGATCCGCGCCGGGCTGCAGGCGTTGATCGACGCCGAGGCCACTCAGGCCCTCGGTGCGGGCCGGTATGAGCGCAGCGAAGCGCGCACGACGCACCGCAACGGGACCCGACCCAAGACCGTCGCCACCACCAGCGGCGACGTCGAAGTCCAGATACCGAAGCTGCGTTCCGGGTCGTTCTTCCCGAGCCTGCTGGAGCGACGACGGCGGATCGACAAGGTGTTGCACGCCGTGATCATGGAGGCCTACGTCCACGGCATCTCGACCCGCAACGTCGATGACCTGGTGGCCGCGCTGGGTGTGGGCTCGGGGGTCTCCAAGTCCGAGGTGTCGCGGATCTGCGGCGGACTGGACGCCGAGATCGCCCGGTTCCGGGAACGCACGTTGACCCACACCACGTTCCCGTATGTGTTCCTGGATGCGACGTACTGCAAGGTTCGTGTCGGCGCGCACGTGGTCTCCCACGCGCTCGTCGTCGCGACCGGGGTGTCGATCGAGGGAACCCGCGAGGTTCTCGGGACCGCGGTCGGGGACAGTGAGTCCTTCGACTTCTGGCGGGAGTTCCTGGCCGGCCTGCGGGCACGCGGCCTCTCGGGGGTGCATCTGGTGATCTCCGATGCCCACGCCGGGCTGAAAGCCGCTGTGGCTCAGCAATTCACCGGTGCCTCATGGCAGCGGTGCCGGGTCCACTTCATGCGCAACGTCGGATCGGCGGTCGCGGCGAAGCACGTGCCGCCCGTGATGGCGGCGATCAAGACCGTCTTCGCCCACACCGACCCCGATGCCGTCGCCGCGCAGTGGGATCAGGTCGCCGACACTCTGGCCGAGTCGTTCCCGAAGGTCGCGGCAATGATGCGTCAGGCCAAGCACGACGTGTTGGCGTTCCGGGCGTTCCCGAAGACGCATTGGCAGAAGATCTGGTCGAACAACCCGATCGAGCGGTTGAACAAGGAGATCAAAAGACGAGCCGACGTCGTGGAGATCTTCCCCAACCCGGCGGCATTCCTGCGGTTGGCGACGGCGGTGGTGATCGAGGCGCACGACGAGTGGCAGGTCACCCGCCGCTACGTCTCCGATGTCAGCATGGACGAACTCAGAGTCGTCATCGCCGCCAAGGAACGCGCCGCGCTACAACACGCCGCACCGGAATCGTTGACACCCGAACTCGAAAGCGCCTAACATACAACACAACTCGTTGATCACGAACCAGATGGTTCACCGATCCGAACTACACCACTCCACGGGACGCTACCCCACCACGTGCGGCACTGGGAGGAAGGCGGCCCCACCGAGTTGGCCAACCTGGTGCTGGTATGCCCCTATCACCACCGGTTGCACCATCGAGGCTTGATCACCATCGCCGGCCCCGCAAGCGCTCTGCGGGTCACCGACACCACCGGCCGATCATCGAGCCCGGGATCGCTGGCGCGCCCACCAACTCAACCCCCGCCCGCGGTGGCGCCCTGCCCGGGACCTACCGGCGAGCGCGCCGACTGGTGGTGGTATGACCCCTTCCAACCCCAACCGCCACCGACAACCAACTAGCTTGGTTACCGGGGCCGGTCACCGCCGGCAATGTATCGAAGCTCAAACACATTGGGGCACATAGAGTTCACACTACCGGGCTGCCCACCGCGTCGTGGGCATCGGGGCCGACAACCAAACCTGCACCGCCGCCGACCCGCGAGGTGGCCGGCCGTCTTCAACGTGTACCCGAGCAGTTGCTGCTTCCGCCGTGCGGCGCCGGCTACCAGAGCAAAACGGGGCTCACCCAGGGCGGCGGCCAGAGGTGGTCGTTGGCGTAGGCCCACACCTCCCACGGGTTGTCGTAGTACGCCGCCGTCTGGACCATGCTGTACCAGTCCAGGTTTGGGTGGAACAACCAGTAGCCCGTCCCCACGATGGCACCACCGACCGACCATGCGCCGTAACTGCCCAAGTACAGCGGGCCGAAGATTCTGTTCTGCCAGACGTGCACCTCTTCGTGATTTTCCATCAGGTCGTTGGCGGCCGGGCCATACCCGAGATTGGTGGTGACATTGCCAAATGTGGTGGCAAAGCCCGGTTGCAGGCTCAGGCCGCCGCGGTAGACAATCGAGCCCACCTGCTTGCTGAGGACAGGATCGTAGCCGGCGTTCGGCTCGAACAGATTGATGAGCTGCACGCCGTAGCCCACCGCCGTATCAGGCAACCCCCAAGTGTAATCCAACAAGAAAGCGGCCCATCCGCGCGGGGTGCTGAAGTCGTAGATGCCCAGCTCCATGCTGACGAGCTGCTTCAAGTCGGTGACCGCCGTAGCGACCGCGCCCGTCCCACTCGCACCGGCCAGACGCGCAGCACCCGGCATTCCGTCGCTCGGACTCGCGACCGTCCCGATTGCTCCATTGCCGATGAGCGCACGCCCCAACAACGCCTCGGTGGGTGCATTGATCGCACCCAGAAAATCGTGCTGCACCGTCCGCAACAGCGACGCGCCCGCCGCCTCGGCAGCCGGATAAGAGCGAGACGCCGAACTCAGCACCTGCACAAACTGTTGATGAAACGCGCTGGCGTGCGCGCTGAGCGCCTGAAAGTCCCGACCGTACTTGGAAAATAGCGCCGCCGTTGCAGCCGAAACCTCATCTGCGGCGGCTGCAGCGAGCCCAGTGGTCGGAACGGCAGCCGCCTGATGCGCCGCGTTCACCGCTGAACCGATGCAGTCCAGATCCGCTGCCGCCGACGTCACCAACTCGGGAGCCACTACCAGAACTGACACGCCATTTCCTCCGCGCCAATCGCCGTGTGAGGATGAAGCGTATCCACGTCCTGCCCCGGCCGCAGGTTTTCAACACACCAATAATTAGTGATTTCGAGGGCCCTCGTCGCGCGCGCTCGGTCTTGCGGCGTTACCGGATTACGCGCGCCGAACGCGGATGTATGCGATTCGAACCACGGCGGTGGGTCTCAGGCCTGATAATTGCGGGGCTTATTCGGGTCAACCAAGTCAGGTCTTGCATCAGGGGTTGCATGAAGGAGGGCCCGATGACTTACGTGCTCACGCAGCCGCAAGTGATGATGACGGCGGCCGCGGATGCGGCCGAGATAGGTTCGGCGCTGAGCCAAGCCCATGCGGCCGCAGCGGGCCGGATCACCGGTGTGGCGGCGGCGGCCGCCGATGAGGTGTCCGCGGCCACCGCGAAGCTGTTCAGCGCCTACGCCCGGGCGTATCAGGCGGTCACTGCGCAAGCCACGGCGTTTCATGATGCGTTCACGCAGGCGTTGGGCGCCGCAGCCAACGCCTACGCGAACGCCGATGCCGCGGCGGCCGGTGCGTTCGGGGCGTTCGGGGCGCCAGCCCAAGCACTGATGGCGCCAGTAAAAGCCGCAGCATTGGCGCCGGTACCCGTTACGGCCGCCTTGATCATGGGCGAAAGCGGCGTGCCCACACCTCCAGCAAGCTACGTAAACGCTATTTACACCAAATACATCCAGCCCAATTTCCCTTCGGCCACCCCACCCCAAGGCCTGTCCATGCCCAATGGGCTTTACCCGTTCAGCGGTGTTAAGGATCTGACCCTGGCCGTGTCCGTCGCCCGGGGTGTCACGGTGCTGAACGACGCAATCCTGCAGCAGCTGGCCGCCCTCCCGCCGGGCAGCTCCATCGTCGTTTCGGGCTTCTCCCAGAGCGCCATCGTCGCCTCACTGGAAATGCCGAAGCTCCTCGCCCAGGGCGTAACGAATTCACAGGTAAGTTTCGCGTTCATCGGTAACCCGATGAATCCCAACGGCGGCCTTCTCTCACGCTTCCCCGGCCTCTCAATGCCGACCGTGGGTCTGACGTTTTATGGCGCGACTCCCACCGATGCCTTCCCGACCGTCATTTACACGCTCGAATACGACGGCTTCGCCGACTTCCCGCAGTACCCGATCAACTTCCTATCCGACTTCAACGCCCTAATGGGCATCGTCTTCGTGCACACCAGTGCGAACTACGCGGCCGCACAGATTGGTACGGCCATTCAGTTGCCTACGCAGGGACCCACGCAGACCACCTACGAGATGATCCCAACCCAGAACCTGCCGTTACTGCAGCCGCTGCGTTACATCCCCTACCTCGGCAACCCGCTGGCCGACCTGCTCCAACCAGATTTGAAGGCTCTCGTCAACTGGGGCTACGGCGACCCCGCCCATGGCTATTCGACCGGGCCCGCCGATGTGACTACCCCGTTCGGATTCTTGCCGCCGCGCAGCGACACCGCCGCATTGGGGCCGGCGTTGGTCAGTGGGATCCATGAGGGAATCGGCGCTGCGATCAGCGACCTGCGCGCCGAGGCACCCCCGCAACTGCCGTCGCTGTCGGACGTATCGCAGGCGCTTACGTCGCTCTTTTCCGGGACTAGTGCACCGCCGACCGGGCTGCCCTCGATAACCGACATCCTCTCGGGCCTGCAGACGGCGAACAGCCAGGTCTCCGGCGCCGTGACGAATGCGGTCTCGACGGCCTATGGGACGCTACTTCCGACCGCAGATCTCGCGGCCGCCGTCGCGATCACCCTCCCGTCTTATGACGTCAACCTGTTCCTGAACGGGATCCTGCAAGCGGTCGACGGCCAGCCTCTTGCGGGGCTTGTCAATGCCATCGGTGAACCGATCGCCGCGAACCTTGGAATGGGCACGCTCCTTGGCGGCATGGAACTCATCGTCCTCGCGTATGCGGCTGACACCATCTTCACCGGGCAGCCACATCCCATTCCCTGATCGGCACGTCTACGGCCACCGGCCTCCGCCCCGGCGAGGGCACCATTGACCAGCCTTCGCCGAGAAGATAGTTCTTGAATAGGGCGGGTTTTCCATTGCGATTCACCGAACGCCCGGGCTGGAAGGCGAGCAAATTGACCAATTCGGACGACGTGAACTGGACACCGCTTCCGGTGCCCTGGGCGGTGCAGACTGCCGATCGGATCCCCAAGCAGCGCTACTACGACGCGGAGTTCTATGCGCTGGAGGCGGAGATGTTCTGGCCGCGCGTGTGGCAGATGGCATGCCGGCTCGAAGAGATCCCCAAGCCCGGTGACTTCGTCGAATACGAGATCCTCGACGAGTCGATCATCGTGGTGCGAGTCGACAGTCAAAACGTGCGGGCCTACCACAACGCATGCCGTCACCGCGGGGTAAAGCTGGTGGAGGGCAATGGGTCTCGGCGTACCTTCGTCTGCCCATTCCACGGGTGGTGCTGGGGCATGGACGGACACAACACTTATGTGGCGCGCCCCGAGGTGTTCGCCGGGGAGAACATGTGCCCCGCCGATCTTCAACTCGTCTCGGTCAGGTGCGAACTCTGGGGCGGATGCGCGTGGATCAATCTCGACGACGACGCGCCGGCGTTACGTGACTGCCAGGAGCCGTTCGCCTCGATCTATGACGCCTGGCAGGTGGAATCGCTGCGCGTCGAATGGTGGCAATCGTGCCGCCTACCGGTGAACTGGAAGCTGGCAACGGCAGCCTTTATGGAGGGCTACCACGTCCCCCAGACCCATCCCCAGCTGCTGCCGTCCGCGCAGACCGGCGCTGCGCCCGCCGGCTTCAATGCGGTGCATCCCGTCATCCAGCGCAGCCTGTACTTCATGCGAACGCTCGGCGACGGCATGGGCGGCATGACCCACGAGAATGACATCCGGATCGCGGAAGGCCTGCAGAACACCAAACTGCCGGCCGACCCGGCAGAGGCGATGACCGCCTGGCGCAGCACCCTCAACGACGCGGTCGTCGGCTGGCATCGAGCCCGGGGCAGCGCCATGCCCGACCTCAACGACTTGGTCCGCCGCGGGATCACCGATGCGATCGGGTTCTGCTTTCCGCACCATTTCATCCTGCCGACCTACAGCAGCGCCTCGTCATACCGGATCCGTCCGTTGGGGCCCGAGGAGACCCTGTTCGAGATCTGGTCCCTCACCCGATTTCCGTCGGACGTTTCTGCGGGAAGGCCCACACCGCCCGAGCCCATGGCGCCAAACGATCCGCGCTGGCCGCCGATCCCCGCGCAGGACTTTTCCAACCTGCCGCGGCAGCAAAAAGGGCTACATTCCAAGGGATTTGAATACATGCGACTGTCGAACCAGATCGAAGGACTGATCTCGAACTTCGAACGCGTGGTGGACGGCTTCCTCGCCGGCTTGTCGTATGACGCGTTGGTACCCGCAATCCAGAAGACCAACACCACCATTGACGTCCCGATCGCCGACCTCGGCTTTGCCAGCGCCCCCGTGGAGGCACGATGACGACCCGTTGGGACCGCTCCGTGGATCTGCTCATCGCTGGCAGCGGCGGGGGCGGCATGGTGGCGGGGCTGGCCGCACTCGACTGCGGGCTCGAACCACTTATCATCGAGAAGCAAGCTCTGGTCGGCGGGTCGACCGGACTTTCCGGGGGTATCGTTTGGCTGCCGAACAATCCGTTGATGCGGGCCGACGGCATTGCCGACTCGCACGAAGACGGACTGGCCTACCTGGCCGACGTGGTCGGCGACATCGGCGCCCCTTCCTCCCCGGCGCGCCGCGAGATGTTCCTCACTGCGGGCTACGAAATGATCAATTTCCTTATCCGCAAAGGCGTTCAGCTGGTCCGGTGTGACGGCTGGAGCGACTACTACCCGAATCACAAGGGCGGCAATGAATCCGGGCGCGCTGTCGAGGGAATTCCGTTCGATGCCGCCGCGCTGGGGAGCTGGTGCGACAAGGTGCAGCCGCCGCTGGCCAAGAACTACGGGTACGTGGTGCTGACCAACGAGCTGCGCTCGGTTCAGTATTTCAACCGTTCACCGCGCGCATTCGCGGTGGCAACAAAGGTGTTCCTGCGCACCGCCGCCGCTCGACTGAGACGTCGCCAGATCCTCACCAACGGCGCGTCTCTCGTCGCCCAGATACTCAAGGCGCTGATCGAGCTCGGCGGAGATCCTGGGGGCCAGCCTCCGCTGTGGACGAAGACCGCGATGGACGACCTCCTCGTCGAGGACGGCCGGGTGGTCGGGGCGCGCATCCTCCGCGACGGTGAACCGCTGAACATCGAAGCGCGAAAGGGAGTCCTGCTGGCCGCCGGCGGCTTCGGGCGCAACAAGGAGATGCGTCGCCAATACAGCGGTGATCAACCCAATGAGGCGCAATGGTCGATCGCCAACGCCGGCGACACCGGCGAGGTGCTGCAGACCGCGATGCGGCTGGGGGCCAAGACCGATCTGCTGGACGAAGCTTGGTGGTTACCTTCGGTTTTCATCGCGAACGGTGGCGCCGCCGCCGCGTCCCTGGGCTCGGGACGGCAGCGGCCGGGAGCCATCTACGTCGACTCGGCGGGCCGGCGGTTCTGTAACGAGTCGAACTCCTACGTCGAGGTCGGCAAGGCCATGTACGCCAACAAGGCGGTGCCGTGCTGGATGATCTTCGACGACGGCTACGTGCGCAGGTACGTCACCAGCAGCAACCCGCTCAAGCGGAACCAGCATCTGCCGCCCGAGCTGATCGAGAGCGGTGCGGTCAAACGCGCCGACACCATCGCGGATCTCGCCCGCCAAATCGACCTTCCGGCCGACGAGCTGGCGCGAACCATCGCGCGGTTCAACCAGTTCGCCGCCAAGGGCCTGGACCCCGACTTCGGGCGTGGCCAGTCGGCGTACAACGACTGCCTCGGTGATCCCGGGTATCGGCCCAACGCCGCCATCGGTCCGCTCGACCGTGCGCCCTACTACGCGACCAGGGTTTTGCCGGCGGATGTCGGGACGTGCGGGGGTGTGATCACCAACGAGCACGCGCAGGTTCTCGACCAACATGACCAGGTGATCAACGGCTTGTACGCCACCGGCAACACCACTGCGACGGTGATGGGACGAACTTATCCGGGCGCCGGCGCCAGCATCGCCAGCTCGATGGTGTTCGGCTACGTCGCGGCCCGGCACGCGGCCGGCCGCAAGATCGCCGGCGAGATGAGCCGCCAGTAGGCGCTCGCGCTAAGAATCGTCGCGGTCGACGAATTCGCGCGGCTTCATGCCCGACTGAATGAGCTCGGCTCGGCGCGCCTGAACATCGGACGCGGCGCCGACCATGTTGGTCAAGATGTGGCTGACCTGCAGGTGCACCCGCATGCCCATTAATTCCCAGGCTCGCTTGACGTTGTTCTTCACCGCCATCAGCGTGGTCAACGGGATTTGCGCGATCTTGCGCGCCATCTCCTCGACGGTGTCCTCGAGGTCCTCGCGCGGCACCACCCGGTTCAACAGACCCCAATCAAGGGCCTGTTGCGCGGACAGGGTGGGCGCCAGCAGCAGCCAGTCCATGGTGCGGTGCCAATTCATCAGCAGCCACGGCTCAATCATGGTGTGCCCGCCGGGCTCGCCGAGGCTCTGGGCAAGCGGCATCTGAAAATACGCGTCCTCGGACGCCACGCAGAAGTCGGTCAACAGGCCGAGGTAGATCCCGCCCCCCATGCAATAGCCGTGAATCTGGGAGATGGTCGGCTTGGGGAACTCCCACAGATACAAGGTCGGCCACAAAAACAGGTCGGCGGTGCCCTTGTACAGATCCTCAAACGTGTTTCCGAAGTCCGGGTAAGGATTCTCGTCCGGACCCCAGCGGGCCACGTGACCGCCGCAGAAGCCCTTGCCGTTGGCCTTGAGGATGACGACCTTGATCTCTTTGTCACGGTCGGCCTCGTGCAGGCAATCGTCGACTTCGGTGACCAGGACCGCATCCTTGGTGTTGGCCTTGTCGACTCGGTTCAGGATGATCCGCGCAATCGGCGGTTCGCGTTCATAGATGACCGCTTCGAGGACACGCCGCTCCATCCTGGTGACACTACCAAACGGGCCTAGAGCGAACGGCTGATGATTTCTTTCATGATTTCGCTTGTGCCGCCATAGATCTTGTTGACCCGAGCCGCCGCGTAGGCGCGCGCGATGGGGTACTCGATCATGTAGCCGTAGCCGCCGAAGAACTGCACGCATCGGTCGACGATCTCCACCGCACCGTCCGCGGCGACCAGCTTGGCCATCGACGCCGTCGCCGGATCGTTGTTGCCATCGATGTAATCCTGGATGCAGTAGTCGACGGTGGTCTTGATCGACAGCGTCTGCGCCTTTAGCTCAGCGAGCTGAAACCTGTTGTGCTGGAACTCGATCAGCGGTCGCCCGAATGCTTCTCGCTCCTTGGTGTAGCGGATCGCCTCCAGCACCGCCGCCTCAGCCATGCCGGCGCAAGCCGCGGCGATAATTAGCCGCTCGCGTGCCAGCTGCTGCATCAGCTGATAGAAACCTTGCCCCTCTTTGTCGCCGAGCAGGTTCTCCGTTGGCACGCGCATGTCCGAGAAGAACAATTCGCGTGTGTCTTGTCCGTGCTGGCCGACCTTCTCCAGCACTCGCCCGCGCTCGAAACCTTTGATATTCTCGTCGGTTTCGGCGACGATCAACGAAACTCCCGCCGCAGCCTGGGCCGGATCGGTCTTGGCCACAATGACCAGTAGGTCGCAATGAGTTCCATTGGAAATGAAGGTCTTCGACCCGTTGATCACATACTGTGCGCCGTCCCGAACCGCGGTGGTGCGCACCGCCTGCAGGTCGGATCCGGTGCCCGGCTCGGTCATCGCGATCGCCAGCACCGCATCCCCACTGATGATCCCGGGCATCCAGCGCTGCTTCTGATCCTCGCTGCCGTAGGTGTTGATGTAATGCGCCACGATCGGCGAGTGCACCATCCAGCCAGACGAGCTGTCATGAGCCAGCGAGAGTTCTTCGGCGACGACCGCCGAAAACCCGAAGTCGCCGTCCGTGCCGCCGAACCGCTCGGGTAGGTCCAGCCCGAGCAGCCCGGCGTCGCCCAACTTGTTCCAGAACTCACGGTCCACCTGATGCTGACGCGCCCAACGTTCCTGGTTGGGGGTGGACTCTTTGCGCAGAAACTCGGCCGCGTGTTTGCGCAGCTCACGATGCTGGTCGGTTTCCCAGCTGGCCCGGTAGGCGGGGAAGAGCACGGACACGAGGACCTCAATTCGTCCGAAATGACATTGCTGCGGACAGTACAAGTGTACTGTTAACTAGTCAATGTCAGCTGAACCCGATGGAGGATGGGCATGACCAACCCGCGGGCAGCGAACGAGGACCTGACCGCCAAGGCCCGGATTCGCAACGCGGCGCTCGATCTGTATTCCCAATACGGCGAAGACAGAGTCTCATTGCGCGCTATCGCGGCCGAGGCCGGGGTGACGTTGGGCCTGGTCCAGCATCATTTCAAGAGCAAGGCCGGCCTTCGCGACGCGGTGGATCGGTTCGTGGTGGACTTCTTCGCGCAAACTATCGCCGCCGTTCCCGCTCAGGGCACCGCCGCAGAGTATGCGGCCGCCCGCGACGTCGCGGTTCAGCGCATGCTCGCCCAGACCCCCCAGGTGGTCAGCTACATACAGCGCGCGGTCCTGTCGTCGGATGATCGAATGCACCTGATGGACGTGCTCGTCGAACTCACCCGCCGCGAGGTCGCGGCACTGCGGGAAGCCAAGCTGGCCTCGACCCGGCGTCGCGAATCGACCCAGGTCGTTGCTGTGTTGGTGCGGCAAATGGGCGAATTGCTGCTGCAGCCCTTGGTGGACGCGGCGTGGGAACGGGTCGCGCAAGACGGTGACGGGCCGAAGCCACGGTTATCGATATCGATCGACGACGGCTGATCGCGCGCTGCGCAGAGGTCGCGGGATAGGCGTACCGCGGCGGTGGTTGCGCGACATCGATGGGTGGGGTGTGCTGGGTGGAGAGCACTCGACTGTGCACCCATGGAATCCGCTGCAACGAATGGGGCTTATATGACTACTCCTTTGGAGCGAACAACCCAGCTGGACCTGATCGCCCGGCTCAAGTCCTCTTTCCCGGAACTCCCGGAAGCGCCCACGCCCGATCTCGTTGACCACGAGCGTTTCACCGCCTACATCAAGACGCCGCATGACGTCGGCGGGGAGCCGGCTGCCGCCCTCGAATTCGAGAACAAGCAGTACGAGGCGTGGGAAGAGGCCACCTACGTCACGTGTGAGGTTCTTGGCTGGCGCGGAATCTGGTTGTCGGAGGAACGACGCCGGATGGGCAACGTCGACCTGGGCCGCACCATCTACCTCGGACTCCCCTACTACGCGCGGTGGCAGCTGGCGGTCGCGCGCATCTTGGTCGAAAAACACCACATCAGCCTGGGTGAGTTGGCCGAGCGCATGGCCGAAGTCAAGGCGCGCTACCGGGGCGGCCTGCAGGGAAAACCCTTGGAGGCTAAGCCCAAATTCGAAGGCGATCCATCCGGCGTCAAACGCAACCGCCACCACACACACGCGGTCGGCAAGGGTGATCCGCAAGTGTATGCCGGACAGGCCGGCGAGCCGAAGTTCGGGGTCGGCGACAAGGTCGTCGTGCGGGAGCTGCCCATCTTGTTCTATACCCGCACCCAGGAGTACGTACGAGGCGCGAAAGGCGAGGTCGCCGCCGTCTCATACGAAAGCCCCGCGGCCGAGGACGAGACCTGGGACGCGCCCGACCAAAAACCCGAATGGTTCTACATCGTTCGGTTTAACCTCTCCGATCTGTGGCACGGCTATACCGGTCCCACCAATGACACGCTGCAGACCGAGATTCCGGAGCGATGGCTCGAAAGGACCGCAGCATGACGGCGCAAGACAACGACCACGACCACGACCACGAGCGAACCGCCGCACCCATGGTCGACGAGATCACCGACTTCGAGGTCCTCGAGATCGCCCTGCGTGAGTTATGCATCGAGAAGGGTATCTTCAGCGCAGAGGATCATCGCCGCTTCACCGAATTCGCCGAACAGATCGGCCCGACTCCTGCCGCGCGCCTGGTGGCCCGGGCCTGGCTTGACCCCCAGTACAAGCAGTTGGCCCTCACCGACGCGCTGGCGGCCAGCAAGGAAGTTGGTGTCGACTGGCTGCAACCCACCGGTTTCGGGACACCCAGCGACTTCACCGCCCTGCAAGTACTCGAAGACACGCCCACGCTGCACCACGTGATCGTCTGCACGCTGTGCTCCTGTTATCCGCGCCCGATTCTGGGCAATTCGCCCGAGTGGTACCGCACCCCCAACTTCCGCCGCCGCATCGTGCGCTGGCCGCGTCAGGTGCTCGCGGAGTTCGGACTCTACCTGCCAGAAGAAGTCGAGATCCGGGTGGAGGACTCCAATCAGAAGCACCGGTTCATGGTGATGCCCGTGCGCCCCGAAGGAACCGAGGGATGGACCGAGGACCAGCTGGTGGAAATCATCACTCGTGATTCTCTTGTCGGTGTCGCGCTGCCCAAGGTCGGCGTGACGACAAACGTGGTTACGCAGACCCGTCCGGCTGTCCATCCCGTCGACCACTGATGCTCCGGCGGTAAAGAGTGAGCACGCCGGAAAGTCTGCGCGCGGCCCAGGAGTCCACGGTCGCGTCGCTGGCGAAAATTGTTGAACGCAACCAGGTCTGGAGCCGCATGGCGGCGAAGTACGGTGTCGACAATCCCGTGCCGCCGTGGCAATCCAGCCTCGACGGGATTTGTGACGCGCTCGATCAAAGTGCTTGCGGCTCACAGGTGCTCAGCTTTGTCGAGCGACGCAACGAAGAGGACACGCTTTCGGCAGCCGAATACGCCAACCTGCCCTATCCGGAGAACCGACTCATTGCACTGGCGCATTCCCTGCTGGTGCGCGGCGTCATCGATGAGTCCGAGCTTGAGGAACGGATGGCCGCCGTCAGGGCCAGGCTGGAATCCTGACCGTCACGCCCGTGCCAGCAGCCATGCGTAGCCATGGCCTTCGCCGGCGGCGACCAAGTCAAGTTCGGTAAACGCGGCGGGTAGTTCGCCGGGCGGCGCGCGGAACGGACCCGGCGCGGCGCCCACTTCGCTGAGTACCGCCATGGCCAACAACCCGCCCGGCCCCAGGCGTTCGATGATCGCCCGGTCGAGACGGCGGTCCCGGAACTTGTGGCAGAGGATGACGTCGACGCGCGGCCCGGCCGGCAGGCCGTCGTCAAGATCGACGAACTCGAACCGGCAGCGATCGCCAACCCCGCTGCGCCGGGCCAGATCTCGCGCCTGGCCGATGGCCACCGGGGAGACGTCGAACCCCGTGACGTTCAGGCCCCGGCGCGCCAACCAGACGCTGCCAAGGCCTTGCCCGCACGCGAGATCGAGGGCCTGTCCCGTGGTCGGAAACACCTCGGCGTGGGCCGCCAGGAGGTTGGGCGGCTCAACCGCATCGACCGACACCGGTTCCCGGCTTTCATACCGCTCGTCCCAGCGGCGCTGATCTTCCCGGCTCACAGCCGCCACACTAAGGCAGCCCGAGGCTAGTGCGGGGCTAGTTCCAATACCGTTCAGTTAAGGTGAGCGAATGTTGGCGTGGGGTGGATGCTCGGGTTGGGGCCAGTAGGCGTGGGCGGCGCGTTTGACCTGCCATTTCGGCATTTTGCGTTTGATCACGCGCGGGGCTGACCGGAGGCGGCGGATCGGGTTGAGGCGATCGAGGATGCGGCGCAGCACGGCCTGCCAGTGTGCTTCGTTGGCGCCGGAGTGGTCAGGGGGGAAAAGCGCCCTGCTGGGCGACGGATTGGCGCACGATGCGCAGGGCCGCGACGAAGCTGACCCGGTCCGGGTCATGACCAGCATGCTGGGCCGCGTGTGCCATCACCGATCGGATCGCGTAATGGCAGCACAGATGTCCCCAAATCTCTTGCAGGACAAGGTCAGGTGACTTCGATCTCAGCACGATCCGGGGGCCACGTTGATGGGTTTTGAGTTCATCGAAGACCGATTCGATCTCCCAGCGCTGCGCGTAGGCCAGGGCCAACTGGTCGGCGGGCGCCTCGATGGGGTCGAGCATCGTCGTGAACAACCGGTAGACGCTCGGGTTCTCGCGCCCGTCGTCGAGGGTGTAGTCAATGACTCTGGCCAGCATCGGCTCACTGACGTGGTCGTTGGATTGGCGCAAATGCGCCAGCCACGACCCGTCGGCAAGATCGCGTACATGCGCTGGCCCTGGTGCGCCGCGCCCGCCGACGCGGACCCGCCACAACAAGTCAGCGCCCGTGCCAGCAGCCTTGCGCCACAACGCATACGAAAAGAACCCACGATCAGCCAGCAGCAGCATATCCTCGGCGAGTGCGTCGAGAAGTCCTTCGGCGAGCGTAGCTTCACTGTCTGGATACGCCCCGATCTTCGCGGCGAACACCGCATGCGTGCCGCACTCGGCCAAGCCCACCAACCGCGCCTGCGGGAACGCCGCCTTCTCACCCTTGTTCACCCCGGGCCGCCCGAAATGGGCGTCATTGGCCGCGGTGTCGGCCACATCCAAACACGTCCCGTCGACGGCGACCATCCGCCGCCCCGCCAGCCACACCCCCGCGGTCTGCGGACCGCCCAACGGGACCGCCACCCGGGCAAACAGCCCTTCCAACGGTGCCGATCCCAGCCGCTCCCGGGCCTGAAAGATCGCCGACTTACCCGGCAACCGGTACTGCTCACGCCACCCCGAGGCCCACGCCAGACCATCGGTCAACTGCGCCAACACATCCTCATACGAACCCTCCCCATACAAACCCATCCCGATCGCGAAATACGCCATCACCCGCGCCGGCAACGACCGATGCCGCTGCTGGGTCCGCCCGGCCTCCACAATCACCTCATCCACCACATCCGCCGGGAAAACCCGAGTCAGCACCCCCACCGACACCAAATCCGACAACCGACGATCCGACTCAGGCTTACGCCAACCCGAACGAGGCATGCCCTACAAACTACACCCATGTAACCTTAACTGAACGGTATTGGGGCTAGTTCCTCAGTGCCTGCAGTTCCGTGTCAAGGCATTCCGATGGACGGGGGTCACCCCAGCGCCGATCGATCGCCCGCATCGGATCCGCATGGATGCCGGGAAAACCACGATATGGCGAGCGCCGTCTTAGGTACCAGCGCAAAGCGGGTCCGAGCAGCGCCACCGGCCAGCGCCGCCAACCCACCTCTTTTCGGGTCTGGGCACACATGTCCGGCATCGAATGGCGTTGGTACGCAAGGATCTCCTGGGACCGGTCGGTGTCCATCCAGTCCGTTGCGTACCAGGCCAGGTCGTCGTCGGGGTCACCGCGTCTGCCGGCCGGCAAGCCGCCCACCAAACCCAGTGCGGAAGCCAACTCGGATCCCACGCTGGCTTGGGTGACGCGATGGGTGTTGTCGCCGCCGATGAGGAATATCTCGCGCACATGATCGGTGACGGTCGCTGCGGTGAATGCCTGGGCGACATCACGCACGTCGACGGTGTGGATGCGTCCGTCGGCGGGCAGTACCGCTTCGAAGAAGATCAATCGCGGTCGATCGTCCAACGCGGCTCGGCGGTGAGCACCCCCCGAGCCGCAGCACCACCCAGTCCAGGTCCGAGCTGTCACGGTCTGTTCGGCCAACGCCTTTTGTTCGCCATACAATCGGCCGGGCCGCACGGGCGTCGACGCCGTCAACAACTCATCGCCCCGAAACGGGTTGCGCGCGCCGTAGACCGCAATGCTGGAAGCCAGCACGAAACGCGGCGGATTGGGCAACGCCGAAGCGGCCTTCACCAACCCGCGGTGGCGTCCACGTTGACCGCCCTGCGAGGCCGCGCCGCGCATAGCAGAACGGCGGAATCATGGCGGCCAGGTGGATGATGGCCGTCGGCGCCGTCGCCGCGAGCAGGGCCTGACTTCCTCCGGTGATGTCAGATCGGCCCACTGCACTTGAACCCCGGAAGCGCGGTAAACGCTTGCGCACGTTGATGATTCGCTGGAGGTCGAGGTCGGTGGCTACGACGTGGCGGCCCTGATGGACAGTGCGGCCACCACAGCGGAGCCGACGAGCCCGAATGCACCGGTGACGAGCACACGTTCAGCGGTCACCCCATGCCGCCTTTGGCGGCAAGCCCGCCAGTCGCGATTTTCTGGACAGCTGTCCATAACTTAATTTCGAGGTAGCGGTTCCAGGGTCCGCCGGCAACACTGTGCTGGGCTGAACAAGCCCGGTGAATCCCTAATCATCAGCTCAGCGAATGTTTTGCGACTGAGTTGTCCTCGGTGGATCCGATTTCCTATACTAGACGGGTGTCTAGAGAAGCGGCGCCTCCCTGGGACCCGTCGGCTGCCTCGCAAGCCGCGGCCGCCGATCGGATCGCCGGCCCGGGCAGACGATCCGCAAGGTCCTCGACGCCGGGTTGGCAGGAACTGCGCGAATCGTCATACGCCAACCTGACCATGCGCGCCGTCGCCAGCCGTGCCGGTGTCTCGCCGGCCAGCGCCTACACCTACTTCCCGTCGAAGAGTGCCCTGGTCGCGGCGGTGTACCTGCGTTTCCTGCAGGCACTTCCGCTCCACACCGACGTCAACGACACCACCAAGACGCGGGTGAGCGCGACGATGCGGGACATGGCGGTGGTGGTCGCCGACGAGCCCGAGCTGACCGCCGCGTGCGGCGCGGCGCTGATGGCCGACGATCCGGCGGTCAAGCCGCTGCGCGACCAAATCGCCGAAGAGGTGTCCAGACGCATCGGTGCTGCACTGGGGCCGGGTTGGCCGCGCGCGGTGAAGTCCACACTGCAGATGACCTTTTCCGGTGCCCTGATGGCAGCCCGGTTCCTGTCACTACGACGAGATCGCCGGGCAGCTCGACGAGGCGGTCAACCTCATTCTGGGAGCGTCGGTTGCCTGAAATTGCGGTAGTCGAAGCGGAGGAGATTCATGGATAGCAGCGGGTTCAACCTCTCCACCGTGTTCGCGACGCTGGCCAAGGCGATTCCCGATCATCGGGTACTCATCTGGCGAGACCGGCAATGGACTTACGCCGAAATGGACGCCCGCGTCGACGGTGTCGCGCATTACCTCGCGTCCCTGGGTTTAGGTTGTCACACCGAACGGGACCGGCTGCAGGGTCATGAATCCGGCCAGGATCATGTTGGGCTGTACCTGCGCAACGGCAACCAGTACTTGGAAGCGATGATCGGCGGTTACCGCGTCCGGGCGGCACCATTCAACGTCAACTACCGCTACGTCGCAGCAGAACTCGTCTACCTACTCGCCAATGCGAAGGCCCGGGCGCTGGTTTACAGCGCCGAATTCGCGCCGCGGGTCGCGGCCATCCGCGACCAATTACCCAACCTGGAGTTCCTCATCCAGGTGGCCGACCACAGCGGCCAGCCCCTGCTGCCCGGTGCCGTCGACTATGAATCCATCATCGACACACCGGCGCCCGCAACCGGAATGCCCACTCCCAGCGGTGATGACCTGTACGTGCTTTACACCGGCGGCACCACCGGAATGCCCAAGGGGGTGCTGTGGCGGCAGAACGACATATTCGTTTCCTCAATGGGCGGACGCTATTTCGGCACCGACGACGCGCTGAGGTCCTACGACGAGGTCGCCGCAAGGGCGGCGCAAAACCCCGGTGTGGCCTCGGTGCTGCTCATCCCACCGTTCATGCACGGCGCGGCTCAATGGGGTGCTTTTCAAATCATGACGATGGGCGGCTGGGTGGCGATTCCCGACGATGTCGAAAGCATCAGGGCGGACCAGATTCTGGCGCTGGTGGAACGCGAACGGGTCATGAGCATCCCGGTCGTCGGCGACGCGATCGCGCGCCCCCTCGCCGATGAACTGGAGCGCGGGCGCTACGACCTGTCCGGGCTGGTGTCGATCAGCAACGGTGGCGCCCCACTGACCCCGAGCGTCCGAAAGCGCCTCACCGCTGCGCTACCGAACCTACTGATCATCGACGCTGTCGGGGCGTCGGAGTCGGGCATGCAAATGAACACGATGTCCACCGCATCCGCGCCGGGCGCGACCGCAACTTTCCACCCGGGTTCCGAAACCGCTGTCGTGGCAACCGATTTCAGTCGGGTCATGGATCCTGGGGACGGTGACGGATGGCTGGCACGTCGCACACTGATCCCGCTCGGCTACCTGGGCGACGCCGAAAAGACGGCCCGCACCTTCCCGGTCATTGACGGTGTCCGCCAGTCGGTGCCGGGTGATCGGGCCCGGTTCCTCGCCGACGGCAGCATCGAACTGCTTGGGCGCGACTCGGTCACCATCAACTCCGGCGGCGAGAAAATTTTCGCCGAGGAAGTTGAAGCCGCGATGGCCGAACACCCCGACGTCTACGACGTGGTGGTGGCCGGGCGTCCCTCCGAACGATGGGGCAACGAGGTGGTCGCGATCGTGCAGATCCGCGAGGGGCGGGATCCATCGGACGAGGAGTTGCTGGCCACTTGCGGGCAGCATGTCGCTCGCTACAAACTGCCGAAGGCCATCATTCGCACCGCCAAGGTGCAGCGGTCACCCGCCGGTAAGGCAGACTACCGATGGGCAAGCCGGGTGGCGGCCGAAAGCCTCTCCGGCGCAGCGGAATCCAATCGCTGACCCGCGCCTGCGCACGGACCGTTGTTATCGGACGATTTTCACCGCACGGACGTTATGATCCAGCCATGCCGATGACCGACAACGAGTTTGCGACTCACTGACGATGCGCAGTCACGGTTGGGCGGGAAACACGCCGGCGTCTGACGAGGAGGCGATCGAGCGGATCCTGGATGCCGCGGACAGCATCATCAACGAACGCGGCTCGGCAATGCGGATCGCCGATGTGGCCCGAACCCTCGGTGTGACGCGTCAGACCGTCTACCGCTACTTCTCCGGCACCGAGGCGCTGCTGGTAGCAACGGCGATGCGATCGGCCGACGGCTTTCTGGGTCATCTGGCTACCCATGTCAGCGGGATAACCGACCCGATCGTCGCGATAGTAGAGGGAGTTGCATTCGCGATCGAACAACTGGCGTCCGACAACCAGGTCGAATTCGTCCTCAGTCAGCGCGGCCGCTCCGGCATCATGTCGGACACCGCCGTGACTTTCGGGCGCTCGATGCTGCATCGCTACGACGTGGACTGGCAGCAACAGGGTTTCGACGAGGCGGCCCTTGATGAACTGGCGGAGTTCTGCCTTCGGGTGCTGCACTCGTTCCTCGCCGACCCGGGCCGACCGCCCCGCGGCGGCGCCGAGCTGCGACGGTACCTGACCCGCTGGATTGGGCCCGCGATCGCCTATCCGCAGCTGGCCCGTGCAATAGACCCGCTGCGGCCCCCCGCGCCACGAGCCCGGCGCCGCTCGCCGGCGGCCTCCTGATTCCTGGGAAAGACCTGCGGATCAGCGGCAATTCGCTGCTGACTCGCGGCGAACGACCGTGGCCGTGTTCGCCACCGCGGCCGTGGTTACCCGTGTGGTCGGATCCGGCTCACACGAGGGTTTGACCACGCCGCCCGCAGCGTCGTCCGCGTGGCGGCCACGCCCACACCTCCACCAAACCCCAGGGGGCCTCGCGACGCGCCTTCCCGCGCAGCGCGTTCGCGACGGTTGCATAATCGGCCTCAACTGCGGCGGATGCATCCCCGCATCACCTGTCCCACCCCGCACCGCCACCCGTCGTGGGCGGACACGATGATGCTGCGGGCACGCCGAACCCCTAGCGCTTACGAGCGTCAGGAGTGGCGGGCCACTTCCGGCACCAGCTGAACGCGCTACGCGATGCCGGGCTTGGCGTAGATGTAGAAGCCATCGCTGCATCAGTGGTGGCAGCGATGGTTTCTACGATCACGTCTTGGCTGGTCAGTGGGCTACGGTCGCAGCAAGCCCATAGTGTGATTAGGGGCTGCCATTTAAGCCGGGGGAACCGTTTGGACCGCCGGGAACGCCCGAACCCCCGGAGCCGCCGATGCCACCGGTGGTGCTTCCGGTTCCGGTGGTGGCCGCGTCACCGCCGTTGCCGCCGTTCCCGCCGCCGGTGCCTGCGCCGCCGTCCCCGCCGTTGCCGCCGGTAGTGCTAGCTGTCGAAGCGGTGTTTCCGATTGTTGCTCCCCAGCCGCCGTCCCCGCCGGCGCCGCCGGTACCGGTGGTCCCGGCGCCGCCCACGCCGCCGCTGCCGCCGATGGCGTTTCCGAGTCCCCAGTTTTGCGCGCCGTAGCCGCCGAGGTAGGGGCCGCCGCCGTTGGGGCCGCCGCCGCCGCCGTTGCCGCCGGCCCCGCCGGTGGTGCCGTCGCCGCCGGCCCCGCCGTTGCCGCTGGTGGCGGTAGCCGTGGAAGCGCCGTTATAGATTGCTCCGTAGCCGCCGTCCCCGCCGGCCCCACCGGTGCCCGTGGTCCCGGTACCGCCCGCGCCGCCGTTGCCGCCGGTGGCGTTTCCGAGTTCGCTGGTCCCCGCGCCGCCTCCGTCGCCGCCGGCCCCGCCGGTGGTGCCGTCGCCGCCGGCCCCGCCGTTGCCGGCGGTGGTCGTACCCGCAGCGCTGGAGTACTCGCCTTGAGCCCCGCCGCCGTGGCCGCCGGCCCCACCGGTACCGGTGGTCCCGACGCCGCCCACGCCGCCGCTGCCGCCGGTGGCGTTCCGAGTCCGTCCATGATGTCCGCGCCGCCGCCGGCGCCGCCGGCCCCACCGATGGTCCCGCCGCCGCCGGCCCCGCCGTTACCGCCAGTGGCGTTAGCCGTGGAGTAGATGTACTGGACTCTGGCGCTGCCGCCGGCCCCGCCGGCCCCGCCGGGGCCGGTGGTGCCGCCGCTGGCGCCGTCCGCGCCGTTGCCGCCGGTGGCGCTTCCGGTTCCCTCGCTGACCGCGTCACCGCCGTGCCCCCGGCGCCGCCGCCCGCGGACCCGGTGCCGCCGGCCCCGCCGGCGCCGCCGGTGACATTTGCGGACCCGGAGGTTATCGCAAGACCGCCGGAGCCGCCGGCCCCGCCGGTGCCGCTGGTGCCGGCGCCGCCGGCACCACCTGCGCCAGCGACGGGGGTAACCGCCGAAGAACTGCCAAAGAGTGCCGCCGTGCCGCCGTTGCCGCCGGCCCCGCCGGAGGCGCCGGCGCCGCCGGCGCCGCCGTTGCCGCCGCAGGGGTTGCCGTGGAGGCACCGTTGTCGATCCACGCCTCACCGCCGTTGCCGCCGGCCCCGCCGTTGCCGGTGGTCCCGGTGCCACCCGCTCCGGCGGTGCCGGGATTGACATTTCCGGTTCCGTAGGTACT
>CAVVLC010000005.1:0-41343 GCA_963748885.1 uncultured Actinomycetota bacterium
GACTAATCCTTCAACTCCTCTAGGAGGTGCGCACGTGACCACCATAGAAAGCGTGACTACGGCGAATGCTGAGCCGACAGCAACGGACCCGGCCACCCTGAACGGGAGCATGCAGGATTACCGCCCGCTGAGCGGCCCCAACATCATCGACCGCGTCGACGGCTTCTACCAGTGGCAAGACCGGCGACGAGACCACCAACTGTGGCCGTATGGGCGGTCTACCGAAGCGGGTCCCAGGCGGCACGTCGTGGCGTACGACGACGCCGGCAGAAAGCTTCAGGGGGTCAACTTCGGGTCGCAGGATTACCTGTCGCTTTCCGGGCATCCCGACATCAAGGCCGCGGCCCGACATGCGATCGAGGAGTACGGCGTCCATAGCGCCGGGTCGTCGGTCCTGCTCGGCAACACGTCGGTGTCGCTTGCGCTGGAACGCAGAATCGCGCGGTTCCTCGACGTCGAGCATGTCAGCCTTTTCCCGACCGGCTGGGCCGCTGGCTTTGGGGTCATCAAGGGCCTGGTGCGGCCCGATGATCACATTGTCATCGACCGGCTTGCGCACGCCTGCCTGCAGGACGGCGCGCAGGCCGCGACCCGCAATGTCCACCTGTTCGGGCACAACGATCTCGACGCGGTGCGAGAAAAGCTGGAGGCGATCCGCGCCCATGACGCCAGCAATGGCATCATGATCGTCAGCGAGTCATTGTTCTCGATGAATTCGGATACGCCCGACCTGGTTGCGTTGCAAGCGCTAGTGGTCTGTCTGCGATTTGATCTGGTTGAGGGTGTCGCGGCCACGTCGCACCTTGGTGCTGATGTCGTCGGCGGTAGCTTTCCAGATGAAGGGTTTGGGGTTGGTGTTCCAGTGCGCGGCCCAGGCGGTGATGGCATCGGTGAGTTCGGCGACGCTGGTGAAAACACCACGGCGCAAGCGTTTGTCGGTGAGTTCCTTGAACCAGCGCTCGATCAGGTTCAGCCAGGAACTCGACGTCGGGGTGTAATGCAGATGCCAGCGGCGACGATCCTTGTGTGCAAGCCATTTCGCGATCTCGGGAGTGGAATGCGCCGAAAGGTTGTCAAGCACGACATGCACACCCAGACCGCGCGGGACCGATGCGTCGATCTGCTTGAAGAACCGCAGGACATCAGCACCGGTGTGGCCTTTGCGCAGATCGGTCAGGACCTCGCCAGTGGCGATGTTCATCGCCGCGAACAGGTCGATGGTGCCGTTGCGCTTGTAGTCATGAGTCATGGTCCCGGCGCGGCCGGCCTTCATCGGCAGCGAGGGCTGCGTGCGGTCCAATGCCTGGCATTGAGTCTTCTCATCGAAACTGAACACCACCGCACGCGCCGGTGGATTCACATACAGCCCAACAACATCCACGAGCTTCTCCTCGAACCGAGGATCGTTGCTGACCTTGAATGTTTCGACCTTCCACGGCTTGAGTTGGTGATCGGCCCAGATCTTGGCCACCGCGTCCTTGCCGATGCCGACCCGCGCGGCCAACGAACGCGTCGACCAGTGCGTCGACCCATCGGCGGGACGCTCTTTATGGGTCAGTCTCAGCACTTCTTCGACTGTCCCAGCCGGCAGACTCGGCTTGCGACCACGGCCTTTCGCGATCCGTCCGACCCCGCTGACGCCCTCGTCAGTAAACCGAGAACGCCAGCGCCGCACCGTATCGGAATCCACCCCGCAGCGCCGTGCGATCTCCTCGTTGGCCACTCCATCACAGGCCGACAACAGCCCCCGCGCCTGCATCACCTGCCGATGCGGCAACGAGGTCGAGGCCGCCATCTTCTCCAACTCCGCACGCGCAACATCGCTGACCAGCAATGCGGCAGCTGTCATAACAGGCATAGTACAACCTACCGTACTAATTCACCGACAGACCACTAGCGCATGAATTCGGGGCGACCCTTGTTGTTGACGTCGCTCACGACCTGGGGTCGATGGGTCCCGACGGGCGCGGCCACCTCGGCCTGCAATCGATGATCGGCAAGGTCGATCTGGTGATGGGCTCGTTCTCGAAGACTTTCGCGTCCAACGGCGGCTTCGTGGCGGCCAAACATCGCAAGGTGACTGAGTACCTGCGCATGTATGCCTCACCGAACATCTTCTCCAACGCACTCTCGCCGATCCAATCCGCAATTGTCCTCAAGGCCTTCGATATCGTCGACAGCCCCGAAGGCCAAGCGCTGCGGTCCCAAAACCTGCACAACGTGCTGCAACTGCGAAACCGACTCGCAGATAGAGGTTTTGAGACCTACGGGGCGCCGTCGCCGATTGTTTGCGTCAAAATGGGCACCGAGGCCATGGCTCGGCTGGTGAGCCGGCAACTGCATGCCACCGGGCTGGTCGCGAACCTTATCGAATACCCCGGGGTGGCAAAGGGAGAAGCACGTTTCCGGCTGCAGGTGATGGCAAACCACACCCAAAGCGACATCGAGTACGCCGTCGACCGGATCGCCGAGGGCTTCCGCCACGCAACCAGCGAATTGGCCGGGCTGGTGTCTGCGCTGGAAATCCGGTGATGCAATAGGGCGAGACGTTGGTTGCGTTCTGCACTCATTGCGGCGACCTGACGGGCAGGTTGCCCACCGTGCGTCGCTCAAGAAGGTTCACATCGTCGCGCTCGGCGAACGCCACCTTGGAGCGTAGCGGCCTCCCAGTCCACACATAGCTGGAGCCGCGGATCGTGGCGGCGCGTTTGAGCCGGTACGAACCGCGGCCCCAGCTATGGCCGGTTTCCGGTTCCACCACAACACCATTGGCGAGGCGCTCGGCTACGCCACCGCGCGGCGCGACCACGATTAGACCCGCCAGCCACTCGGCAGCGCTCTGGGCCCAGCGTGACGCTCAGTGCCCAGCATCGTCGCCAGGGGGTAGCCTCGCGAGCGTGACGGGTTCCATCCGGTCTTCGATCAGGTCACACGCCGGCGCGATCGATGTCCGGCAGCTCGAAATGGTCGACTATCGGACCGCCTGGCAGCTGCAGCGCGACCTGGTGGACGCCCGAGTCGCCGGCGGGCCCGACACCCTGCTGCTGCTGGAGCACCCTGCCGTCTACACCGCCGGACGCCGTACCGAGCCGCACGAGCGGCCCGACCCATCCCCTGAGGGCACTCCCGCCATCGATGTCGTAGACACCGACCGCGGCGGCAAGATCACCTGGCATGGACCGGGGCAGCTGGTCGGTTATCCCGTCATCGGGCTGGCGGAACCCCTCGATGTGGTCAACTACGTCCGAAGGATCGAGGAAGCGCTGATCAAGGTATGCGCCGGCGTCGGCGTGGAGACGGTCCGAGTCGGCGGGCGGTCCGGGGTGTGGCTGCCTGCGAGCTCCGATCGGCCCGAACGCAAGATCGCGGCCATCGGGGTACGCGTGTCGCGGGCGACGACGATGCACGGGTTCGCGCTGAACTGCGACTGCGATTTGACGGCGTTCAGCGGCATCGTCCCGTGCGGCATCAGCGACGCCGGGGTCACGTCGTTGTCTGTCGAACTCGGACGCCGGGTTGCTGTCGAGGATCTGCGCCCGGCGGTCGCCGACGCCGTCCGCGACGCCCTGGACGGTTCGTTGGCGGTCAGTGACCACAGCTGCGCCCGCGTAGCATCGACGACGTGACTTTGCCAACTTTCGGGGCGCCGGAAGGCCGCAAATTGCTGCGGCTGGAAGTGCGCAACGCGCAGACCCCGATCGAGCGCAAGCCGCCGTGGATCAAGACGCGGGCCCGAATGGGGCCGGAGTACACCGAGCTGAAGAGCCTGGTCCGGCGCGAGGGTCTGCACACGGTCTGCGAAGAGGCCGGCTGCCCCAACATCTTCGAATGCTGGGAGGACCGCGAGGCGACCTTCCTGATCGGCGGTGACCAGTGCACCCGCCGGTGCGACTTCTGCCAGATCGACACCGGCAAACCCGCCGCCCTGGACCGGGACGAGCCCCGGCGGGTCGCCGAGAGTGTGCGAACAATGGGCCTGCGCTACGCCACCGTCACCGGCGTGGCCCGCGACGACCTGCCCGACGGCGGGGCCTGGCTGTACGCCGCAACGGTGCGCGCGATCAAGGATCTCAACCCCGCTACCGGCGTCGAACTGCTCATCCCCGACTTCAGCGGTGAGCCCGCCCGACTCGGCGAGGTCTTCGAGTCCCGCCCGGAAGTGTTGGCGCACAACGTCGAAACCGTGCCGCGGATCTTCAAACGGATCCGGCCCGCCTTCACCTACCAGCGCAGCCTGGACGTGCTCACCGCCGCGCGCGATTTCGGCCTGGTCACCAAGAGCAATCTGATCCTGGGCCTGGGCGAGGCCCCCGACGAGGTGCGCATCGCCCTGGCCGACCTGCATGCCGCCGGCTGCGACATCGTCACCATCACCCAGTATCTGCGGCCGTCGCCGCGGCATCACCCGGTCGAGCGCTGGGTCAGGCCCGAGGAGTTCGTCGAGCACGCGCAATACGCCGAAGAGCTCGGGTTTTTCGGGCGTGATGGCCGGGCCGCTGGTGCGATCGTCCTACCGGGCACGGCCGAGCTCTACGAACAGGCGCGCGCGTCCTCGTATCCTTGATGACTATGTCTAAGCCCCGAAACACCCCCCCGAACAAGGCCGCCCGAGCGGAGGCGAAGGCCGCCCGCAAGGCCGCCTCGCGGGAGCGCCGCACCCAGCTGTGGCAGGCGTTCAACATGCAGCGCAAGGAGGACAAGCGCCTGCTTCCGTACATGATCGGCGCGTTCGTGCTGATCGTGGGCGTCTCGGTGGGGGTCGGCGTGTGGACCGGCGGCTTCACGATGATCACGATGATCCCGCTCGGGGTGGTCCTGGGCCTGCTGGTGGCGTTCATCATCTTCGGCCGCCGGGCCCAGCGATCGGTGTTCCGCAAGGCCGAGGGCCAAACCGGCGCGGCGGCGTGGGCGCTGGACAACCTGCGCGGCAAGTGGCGGGTGAGCCCGGGCGTGGCCGCCACCGGCCACTTCGACGCGGTGCATCGGGTGATCGGCCGGCCGGGCATCATCTTCGTCGCCGAGGGGTCGGCGGCCCGGGTCAAACCGCTGCTGGCGCAGGAGAAAAAGCGCACCGCGCGGTTGGTCGGCGACGTGCCGATCTACGACATCATCGTCGGCAACGGCGAAGGTGAAGTGCCGCTGGCCAAGCTGGAACGCCACCTCACCCGCCTCCCGGCCAACATCACCACCAAACAGATGGACACGCTGGAGTCGCGGTTGGCCGCGCTGGGATCGCGGGCCGGTACCGGTGTCCTGCCGAAGGGGCCGCTGCCCAACGCCGGCAAGATGAAGGGCGTCCAGCGCACCGTGCGCCGAAGGTAGCTAACGGCGTGCCTGACTTCGACGCCCTTCAGGACCCGTCGAGCGTGGGGTAATGCACGCGTTCAGACGGATTTTCGTCCATACGGCCCACGTTCGGCGCAGAAATTAACGGCTAGCGGCGTACGACGGCGGTGCCGGTCACCCGGTCCTGCAACCCCCGCCCGTCCCAATCGGTGAACAGCGGCGGGATGACCAACGAGATGAGCAGTCCTCGCACCACCGCCCGGCCGATCCCCAGCCGGCGTCCGTCCAGCGTCACCACCTGCAGACCCAGCGCCAGCTGCCCCGGTGTGAAGCCGAACAGCCGCACCGCCACCACGCCGAGCACCAGCCAAATGACCAAAACCGCGGTCGCCAACGTCTCCTTGGAGATGACGCCAAATCCCAGGGCCAGCGCCCCCAGCCCATAAGAGAGCAGCCAGTCGATCAGCAGCGCCGACAACCGGCGCCCCATCCGCGCCAGCGACCCCGGCCCGCTGTCCGGCAGGCCGAGCACCTCACCCGGGTACCCCGGCGCTTTGGTCCGGGACGGGCCGGTGGGCCGCTGCACCGAACCAGATACGATCTTGCGGTCCATGGCCTCCACAATAGAACCCGCCGGCGACCCCGGCATTCGTCGCGGTCGGCATGGTCACGTAACCTCGGCGCAACGCGAGCTTGACTCACGGGCAACAACAAGTTCATAGCGTCAGGCCCCGGATCACCAAGCAAAGGAGCATTCAGTGACGGAAAAGACGGCCGACGACGTCTTCAAACTCGCCAAGGACGAGAACGTCGAGTACGTCGACATCCGGTTCTGCGATCTGCCCGGCGTCATGCAGCACTTCTCGATCCCGACTTCGTCCTTCGACGAGAGCGTGTTCGAGGACGGCCTGGCTTTCGACGGCTCGTCGGTTCGCGGCTTCCAGTCGATCCACGAGTCCGACATGCTGCTGCTGCCCGATGCCGACACCGCGCGCATCGATCCGTTCCGCGCGGCCAAGACGCTGAACATCAACTTCTTCGTGCACGACCCGTTCACCCGCGAGGCCTACTCCCGCGACCCGCGCAACGTCGCCCGCAAGGCCGAGAACTACCTGAACAGCACCGGCATCGCCGACACCGCGTTCTTCGGTGCCGAGGCCGAGTTCTACATCTTCGACTCGGTCAGCTTCGACTCGAGGATCAACGGCGCCTTCTACGAGGTCGACTCGATCTCGGGGTGGTGGAACACCGGCGAGCCATACGAGGCCGACGGCAGCCCAACCTCGGCTACAAGGTCCGCCCCAAGGGCGGCTACTTCCCGGTTGCCCCCGTACGACCACTACGTCGACCTGCGCGACGAGATGCTGACCAACCTGCTCAACGCCGGCTTCGCGCTGGAGCGCGGCCACCACGAGGTGGGCACCGGCGGCCAGGCCGAGATCAACTACAAGTTCAACACCCTGCTGCACGCGGCCGACGACCTGCAGCTGTTCAAGTACATCATCAAGAACACCGCGTGGCAGGCGGGCAAGACCGTCACCTTCATGCCCAAGCCGCTGTTCGGCGACAACGGCTCCGGTATGCACTGCCACCAGTCGCTGTGGAAGGACGGCAAGCCGCTGTTCTACGACGAGACCGGCTACGCCGGCCTGTCGGACATGGCGCGCCACTACATCGGCGGCATGCTGCACCACGCGCCGTCGCTGCTGGCGTTCACCAACCCGACGGTGAACTCCTACAAGCGTCTGGTGCCGGGCTACGAGGCCCCGATCAACCTGGTCTACAGCCAGCGCAACCGCTCGGCCTGCGTGCGCATCCCGATCACGGGCAACAACCCGAAGGCCAAGCGCCTCGAGTTCCGCTGCCCCGACTCCTCGGGCAACCCGTACCTGGCGTTCGCGGCGATGCTGATGGCCGGCCTGGACGGCATCAAGAACAAGATCGAGCCGCTGGCCCCGGTCGACAAGGACCTCTACGAGCTGCCGCCGGAGGAGGCCGCGAACATCCCGCAGGCGCCGACCCCGCTGTCCGCGGTGATCGACCGCCTCGAGGAGGACCACGAATACCTCACCGAGGGTGGCGTGTTCACCGAGGACCTGATCGAGACCTGGATCACCTATCAAGCGCGAGAACGAGATCCTGCCGGTCCAGATCCGGCCGCACCCGTACGAGTTCGCGCTGTACTACGACGTATAGGCCAGCAAACGCCTGCAGGATCCTCGCTTAGATCCCGCTAGACCTCGCTAGACGAAGCCACCCGAGCCGCGATCACACGACCGATTGCCGCCCGGGTGGCTTCGTCGTAACTTGCCCACCAACCCTTTCCAATCCCACAGTTAGCGCGCGGGATTGGTTGCGAGAGTGGCGAGATTGGCTAGAAGATCGGATCGATGCCGTCGGCAACCTCAATCCATGCCCCAGGCGAGAGATGACGCGCAGTATTGCCACCACGCGTGTCCTGGATGGTCAGCACCCCGCTAGCTATCGCATACGCAGCTTCGTCGCCGAAGGTGCGCCTGACGGTGCCTTGCGGTGTGGGAACTACGACTGAAAATGCCATTGACGGAGTGTCGCATGAGGGCAGGGCCGATGAAAGCAGTTGGCCGAAACCAACTGCCGTGGTGTCCCCCACATCTCGACAACCTCCGCCAGCCGGGCGCCCGGAGCCGTCTGGACGGTGAAATCGGTTGGCGACAAACGGTTTCGGTCCGGGGTTCGGGTTATCGGTTGCCGCTACCGCAATCGTTGTTCGGGGGCTTTGCCGGCCAGGCACATGCCTCGACGTCGGTCGTGCTGCCGTAGCCTCCTCCGGTGAACACGCCGTAGGTGGTGCCGTTGGTGGCCGTGTAGGTCGCGCCCCCACCCCCGCCGCTACCACCCGAATTCTGGACGGTCACTACCCAGCCCTTCCCTTGGAGCGCGGGCTGATAGGCGTTCATCACATCGGTCGGCGATCCGTTGACCATGAAGTGCAGATGAATGCCATTGTCGTGAATAGAGTCCGGACCGTCGGTCCTCTGAGTGTTTGCCGGTACCGGCACCAGCGACTGCAAGTTGGTGTCGGCGCTTGCGATTGTCGTTGCCGTGGCTTGCGACGCGGCGACACCAATGGCTATCGCCGCGGCTGCCAAGACGCTCTTGCGCATATTTCCTCCCCAATTCCATTCGGCTCGTCGACCGTACCAACTACGTGGGCCCGTGCCGAAACAGAGGGCGGTTGCTTGTGGGGGGGGTGCAGGTCCTTAACCGTCGAGCGCGAGGTCCTTGCGGAAACGCTGCATGCCGTCGATCTTGTCGGCCAAGCGTGGCGTCCGGTCCGGCGTAGAACATCCACGGCATGGTGATGATGCCGGTGATGCCGGCATCGTCGGCGCGCTGGTAATCGGCGATGGTGAAGGCGTCGGTCAGCGGCGTCAGGACGGTGAAATCATCCATCGACAAACCGCTTTCGGCGCGGAGTTGCCGCAGCCGGCCGACCGCCTCGATGGCCCGGTCCGTCTTGATCAGGTCACCGATCCAGCCGTCGTGGCGAGCAGCACGGCGCAGCGCGACATCGCTGAGCCCGCCGACATAGACCGGTATGGGCGGCGGGGTCGGCTGCATCTCCAGCCGCGGTGTCGGATAGAACCGGCCGTCGAATTCCGTCCAGCCCGGTTCCCACAGCGCCCGCATCAACTCGAGCATCTCGTCGGTGCGGCTGCCTCGCGCCGCGAACTGCTCACCCATCAACGCGAATTCCTCTCGGCACCAGCCGACCCCGATGCCCAGCTCCACCCGGCCGGACGCCAAAGTCGCCGCGGTGCCGATGGCCTTTGCCGCCGAGTAGGGATTGCGCATCGCCGGGATGTAGACGGTGGTGACGAACCGCAATCGCGTGGTGACCTGCGCCAGCGCGCCGACCAGGACCCATGGATCGGGCCAGTCGGTGAACGGCTGCCAGCGTCGTTGCCCGTCTTTGGTGTACGGATACGGGGTGTCCAGGGCCTCCAGGTTGACGACGTGGTCCGGGATCCCGACGCCGTCGTAGCCGAGCTCGTCGGCGGCCTTGGCGATCTCGACGATCTCGCGGGTGTTCAGGAAGGCGCTGCTGACGTAGAACTTCATTCGGCTTCCCGCGCCCAGGACGGCTGATGAACACGCCGTCGGCCTGGACGGTGACCCCCTCGGCATCCGAAATAAAGCCGCGCGCAAAGGTTTTGACGCCCTCGGTACGTTCGACCAAGGCCTCGGCGCGCAGCGGTCCCAGCGGTGTCCCGCGCAGATACTTCACCGTGATGGTTCCGGTGAAGCGCGGCTTGGTCATGCCCTGGCTGGCCGCCTCGCCGAGGATGTGGTCGAGCAGCAGGGCGCTGACTCCGCCGTGCACCAGGGTGGGCGGGCCCTCGTAGGCCGACCCGAGGACGAACTCGCTCCAGCACCGCCCGTCGTCCTCATGGTGGACGATCATCGGCGGCGCTATCGGGTTGCACAGGCCGATTGCCGCGTTGCCCAACGGCAGCGGACGACCGTCGACGTTAGATAGCTCATCCGGCCGGCCGGGTCTTTTCGCGCAGCGACCGGGTCACCGCCTCGATCGCCGTCCGGGCTTCCTCGACGACGTCGTCGTCGGCCTGGGTCCAGATGGTGGCGTCGATCAGTTCCCGAACGGCCTCGGTCAGCGGCGCATACAGCGTCTTCACCCGATCAAGCTCGGCGGCGCTCAACACCTCGAACGTCGGCCCCAAACCCGGCCGCGTGTTGACTCAACTCCCGAACACCTTGCGCACCACCGCTTTTGCCCGCCGCGTCACCCGCAGATAGTTGTCCAGGAATTCACTGCCGTCGTCGGTGCGGCCAGCCCGCGGCCACCGCAACCGCGTTGAGCTGGCGCCCCGGTCCGGGCAGCTGGTCGGTGGGCTTGCCGCGGACCAGCACCAGCGCATTGCGGGCCCGGGTGGCGGTCAGCCAGGCCTGCCGCAGCAGGTCGGCACTTCATCGGCGGGGACCAGGTCGGCCGCGGCGATCGCGTCCAGGGATTCCAGCGTCGAGGTGTTGTGCAGGGCCTGGATCTCGTGCGCGTGCCGCAGTTGCAGCAGCTGCACGGTCCATTCGATGTCGGCCAGTCCCCCGCGGCCCAGCTTGGTGTGCGTGTTGCGGGTCGGCGCCGCGCGGCAGCCGCTCGGACTCGACGCGGGCCTTGATCCGCCGGATCTCGTGCACCGCCTCCGCCGACACGCCACCCGGCGGGATAGCGGGTCTTGTCGGCCATCAGCAGGAAGCGCTGGCCCAGATCTGCGTCGCCGGCCACCGCGTGCGCGCGCAGCAGCGCCTGGATCTCCCACGGCTGCGCCCACTGCTCGTAGTAGGCGGCATAGGCACGCCAGCGTGCGGACCAGCGGACCGGCTGCGGCCCTCGGGCCGCAGGTTGGCGTCGATCTCCAGCGGCGGGTCGACGCTGGGAGTCGCCCAGCAGCTCGCGAACCTGCTCGGCGATCGAACTCGACCACCGCACGGCCCGCGAATCGTCCACGCCGCTGGCCGGCTCGCAGACGAACATCACGTCGGCGTCGGACCCGTAGCCCAGCTCGCGAACCGCCCAGCCGGCCCATGCCGATGACCGCGATGGCCGCCGGTGCGTCCCTGTTAGGGCCGTCTTCGGCAGGTTGGCCCGGATCATCGCGTCCAGGGCGGCCTGCAGCACCGCCACCCACACCGAGGTGAGCGCCGTGCACACCTCGGTGACCTCGAGCATGCCGAGCAGGTCCGCGGAGCCGACGCGGGCCAGCTCGCGTCGGCGCAGCCCACGCGCCGCGGCGATGGCCCGAATCGGGTCGGGGTGGCGGGCCGGCCGAGGTGATCAGCGCCCGGGCCACGCCGGCGGGTTCGGTCTCGAGCAGCTTCGGCCCGGCCGGCCCGTCTGCAGTAACTCTGGATGACCTCGGGCGCGCGCATCAGCAGATCCGTGACATACGCCGGACGTGCCCAGCACGTGCATGAGCCGCTTGGCGACCGCGGGCTTGTCGCGCAGCGTGGCCAGATACCAGCTCTGCGTGGCCAGCGCCTCGCTGAGCCGCCGGTAGGCCAGCAGCCCGCCGTCGGGGTCGGGGGCGTACGACATCCAGTCCAGCAGCCTGGGCAGCAGGACCGACTGCACCCGGCCGCGCCGGCCGCTCTGGTTGACCAGCGCCGACATGTGCGTTCAAGCGCGGTCTGCGGGCCTTCGTAGCCCAGCGCGGCGAGCTGGCGCTCGGCGGCCTCCGATGTCATGCCGTGGACGATCTCCAGCCCGGCCGGCCCGATCGACTCCAGCAGCGGCTGATAGAAGAGCTTGGCGTGCAGCCGGGACACCCGCACGTTCTGGTGCTTGAGCTCCTCGCGCAGCACGCCCGCCGCGTCGTGCCGGCCGTCGGGCCGGATGTGGGCCGCGCGGGCCAGCCAGCGCACCGCCTCGTCGTCGCCGGCCTCGGGCAGCATGTGGGTGCGCTTGAGCCGCTGCAGCTGCAGCCGGTGCTCGAGCAGGCGCAGGAATTCGTAGGACGCGTTCATGTTCGCCGCGTCCTCGCGCCCGACGTAGCCGCCTTCGCTCAGCGCTGCCAGCGCATCCACGGTCGACGACACGTGCAGCGACTCATCGCCGCGGCCGTGCACCAGCTGCAGCAGCTGCACGGCGAACTCCACGTCGCGCAATCCGCCGGTGCCGAGTTTGAGTTCACGGCCGCGGACGTTGGCGGGCACCAACTGTTCGACGCGGCGCCGCATGGCCTGCACCTCGGCCACGAAATCCTCACGCTCGCAGGCGATCCAGACCATCGGCATCAGCGCGGCCAGGTAACGCTCGCCGAGTTCGGCGTCGCCGACCGCCGCCCGGGCTTTCAGCAGCGCCTGGAACTCCCACGTCTTCGCCCAGCGCTTGTAGTAGGCAACGTGCGACTCGAGGGTGCGGACCAGCTCACCGGCGCGCCCCTCCGGCCGCAGCCCGGCATCGACCTCGAAGAACGCCGTCGAGGCGACCCTCATCATCTCGCCGGCTACCCGGGTGCTGACCGGGTCGGCGTGCTCGGCGACGAAGATGACGTCGACGTCGCTGACGTAATTCAGTTCGCGGGCACCGCATTTGCCCATCGCGATGACCGCCAGTCGGGGCGGCGTGCCATCGCCGCACACGGTGTTCTCGGCCACCCGCAGCGCGGCCGCCATCGCCGCGTCCGCCAGGTTCGGCCAGGTGGGCGGCGACCAGGGCGAACGGCAGCACGGGCTCGTCCTCGACCGTCGCGGCCAGGTCGAGCGCCGCCAGCACCAACAGCTGGTCGCGGTACAGGCTGCGCAGTCGCGGCCGACCGAGGCCGGCGCCGCGTCGTTCATGCACTCGTCGAGGCACGCGTCGAACGATTTGCGCAGTTCGTCGGCCGACGGCAAGCGGACCTTGCCCCGCAACAGCTTCCAGGATTGCGGATGGGCGACCAGGTGATCGCCCAGGGCCAGCGACGAGCCCAGCACCGCGAACAGCCGCCCCCGCAGGCTACGGTCGCTCGAGCAGGGCGGCGTTGAGTTCGTCCCATCCGGTGTCGGGGTTCTCGGACAGCCGAACCAGGGCTTTCAGCGCGGCGTCGGCATCGGGTGCGCGCGACAGCGACCACAGCAGGTCGACGTGCGCCCGGTCGTCGTGCTCGTACCAGCCCAGCTGCGCCAGATGGCCGGCCGCGGGCGGGTCGAGCAATCCGAGCCGGCCGACGCCGGGCAGCTTGGGGCGCTCCGTCGCAGGTTTGGTCACGATCACGACGGTAGCGCAACGGCCCACCCGCTCGGACCAACGCTCGGACGAAGTCGGCTACAGGGACAGGTAGTTCTTCAGCTCGTACGGCGTGACATGGCTGCGGTAGTTGGCCCACTCCGCGCGCTTGTTGCGCAGGAAGAAGTCAAAAACGTGCTCCCCCAAGGCTTCCGCGACCAGCTCGGAGGCCTCCATGGAACGCAGCGCACTGTCCAGGCTGGAGGGCAGCTCGCGATACCCCATGGCGCGGCGCTCCTCGGGCGTGAGATCCCACACGTTGTCCTCGGCCTGCGGCCCCAGCACGTAACCCTTCTCCACGCCACGCAATCCGGCGGCCAGCAGCACGGCGAACGCCAGGTACGGGTTGCACGCCGAGTCCGGGCTGCGCACCTCGACCCGCCGCGACGACGTCTTGTGCGGCGTGTACATCGGCACCCGCACCAGCGCGGACCGGTTGGCCGCCCCCCACGATGCGGCGGTCGGGGCCTCACCGCCGTGCACCAGCCGCTTGTAGGAGTTGACCCATTGATTGGTGACCGCGCTGATCTCCGAGGCGTGCTCCAGGATTCCGGCGATGAACGACTTGCCCACGTCCGACAGCTGCAGCGGATCGTCGTCGCTGTGGAAGGCGTTGACGTCGCCCTCGAACAGGCTCATGTGGGTGTGCATCGCCGAGCCGGGGTGCTGGCCGAACGGCTTCGGCATGAACGACGCCCACGCACCGTTCTCGATCGCGACTTCTTTGATGACGTAGCGGAACGTCATCACGTTGTCGGCCATCGACAGCGCATCGGCGAAGCGCAGATCGATCTCTTGCTGGCCGGGCGCGCCTTCGTGGTGGCTGAACTCCACCGAAATGCCCATGAACTCCAGGGCCTCGATGGCGTGCCGGCGAAAGTTCGAGGCGGAGTCGTGCACCGCTTGGTCGAAATAGCCGGCGTTGTCGATCGGAATGGGCGTCGACCCGTCCTCGGGGCCGGGCTTGAGCAGGAAGAATTCGATTTCGGGATGCACGTAGCAGGAGAAACCAAGGTCGTTGGCCTTCTGCAGCTGACGCCGCAGCACATGCCGCGGGTCCGCCCACGACGGCGAGCCGTCCGGCATGGTGATGTCGCAGAACATCCGCGCCGAGTGGTGGTGGCCGCCGCTGGTGGCCCAGGGCAGCACCTGGAAGGTCGACGGGTCGGGGTGCGCCACGGTGTCGGATTCCGAGACTCGCGCGAAGCCCTCGATGGAGGATCCGTCGAAACCGATGCCCTCCTCGAAGGCGCCCTCCAATTCGGCGGGCGCGATCGCGACCGACTTGAGGTAACCGAGCACGTCTGTGAACCAGAGCCGGACGAAGCGGATGTCTCGTTCCTCTAGCGTGCGGAGGACGAATTCCTTCTGTCGATCCATGACTCGAACACTAGGCAACTGCTGTTAATAACGTGTTACCAAAGCCAGCCCAGACGCATTGCGCAGGTTAGAGCTGCCTTAAGGGCGACATTGCAGCGACGCCGGTGGCACCGTCAGGTCGACGAAGTAGCGCACCACGGCGTTATCGACACATGGGTTGCCGTTGAACACCGCGGTGTGTTGGGTCCCGTCATAAGTGATCAGCGGGCCGCCCAGCTCGCGGGCCAGGTCAACCCCGGCCTGATACGGGGTAGCCGGATCGTGCGTAGTGGAGACCACGACGACCTTGCCGAGCGGCACCGGCGAAGCCGCGTGCGGCGTCGACGTCGCCGGCACCGGCCACAACGCGCACACGTCGCGCGGCGCGTTTCCGGTGAATTGCCCGTAGCTCAGGAACGGAGCCGCCTCGCGGATCCGCTGATCGGCAGCCACCCAGGCTCGCCGAATCGGTTGGCGACGGCGCGTCGACGCAACGGATCGCGTTGAACGCGTCCTGGTCGTTGGTGTAGTGCCCGTTGCGGCCACGGCCGTTGTAGTCGTCGGCCAGCATCAGCAGGTCACCGGCGTCGGTGCGCTTCTGCAGCCCCAGCAGGCCACTGGTCAGGTACTTCCAGCGTTGCGGAGTGTAGAGCGCGTCGATGGTGCCGGTGGTCGCGTCGGCGTAGCCCAGGCCACGCGGATCCGACGTCTTGCCCGGCTTCTGCGCCAGCGGGTCAACCAGGGCGTGGTACCGGCTGACCCATTGCGCCGGGTCGGTGCCCAGCGGGCAGGCGGCCGACCGGGCGCAGTCTTTGGCGTAATCGTCGAACGCGGTCTGGAACCCGGCCATCTGGTTGACGTTTTCCTCGATCGGGCCGACGGTCGGGTCGATGGCGCCGTCGAGCACCATCGCCCGCACGTGGTCGCTGAACCGCTCGAGGTACGCGGTGCCCAGCTCTGTGCCGTAGCTGTAGCCGAGGTAGTTGATCTGATCGTCGCCCAGCGCCACACGGACCATGTCCATATCGCGCGCGGTTGACGCGGTGCCGACGTTCGCCAGGAACGCGCTGCCCATCCGGTTGGCGCATTGCTGCACCAATTGCCGGTAGAGCTGTTCGATATGCGCCACACCGGCCGGGCTGTAGTCGACCATCGGCTCCTTCCGGAAGGCGTCGGACTCGGCGTCGGTACGGCAGCGCAGCGTCGGGGTGGAATTACCCACGCCCCTCGGATCGAACCCGACCAGGTCGAAGTGCCGGGCGATGTCGGTGTTTGCCAGATCCGGCGCCATGCCGGCGGCCAGATCGACCGCGGACGCCCCCGGTCCGCCCGGATTGACCAGCAGCGATCCGATCCGCTGGCCCGTCGCCGGAATACGGATCACTGCCAGCTTGGCTTGCGGCCCGGTGGGATTGTTGTAGTCGACCGGGACCGGCACCGTGGTGCACTTGGCGGTCGGGATGGCGTTGGCGTCGTCAACCCAATCGCTGCAACTCCCCCACGTCAGCTGCGGTGTCGCGCTCGGCTGCGGGCTGTTGGTCTGGCCGGCACCGGGTTCCGGAGTGGCGCCCGCCAGCGGTGCCATCACCGCAGATGTCAACAGCCCCAACGAAAACAGCGCCGAGCACAACGGTCTCAGGCGCGACATGGCAGACATCGTTTCACCCCCGAATACCCGTCTAAGCGCGAAATGGTCACGCCTTGGTCACGTCTGCGGTGTGGCGGGCGTGTCGTCCCCGGTGTGGCCCAGCGTGCACTCAGGGCGAATTTTCCGCCGCGATTTTTTCGCCCTGAGGACACATTCGGCGACGGGGTGCGACCGGGGTGGTCAGCACTTCGCCCCCTGCGGCGGCGTGGTCCCGTTGATCAGATACGCACTCACGTAGTCGTCGATGCAGTTGGAGCCCTCGAAGACGACCGTGTGCTGGGTTCCGTCGAAGGTCAGCAGCGAGCCGCCAAGCTGTTTAGCCAGGTCGACCCCGGCCTTGTACGGTGTCGCCGGGTCATGGGTGGTGGACACCACCACGGTCGGCGCCAGGCCGGGTGCCGTGACGCGATGCGGCTGACTCGTGGGTGGCACCGGCCAGAACGCGCAGGTACTCAGCGGCGCGTCACCGGTGAACGTTCCATAGCTCATGAACGGTGCGACCTCCCGGGAGCGCCGGTCTTCGTCGATAACCTTCGCCCGGTCCGTAATCGGGGGCTGGTCAACGCAATTGATTGCGACCCGCGCGTCGGTGGCGTTGCTGTAATGGCCGTGCGAGTCACGGCGCATGTACATGTCGGCCAGGGCAAGCATGGTGTCGCCATGGTGCTGGGCGAGCTCGGCCAGGCCGTCGGTCAGGTGGCGCCACAACGTCGGTGAATACAGCGCCATGATGGTGCCCACGATGGCGTCGCTGTAGCTGAGCCCGCGCGGGTCCTTCGTGGGTGCCGGCCTGCCGACCATCGGGTTATTCGGGTCGACCAGCGGGTCTACCAGGCTGTGGTAGACGTCGACGGCCTTGGCCGGGTCGGTGCCCAGCGGACAGTTCGATTGCTTGGCGCAGTCCGTGGCGTAATCGTTGAACGCGTCCTGGAATCCCTTGGCCTGACGCAGATCCGCCTCGATGGGATCCGCATTCGGGTCCACCGCGCCGTCGAGGATCATCGACCGCACGTTGTCCGGATAGGCCTCGGCGTAGGCCGCCCCGATCCGGGTGCCGTACGAATAGCCAAGGTAGGTCAGCTTGTCGTCGCCCAGTGCCGCGCGGATGGCATCCAGATCCCTGGCGACGTTGACGGTGCCGACGTTGGCCAGGAAGCTGTCGCCCATCTTTTCGACACAGCGAGCGACGAACTGCTTGGTCTCGTTCTCGATCTGCGCCACACCCGCCGGGCTGTAGTCGGCCTGGGGCTCGGTTCGCAACCGGTCATTGTCGGCATCGGAGTTGCACCAGATCGCGGGCCGCGACGACCCCACCCCGCGCGGGTCGAACCCGACCAAGTCAAACCGCTCGCGGACGCGCTTCGGCAGCGTCTGGACGACCCCCAACGCGGCCTCGATACCGGACTCGCCGGGGCCGCCGGGGTTGATCACCAGCGAGCCGACTTTGTTGCCCGTCGCGGGAAAGCGAATCATCGCCAGCGTCGCCACGTCGCCGTCGATGTGGTCGTAGTCGACCGGCACGGCGAGCTTGCCGCACAGCGTTCCGCTGGGGATCTTCACTGACCCGCTGGTGACCCGGCAGGGTGTCCACTTCACCGGCTGACCCAGTCGCGGCCCAGCCATGACGGCATGTCCAGCGACAACGCGGACACAGCCCGCGAGAACCAGGGCGACGGCCGCGATCGCCGTCCAGGTCAGCAGAGCATGCGCGATCTTGTCGCGGCGGGGCAGGCACATGCTCACCTATGCTGCCAGAGGCGACGCGAGACCCTGCTCAGCGGCGTCCGCGGATGGCGTGCGTCACATCGATCACTAGTGCAACCGCGCGTCAGAAATGGCAGACTGTGAGGGTCAACACCGAACCCGGGGACCCTGTCGGGCCACGAGGATCGATCCGACCAACACTAGGGACAGCGATGTCTGAGCAGAATGTCTATGGCGCAAACTCGTCCGCGCAAGCAATGCCACGGACCAAGATCCGCACCCACCACCTGCAGAAAATGAAGGCCGAAGGCCACAAATGGGCCATGCTCACGGCCTATGACTACTCGACCGCCAAGATCTTCGACGAGGCCGGCATCCCGGTGCTGCTGGTCGGTGATTCGGCGGCCAACGTCGTGTACGGCTACGACACCACGCTGCCCGTCTCAATCGACGAGCTGATCCCGCTGGTCCGCGGCGTCGTCCGGGGTGCCCCGCACGCGCTGGTCGTCGCCGACATGCCATTTGGCAGCTACGAGGCGGGACCCACCGCCGCGCTGGCGTCGGCGACCCGGTTCATGAAGGAGGGCGGCGCGCACGCGGTCAAGCTCGAGGGCGGCGAGCGGGTAGCCGAGCAGATCGCCTGCCTGAGCGCCGCGGGCATCCCGGTGATGGCCCATATCGGCTTCACCCCGCAAAGCGTCAACACCCTGGGCGGCTTCCGGGTTCAGGGACGCGGCGACGGCGCAGAACAGACCGTCGCGGACGCCATCGCGGTCGCGGAAGCGGGCGCGTTTTCCGTGGTAATGGAGATGGTGCCGGCCGAATTGGCCACTCAAATCACCGGCAAACTGACCATCCCGACCGTCGGGATCGGGGCCGGGCCGAACTGCGACGGCCAGGTCCTGGTCTGGCAGGACATGGCCGGGATGAGCGGCGGCAAGGCCCCTCGCTTCGTCAAGCGGTTCGCCGAAGTCGGGAGCGAATTACGCCGTGCCGCAATGCAATACGCGCAAGAAGTTGCCAGCGGGACTTTCCCGGCCGACGAGCATTGCTTTTAGCGGTTATTGCTTCATCCCGCACCGACTCCGGAAGTCGGTCAGCGGCTGGCGAATGGCCTCGAGGTCGGCATGGGCCTGCGGGTTGGCGTCCATGTACTGCTGCAGCTGATCACGAATATCGTCGCGGGGCTGACCCTTCAAGCTGGTGAAGTACGCGTTGACGTCCGGATGTTGGTACAGGTACACCGAGGTTGCCGCCGCGACACCCGCCGAGACCTGGGCCAGGTCGGCCGCCGTGCAGTTCGGCGGCGGGGGCGCCGGCTCCGGATCCGCCCCCGCTCTTGGCAGAGCCAGCCCAGGAGCCAGCCCGATAGCGCCAAAAAGCATTGCGCCGCTTATCGCCCCGGCAGCTATTCCACCAGCAACCGCGCGCGATGTGGCAATGCCGAAAAACACCATGGATAGCTCCTTTCAATACGTACCCGAAAAGCGGCAACCGCGGCGGTCGCCCACACCGCAAACGATAAGCGATTTCACCGCGGCGCATGAGCCCAACGAGCTCAATAGGCGAACGGTCGCGCCGGTCCGGCGGTGCCCGCACCCACCGGCCAACGGCATCGCGCCAGAACCCGGTCATCGAGATGTGGCACGCTTGGATGCCCACCCCCACACAACAAGCGTGGCGATGCACCCGCACCGGAGCCCAGAATGCCCGCGAAGCAGCCAAACACGTCCACCCACCTGGAGGTGGAACGCAAGTTCGACGTCCTCGAGTCGACAATGTCGCCGTCATTCGAGGGCATCGCCGCGGTGGCTCGCGTCGAGAAGTCGTCGATCCAATCGCTGGATGCCGTGTACTTCGACACACCGGCGCAGGACTTGGCGCGCAACAAGATCACCCTGCGACGCCGCACCGGTGGGCACGACGCCGGCTGGCACCTGAAGGTGCCGGCCGGACCCGATGCCCGCTGCGAGATCCACGCACCGCTGGGCGGGTCCGGCGACAGCGTGCCCAGCGAGTTGCTGGATGTGGTGCTGGCGATTGTTCGAGACCGCCCGGTTGAGCCGGTCGCGCGGATCAGCACCGAACGCGAAAGCCAGGTGCTGTACAGCGTCGACGGCACCGCGCTCGCGGAGTTCTCCAATGACCGCGTCACCGCGTCGGCGGCTTGCCCCGACGACTCCGGCACCGACCCCGCCCAACAACAGTGGCGCGAGTGGGAATTGGAGCTGCTCGACAACGACCTCGCCACCAACGTGGCCGCCGGCAGCGAACTGTTGAGCCGGCTGAGCAATCGGCTGCTCGATGCCGGTGCCGCACCTGCCGGACACAGCTCCAAGCTGGCCCGAGTGCTCGGCACGACGTCGCAGGCCGAGGGTTCCGAGGGCACAAGACCGCCCGCCGACCCAGTACACCGCGCGGTGGCCGAACAAGTCGAAGGGCTACTGGTGTGGGATCGCGCCGTGCGCTCCGACGCCGACGACGCCGTGCACCAGATGCGGGTGACTACCCGCAAGATCCGCAGCCTGCTGCTGGACTCCCAGGATTCGTTCGGAGGGGCCGACACGGCGTGGGTCCTTGACGAACTGCGCGAGCTCGCCGGCGTCCTCGGCGTCGCGCGCGATGCCGAGGTGCTGGCCGAGCGCTACCAGGACCAGCTGGATGAGCTGGCTCCCGATCTGGTGCGCGGACCCATACGGGAACGTCTGGTCGAGGGCGCCCGCTGGCGCTACCAGACCGGGCTGCGGCGCTCGCTGACCGCCATGCGGTCGCAGCGTTACTTCCGTCTGCTCGACGCCCTCGACTCGATGGTGGCCGAAATCCCGGCCGCCGGTGACGGCGATGAACAGGCGCCGGTGACCATCGACGCGGCCTACAAGCGGGTCAAAAAGGCCGCCAAGGCCGAAAAGGCCGTCGCGCGAGAAGAGAGCCAGGAACACCAAGTCGACGAGGCGCTACACGCGATCCGCAAGCGCGCCAAGCGACTTCGCTACACGGCGGCGGCTACCGGAGCGCAAAAGGTGTCCGAGCAGGCGAAGGCCGTCCAGACGCTGCTCGGCGACCACCAAGACAGCGTGGTGAGCCGGCAACATCTGATTGCGCAGGTCGAAGCCGCGCGCGCCGTCGGCGAGGACACCTTCACCTACGGTCTGCTCTTTCAGCGCGAGGCCGACCTGGCCGAGAGCTGCCGTCAGCAACTCGATGCCGCGCTGGGCAAACTCGCCAGGGCGGTCCGTAAAGCGAAACGCTGACCCGTAGCCGCGGGGCCCTTCGGCGAAGGCGGACGAGTTGGCCTGTAAGCCGGATTCTGTTCCACGCCGCCGCGGCTTGAGCAACGGCAGCACGGCGACGACCATCCATCTGGACACACCGTTGCCGGGTGCCTCGAGCGGCCTACCCGCAGGCTCGGGCGAGCAGCCCTCAACCACCTGCGCGGCCGCACTTGCGTGCGGCCTTCTTGGCCTTGCTTCGGGTGGGGTTTGCCGAGCCACCCCGGTCACCCGGGATGCTGGTGCGCTCTTACCGCACCGTTTCACCCTTACCACCGCGAGGGTGGCGGTCTGTTTTCTGTGGCACTTTCCCGCGAGTCGCCTCGGATTGCTGTTAGCAATCACCCTGCTCTGTGAAGTCCGGACTTTCCTCGACTCGATGCCGGACCTATGGAACTAACACAAGCCCGGCACGAACCGCGGTCGCCCAGCCAACTCGTCCGCGACGAACACGGTACCCGCCGCGGATACTGCTGGCCAGCGGCCAGCAATGCGGTGTTGCACCATTGCCCAATACTGACGTGGGTGTAAGGCTGACGACATGACAGAAACCGAAGGGTTCGTCGATCAGGCGGTGACGGGTCTAGCTGAGCCCCAACCGATGTATAAGGCACTGCGCGAATCATGCCCAGTGATGCGGGCGCCGCAGGCGGTCGTGCTGAGCCGCCTCGCCGACATCGAGATGGCCCTCAAGCACACCGAGCTGTTCTCGTCGAACATGGACGCGGTCGATCTCGGCAACATCCGGCCGCTCATTCCGTTGCAAGTCGACCCTCCCGAACACGCGAAGTACCGTCGCATCCTTGATCCGCTGTTCACTCCGCGAGAAATGGCCCGGCGCGAGCCCAGCGTCACCGAGCTGGTGAACGAGATGATCGACCGCTTCGCCGATAAGGGCGAATGTGACTTTCACGCCGAGTTCGCCGTCCCACTCCCCTGCACCGTGTTCCTGCAGCTGCTGGGTCTGCCGCTGGAAGACCTCGACCAGTTTCTCGAGTGGAAGGACGGGGTGATCCGCCCGGAGGGCGCCACCGGCTATGAGAATCGCCACGACGTGTCGGCCGGTGTGGCGCACCAGATCTACGACTACTTCGAACGCGCCATCGACGACCACATCGCCAGCCCGCGCGACGACGTGTTGTCCTCGTTGATCACGGCGAGGGTGGCTGGGCAGCCGTTGACCCGCGAGGAGATCCTCGACATCTGCTTCCTGTTCCTGATCGCCGGGCTGGATACGGTCACCGACTCCCTCGACTGCTTCTTCGTCTATCTGGCCCGCCACCCCGACCACCGCCACGAGCTCGTCGAGCAGCCCGACATCTTGCCGAGCGCGATCGAAGAGCTGTTGCGCTGGGAAACTCCGGTGCCCGGCGTCGCCCGGGTCGCCATGCAAGACGTCGAGGTGGGCGGATGCCCCATCAGCAAGGGCGAACGGGTCAGCCCGTTGCTCGGCGCGGCGAACACCGACCCGGCCGAGTTTCCCGATCCCGAGCTGGTGGACTTCCACCGCAATCCGAACCGGCACCGCGCATTCGGCGGCGGTCCGCATCGCTGCCTCGGATCCCACCTGGCCCGCATGGAACTGCGGGTGGCGTTGCGCGAATTCCATCGGCGCATACCGGATTACGAGATCAAACCCGGCGCCCAGCTGATCTATACCGCCGCGCTGAGGTCGGTGGAGTCGCTGCCGCTGATCTTCCCGGTGTCGCCTGGTTCGGACCCGGTTTCGTAGCCATGACGCGAGTCTCCGTCGACGCCGACCGCTGTACCGGCCATGGGCGCTGCTACAGCTTGGCGCCGGACGTTTTCGACGCCGACGAACTCGGCCACTGCGTCGTGGTTGCGGAGGAGGTCTCCGGCGAATTCGAGGCCCACGCGCTCACCGGAGAGCAAAACTGCCCGGAGCAGGCGATCACCCTGTCTCGCTGAATTCGCCATCGGCGTCACCGATCACGGCCTCAGCACCCGGTAGCGGTAATTGGCAAATGCGTTGGGCCTCTTCGTCGGACATGCCGAACAGCTTAAGGAGGCCCTTGGTCACTTCGTCCGCCGTTTGCCCGTCGTCGCGCTCTGGCCGGTCGTTGAGTAGCTGACCGAGACCCAGCAGCGCACCCGCGGCGATCACCATCGCCAATTCCGGATCGGTCACGGTAAACCGCCCCGCCTCGGCCGCGGCGCGAATGTCGCGGATCCCGCGCGGCCCCAATCCGCGGTCGGACATCATCAGCTGCGGGCCAAGGACAATGCCGATACGGGTCTCGGTGGGGCGCAGCCGAAACAGCCTCGATGTCACCCGAAAACGAGCGGCAAACTTCTCGGCGGGATCTTCGATCGACTCCGTCACCGAGTCCAGCAGCGTCGCTCGGGAATCGATGTAATCGTTCACGGCCGCCTGAAACAGCTCTTCCTTGGTGTCGAAATGGTTGTAGAACGACCCGACCCCGACATCGGCGGCCTGGCAGATGTCCTGGACCGGCACATTGAGCCGGCCTTCGGCGATGAAGCCTTGAGCCGCGTTGAGCAGCGCCGCGCGAGTTCGCCGCTTGCGACGTTCCAGACGGTTGGGTGACTTGTCCCCGCGATCCACGATGTGTCCTCCCGTTTGCACGCTATGGCCGGGATCACAGTAGCTCAGTAGTGAATATTGCTTCAGTAATAACCGCCGTGCGGTCACCCGGATACCGCATGCCGGGACATCCCGACTTCGACGGGACGAGGAGTTAGCCAGACCGCTAGCGTCCTACACGCACGACCGGCCTTGACGACCAAATGAACGGGAGCTTCACGTGAAAGATCGCAAGATTCAGCTCAAGCAGGTGGGTGCCGGCTTTGCTGTTGCCAGCGTTGGCTTTGCCGCCGCCGCACTCATCGGTTGCGGCATGACCGGTCTTTCGAATGCCGAAACCACCTTCAAGCAAGATCCGGTGACGGTGGTGGTGACCACGCCTACGACGACACCGACGCCGCTGACCACGCTCCAATCGCCCGCGTCAGCGCCGGCACTCCCGCCAGCTCCGCCGGCTCCGCAGTAACCGAGCGGCCGGCAGCCCGCTTCACTCAAAACAGACCAAGCTGCGCGCTCCCCGCCCGGCGGTCATGTCGGCGAACGCCGCCTCGACGTCGTCGATGCCGATCCGCCGCGTCACCAGCGCCTCGAGGTCGAGCTGGCCCCGTTGGGCGAGTTCGGCGAGCACCGGGATGTCGCGGGCCGGGTCGCTGGCGCCGTACACGCTGCCCTGGATCGCCTTGCCGTCGGTCATCAACGACAGCGCGGGAAACGTCACCTCCTCTTTGATGCCGGCGGCACCCACCAGGGTGACCCGGCCGCCGCGGCGGGTGGCGTCGTAGGCCGCACGGATGGTAGCGGGCTTGCCCACCACCTCGATTCCGTGATCGACCCCGGCCCCGCCGGTGAGGTCTTTGACGACGGCGGTGAGGTCGACCTCGCTCGCGTCGACGGTGTGCGTCGCCCCGTTGGCCACCGCGGCGGGCAGCTGGGCGGCCACTCGGTCGGCGGCGATGATGAGCGCTGCGCCGGCCAGCCGGGCCCCCTGGATCGCGGCCAGCCCCACCCCGCCGCAGCCGATGACCAGCACGCTCTGACCGGGGCGGACGGCTGCCGTGCGCACCACCGCGCCGACCCCGGTGGTGACGCCGCAGCCCAGCAGCGCGGCCTGATCGAGCGGCAGCGACGTGTCGACCGGCACCACCGCCGCGGCCGGTAGCAGCGTCTCTTCGGCCATCGACCCGACACCCATTCCCGGCCACACCGGGCCGGCACCGCTCTCGGCGTACGGCTTGCCGTAGGCGTGGTCGTAGCCGTGCGCACACAGCTGGGCATCGCCGCGCAGGCAGTGCGGGCATGACCGGCACGGCACGATCCAGGTCAGCACGACGTGCTCACCCGGGGCGACGTTGGTGACGGCGTCGCCTACCTCGGTGACGATCCCGGCACCCTCGTGACCGAGTACGCACGGCAGCAGCGTCGGTATGGACCCGTTGCGCAGCGACAGGTCGCTGTGGCACACGCCGCTGGCGACCAGCCGAACACGGACTTCGTGCCGGCCGAGGCGCCGTAGTGCGATCTCCTCTACTGCCGTGGGCTGCCCGACCTCGCGCAGCACGACCGCCTTCATGGGAGCAGAACTGTCGGCGTCATGTCGACTTACGATGGCGGGACAACGGCACTGGGTCAAGGTCGCTTCTGAACGGCGTAACAACGCGGTTAAGGAGATGGGTGATGACGGGATCAACGACGATCACGCGGGAAAGCCAAACCGACTGTGAGAGTGCGGTTTTGACGATGGACGGCGAGCCGCGGGCGGGCGCCGCCGGTACCTAGGCCGTACACAATCCGGCCGACCCTCGAGATCAGCTAGTCGTATTCTCCGACGGTCTTTCGATACAGCGTGACCTGAAAGGATGCGATGTTCAGCCGTCCGCTGATCGGTGTCTCGTATGTGGTCAGTTTTGAGACTGCGTTCAATTATGCTCGGGCCCGGTCGATTTGATCGAAGGCGTAGGTCGCCATGGCGGCGGCGGAGCTACGAGGGCAGATCCACCCGCAGCGCCAGGTGCTCATCGAGTATCCGGCGCAGCGCGGCGTCCATCGGATGCGCGGATGCGAGGTCGCGGCCGAACCGGCTGTCCACCACGACTACCGTGCCCTCACGCAGTTCGGCGGTGTCGACCTGATCGACGAACGGATCGAACAATGCGGGCGGCGTGGCCAGGTAATACAGCGCCCGGCGTGACTCGTTCAACCCGGCGGCGTACATCAGTCCGTGTTGGGTGATCACGAAGAGTTCCGAGGTGATCCTGGCGTTCGGGGTCTCGGATTTGGCCCATGCCATTGCGGCGCACCGGGTCTGTGCCAATCTATCGGGGACGTCGTCAGTCAGCGTGAGTAATCTTTCGACGAGTGCTCCACCCATTCGCGGATATGCGTCGATGGCGGTTCTGAAGTAGCGCTGGAAGATCTCGCCGAAAAAGTCGTACAGGTTGCTCACTCATCGCAGCTCCCCGGGATTCAGACGGACACCTCAATTGTGCGCCCGTACCGTCAGCTGAGCACTAACGGGGCTTCGCCCCAGCCCGACGAGGCGTGTCTTCGGCTGCCGGTGAGTTTTGGGGGCTCCGGTCGGTTGGAGACCGTGACCGGCGGACCGGTCCGGTGTATGAACCACATGTGTGGCTATGACCCGCCTGAACCCCGGCCGCTGGAAGAGAAGTTAGCTCGTGGCGTGCTGGTCGGATGAGTCGCTGGGCTCGACAATCTTTGTTTCCTCACGTGCCCCGTGGCTGATCTCGATCCGGCGCGGCTTGGCCCTTGCCGCCACGGCGGTAGAGGTCCATCGGCATGGCCAGTGGGACTCGGGCGGATCCGGGCGATGCATCGAGCAGTTGCGCGGCGAGTCTGTCGATGTCACGGAATGGATCGGGATCGAGCGCAGCAACCACCTACGATGCCGGTTGCCGCACCGCGCCACAGCGACCACTGCGACGGGTGCCGGCTGGCTGCGCTCCTTTGCGTTGGCACTCCGCCTGCGCGAGCACCAGGGGTGTCGGCGTGGCGCCCAGGTCGTCGGCGATGCGGACCTCGTGTCCAGGATCGTCTTCACACAGGAAAGGGGCCAGACGCGCCTCGATCTGCTCGTCGATGTCGGGCGATATCGGCGGCGATGCTGTCGATCCGGCCGAACATGTGCGCGCACAGGAATTGGTGATGGTCGGCGCGATGCCCGTTGAACGCTCGGCCCAACCCTTTTTCTGTTGCTTACCTGGATAGGCGTAGACTGAAAGTACGGATCCACGGCAGACCAAGGTCGGACCGGAAGAAAAGATTCCTCCTCTCGGCTGTGGCGCCCAGCACGATCACTAGGCACCCACGCGAAGCAAAGCCCATCAACTGGGCACAGCGCGGTGGGCTTGCGTCAGCGGGGGAGCTGACGCCGAGGCCACATTTCACCGCGCCATCATGCACGCTTGGTAACCAGGTGGTTGGTGCTTCGGACGGCCCTCCTTTTCGTCAGGAGAGCCGTCCGACTCGTGTATGCCGAACTCTCGGGGCCGGTAGCGGTCTAGGTAGCGCGCCACCAAATGCCACACGCCACTGCTTTCGCGGGGCTGGTTGGTGGCACCGAGCTGCGACTATCTTTCGAGACCCTCATATGTGGTCTATTTCGAGACCGCGTTCAGCTCCGCACGAGCCTGGTCGATTTGGGCGTATGCGGAGGTCGCCATCTCGGCGGTGGTCATCGTCTCACCCTTGCGTGCGAGCTGTTCGTAGACTTGGTCGCCGAGGACACCGCGGAGGCGGGTGATCGCGGTGGTGGTTTCAGGGAATTCCGCCCGCTTTTGGGGCCGCTACGAGCCATCAAGAGCCGTCAAACGCGGGGCGCCAAAGCATGGCTCGCAGACTGCGGCGGAGGTACCGTGCTTCAACACGAAAGAAAGTGAGCGGGTATGGGCGGCTACCGAGACCTGTTCAGCGTCAGCCTCAAAGACCCCGAAGCCTTCTGGGCACAGGCCGCGCAAGCCGTGTCGTGGCTGCGGCCCCCGCAGCAGGTGTTCGACGATAGCGGTTCGCCATACTGTCGGTGGTTTCCCGACGCCGAACTCAACACCTGCGCCAACGCGCTGGACCGCCACGTCGCCGACGGCCGCGCCGAACAGGCCGCGCTGATCTACGACTCGCCGCTGACCGGCGCCAAGCGCACCTACACCTACGGCGAGCTGCTGGACGAGACTGCGCGGTTCGCCGGCGTGCTACGCGGCCTCGGCGTCGGCAAGGGCGACCGGGTGGTGCTCTACATGCCGATGATTCCCGAGGCGGTCATCGCGATGCTGGCCTGTGCGCGGCTCGGCGCGGTGCACTCGGTGGTGTTCGGCGGTTTCGCCGCACACGAACTTGCCACCCGGATCGACGATGCCCGCCCGACGGTCGTCGTCTCCGCCTCCTGCGGCATCGAGCCGTCCGCGATCGTCGAATACAAGCCGATGCTCGACGCGGCACTCGACGTCGGCCGAGCACCCACCCAGCAGCTGCGTCATCGTGCAGCGAGATCAGCACCGTTGCGCGCTGACCGCGGGACGCGACCTGGACTGGCACGCGCTGATGGCCGAGCGCCGAGCCCGCCGACGCGGTGCCGGTCGCGGCCACCGACCCGCTGTACGTGCTCTACACCTCGGGCACCACCGGCAAGCCAAAGGGCATCGTCCGCGACAACGGCGGCCACGCCGTGGCGTTGCTGTGGACCATGCGCCACATCTACGACATCCATCCCGGCGAAGTGTTTTGGGCGGCATCGGATGTCGGCTGGGTCGTCGGGCATTCCTACATCGTCTACGGGCCGCTGCTGCTCGGTGCGACGACGGTGCTCTACGAGGGCAAGCCGGTCGGCACACCGGATCCCGGCGCGTTCTGGCGGGTGGCATCCGAACACGGCGTCAAGGCGCTGTTCACCGCGCCCACCGCGATCCGCGCGATCCGTAAAGAAGACCCGGACGGCACACACCTCGAACAAGTACGACCTCTCCGCGCTGCGGTATCTGTTCCAAGCCGGAGAACGGCTCGACCCCGACACCTACACGTGGGCCTCCGACAAGCTCGGCATCCCGGTCATCGACCACTGGTGGCAGACCGAGACCGGTTGGGCCGTCGCCGCCAATCCCATGGGCGTCGAGCGGTTTCCGATCAAGCCGGGCTCACCGACGGTGCCGATGCCGGGCTACGACGTGCGCGTCCTCCGCGCCGACGGGTCCGAGTGCGGAGCCGGTGAAGAGGGCGCGATCTGCATCAGGTTGCCGCTGCCACCGGGCACACTGCCCACGCTATGGGGCGACGACGACCGCTTCGAGGCCGTCCTATCTCCGCGAGCACCCCGGCTACTACCTCACCGGGGACGGCGGATACTTCGACGAGGACGGGTATCTGTTCGTGATGGGCCGCATCGACGACGTGATCAACGTCGCCGGGCACCGCCTGTCGACCGGCGCCATCGAGGCGGTGGTGGCCGCGCATCCCGCGGTCGCCGAGTGCGCCGTGATCGGGGTCGCCGACGAGATCAAGGGCCAGGTTCCGCGCGGACTTGTGGTGCTCAAGGCGCGGCGCGTCGGCCGACGGTCTTGCCGAGGAGCTCGTCGCGGCCGTACGCAATGAGATCGGCGCCGTGGCCTGCCTCAAACAGGTGGATGTCGTTCCGGCGCTACCCAAGACCCGCTCGGGAAAGATCCTGCGCAAAACCATGCGCGACATCGCCCATGGCAAAGACGCGCCAATGCCGTCGACCATCGAGGATCCGAAAGTCCTGGAGTCAATTCGCCCCATCCTGCAGCCCTAGGAACCGCATGACATCCGGCGCTCGTCTATTTCGAGATAACGGCGGTCTGCGACTGGTGGCCGCCTTGGCCCGCGGCCTCGTCAAATCCGAACCGATCATGCAGGCGGGCAAGCGGTTTCGGTGCCCACCAGTTGGCGCGACTGAGCACATGCATGAACGCGGGCACCAGCACCACGCGCACCAGCGTCGCGTCCACCAGCACCGCCACCGTCAGCCCGAGCCCGAACATCCGCATAAACGACACCTGCGCGGCCATCAACGCGGCGAATGAAATCGACATCAGCAGGGCCGCCGCGGTGACCACGCGCCCGGTACGGGCGAGGCCCAGCGCGACGCTTTCGTCGTTGTCGGCCGGCGTACGGGCCGATTCGAGCCAATATTCCCGGATCCGCGCGACCACGAACACCTCGTAGTCCATCGACAGCCCAAAGGCAATGCAGAACAGCAACACTGGCATGTTGACTTCAAGCGTTCCGGACGCAGACGAGCCGAGGCCGCCGAGATGTCCGTCCTGGAAGACCCACACCAGTGCACCGAATGCGGCGCTCAGTGACAGGACGTTGAGCAGGACGGCCTTCAGGGGCAGCACCACGCTGCCGGTCAGCATGAACAGCAACACGAGTGTAATGACCGCGATGATGCCAAGCACGAGGGGCAGCCGCACCTCGATAGCGTGCACGCTGTCGCGGTTGATCTGCGCAATGCCGGCCAGTTGCACCCGTGTGCCGGCCGGCGTTGGGACACCGTGCAGCCGGTCGAGTTGGGTGGCCGACGCGTCGGAGAACAACGCAGCCGTGCTGCCGAGGGTGAAGAACGCGCTGCCGTCCTTGATTCCGGTGGGCGCCGACGGCGGCCCGGCGGGCGCTCCGTTGATAAACGTGCCCGCCGGCGAGGACACCGACGACACATCGGGAACCTGCGACAGTGCGGCGGCATACCGGCTCAGATCTTCGGGGCTGACCGCAGTCGCATCGGGGATGACCACCGTAACGTTGGTCGCCGAGTCCACCGTGAAGTCTGTGCGCAGTCGATCGCCGACCTGGCGTGCCGACGCCGACTTGGGCAGAACCCGATCGTCGGGAAAGCCCCACTTCACACCAAGGAACGGTGCGCCTAGCAATAGCAGCAACGCGACGATCGCCAGGCCGATGAGCACCGCCCGGCGCATGACGAATTTCGTTGTGCGATACCAGAATATCTGCTCGACGTGCTTCGGGTGCGGCTGCGGCCTGCGCAGCATCCGCCGTAAGAGCCGACGCACGTCCAGCGAGTCCAGTCGACCTCCGAGCAGCGCGATTGCTGCCGGCGTTACGACCACGGCCGCCGTCGCGGCGAACCCGACCACGGCAATGCCGGCATACGCGAACGACTTCAGAAAGTATTGCGGGAACAGCACCATGGTGACCATCGACAGCGCGACGGTCATCGCCGAAAACAGCACCGTGCGGCCCGCGGTGGCCATGGTGCGGATCAACGCCTCGTTCCGGTCTGCGCCGTCGGCCAGTTCGTCGCGGAACCGGCTCAGAATCAGCAGCGTGTAGTCGATGGCCAGCGCCAGACCCAGCGCGATCGTCAGATTCAGTGCGAAGATCGACACGTTGGTGAACAGCGAAATGATGTGCAGCACCGTCATCGAGCCGAGGATCGCGAAGCCCCCGACCGCCATCGGCAGGGCCGCCGCGGCCAGGCCGCCGAATACCCAGATCAGCACCAAAAAGCTCAGCGGGATAGCGATCGATTCCATGTGCAGCAGGTCTTTTTCGGTCTGGGCAGTGACCTGCGAATAGACAATCGCAACGCCGCCGGCGCGAACTGCGACACCGTCGCGGTCGTGCACCAGTTCGCTGGCTAGCTTCTGGGCGTGCTTCTGAGCGTCGATCTCCCCGCCCGAAATGCCCGCCACGATGAGCCCGGTCTTGCCGTCCCTGCTGATAAGCGACGATGCTGCCGACGGCGGAGCCGTCCACGCGGACACCACCTGGCCCACGTTCGGGGAGGCCTGCAGTCGCTGCACGATGTCCATGCCGACCCCCCGCGCGGCGGCGCTCTGTACGCCACCGTCAGAGCTGACGGTGATCAGCATGTCCATGTCGCCCTGGTTGAATTTCTGCGAGAGCAGCGTCGCCGCCTGCGACGACTCCGACGTCGGGTCCTGCATACCGCCCGCGGACAGGCTCTTGGTCACGGGGATGCCGAAGATGGCGGTGCCGATCATGACCAGCACAGCGGCCGCAATAATGCGTTTCGGCGCGGCGATGGCGAGTCGGGCGATCCCCTGCAGCAACGATGTGTCCCTTCGGCTCGCACGAAAAAGCGGATCAGCGCTAAGTATCGCGGCTCAACTCAAGGTTCCCAACCCGCCTGGAGTCAAACCCGGGCGCCGACGCTTAGGGATGGTCGTGAGCGTCCAATCCGCGCGGTAGGCCGCGTCGGCGCACCCAGGCATGGTGTTGCTTGCCCATCTCGGTCACCGGTTCGGCGATGCCATCCATGTCGTCGTTGATCGCCCGCGCCGGGAGGGTCGCTTGCAACGTGGCGAACAGGGTGTACATGCCGACGTACACCCGCGGGAAGAATGCGGACTCTTCGGGCAGCAACATCTGCCGAGCAGGGTGGTCGGCGGCGCGGAGGCCTAAGCTGCTACATCCTCAGGAGGCGGGCTCGGGCGTGCGCGCCGTCGCAAAGAACCGCTGCAACGACTCCGCCATCCGCGCGCGTACCGGTGCACCCGAGATGATCACGTCGACCATCGTCACCGATTGGTGGGTGTGGCCGCGGGCACGGAGATGCTCCGTCGGGACACCCGCCGCTTCGAGCGCCGCGGCGTATGCCACACCGGAGTCGCGCAGGGGATCGAACTCGGCGGTCACCACGATCGCCGGCGGGAGCCCGGACAGGTCGTCGGCACTCAAGGGTGCGAACCGCGGGTCGTTTCGATCCGCCCCGTCGATGTAGTGCTCGTAAAACCACTGGACCAGCGGCGTCGTCGAGACCATAGCCGTCCGCGTTCTCGACGAAGGATGCGCGCGTCATGTCGCCGTCCGTTACCGGCGTCAACAACGCCTGCCCCATGATGTGCGGCCCACCCGCGTCCCGTGCCAGCCGGCAGATCACCGCCGCGATCCCACCGCCCGCACTCCAACCACACACCGCGAGCTGCCCCGGCCTGCCGCCGAGCGCCGCGGCGTTGTCGGCGACCCACCGCACCGCGGCCAAGCCGTCATCGACCGCCGCGGGGAATCGGTGCTCGGGCGCGTGGCGGTAGTCCGCCGAGACGACGACGGCGTCGCTGCGCACGCAAAGGTCCCGGCACAGCGGATCATCCGCGATGGCGTCACCGAAAACGTAGCCGCCCCCATGGAAGTACACGACGATCGGATGCGGGCCCGGGGTGGGCGGACGGTACAACCGGTACGCCAGATCGCCTGCGGTGCCCGGCAGGACACCGTCGACAATCTCGCCGACCTCTGGTCCCGGCGGTCGAGCCGTCGACATCTGCGCGTAGAAGGCGCGGGCGTCCGCCGCGGCCATCGATTCCAGCCGCGGCAGATTCATCGCCGCCGCCGCGTTGGTGACCATCTCGACGTCCGGTTGCAGCCGGCGCACCACTCCGTCGTTGCACCGCGAGCCGTTGGGGCCAGACATTGTGAAGCCCAGGTAATCCCGGGCGACCACCTCGTCGCAGGCTGACGCGGTAGAAGTCGAGACCCCCGCAGTAGGGCAGAAAGACCCGAGGCTTGCCCGGCACGTTGGCGCCCATGTACCAGGAGTTCGCGGCCGGGTAGAGGGTGATGTCGGCGCAGTCGTTGACGTGTTGCGTCCACCCGGCTTCGGCCATTTCGGTGGGCTCGATGACATCGAAGCCGGATGCGCCCAGGTGATCGAGGCAGTCGAGCACCCAGTCCGCGTGCTGCTCGATCGAAACGGCCATGTTCGTCAGCACCGAGGGGCTCCCGGGGCCGGTGATGAAGAACAGGTTCGGGAAGCCGGCCGTGGTCAACCCGAGGTAGGTCTGCGGCCCGTCTGGCCCATTTGTCCTTCAGCGCCAAGTCGTTACGGCCCCTGATGTCAACGGCCGTGATCGCACCCGTCACAGCGTCGAAACCGGTGGCGAAGACGATCGCGTCCAGGGTGAACGACTCGTCGGCGGTATCGATACCCGTCTGGGTGAGGTGTCGAATCGGATGTTCTCGGACGTTGACGAGGCGCACGTGCGGCAGGTTGTAGGTGGCGTAGTAGTTGCTGTCCAGGCATGGCCTTTTCGTCGCGATGAGGGTGATCGGTCGGGCACAGATCGGCCGCCGTCTGCGGATCATCGACGATAGCGCGGATCTTGTTCCGGAAGAACTCGGCGAACTCGTGGTTAGCCGCGGCATTGGTCTGCACGTCGGAGTAAACGGTTATCGTCTCGAACAGTAGGCCGCTCTCCCATGCGCGCTCATAGTGTTCTTGGCGTTCGGTCTCAGTGACGCTGAATGTCGGGATGATGCTGCGCTCCATCGGAATGCCGCCGAACGACACCCTCGCCGCCGCGCGGTATTCCGCCTCATTCGCCAGTTGCGCGAGCTTCTCGGGCGACAATGGACCATTGCGCGCCGGGATCGAGAAATTCGGCGTGCGCTGAAACACCACCAGCTCTCGCGCTTCCTGGGCGATGACCGGAATCGCTTGAACGCCTGAGGAACCCGTGCCGATCACCGCTACCCGCTTGCCGCTGAAATCAATCGACTGGTGCGGCCAGCGGCTGGTGAAATAGACGTCACCGCCGAATCGCTCGAGTCCGTCGATCTCGGCCTGTTTGGGCATGGACAGACAGCCGGTGGCCATCACGACGAATCGGCACGTGACCTCGTCCCCGTGGTCGGTGCTCACCCGCCAGAGCGACGCATCGTCGTCCCAGCGCGCCTGCCGAATCCGCGTCGAGAAGGTGATGTGGCGGCGCAGGTCGTGCTTGTCGGCGACATGGTTCAAATAGCGCAGGATCTCCGGCTGGGTGGCGTACTTCTCCGACCATTGCCAGTCCCGCTGCCAGTCGGGATCGAAGCTGTACATGTAGTCGACGCTGGGCACGTCGACCCGGGCACCCGGATACCGGTTCCAGTACCACGTGCCGCCGATGTCGTCGGCCGCTTCGAAGACCCGGATTCGGTATCCGGCGCGGCTCAGCCGATAGGCGAGGTAAAGGCCCGCGATACCTGCGCCTACTACTGCGACGTCGACGTCGACGTCGACGTCGACGTCGGTCGGTCTGTCCCGGCTGTGTCAGTCGTCACTCTGATCATCACGCCGCACTGACCAGTTGTCCCGAGTACGTGAATACTTGATTTCTCTCCGCGCGTTCGACGGGCGCGCCATCCCTGGTGCAGCGCCTAAAGTCGTGTGATGGCAAAGATCTTGTTCGTGGTGACCGGCGCAAGCTATTGGACGCTCGCCGACGGCACGAGGCATCCGACGGGCTACTGGGCCGAGGAGTTCGCGGCACCATATGCCGAACTCACCGGAGCGGGCCACGAGGTAGTGGTCGCCACACCCCGTGGCGTTGTGGCCCATGTGGACGTAATGAGCCTGCGGCCGTCGATGGCAGGGAGCGAGGAGATCGCCCTAAAGCTGGAGGAAACCCTGCGCGCGGCGGAGGAGCTGCGTCACCCGATCGAGTTGGCCGATGCCCGCCTCGACGACTACGACGCCGTCTACTATCCCGGCGGCCACGGTCCGATGGAGGACCTGTGGCAAGACGCCGACTCCGGTCGGCTGCTGATCGCCGCACTCGCCTCGGGCAAGCCACTTGCCATTGTGTGTCACGCTCCGGTCGCGATGATGGCCACCCGCAGGAACGGTGTGTCGCCGTTCGCCGGTTACCGGGTCACCGCCTTCACCAATGGCGAGGAGGACGCGGTCGGTCTGCGCGCCAAGGCCCGGTGGACCGCCGAGGACGAATTGATCAAGATGGGCGTCGATTTCACGCGCGGCGAGCTCTGGAAGCCTTACATCGTCGTCGACCGCAACCTGTTCACGGGCCAGAACCCGGCGTCCGCTGGACCGTTGGCGCAGGCGTTCATGCAGGAACTGGGATAGCGGTGTTGGACCGGTCCCGGCCCGTCCACCTCGGCTAACGCTAGTTTGAACCGCCGCGACCTGGCTATTCTCACTTCTGTAATGACAAATCCAGCCGACCCCTCAGGCGATGTAGCCGACCCCTCAGGCGATGTAGGAGCACGCTCACCGACGACCGGATCCAAGCGGTCCCGGCGTCGCCGGCGCCGCAACCGCACGTTGGTGGTCGGCGCCAAGGCGCTCGCGGCGCTGGTGTCGGCGGCCACGGTTGTGGTCGGCGGCATCGCGTGGGTCACCTATCGCCACGCAGCGGCCGGCATCACCACTTCTGATGCCTTGGCCGGCGAGCCCCCGTCGCCCGGAAATGAGCAAAACATCCTGATCATGGGGCTGGATAGCCGCCGCGACCAGCAGGGCCAGCCGCTGCCGCCGGACATCTACCAAGCGCTGCATGCGGGCGACGAAGACATCGGCGACAATGACGCGGACGCGCTGATCGTCGTGCACTTGCCGGCCGGGGACGGCCCGGCCACGGCGATCTCAATCCCCCGCGACGACCTTGTCGATCTGGCCGGATGCTCGAGTTCGGATTGCCGCGGCAAGGTCAAACAGGCCTACAGCTTCGCCTATCAGCGCGCGATGGAAGATCGCGGCTCCTCCAACCAGCGCTCCACTACAGCCGCGCCTACCGGGCAAGACGCCAGGGCAAAAGAACAACGGGCGCGGGAGGCGGGCCGCAAAGCCGAGATCAGCACGGTCAGACGCCTGCTGCAGATCCCGATCGACCACTTCGTCGAAGTCACCCTGGCCGGGTTCTTTCAGATCGCCCGGGTGGTCGAACCGATCACGGTGTGCCTGAACGAGGACACCGCGGATCGCTATTACTCGGGGGCGGATTTTCATCGAGGCGTCCAGCAGATCAGTGCCGCGCCAGGCGATGGCGTTCGTGCGGCAACGCCGCGACAGCAACGATGCGATGTTCACCGACCTCGATCGAAGCCGCCGCCAGCAGGCCTTCCTCGTCTCGCTGGTCAGTGCGCTGCGTAAGGGCGGAACCTCCCCTTCCCGGCTGGGCGCCCTGCTGGACGTCGCCAAGCAAAACGTCGCCGTCGACTCTGGTTTCGACCTGGAAGCGCTGGTGCGCAACGGATCTGCGTTGCTCGAACAGGCCGGTCACGCTGTACACGCTGCCGGTCGAAGGGTTCGGCACGATTTCAGATGGCGAAGATGTCAATTTCATTGACGTACCCACCATCCGCTCCATCGTGCATAACCTGGTAACCACCAGTTCGCCCGCCGCGCCGTCGACCAGCATTGCGAGCCCTACAACGGGACCGGGCGGCGGCACGCAGCTGGCCGCAGGCGGCGTCGCGCTCGACGTAATCAATGCCTCGGGCCGGCAAGGTGAGGCCGCGGCCCTCGAAACATCCTTGGCGACAGGGCATTTTACTAAGGGGACGATCGGCACCGCCGACTCCACCAGCCAGACAAGCACCATCGCCTATGGACACGGCGCTAAGGCAGCCGCTACCGAGTTAGCTGATGACCTAGGCATAATCGCCACCGAATCCGACAGCGTCGCCCCCAACACAGTGCGACTGACGGCCGGGACGGATTCCTACCGATTTGACAACGTCATTCACACGTCGGCGTCGCCGACCACGACCCCCGTGGCCGCCGCAACGACGTCCGTCACCCCCGTGCCGGCCACCGGGACCGGCACGCAAACACCGGCACCCACCAACCTCACGCGCATGACCGGCGACAAGATTCCCTGCGTGAAATAACAAGGGCGCCAACAGCTGTCATCGCATCGCGTCGGCCCACTTGCATTTGTAGTATTAATAGCCTTAAAAGCCATTGACACGGGCCGAAATCCGACGATAGTCAAAAAGTATGGCGCTGCTGCCAGACCCTGATCCCCGGCAGGGCCACACATCGTGATATCGGTCGACGACCATGTCATCGAGCCGCCCGAAATGTTCGTCGAGCGGCTTCCAGCTGCCTTCGGCGACCGAGCGCCAAGGATTGTCGAGACCGACAACGGGCAACCACTGCGGCTCTCCCCGTACCGATTTCAGTAGGTCTTCTACCAGTTCAAAAGGGAAAACCCGGTATCGGCCACGTCACCCAGGCTCCTAAGCTCGGCGCAGCAAATCTAAGATGGGAACGGACCCTCAGGCGGCGCCGGCGACCGGTACACCGGCCGGCCGCAACCCAGCCCGCTGATTGCCGGCCAGCGTGGTCCGCCTAGCGTAATCCTGTGGACGACTGGCGCTCACCGATCATGCGCACGAGGTTGCTGCCAAGGCTGACCAGCGCGGTGCTGATGGTGGCCGGAATAGCGGGATGTGCCTCGCATGCCACCACAGCGACGTCGTCATCCGCGACCGCATCGTCGGCGCCGGCCTCGTGGGTGGAGGACGCCATCACCTTGTCGGTGGGCGAAATGACGGTGTACGGGACTTTCCGTCACCCGGCCAGCCAGGATCGGCCGGTGCCCGCGGCGTTGTTGATCGCCGGCAGCGGGCCGACAGACCGCAACGGCAATTCGGCCATCATGAGCGGTCCGATCGACACGCTGCAGAACCTGGCTCAGGTCCTGTCCAACGATGGCGTCGCCAGCCTGCGCTACGACAAGCTCGGCAGCGGCCAGACCGGCCTTGGGCGCTACGCCGCAGACCCGACAAAAATCGGCATGGCCGCGTTTCAGGACGAGGCGACCGCGGCCATGAACTTCTTGGCCGGCCAGGCGGGCGTCGACCGAAGTCACCTGATGGTGATCGGCCACAGCGAGGGCGCCCTGTACGCGCTGCTGCTGGCCACCGCCACGCCGGGCACGTCCCCGCCGGTGCGGGCCCTGGGGTTAGACATCCCAGGTTCGTAACTGTCAAGCGGCTGCTGTGATGCGGTGTGCCCAGGCTTTGTGTTCGTCGTAGTGGGTGTGGTGGCGTAGGCAGCCGTGGAGGATGCCGACGAGCCGGTTGCCCAGGGCGCGTAGTGCCTGATGATGGAGATCCCCGTTGGCGCGGTGAGCGTCGTAGAAGGCGCGGGCGCCGGGGCTTCGGATCAGTGCGCAGAACGCCCATTGGTCGAGCGCGTCGTAGAGGCGTTTGTTGCGAACGTGGCGGGCCAGTACGGCACGTTTTCGGCCCGACGCGATGGTCAATGGTGAGGTGCCGGCGTAGTTCTTGCGACACTTGGCAGTGCTGTACCGGTTCGGGTCGTCCCCGAACTCACCGAGCACCCGGGCGCCGAGCACACCACCAAGTCCTGGCAGGGAGCGGTAGATGTCGGCGTCCGGGTGTTTCTCAAAATGCTCGGCCAAAACTGTCTCGAGTTCGGTGATCTGAGCGTTCAGTGCTGCGATGACATGGACCGCGGCCGTCGTAGTGGCCCCGAACGCTGCTGCCACTGCAGCCGGTGCTGTGAGGTGTTTGCGACGCAAGACAGTCTGGATCTCGACAGCTCGTGCCTCGATATTGCGTTGTCGGCCAGCAGCTTTGAGTGCTGAGCCGATCTTCGACAGGCTTAGTCGAGCCCCCTGTTCGGGAGTGGGTGCGCGACCCAGGACCACCAACGCGTCACCGTCGGTGAGCGAATCGAAGGCCTCCAACGCTGCGGGGTAATACTCACGCAGCCCGCTGCGCAGCATATTGGCATGCCGAGTGCGAGCCCAGATCAGACTCTGATGGGTCCGCGCCAACACCTTGATGGCCTCGGCGTCAGGGGTGTCCCCGGCGATCCGACGGTGGTTGTGCCGGTCGGTGCGCACCAGGTCGGCCAGCAGCTTGGCGTCCCCGGCATCTTCTCCGAACTAAATTGATCTTGATTGTTGAGTTCGTATTCTGTTGTGTTAGAACAGGTTGCAGTGTCCTGGGTGGTCAGTGGTGCGTCCGGCGGTGGCGGTGAAGCTGGGGATGCCCAATTCGGCGGTTTTGGCGCGGCTGGCGCTGATCTGGTCCATCTGGGCCAGTTTGGCGTGGGCGCCGGCGAGGCTGACCTTGAGCCCCTCGGCCTCGCCGTACCAGCGGTGTGATTGGGCTTCGGCGATGCGGGCTATGAGGTTGTCGCGGATCTCTTCCAGCCTGGCGCGAGCGGCCGGGTCCGGGCGTAGCAGCGGGCAGCGCAGACAGCTGTGTTCGTGGATGCAGGGAGTGTCATAGGAGCGGCCGCAGTCGCCGATGGCGAGCTTGCGGCGTTGGAAGTGACCGACGAACTCGGCCCATTCGGCGTCGGTGGGGGTGCGGTATTCCTCGCCGGGGCGCAGCGCGCGGCGGCGGGTGATGAAGGCGCGGTGGCCGTTGATCACTTCCTCGGGGTAGACGGCCTTGTATCCCATGGTGGTGTTGATGTCACGGTGGCCTGCGACGAGTTGGGCGATGTGTGGCGGCATGCCGTGGGCGATGGCGTCGGTGATGAATAGCCGCCTAAAGTCGTGGAAGGTGTAGCGCATCGGTTGGCCGGCAGCATCTTTGGCACCGGTCTGGGTGAGGGCGTGGTCGAGGTAGTGGCGCAGCACGGTCTGGCTGACGGCGCGGTGGTCGATTCGGCGCCGACATTGGAACAGCAGCGGCATGGGTGGGTTGTAGAGGCGTTCGGCCTGGTCGTAGGACACCACCAACGGCACGCTGGGCCGGTCGCCGCGGATACGGGCGACGATGGTCGACAACACGTCCGCCAGCTCCGGTGAAATCACCAGAAGTCGCTCGGCGTCGGTCTTGGACGGGGCGATCTGCAGCAGCGGGATGAGTTCCCCGGTAGTGGGCAGCCGGTATTGGATGAGGCTGTGGTGGGATAGCTCGGTGAGTTCTTCGATGCGGATTCCGGTGTGCCGCAATACTTCGACCACGGCCCAGGTCCAAAACCCGCGGTGTTCTTCGAAGCTGAGGTCGCGCCGAGCTCCGCTGTCGGGGTCCTGAGCCCAGACCCGGCCGGTGGTCTGGGTCTTCAGCACGGCGCGGCGCAGGGTTGTCCCGGAGGCGGTGAACAACTCGCCGGGTTGGGTCTGTTCAGCGGCGGTGAGCAGCTCGGCGGTGCGGGCTCGTTGAGCAGTCACCCAGGCGATCAGGGTCGGCAGCACCGGCAGCCGTTCGCGGGTGCGGGTGTCCATGCGCGACTTGCGCTGCAGGCGGGCCTTCTTATGGGAGGCATCGCTGGCGCTGACCGGGCAGCGCACTGCCCACGGCCCCCAGCGGGCGGGGTCGTCGTCGGCCCACTCAGCTAGGTCGAGGTAGAAGGCCCGCACAGCGGTGAGCACACTGCGCCCGTCCAGCCGCGGCACGCTGACCTGGCCCTGGCCCTTGGTGGCCTTCGGGCGGGTAAGCACGCGCTGCTTCCACGCCGCGGCGACGTCGCGGGGCAGCTGCAGCGAGTCGATGCCGGGATGGTGGGCCTCCAGATCGGCCCAAAACAATTTGCCGAGCAGGTAGGCCAGGTGCTGCAGGCTGGAGAAGTCCAGCGCCGTTTGGCGTTCGCACAGATAGTCGACCAGCACATCGCGCACCGGCCCACACGCAATGTGGTAGCGGTCGATCAGCTGCTCGCAGCTGGGTTGTCCGCGGCTGGAGAACATTTCGATCGCGGCGGGCGCGTCGGGGCCCAGGTCGCCGTGCGCGCGCAGCAGCTGATAGAACAATGGGCTTTCGGCGCGGCGGTCGTTGCCGGTCCGCGTGCGCGCGGCGACGGCCAACAGCTCCAGGCAATCGCCGACTTGCACCGCCGCGACGTTGCCGCCCTTGGCGGCCATGATGATCGCGATGTTAGTCAGCGCCCGCTGCTGGCATTGCAACCCGATTCGGTCCTGACTGAGCGCGGACAGCTCGGCGAACGCCGCTCCGTCGCGGGTGCGGGCCATCTCGGGGGCCAGGTTGTGCCGGGCCGGGGCGAACCGCAGCAGCCAGGCCAGGCTGG
>CAVVLC010000006.1:0-79078 GCA_963748885.1 uncultured Actinomycetota bacterium
GGGGCTAGGGATCCTCACCTCCACGATCTCGACCCAGGTGCAGCAACCGAGCCAAATGCGCCGCATCACGGGCATCGGTCTTGACCCGGTCCCCGGACGGACGCTGCAACTTCGACGGCGCGGCCAACCGACAATGAACCCGGCAGCCCGATAAGCCCGCGCCAAACCGAACCCGGTCGGACCCGCCTCATAGGTGACCGCCACCGGCTGCGGCAACCCTTGACCCATTCCAGGACTTCCCGTGATCCGGGGACAACCTGCGCTCGAACACCTCACCGGTGTCCCCGTCGAAACCGAACGACAACCACTGAACGTGCGTGCACATCCAGACCAATACTCGTACGCTGACGTTTCACTGGGGCCTCCCACATCTGTGGCTCTACCGGCCAGGACCATTTCCTGTCGGCAACCCACGTTCACATGTGAGCGAGGCCCCAGCCCCCCATACGGTCTAGCCGGTTAAGGATTCAGCTCACCCGGTCAAGACATCGACAACAAATTGTCGAAAGTCGATCCCTATGGGCCGGTCGAGCCCTGCGCACCCTGCGCACCCTGCGAGCCCTGCGCACCCTGGCTGCCCTGGGCGCCGCCGGTCCCGGTCGAGCCCTGCGCACCCTGGCTGCCCTGGCTGCCCTGGGCGCCGCCGGTCCCGGTCGAGCCCTGCGCACCCTGGCTGCCCTGCTCGCCGCCGGTCCCGGTCGAGCCCTGCGCACCCTGCGCGCCGGTTCCGGTCGAGCCCTGCGCACCCTGCGCACCCTGCGAGCCCTGCGAGCCCTGCGCACCCTGGCTGCCCTGGGCGCCGCCGGTCCCGGTCGAGCCCTGCGCACCCTGGCTGCCCTGCGCGCCGCCGGTTCCGGTCGAGCCCTGCGCACCCTGGCTGCCCTGGCTGCCCTGGGCGCCGCCGGTCCCGGTCGAGCCCTGCGCACCCTGGCTGCCCTGGCTGCCCTGGGCGCCGCCGGTCCCGGTCGAGCCCTGCGCACCCTGGCTGCCCTGGCTGCCCTGGGCGCCGCCGGTCCCGGTCGAGCCCTGCGCACCCTGGCTGCCCTGGCTGCCCTGGGCTCCGCCGGTCCCGGTCGAGCCCTGCGCACCCTGGCTGCCCTGGCTGCCCTGGGCGCCGCCGGTCCCGGTCGAGCCCTGCGCACCCTGGCTGCCCTGGCTGCCCTGGGCGCCGCCGGTCCCGGTCGAGCCCTGCGCACCCTGCGCGCCGGTTCCGGTCGAGCCCTGCGCACCCTGGCTGCCCTGGCTGCCCTGGGCGCCGCCGGTCCCGGTCGAGCCCTGCGCACCCTGCGCGCCGGTTCCGGTCGAGCCCTGCGCACCCTGGCTGCCCTGGCTGCCCTGGGCGCCGCCGGTTCCGGTCGAGCCCTGCGCACCCTGGCTGCCCTGGCTGCCCTGGGCGCCGCCGGTCCCGGTCGAGCCCTGCGCACCCTGGCTGCCCTGGCTGCCCTGGGCGCCGCCGGTCCCGGTCGAGCCCTGCGCACCCTGCGCGCCGGTTCCGGTCGAGCCCTGCGCACCCTGCGCGCCGGTTCCGGTCGAGCCCTGCGCGCCCTGCGCGCCGCCGGTTCCGGTCGAGCCCTGCGCACCCTGGCTGCCCTGGCTGCCCTGCTCGCCGCCGGTCCCGGTCGAGCCCTGCGCACCCTGCGCGCCGGTTCCGGTCGAGCCCTGCGCACCCTGGCTGCCCTGGCTGCCCTGGGCGCCGCCGGTTCCGGTCGAGCCCTGCGCACCCTGGCTGCCCTGGCTGCCCTGGCTGCCCTGGCCGCCGCCGGTCCCGGTCGAGCCCTGCGCACCCTGGCTGCCCTGGCTGCCCTGGGCGCCGCCGGTCCCGGTCGAGCCCTGCGCACCCTGCGCGCCGGTCCCGGTCGAGCCCTGCGCACCCTGGCTGCCCTGGCTGCCCTGGGCGCCGCCGGTCCCGGTCGAGCCCTGCGCGCCCTGCGCGCCGGTCCCGGTCGAGCCCTGCGCACCCTGGCTGCCCTGGGCGCCCTGCGCCCCGGTCCCGGTCGAGCCCTGCGCACCGTGGGTCCCAGTCGAGCCCTGCGCACCCTGCGCACCGCCGGTCCCGGTCGAGCCCTGCGCACCCTGGCTGCCCTGGGCGCCGCCGGTCCCGGTCGAGCCCTGCGCACCCTGCGCGCCGGTCCCGGTCGAGCCCTGTGCACCCTGCGCGCCGCCGGTTCCGGTCGAGCCCTGCGCACCCTGGCTGCCCTGGCTGCCCTGGGCGCCGCCGGTCCCGGTCGAGCCCTGCGCACCCTGCGCGCCGGTCCCGGTCGAGCCCTGCGCACCCTGGCTGCCCTGGCTGCCCTGGGCGCCGCCGGTCCCGGTCGAGCCCTGCGCACCCTGGCTGCCCTGGCTGCCCTGGGCGCCGCCGGTCCCGGTCGAGCCCTGCGCACCCTGGGTGCCCTGCTCGCCGCCAGTCCCGGTCGAGCCCTGCGCACCCTGCGCGCCGCCGGTCCCGGTCGAACCCTGCGCACCCTGGCTGCCCTGCGCGCCGCCGGTCCCGGTCGAGCCCTGCGCACCCTGGCTGCCCTGCTCGCCGCCAGTCCCGGTCGAGCCCTGCGCACCCTGGCTGCCCTGGGCGCCCTGCGCCCCGGTCCCGGTCGAGCCCTGCGCACCCTGCGCACCGTGGGTCCCAGTCGAGCCCTGCGCACCCTGCGCACCGCCAGTCCCGGTCGAACCCTGCGCACCCTGGCTGCCCTGCGCGCCGCCGGTCCCGGTCGAGCCCTGCGCACCCTGGCTGCCCTGCTCGCCGCCAGTCCCGGTCGAGCCCTGCGCACCCTGGCTGCCCTGGGCGCCCTGCGCCCCGGTCCCGGTCGAGCCCTGCGCACCCTGGCTGCCCTGCGCGCCGCCAGTCCCGGTCGAACCCTGCGCACCCTGGCTGCCCTGCGCGCCGCCGGTCCCGGTCGAGCCCTGCGCACCCTGGCTGCCCTGCTCGCCGCCGGTCCCGGTCGAGCCCTGCGCACCCTGGCTGCCCTGCTCGCCGCCAGTCCCGGTCGAGCCCTGCGCACCCTGGCTGCCCTGCGCGCCGCCAGTCCCGGTCGAGCCCTGCGCACCCTGGCTGCCCTGGGCGCCCTGCGCCCCGGTCCCGGTCGAGCCCTGCGCACCCTGGCTGCCCTGCTCGCCGCCAGTCCCGGTCGAGCCCTGCGCACCCTGGCTGCCCTGGGCGCCCTGCGCCCCGGTCCCGGTCGAGCCCTGCGCACCCTGCGCACCGTGGGTCCCAGTCGAGCCCTGCGCACCCTGCGAACCGCCAGTCCCGGTCGAACCCTGCGCACCCTGGCTGCCCTGCGCGCCGCCGGTCCCGGTCGAGCCCTGCGCACCCTGGCTGCCCTGGGCGCCCTGCGCCCCGGTCCCGGTCGAGCCCTGCGCACCCTGGCTGCCCTGCGCGCCGCCAGTCCCGGTCGAGCCCTGCGCACCCTGGCTGCCCTGCGCGCCGCCGGTCCCGGTCGAGCCCTGCGCACCCTGGCTGCCCTGGGCGCCCTGCGCCCCGGTCCCGGTCGAGCCCTGCGCACCCTGGCTGCCCTGCTCGCCGCCAGTCCCGGTCGAGCCCTGCGCACCCTGGCTGCCCTGGGCGCCCTGCGCCCCGGTCCCGGTCGAGCCCTGCGCACCCTGGCTGCCCTGCTCGCCGCCAGTCCCGGTCGAGCCCTGCGCACCCTGGCTGCCCTGGGCGCCCTGCGCCCCGGTCCCGGTCGAGCCCTGCGCACCCTGCGCACCGTGGGTCCCAGTCGAGCCCTGCGCACCCTGGCTGCCCTGGGCGCCCTGCGCCCCGGTCCCGGTCGAGCCCTGCGCACCCTGCGCACCGTGGGTCCCAGTCGAGCCCTGCGCACCCTGCGAACCGCCAGTCCCGGTCGAACCCTGCGCACCCTGGCTGCCCTGCGCGCCGCCGGTCCCGGTCGAACCCGCGCACCCTGGCTGCCCTGCGCGCCGCCGGTCCCGGTCGAGCCCTGCGCACCCTGGCTGCCCTGGGCGCCCTGCGCCCCGGTCCCGGTCGAGCCCTGCGCACCCTGGCTGCCCTGCTCGCCGCCAGTCCCGGTCGAGCCCTGCGCACCCTGGCTGCCCTGGGCGCCCTGCGCCCCGGTCCCGGTCGAGCCCTGCGCACCCTGCGCACCGTGGGTCCCAGTCGAGCCCTGCGCACCCTGGCTGCCCTGGGCGCCCTGCGCCCCGGTCCCGGTCGAGCCCTGCGCACCCTGCGCACCGTGGGTCCCAGTCGAGCCCTGCGCACCCTGCGAACCGCCAGTCCCGGTCGAACCCTGCGCACCCTGGCTGCCCTGCGCGCCGCCGGTCCCGGTCGAACCCTGCGCACCCTGGCTGCCCTGCGCGCCGCCGGTCCCGGTCGAGCCCTGCGCACCCTGGCTGCCCTGGGCGCCCTGCGCCCCGGTCCCGGTCGAGCCCTGCGCACCCTGGCTGCCCTGCTCGCCGCCAGTCCCGGTCGAGCCCTGCGCACCCTGGCTGCCCTGGGCGCCCTGCGCCCCGGTCCCGGTCGAGCCCTGCGCACCCTGCGCACCGTGGGTCCCAGTCGAGCCCTGCGCACCCTGGCTGCCCTGGGCGCCCTGCGCCCCGGTCCCGGTCGAGCCCTGCGCACCCTGCGCACCGTGGGTCCCAGTCGAGCCCTGCGCACCCTGCGCACCGTGGGTCCCAGTCGAGCCCTGCGCACCCTGGGCGCCCTGGGCCCCGCCCGCACCCTGGGCGCCTTGCGTTCCGCCGCCACCGCCACCGCCACCGGACTGACCGTTTTGGCCATCGTGTCCGTCCTGACCGAACAATCCGCCGGGACCGCCGGCACCGCCTAGACCGCCGAAGCCGCCGGGACCGCCTGCACCACTACCGGCGCCCGCACCGCCGACGCCAGCCTGCCCACCGGTGCCACCGTCACCGCCATGGCCGAAGAGGAAGCCACCAGCACCACCGGCACCACCGGCACCACCGTTGCCACCGGGACCACCATTCGTGCCAGCGACAACGGCTGCAATACCCGGGGCGCCCGCCCCGCCGGCACCACCGGCACCGCCGTGGCCCACGAAGAACCCGCCGGCACCACCGGCACCACCGGCACCACCGGTGGCGCCAAGGCCAGTGGTCGCTCCACCGGCACCACCGGCACCGCCTTGGCCGAAGAAGAACCCCCGGCACCACCGGTACCACCGGCACCACCAGTGCCGATAATGGCCGCCCCGCCGGCACCACCGGCACCACCGGTGCCAAACAACAACCCACCGGTGCCGCCGGCGCCGCCGGCACCACCGGGACCGCCCATTCCGCCGGCCCCGCCGTTACCGATCAACCCCGCCGACCCACCAGCACCCCCGGTCGCGCTCGTTGCCGTGCTATTACCACCGGAACCGCCGCTGCCGTACAACCAACCGCCGGCACCTCCGGCAGTCCCCTGCGACCCAGTGATCCCATTCGCGCCGTCACCGATCAACGAACGCCCGGTCAGCATCTCCCAGGGCGAAAACCACTGACTTTGCGCCGCCGACTGCAGCTGGGACGCGCCGGCGGCCTCCGCCTGCGAATACAGGCCCCCGCCGCGGCTCAACGCCTGCACAAATCGATCATGAAACGCCGCCGCCTGGACGCTCAGCGCCTGAAACTGCTGGGCATGCGTGCCGAATAACTCCGCGATCGCCGCCGACACCTCATCGGCGGCCGCGACCTCCAGCTGCGTCGTCGACGCAGCTGCCGCCGCTTGGGCCTGCCGAATCGTCGAGCCAACATCGGTCAAATCCCAGACCGCTGCGGAGAACGCATCTGGCGAAAAAGATACAAAGTACGACATCCGGAGCTCCAGACCACCAGGGCTGTTATTTACATGCGGAAAATCTTTAGATTATTCGGGCAGACTACGCGATGCAGATCGGGTTTGTCTCCCTTAACTGCAGAATTGCTTGGATCTATTTTCTTCCCGGCTAACCACGTGGGATATGGGTACAAAACACCAAATTTGTGTAACCCACGCGACCGGAGCGAGGGTTCCAGCGTGAGCCCGGTAGGTAGCATAACTAAGCTGATGTGGACTTAACCCACATTGGTACCTACCAAGACTAGCGACGCACCTCAAATCTTATTATCTCTGAACGCATTTGAGGCAAACGCGATGGTGAGGGCCCAGGCCGGCGCCACGCTTCAGGCTTCTGGGGCTCGCAATCTGTCGGCGGCATAGATTCGATCGAGTTGGCCTCGCTAACCAGCAACTTTGGGCCAGCGCATCCCGGATCCATAAAGGTTCTTCAATTAACGTGAGAGACAAATTAGATTCGAATAGATTTACTTTGCCAACCAGCAACTTTTGGTCAGCGAATTGACAGATATCGAGAGTTGAGCAATTTACACGGAAAAGACGGACTGAGCTCGAATTTATTTTATCTCGCCGAAACACGAAGAACCTGCGAATTTGACACCCAAATTCTATGATTAGCGCGACCGAAAAAGACGCGGACGAGTCGGTGTGGAAGGGGGCGGCGCACTGGCTGGCAGTGCGCCGCCACGCACTGATGTTGGTTTAGGCCCAGCTGGACCCGACGGCGCTGTCGGTGCTCGCCATGTTGCTGCCGGCGCTTTGCACCTTCTGCCCGTGGGCGTTGGCCTGCTCGTAAATCACCTGGAAGTTGCGGCCCAGCTGTGCGATGAATTCCTGGCACGCCACCGAACCGGCGCCGCCCCAGAAGTCACCAGCAGCCAGCACATCGCGAACGATGGCCTGGTGCTCTGCCTCAAGCGAGGCGGCCTGGGCCCGAATCAGGGCGCCGTGGGCGTCGACATCGCCGAACTGGTAGTTGATCGTCATCGAACCCGTTCTCCTGTATCTTGTGAAAGTGTTGTGCTGCAACGGATTAGCCGCGCAAAAAGTTAGCTGCTGAGGATCTGCTGCGAGGTCTGCTCTTGCTGCTCGTAGTTGTTGGCGTCACGGACGAGGCCGTCACGCACCCCGTGGAGCATGTTCACGATGTTGCGGAAGGCCTGATTCATCTGACCCATGGTGTCGTACGAGGTCGCCTGAGCGGTGCCACTCCAGCCCGCGCCCGCGATGTTCTGCGAAGACGCCCACATCCGGCGTGCCTCGTCCTCAACCGTCTGGGCGTGCGTCTCAAAGCGGCCCGCCGTCGCCCGCATCGCGTGCGGGTCGGTCATGAAGCGTGTTGCCATGTTTCCTATCTCCTTGCCACCTGGACTTCTTAATTACTCGCGACTTTTACTGCAGTTTGGCTGTGGTCATTGCGACTACGGGGACACCGAGCCGCTGATCACCTGTGAAAGACCGACAGTCTTACCCCTCTCTCTTCAACCGGCCGCCGGAGATGCGGCATCACGATTCTGGATTTCCTCATCGACCGCGGTGGATCGACCGTGGGTGGCCGATCCGCCGCGGCCACGCTCAGGTTCCGGGGGTGCCGGCGGTGCCGGCGGTGCCGGGACTGCCTGCGGTACCAGGACCCCCTGGGGGAGTGCCGGTGCCGCCGACGCCGGCCGAACCGCCGTTACCGAACGCGCCAGCGATGCCGCCGTTGCCGAAGGTGCCGTTGACGGTGCCTGCGCCATGGTTGCCGCCGTTGCCGCCGCTGCCGCCGTTGCCACCGGCCCCGCCGACCCCACCGTTGCCGCCGGGGACGCCGGTGCCGGCCCCGCCGGCCCCACCCGCCCCGCCGGCCCCACCGTGACCGGCGGCACCGCCGCTCGAGCCGTTACCGCCGGTGCCGGTGTTGGAGCTGCCGCCGGCCCCGCCTGCGCCGCCGCTGCCGCCGATACCGCCGGCCCCGCCGACATTGCCGCTGCCCGCGACCACGCCGGAGGCCCCGCCGGCCCCGCCGGCCCCGCCGAGCCCGGCGTTTCCGCCGTTACCGGCGGTCCCGCCGTTACCGCCGGTGCCTGACCCGGCGGCGGCGCCACCAGCCCCAGCGGCCCCGCCGACCCCGCCGTTACCGGCGGCCCCGCCGATCCCGGAGGCCCCGCCGTTACCGGCTATGGCTGACCCGCCGGCCCCGCCCGCGCCGCCGCTGCCGGCGTTCCCGCCGGAGCCGGCGTTCCCGCCGGTGCCGCCGTTGCCTACCCCGCCGCCCGTGCCGCCGGCGCCGCCGGCCCCGCCCGTTCCGGCATTACCGGTGGCCCCGCCGTTACCGGCGGCCCCGCCGTTACCGAGCCCGCTGGCCCCGCCTGCCCCGCCGACCCCGCCGAGGCCGGTGGCTCCGCCGTTTCCGGCGGCCCCGCCGTTACCGCCGCTGCCGAGCGCGCTGGCCCCGCCCGCGCCGCCGGCCCCGCCGACCCCGCCGTTACCGGCGGCCGCGCCGTTACCGGCGGCCCCGCCGTTACCGGTGGTGCCGGCCCCGCCGGCCCCGCCGGCCCCGCCCGCCCCAGCGGCCCCGCCGTCACCGCCGAGCCCGCCGTTACCGCCGGTGCCGGTGCTGCTGGCCGTGCCGCCGGTACCACCAACCCCGCCCGCCCCGCCGATGCCGGTGGCCCCGCCGTTACCGGCAGCCCCGCCGTTACCGCCGGTGCCGGTACCACCAGCCCCGCCGACCCCGCCGATGCCGGTGGCCCCGCCGTTACCGGCGGCCCCGCCGACCCCGCCGTTGCCTGACCCCGCGGCCGTGCCGCCGGTACCACCAGCCCCGCCGACCCCGCCGAGGCCCGCGGCCCCGCCGTTACCGCCGATCCCGCCGTTACCGGCGGTGCCGTTACCGCCGGCCGCGCCCGCGCCGCCACTCCCGGAGTCCCCGCCGTCACCGGCGAACCCGCCGGTGCCGCCATTGCCTGACCCCAGGGCTGTGCCGCCGTTGCCGCCGATGCCGCCGGCCGCACCGTTACCGCCGGTGCCGCCGAACCCGCCGTTGCCGCCGGCAACGCCGCTGGCACCGATGTTGCCGCCGGCGCCGGTCCCGCCGCTACCGCCGGTGCCGGCGTTGCCGCCGTTACCGCCGTTACCAGAGATCAAGCCGCCGAGACCGCCGTTGCCGCCGCTGCCGCCGATGCCGCCGTTGCCGGCATTGCCGCCGCTGCCGCCCGGACCGACAGCGAGTGTGCCGGCCGCGCCGTCCATGCCGGTGCCGCCGTTACCGCCGGCCCCGCCGTTGCCGATCACGCCGCCGTTGCCGCCGTTACCGCCGCTACCGCCGCTCGCGCTGGCGAAGGTGGCGCTGGCGCCGTTGCCACCGGCCCCGCCGTTACCGGCCGGCGCGGTCACCGCGGCGCCGGGCGTGCCGCTCGTACCCATGGTGGAGCCGGTGCCACCGATGCCGCCGATGGCGACCACACCCGGGTTGCCGCCGTTGCCGCCGTTACCGCCGTGACCGCCGCCGATCCCGCCGTCGGTGCCGCCGGCACCGCCGATGCCGCCATTGCCGGGCGTCCCGGCGTTGCCACCGGTACCGGCGTTGCCACCGGCGCCGGTGGTGCCGTGGGCGGCCGTGCCGCCGTTACCGCCGCCGCCGCCAAAGCCGCCGTTACCGCCGTTACCGGCGTTACCGCCAAGGCCGCCGACGCCACCGACAGTCGCGCCGGTGCCGGGCGTGCCGGAGCCGCCGTTACCGCCGACGCCGCCGTTCCCGCCGTTACCGCCGTTACCGCCGAAGCCGCCGGCCCCGCCGTTACCGGAGATCGAGCCGCCCAAGCCGCCGTTGCCACCGGTACCGCCGGTACCGCCGTTACCTCCACTCGTGCCGTCGGTGCCGTTCGCGCCGGTGCCCGCCCCGCCGGTGCTGCCGGTCGCGCCGGCCACGCCGGCCACGCCGGTGCCGCCGTCGGCGCCGGCCCCGCCGTTGCCGTAGTCGCCGCCGTTACCGCCGTTACCGCCGGAACCGCCGCTCGCGCCCGCAGTGGTGGGGCTGAAGCCGGCACCGCCGGCCCCGCCGTTGCCGCCGCTGGTGAGGACAGCGCCGCCGCCGCCGCTAACGCCGGGAATCCCGGTGCCGGCCGCGCCGCCGTGGCCGGCAGCGCCGCCCAGGCCGCCCACGCCCGCGACGGTGCCCGGGTTACCGCCGTTACCGCCGATGCCGCCATTGGGGTTAGCAAGGGTGCCGGCAGCGCCCGCGCCGCCGGTGCCGGCCGCCCCAACGCTGCCGCCGACACCGCCGGTACCGCCGTTGCCGTTGACGCCCGCGCTGCCGAACCAGCTACCGGCGCCACCACCGCCGCCGGCGCCGCCGTTACCGGCGGACGCGCCATTACCGCCGTTGCCGGCGTTACCGCCCGCTCCGGCGTTCACGCCGGCCACGCCGGCCGCGCCGTCGACGCCGGCGCCACCAGTCCCGCCGGTCCCGCCGATGCCGCCTTGGCCGCCAGACCCGCCGGTCACGAACAGCCCGTTGGAGGCGCCACCAGCGCCGCCGGCCCCGCCGATGGCGCCGATGGCGCCGTTACCGCCGTTGGGGTTCAGGAGTGTGCCGGCCACGCCGGCTGCGCCCATACCGCCAGCCCCGCCGTTACCGCCGTTACCGCCGTGGCCGGCCAGCCACCCACCGTTACCGCCGGCCCCGCCGTTACCGCCGGCCACGCTGGCACCGCCGGCACCGCCGGCACCGCCGTCACCGCCGTGGCCGACCATGCCCCCCGACCCGCCAGCCCCACCAGTGCCGCCGGCACCGACGCCGGTCGTGCCCGACCCACCGTTGCCACCGGCACCGAATATCCACCCGCCGGCGCCGCCGGCCTGCCCAGTCCCCGGCGCCCCATTGGCGCCGTTACCGAACAGCGGGCGCCCCGTCAAGTCCTTAACGGGTGAAAAAAACGCCAGGTTCGAGAGCCCCTGCTCCAGCGTCTGCAGGGGCGACACGTTGGCGGCCTCGGCGGCCGCATACGCGCCCGCACCCGAGGTCATGGCCTGCGCAAACTGCTCATGAAAGAGCGCCGCCTGCGCGCTGAGCGCCTGATATTGCTGGGCGTGGGCGCCAAACAACATCGCGATAACCGTCGACACCTCATCCTGGCCCGCAGCCAGAATCTGCGTCGTCTGGACCGCCGCCGCCGCGTTGGCCTCGCTAATCACAGATCCGATTCCGGTCAAATCCGAGGACGCTGCGGCCAAAGCCTCAGGTAACACGCTCATAAAAGATGACATTTACGGCTCCCATCACGAATGGTGTGATCGACTAAATCGCCATATGCGCGCTACGAAATCGGCGCGCCAATTAATATGGCGGGCGGGCATTAACATGGCGGCGGGCAATGGCCCTACGGGGACGCACCTTCAGTGATCGCAGGTCCACAGGTAGGGCCAGCGGTCGGGTTGTCTATGACCCGGATTTCAAACCAGCGGACGAACGCAGCGGGGTCGGGTTATCCAACTACCCATACGCCGTGTGCCGTGCGCTACCGCCGAATACTACAAGCAGGGTTTCGCAAAAGTAAAGACCCAATTACAGAGCGGCCTCGGAGCATTGACGACACTGTGAATTTGGGTGTCTAGCAAACAATTAACGGCGCCGTTATTTGAAATCATCCGACCTAGGCCACAATCGACGGCTGCGTTAATACTCAGCACTTAACGGTTAGCCTCAATGAAATAACAACCTAGGAAACAATCGGCGGCTGCGTTGATCCGTCAAACGGATTACGTCTACTGAAGTAACGACCTCGGCCACATCGGCCACAATTGACAACAACGGTTGTCTGGGTGCATGGCTAACAATTGGCGGTATCGTTTTTTGAAACCGCACGGCCCCGCGACGTCGGTGACGTTAGCGTTAATAGGTGACGGCCTGGGTCGACACCCGCCTGACGATCGTGTTTGCCGCAGCAGCCGTCGGCCACTAGATCGAGCACCAACTGGCGTGTTGGGCCGGAGTAGGCCAGATCGGCAATCATCGATCAACTGTTGACAGGGAGTGCCGCCAGGGCTGAAGTGGACAGTTATCCTCGACCGTCAGTTGACCCGAAGGGGGCGACCGCCCAAATGAACGACAATCCGCGTGCCGATGTTGTCACTCGTCAATACCAGCATTACAGGTACCCACCACCCATACAGAACCTCCCGGGATGGGCCGAAAATAACTGGGAATGGTTCGATCCTTCGCACGCTCACCGGATTTTATGGCCAGATCGGGCATACAAGCCGGATCTTGATATTTTGATCGCGGGTTGTGGCACCAATCAGGCGGCAGTTTTCGCGTATATGAACCCTGATGCGAAGGTCGTGGCTGCCGATATCAGCCAGCCCTCGCTGGACCATCAACAATATCTCAAAGACAAGTTCGGGCTGTGGAACCTGGAGTTAAATCTACTTCCGATCGAAGAGCTGCCAGAACTCGGTCTCGACTTCGACCTCATTGTGTCGACCGGCGTTTTACATCACCTGGCCGATCCACTAGCAGGTTTGAAAGCACTCAGCAGTTGCCTGCGGCGGGATGGTGTCATTTGCATGATGCTCTATGCAAGGTACGGCCGCGCCGGAGTCGAAATGTTGCAATCGGTGTTTCGCGACTTCGGGATGGGCCAGGACCAGGCATCGGTGCAAATGGTCAGAGATATGATCGCGCTACTTCCAGAGCACCATCCTGTCCATGGCTATATCAAAATGTCACCAAGGTTTTTGGAGTCCGATGCCGCCCTGGTGGACACGTTTCTGCACGGTCGCGAGTGTAGTTACACCGTCGATGAATGTATCGAGTTTGCTACTTCGGCCGGACTAGAATTTCAGGGATGGTTCATCAATTCGCCGTATTACCCGCACGATTGGTTTGCGCCGGCGACCGATCTCTATCCAGCTGTAGATGCATTGCCTGAGAGGACGATCTGGTCGGTGATGGAACGTCTCCATACATTGAACGCTTGCCATTTTTTCATGGCGTGCCGTCCTGACCGACCGAAAGAAAGCTACGCGATCGATTTTACGACGGCTGAAGCCCTGGATTATGTTCCGTTGATGCGCGTGCATTGCGGTCTCGACGGTGCCGAAATTTTTCGCTTCGATTTTCGTATGGCTCTCAACCCAGCTCAGTTGGCTTTTGTGCAGGCCGTCGATGGCCATCGCACGATTCGCGAGATTACCGAGCACGTGGCGCAGAGCGGCAAGTCATCTAGAGCCAGGATGCCTGACCTCGAGCAATTCGGACGCAAGCTATTCCAGTCACTGTGGCGTTACGATTTTCTTGCTATGGCACTGAACGCGGAGTCAGATTAATAGTCACGCGTTAAACCGATAACCATATGAGCCCGATTGCCCGGGCTGATTTGTTGACCCCCAAGCCCCTTTACGGCTGGACTGCCCGCCTGATAACCGCCTTGGCGGCGTTCCCGAACAACGCGACGTTTCGAGCTCCAGCCGCAAAACCTCCACGGCTGGGGCGGTGTGTGTTGGTTCAGCCGGCCGTTGTGCGCGGCTGGACCGCCTGCGACACCGCGGCCCATCGTCCCGGTTGAACCCCAAGGCCCACTGGGATTTGCTGCCGGACTTGGGGCCCAGTTGGCGCAAACCGATTTCGGCGTCGGCTGAGGAAACAACGGCAGCGACTAGCGCGGTAAGCGAACCGATCGGCGATGCATGCCCATCAAGGAATTGATTGGAGTGCTGGTGCACTCTGGCGCCCCCAGGAGAAGTGCGCGCCCGGCGGTTGAATACACCTGGATTGGCGCGCGTGTCGCGAAGATCTAGCCGATTGGGATGTCTACCACGGCTGACAATGACCGAAAGGGTGTGCTCGTAGGCCGACGGCATTGAACAAATACGCGAGGGCCAGTATCGCTGCGGTATGGTTTATCCCGGTTGACTCCCCAGCCTCCCAGAAACGTCTGGTGGCGATCGATAAGACGTCCCCGTCGGAACGTGTCTGCACCCGCCGATTGAACCGATCGCTACAGGTTTTTGTGCCTTCGGACTGACACTGTCGGAGTTCCGTGTTTAGAGGGTCAGGGGTGTCCGCCGGACCTGTCGGCGACGTCGGTGCGCCTCGCTGCCGGATCGCACGCGAGTTTGTACCGTCAGTGCATCTGAAGTGCTCGACACCTCGCTTCGACCGGAGTGACGGACCATCTGGCCGGAGTGACGGACCATCTGGGGTGTGCATGAAGGAAGTACGCGCTGCCGGCGCAGTCATCGTCAGCCTCGCCGGGCGGGCGGCAGTCGGACCGCAGCGGCACCGGCGGGGTTGGCGCACCCGCATTCGCGGTCTAGGCTTCGCAGCGCAACACCGACACAGCCAGCGCTTCACGCGTTCATACGCGTCCGCCCTTGAGGGCCACGAGTCACGGTCGGAATACAACCGCGTCGCCGTCGCGCCGAAGCCGAAGGAACGGACATGAGCAAATTCACTGAAACGATGTATCGCAACGCCCAGTCCAGTTCGAAGGGCATGGTCACCGGGGAGCCGAACTGCCCCGTCCGCCACACCTGGGGTGAGGTGCACGAACGCGCCCGAAGTGTTGCCGGTGGTCTGGCCGGGTCCGGCGTGGGACCCGGCGACACCGTCGCGGTGCTGGCCGGCGCCCCGGTCGAGATCGCCCCGACCGCGCAGGGCATCTGGATGCGCGGCGGCTGCCTGACCATGTTGCACCAGCCCACCCCGCGCACCGACCTGCAGCGCTGGGCCGAGGAGACCACCGACGTCGTCCGAATGATCGGTGCCACTGCGGTCGTCATCTCCGATCCGTTCATGGCAGCGGCGCCACTGCTCTCCGATTTGGGCATGCAGGTGTTGACTATCGAACGTTTACTGCACGGCCGCCCGATCGATCCGGTCGAGACCGACGACGACGACCTCGCGCTGCTGCAGCTGACGTCAGGGTCCACCGGTTCGCCCAAGGCCGTGCGGATCAGCCACCGCAACTTCGTGTCCAACGCCGAAGCGATGTTCAACGGCGCTCAGGTCGACGTCGATAGCGACGTGATCGTGTGCTGGCTGCCGCTGTTCCACGACATGGGCATGACCGGCTTCCTGACGGTGCCCATGTACTTCGCCACGGAACTGGTCAAAGTCACCCCGATGGACTTCATGCGCGACACGCTTCTGTGGGCCAAGCTCATCGACAAGTACAAGGGCACAATGACCGCCGCGCCCAACTTCGCCTACACGCTGTTCGCCAAACGCCTGCGCAGGCAGGCCGCGCCGGGCCAGTTCGACCTGTCCACGCTGCGGTGGGCGTTATCGGGCTCCGAGCCCGTCGAAGCGGCCGACGTCGAGGACCTGATCGACGCGGGCCGGCCGTTCGGGTTGCGGCCGGAGGCGATCCTGCCGGCGTACGGGATGGCCGAGACGACCGTGGCGGTGTCGTTCACCGAGTGCGGCGCCGGCTTGCTCGTCGACGAAGTGGACGCCGACCTGATGGCCGTGCTGCACCGGGCCGTCCCCGCGACCAGGGGTAAGACCCGGCGGCTGGCCACGCTCGGCCGTCCGCTGGAGGGCCTGCAGGCGCGCATCGTCGACGAGGACGGCCGTGTGCTGTCCGCCCGCGGCGTCGGTGTCATACAGGTACGCGGCGGATCGGTGACCCAGGGCTACACCACGCCGGCTGGATTCGTCCCGGCCCAGGATGACCAAGGTTGGTATGACACGGGCGACTTGGGTTATTTGACGGAAAACGGCCACGTCGTGGTCTGCGGCCGGGTCAAAGACCTCATCATCATGGCCGGCCGAAAAATCCTCCCAACCGACATCGAACGCGCCGCCGCCCGGGTGCCCGGCGTTCGACCGGGCTGTGCCGTGGCGGTCCGCCTCGATGGCCACTCCCGGGAGACGTTCGCCGTCGCCGTGGAGTCGGTCGCGTGGGAGGAGGCGGCCGAGGTGCGCCGCATCGAGCGTCAGGTGGCCCACGAGGTCGTCGCGGCGGTCGATGTCCGGCCCCGCAACGTGGTTGTACTCGAGCCGGGGATGATCCCCAAGACGCCGTCGGGGAAGCTGCGGCGCGCAAATGCGTTGGCGCTCGTCAACTGACTCTTTTTGCATTTAACCGGAGTACAATTCGTACTCGCTAAGGGCCCCTGAGGAGAGGATGTTGGCCGACTTCGACGCCCAGCCTGGTCGCAATGCGCCGGCACAGCCCGAACTCTCGACCACCCAACGAGAAGCAGACGAGGCCGATTTGTATGCGGGGCTCGACGGGGTGGCCGCAATGGTGGCCGGCGCCCAAGGGGTGGTCGACTTTCTCCGGGACGTGGCAGAGTTCGCGGCCCGGGCGATTCCGGGCGCCGACGGTGCGAGCGTCATATTGACCGACCCGCAGCAAGGCATATCCAGCGTCCGGACCTGGGCGGCGACATCCGAACTATTCCGCGAGATCGACAAGGTCCAGTACGAGACATTGAACGAGGGGCCATGCATCACCTGCATGCAGTCGCAGCGACCTACAGTGAGCGGATCGCTGGGCAGCGACAGCCGTTGGCCGCATTTTGGTGGCCGGGTAGCGCGGATGCGCGTCCACTCCGCGCTAGCGCTGCCGTTGGTCGTCGACGAGCGGGTGATCGGCTCGATCAATGCCTATGCCAAGGGCCGCGACGCGTTCGCCGAACACGCCGTGCTGTTGGGGTCCCAGTTCGCCAAGCCCGCCGCGGTGTCGGTGTACAACGCGCAGTTGCTGGCCAGAGCGCATGAACGGACACTGCAATTGCAGCGCGCGTTGGGCAGCCGATCGGTGATCGATCAGGCGATCGGCGTTATCCGTAGCCGGTCGGGTGGCAGCGCGGATGAGGCCTTCGAACGGCTCACCCACATCAGCCAAACCGAGAACATCAAGCTGTACGCCGTCGCCGAGCATCTGGTCGAGGAGGCCGCGCGGCGCGCCCGCGCACGGCGTGGCTGAACCAGTTAATGCGGGCGGCGCGGCCGCGAGTTCGGCAAACTCCGACACGAGTATCGCGCGGGAAAACCGATCGGCGATCAACCTGCGGGAGACGTCGGTCAAGTGTTCGCCGTGGGTCCGCGCGTAGGTCCGCAACAGATGGAACGCCTCCTCCACGGACACATCCAGCCTTTCGCGGAGGAAGCCCTCGGCCTGCTCGACGATGACGCGGTTGGTCAGCGCGGAGCGTAGCGGCGGCATGACGGTCGAGGGTGTGGGTGGGTGTTCCTGCAGGATCGCAACGCATGCGATGTGCGTCAGGGTCTGGCCGACCAGCAGATCGGCTTCGTTGAGCTCGCCGGGGCGGGCGCCGAACAAGTTGAGCGCACCCAACACGATGCCGGCGGCCCGCATCGGGACGGCGTGGACGGAGGCGAAGCCCGCCCCGACGGCGGCGGGAACGAACCGCGGCCACCGCTCTTCCGCCCCTCGGATGTCGGCGACCGAGACCGGTTGGCCGGTGGCATAGCAGTCCAAGCATGGGCCTTCGTCGGCTTGTAGCTGGAAGAGTTCGAGTTCCCGGGCCTGCTCCGAAGTCGCGGCCAGCAGGCGGAGCCGGTGCATCGGGTCGGCGAGCAGAAATCCCGCGGCTTCGATGTCGAGCAGCTCGATACATCGCTCGGTGAGCCCGGTCAGCAGCTCGACGACGTCGAAGTCGTCGAGCAGGCTGTCGACGAGCGAGACGACGGCGTCCAGCACTCGGGTTTCTCGAGAGGTATCAGTCACGTCGCCCTCCTTCCTGGTCTGTCCGCAAAGCGGGCATCAGTCGGCCTCGAGCTTCAATCGGCGGTCGAGGATGTCGCGGGCGACTTCGGTGGCGCTGCTGCCGGTGGCGTAAGCGTGGGCGCGCAGCCGGACCAGGGCCTCGGCCGGCTCAATCTCCAGCTGGGCGACGAGCATGCCAGTGGCCTGGCTGACCTCCGCGCGGCTCAGCGCGTTGAGTTCGGCCCAGGCATTGCTGTTGGGGTCGGCGACGGCGGCCTGCAGGTCGCTGCCCATTAGGTCGAGAACCGGGATGCCGGCGAGCTCCGCCGCGGCGACCGCACCGACCAAGTTCTCGCCCGGCAGTTGGCCCGGCTACGCGCAGAAGAGGTCCAGGGCGCCAATATATTCACCGGCCACCAGGATGGGTATCGCGTGGACACCTCTGATCTGGTGGGCCAACATGGCAGGCCCGTAGGCGGGCCAGCGAACTTCCTCTGGATCGGCGAGGTCGACGGCCAGAATCGGAATCCGCCGCGCGACAGACTCCAGGCACGGTCCCTCGCCGAGGGTGAACTGCAGTTCGTCATACATGCGCGCCGGCGCGCCGCTGGATCCCAGTGTTCCGCTGCTCGCGCCGTCGAAGACGAGTGAGATAGCCGCTGCCTCAACGTCGAACAGAACCACACAAGCCTCGCACAGGCGGTCGGCGGCCTCTACCCCACGCCGGCCGTCGACGGCGGCGAGGAGCTGCTCGGTTATCGCCACATTTAGCCGAACGGAGTTGGGGCGGCTACGAAACTGCCCGGGGGTCTCGGCGGGGACGTCATCCCCCCACCCTTCCACTAGTTGGGTCGTTTGACGAGCGCGACGCCACAGTCGTGGCCGGCCATGGCCGGCGTCCCGGTTCGACAGCCCGGCAAACCCGCGATTGACCGTTGCCGTTAAGCGGAGAATCCTCAAGGTCATCGCCGGGACGATCCCCGGAAGGTGGACACAGCCGACCTACCACGACGATCCGGGAGAGTTATGAGTTCGGAACATGCAATGGAACAGGTGCCGCTGTCGGAGATCCGGGAGGGTGACATGCTCCAACACCCGCAGTCGGGCAAATGGATCAGAGTCACGCAGACATCCGACAGCGAAATCACTCACACACACTCTGACGGGCGGCGGACGGAAACCGTGCGGTATCGCGTCTATTACGGCGACGGGGGCGAAGAGGTCGATTCCCGTTTCGTCAAGGGCCTCGTGAGTCGCCAGGTAAGGGAGTAATCGCGAGCACCTTGTGCCGCAGCATAATTCGAGCACATCGATAAGCGGACACCGCGACCCAAGACAGTGGCGTGGCTGGAGTCGGGCGTGCGTAACTTCACGCCGGGTGAACTTCCCAGCGCCCTCCGACGTCGTTCTAGACATAGGAGGCGGTAACGATGCGGAACTCAGATCGAGCATGGATGGCACTGGCCGGTGGCGTGGCAGCTTACGACCTGATCGCCACCGATGACGAGCTGCTGACCAACGCGGCCCGCCGCTACTTCAAGTCTCAGCCGACCGCCACCGTGTTGACGATCCTGGTGACAGGCCTGCACCTAATCGGCGGCATACCGCCGTGGTGCGACCCGATCACCCTGACGTTCGCCGGGAATCGGCGGCTGCTGCGGCGATTTTGGCTTCGGTAGCCGCCATTCCCGTCGGCGACGTGGGGATTACCGACATCCTGCTTTCTTAGGCAGAGCGTCGATTGCCGCGGGCGAGTATTGCTGTCGCCAAACCGCGTCGCCCCACATCGTCCCCGACGCCCGATAAATGCGATCGTTTCGCCGCATGCCGGAATCTGTCCTCGGACGCTGTCTCCGGTGCGTCGTCGGACGTAGCGGAAAGAAACCGGTCCGGAAGCGCCAATTTGCAGATCGTGCGCGCGGTGAGCAGGAACTGGCGGAGCAACGGACCGGTCGTGTACGGCAGGTCGTAGGTGACGCACAAGGCGCGCACCCGCTCGGCGATCTCGGGGTAACGGTTACTCGGCAGATCAGGGAAGAGGTGGTGTTCGATTTGGTAGCAGAGATTCCCACTCATGAACGCCATTGCCGTCCCGGCCTGGAAGTTCGCCGTCCCCAGCATTTGCCGGAGATACCATTCGGGCTTCGTTTCACCGTCCAGTGTTGACGGGGTGAACTTTTCGGCTCCGTCCGTGAAGTGACCGCAGACAATCACAACGCACGCCCACACATTGCGCAGCCCGTTGGCAACCACGTTGGCCCCGACTATGCGGAGCCAGCGCCGGCGACTCAACGCGGGAATGAGCACGTAGTCCTTGACAACCTGCCGAGCCATCTTGCGGGTGAGCGCTTTTGTGTGGGCGGATTTGCCGGCGTCAGTCGTCTCGCAATCCTGGACTGACCACAGGCCTTGTATTGCGGCGCCCCATTCGAAGGCGAGCGCCAGCAGCACCGCGAGCAGCGGCTGCGCCAACATTCTCGGCCGCCACTCCTGGTCCCGAGTGACCCGCATGACTCCGAATCCGAGGTCGTCGTCCACACCGACGACATTCGCGTAGATGTGGTGTCGGTAGTTATGGGAGTGCCGCCACTGCGACGCCAGACCGGCCATGTCCCACTCCCACGTACTGGAATGGATCTCCGGGTCGTTCATCCAATCCCATTGACCGTGGCTGATGTTATGACCGAGTTCCATGTTCTCGATGCACTTGGCCGCGGCCAGGGCAGCGGTCCCAACGGCCCATCCAAGCTTGCCTTTACTCCTGGCGATGCCCAGCCTCGCCGCGATCTCAGCGCATCGTTGAAAAACAATGACGCGCAAGATGTATGCCCGATCGTTGGCGCCGCGCGAAGCCTCGACATCGCAACGGATCGTCTCCAGCTCAGCCGCGAACGCCTCAAGGTCCGCGTCGCTGAGATGGGCGTATTCAGGGACTTCGGTGATGGCCATTGAATCTCAAGGAGATTCGGACGCAGTGGCGCACGGTGTCCGCGCGACGACGCGCAAACACGGAAAGCTCACGAACCGCAACAATGTGGGTACGTCCGATCTCTTAGGTCGTGTCGACGCGCGAGCGATCAGGATCGGCGTGAGGTCCGGCAAGCGGGAAGCTTGTTGGTCAACGCAGCCCAACGGCGGCATGGGCCCGCAATCGATGTTTTCGAGTGCGGTCGTCAATACGGCCTTGCAGCTGATTCGGCTGCCGCGGTCGCCTTCGTCACCGAGTCGGGCGGCACGGCTGCCTGACGGTAACACACCGGACTCCGGTAACACGCTTTTCCGGCCCCTCGAGGTCAACTCCCGCGCAGCGGTGTGATCGGCCTACTCTGACGATAGGAGCGCTTGAGGGGGCCGTCTGTGCAGCAGCTGAGTTGGACCGATGACATGATGCTGCGCGCGGAGACGCCGGCGACGCCGTTACAGATTCAGCTGCTTCTGATCTACGACCCGTCGACCGCCCCGGGCGGCAAGGTGACCTTCAAAGGGATCCTCGAAGAGCTCGACGCCCGGCTGCACCTCGCGGACGTGTTTCGGCGGCGGTTGGCCGACCTGCCGGGCGGTTTGCACAGGCCGTACTGGGTGGATGACCCGAACTTCGACCTCGAGTATCACGTCCGTCACATCGGGCTGCCCCAGCCGGGTGACTGGCGGCAGCTCTGTATCCAGATCGCACGCCTGCACGCACGACAGGTCGACCTGCGACGTCCGCCTTGGGAGATCACTGTCATCGAGGGACTGAATTCCGTGCCAGGGGTACCGAAGGGCTCGTTCGCGATGGCGTTGAAACTGCACCACTGTGCGGTCGACGGCATGGCGAGCGTTCAGATGATCGCGGCATTGCACGACCTTGCCGCTGATGCCCCCCGCCCCGCTGGGCCCGCCGGCCCGTGGCGCCCCGCCCCTCTCCCCTCGACCTCAGACTTACTCGCGCGCACGGCGATCAACGCGGCGCTGCACCCGTTGCGGGTGGGCACCGTGCTGGCCTCAAGTGCCCCGAAGGCAGTCCGCGGCTTGGCCACCCTTCCGGGCAAGCTGATCGGCGGCGTCGTGTCGAGGGTCGCCGCGGGTAGTGTGCCGTCGTTTCCACCGAAGACCCGTTTCAACCAAACAGTGTCGCCACACCGCGTCTTCGAGGCGCGGTTCCACGATCTCGCCGATTTCAAACGGATCAAGGCAAGCGTGCCTGGCTCGACGATCAACGATGTGGCGCTCGCATACGTCGGCGGCGCGCTTCGCACGTACCTGCAGGGCCACGACGAGCTCCCCGATGAGTCGCTTGTTGCGGCGTGTCCGGTCTCACTGCGCGACGCGGGCGACGAGAGCAGCGGGGGGAACGTGTTGTCCGGCCGGCTGCAAACGCTTGGTACCGACATAGCCGATCCGCTCGAGCGGCTTGCCGCAATCGCCGAAGCGACCGCGGCAAGCCGTTCGGGGTCGGATCAATCGACCACAACCCAGGTGCTCGAATTGATTGGAACAGTGCCGACCTCACTGCTCGGGATTACCGCGAAAGCCGCGAGCGTGCTTCCGTTCTCTGGCCCAACGGTTGCCAACACAACCGTGACCAATGTGCCGGGTCCGTCCGAACCGATCTTCTTCAGCGGTGCCCGACTCGTACGGGCCGCCGGTCTCGGGCCCCTGGTGGCCGGCTTGAACCTTATTCATGTCGTTGCCAGCTACAACGGAACTTTGTCGATCAGCGCGACTGCGGATCGCGACGCCCTACCGGACCCGGCCAGGTATGCCGAATGCATGGAAAGCGCGTTTCAGGAGTTGCTCGCTCGCGCTGGCTGAGCCGGTTGATCCGTTGCCATGCGCGCCTGCTCCAACGAAGCGAAATCTCCTGTATATCAAGGTTGTTCGCCGCTTCTCAGCAAGGGCACGCCAAGTGCTAACACAGCGACGTCGTCCTCGACCCCGGAGCCGAGGCCGTGGAGTAACGCGTGGACGGCTTCGACGAATGCTGACGCCGTCGCCGGCGCGTGTGATTTCGCAAAGCTCAGTAGCGCGCCTCGGTCGTCGTAGCGTTCGCGGCCGACGCCGGTGCTGGCCTCGGTAAGTCCGTCGGTGTAGAGGACCAGTGTGTCCCCGGGCGCAAGGTGGAACCGGGCCGCAACGAAGTGCGGCTCTGCAACGAGGCCGACGGCGTGACCACCGACGCTGTCCAGGTAGTAGGCGCTGCCATCGGCGTACAGCTGCAGTGGGGGTAGATGTCCTCCGCTGGCGAGATCGACGTCAAACCCGTTGTTGCGCTTGGTCAAATTGCCATAGATCACGGTGCAGAATCGATCCTCCTGGCCATCGAGCTTCTGGCGCAGCACGGAGTGCAGATTGTGCAGCACTTGCACGGGATCGTCGTCGAAGACTGCCGCAGAACGCAGGACATACCTGGTTAGTGCGGTCACCACGGCTGCGTCAACCCCTTTGCCCGCGACGTCGCCGAGGAAGAAGCCCCACTTTGTCCGGGACAGCGGGAAGAGGTCGTAGAAATCGCCGCCCACGTCGTCGTCCGATGCGGTGTAGTAGTAATCGGCTGCGTCCAGGCCGGCGGGGGGTGACAGCACCGGCGGCAGTAGTGCGCGTCGCAGTGTGTCGACAAACAGCTGCACCCGACCGTGCGCCGTCGCGGCTCGTTGCCGCTCTTCCAGCAGCTCACGTTCATAGGCGCGGCGGTCGGCGGCATCGATCGCGGTGATTCGCAGCAACTCGGGCTGGCCGCCGGAGTCTGTTTTGACATTGGCGGTGAGGAACATGGGCAGCCGCGCTCCGTCCGCGGTAACGAGATCCACTGTGACACCGTTGAGTTCGCCGCTCAGGCGCAGCAGGGGCCCGAAATGGGTGTCGTAGTGGATACGGCCCCCTGCGGTAAAGAGGTCGCTGACTAGTCTCCCCTGCAATGCATTTCGGTCAAATCCCAACCACCGGCTCAACGTGGCGTTGACCCGGACGATTCGACCGTCGGGCTGCGCGATGAGGTGGCCGCAGGGACTGTTCTCCCAGCAGTCCTCCCCACTGAGGTAGGTCACGCCGATCGAACGAAGGCCGAGATCGCCGACGCGGTGGCGTCTGGGTCGCTCACCTGGGGACAATGGCCAGTTGCAGCCAAGGTGACCAGTCGACTGTCTGGAACGTGTTCGTGGACGTAAGCGCCGACATCGCGCGGCGCGATCGCGTCCTGTGCACATTCGATCACCAGCGTGGGCACCGGTATCCGGGCGAGGTCGTCGCGGTTGTCGGATAGGAATGTGACACGGGCGAAGACGCGAGCGCGCGCGGGGTCATTGCGGCAAAAGGTCTCGACCAATTCGTCCTGTAGTTCGGGTCGGTCCGGGGTTCCCATGATGACGGGTGCCATCGCATGCGACCAGCCCAGGTAATTGAGCTCCAAGGATTCGAGGAGTTCGTCGATATCGGACTGCGAAAACCCGCCACGATAGTCACCGTCGTCGATGTAGCGCGGTGAAGGTGTCAGCATGACCAGCTTGGCGAATCGGCTGGGCTCGGCGGTGACCGCGAGCGCGCCGATCATCGCCGCGACCGAGTGCCCGACGAACACGACATCGCGCAGGTCGAGTTCACGCACTATGTCTAGGACGTCGGCGGCGTATCCGGTCAGCGACGAGTACTTCTGTGCATCCCAGGAAGCCGTATCCGACTTACCGAAACCGACGTGGTCGAAGAGCAGCAGGCGAAAGTCCGTCTGCAGACGGTCGACGACAAGACGCCACAGCTGCTGATCACAGCCGAAGCCGTGCGCGAGGACGACCAGTGGACCGTCTGGGGCACCAACGATCTTGATGTTGTTCCTCGCGTAGACGTCCACCGTTCCAGTTTAGGCCGGTACCGCGCCCCCACCACGGATGTCCGTGCGTGACGGTCGACGGCCCGCGTCGTACCGGGTTGCTAGCTCGACCTTCCCCATAATCCCCACGCGCTGAGTGCAAGCGCGGCAATAACGAGGAAGACAGACACCCCGATCGCGGGGTGATAGAACGACGATGTCGATGTCATCGTGAAGGCCCGGTAACTGTTCGCCCGGACACCCACCGGGGATCCCGCCGGTAGCACGCTGTCGACACCCTCGATCCAACCGTGGTATCGCCGCCCGCCGACATTCCACGTGCCCCAGCAACTTACGCCGCTGCGGCCTTGTGTGCAGGAGGTAATCGTCGCCGTCGTGGATGTGGCGGTTTGGTACCCGTGCGACTTTCGCTGGCCATAGAGGACGGCGACGAACAAGAGGATCGCCCCGACAAACAGGAGAAACGCCCACAGCACGCGCTGGAGGAGCTTTGCCGACGCGGCATCAGCTGCACGCCCCGTGCCAGGCATCATCAGAGCGTATCGCCACTTTTCCCCGGTGGCTCATCCGCGCGCGGGGGCAATCGGCTAGAGATGTCTGCGGCCCGTCCGAGCCGAGTTCCGGTCCGTCACAGCGGATCGCTCTATGCTGGCTGGGTGCCGGGGGGTTGTCGGGGTGACCGTCGCCGGTTCGGCATGACTGGGTGCTCATCGTCGTAAGGATGGCCGCATGGCATACGTGCTAACGCAGCCGCAAGTGCTGGCGTCGGCGGCCGCGGATCTGGCGGCAATCGGTTCCACAATCAACGAGGCGTCGGCGGCAGCGGCGAGCAGGACAACCAGCGTGGCGGCGGCGGCCGCCGATGAGATATCGGCCGCCGTGACGACCCTGTTTAACCGATACGCCCAGGCGTGGCAGGCCGTCATTGGACAGGCGGCGGAGTTTCACAGTGAGTTCGCCCGGGCGCTGACCGCCGGCGCCAACGCCTACGCCAACGCCGAGGCTGCCAGCCTGGGCGCGCTGTCGAGCGGCGGCTCCACGACCGGCGCGGCGGGCGGCACCGGCGGAGTGGCCGCAATGGTCAAGGCGGCGTTGGCGGACCCGGCCGTCACTTTCGTCATGGATGGCAGCGGTACGCCGATACCTCCGGCAGATTTCGTGAACAACGTCGTCACCAAGTACGTCCTGCCTAATTTCGCTTCCGACATCGTTCAAGCCCTGGCCCTGCCGGCGGGGGAATACCCGGACAGCGGCATCAAGGACCTGCCCCAGAACGTATCGATCGCCCGCAGCGTCACGATCCTGAACAACGCGATCCAACAGCAACTCGCCCTTGGAAACACTGTCAATGTCCTGGGCTACTCGCAGGGCGCCGACGTCGCCGCGCTGGAGATGCAGTTGTTGGACCCCGCCGGCACGCCCAGCTCCCTACCGATAAACTTTGTGCTGCTTGGTAATTCGATGAACCCTAACGGGGGCTGGGACGCGCGCTTCCCGGGCCTGAGCCTCCCAACTCTGGGCTTTTCGACCCTCGGCCCGTCGCCCAGCAATGACTTCATGACCAAGGTTTACACGGCCGAATACGACGGCTGGGCCGACTTCCCGCGATACCCGATCAACGTTCTCTCCGACCTGAACGCGGTTGCGGGCATGGTCACCGTGCACCTGGACTATGACACTCTGTCGTCCACGGCGATTGGTTCGGCGACCGTCTTGCCGACGGACGGGCCCACCATGACCACCTACTACATGATTCCCCAGAACCTGCCGCTGCTGGAGCCGCTGCGGTTAATCCCCTACGTCGGGAACCCGATCGCCGATTTGGTCCAACCCGTTTTGGCACCGCTTGTCAACTGGGGCTACGGCGACCCAAATTTTGGCTGGTCCACCGGGCCGGCCAATGTGACCACCCCGTTCGGATTCTTGCCGCCGCTTAGCGATACCACCGCGCTGGGGCCGGCCCTGGTCAGTGGAGTCCATCAGGGAATCGGCGCCATGATCAGCGACTTTCAGGCCGAGGGACCCCCACAGCTGCCGTCGCTGTCGGGCATATCGCAGACGTTCACGTCACTCTTCTCGGGGTCCGGCACACCGACCCTGCCCACCGGGCTGCCCACCCTAACCGACGTAATCTCGGGCATTCAGACGGCGAACACCCAAATCGCCAATGCCGTAACAACCGCAACCTCGACGGCGTACTCGACGCTGCTTCCGACAGCCGACATCGCGATGGCCGCCCTGGTCTCGTTGCCGTCGTATGACTTCAACGAGGTCCTCGACGGGGTAATGCAAATGGTCAACGGTCAGCCCGTTGCGGGGCTTGTCAACGCGATCGGCCTGCCGATCGCCGCCGACATTGGACTGCTTCCCCTCCTGGGCTCTCTGGAGCTTGCAGTCCTCGGGGAGGCGGCTTATTCGATCGTCACCGGGATGCCGTACGGAACTTTCTGACCGCTGTTGTCGCGCTACCGCGCTCCGGCCGCCACATTGCCGAACAGCTTTAAAGCCGCCGCGTTGACGGCCTCCTGCTGCTCCAAGAACCCAAGGTGACCGGCGGCGGGAATCTGCAGATAAGTGCCATTGGGCAGGGCGTCGGCGACTTCGCGGCCCAGGTCGACCCAACGCGATGCATTCAAACCGACGCGGCGACGATATCGCTTGTACAGCAACGTATTTCAGTGTGAGGTGAGAGGAAATCGGCACGCCGATCGCGTGCCGTTATACACGATCAGGTCCGCATTCGCTGCCGAATTGCCTTTTTGACACCCCCGAAAAGTCGGTCTGGCTTTCTCGTCGAAAGAGGCGCGGGACTAGTACGCGCGTGCCACAGTGGCCTTAGGGGTGGACAGAGTCAGTTGATACCGACGTCCACGAGCGGCGTGAGAACTACAGCGATGTAGGAGGTATTGAGCATGACTGCACCTTGCAGGACATCCGATTCGCCGCAACGCGATGGCCTTCGGTCGCGCGAAATTCTTAAGGCGCGCAAAAGCGCGGCACAGCGGCTTGCCGCCAACGGCGGCACTCCGGTGCAGCTCGTCGAGTCGGGCCCGAGTGCCCCTGCACGAATTGCCTCGCTCGCGACACGGCTGACGATCCGGCCGGTCGTGGCGATCAGTAGCCACGCTCTGCATGTGTCGTGGCCGTGGGGCATCATCGACCATGCTGCACGTCTCCTGCGCCCGGCGTCGACGGCCATCAGAACAGCCGTGAGCTTGCCGAACGCTTCAGCGCAGCTGGTCCGCGCGAAGGGGGTGCTGCCCGCGGACGGGAACCACAGGGTGGTTCTTTACCTGCACGGCGGTGCGTTCGTGACCTGCGGGGCAAACTCACACGGCCCACTGGTCGAGTTGCTCTCACAGTTTGCTGACTCACCGGTTCTGGTGGTCAACTATCGGCTGATGCCCAAGCACTCGATCGGCATGGCCCTCGACGACTGTTATGACGGCTACGACTGGCTGAGGCTGTCGGGTTACGACCCGGGGCAAATAGTGCTGGCGGGCGATTCGGCGGGCGGCTATCTCGCCATGGCACTCGCGCAGCGGCTGCACCGGGAGCAAGAGCAGCCAGCGGCCCTGGTAGCCATGTCGCCCCTCCTGGGGCTTGCGAAGGACGACAGGCACGCACATCCCAACGCCAGGACCGACGCAATGTTTCCCGCCAATTCATTCCAAGCGCTTGCCGCGTTGGCTGCCAGCGCGGCAGCGAAGAACAAGGTCGACGGTGAGTCCGAAGAGGTCTATGAGCCGTTGGACCACATCACACCGGGCCTGCCGCCAACGCTGATTCACGTCTCCGGATCCGAGGTGCTGCTGCACGACGCACAGCTGGCCGCAGCCAAACTGGCGGCAGCCGGTGTGCGGGCCGAGGTCCGCATCTGGCCCGGCCAGATGCACGCCTTCCAGATCGCCGCATCCATGGTTCCCGAGGCAGTCCGCTCGTTGCGCCAGATCGGGGAGTACATCCGCGAGATCGCCTCGTAACACCAAACGCCCTCCATCGGTTGGTCCACGTCGTCGATTCCGGTTTGCTTACACCGTCGGGATATTCGGCGCGGACCGGCTCGGATCGGGCGACGGCCCGGCGATGCCGAATTCGGAAGCGGTCCCCGCGCTGGCAACGGCGCGTGGTAGTAACTCCGTTGAATCAACGACAAAGCGAGGTTCGCGATGGTTAGTACCGCACCCACCACATCGCCAAGCGCGTTCGTGCTCGACTACGTCCGGACACCGCGCGGACGAGCCTCTGCCAAGGGCGCGCTGCACCACAAAACTCCGACCGACCTCGTCGTCCACCTACAACAGGAACTCGCCAGGCGCACCAGCGTCGACGTCGAGCAGGTCGAAGACGTGGTTCTCGGCTGCGCATCTCAAGTGGACGAACAAGGCTCCAACCTCGCCCGCACCGCGACGCTCTTGTCCGGTTGGGGCGAACGTGTGCCCGGCGCGACCCTTAACCGGTTCTGCGCCTCGGGAATCGACGCCGTCGCGCAGGTGGCCGCGCGGATCCGTGCCGGAGACCTGAAATTGGCTGTGGGCGGCGGAGTCGAGAGCGTGTCACGGGTGCCGATGTTCGCTGACCGCGGCCCGCTGTGGACCGACGCCGACACCGTCATGCGGATCGGCTCGGTGCACATGGGTATCGCCGCTGACCTCAACGCCACCATTGACGGCTTCGCCCGCGAACAGCTCGACGCTTACGCCGTAGAAACCCAGCACAAGGCGGCAGCGGCACACACCGACGGGGCCTTCGCCCGCTCCCTGGTCCCGCTACCAGGGGGTGTCGACGCCGCCGGCTTGGACCACGACGAGCTGGTGCGCCCGGCGACGACGCTCGAGGGCCTGGCCCAGCTGGCGCCGGCGTTCGCCGAGCTCGGGCAGCAAGGGCAAGACCTCATCGCGCTCAAGGCGAATCCCGTCGTAGACCGCATCGAGCACCTGCACACCGTCGGTACCTCACCCGCAATGGCCGACGGCGCGGGCCTGCTGCTTATTGGAGATGCCGAGTCAAGCCGCCGGACGGGCCTGCGCCCACGCGCGCGCATCCTCACCGCCGCCAGTACCGCGGTCAACCCCGTCATCATGCTGACGGCCGGCCAGAGTGCGGTCGAGCAGGTGATCGCCCGCGCCGGGCTCACCGCGGCCGACATAGATGTCTTCGAGTTCGCCGAAGCCTTTTCGGCGCTGTGTCTGCGCTTCCGCCGTGACCTCCACGCCGGGCCGGAACGGCTCAATCCCAACGGCGGCACCATGGCGATGGGCCACGCGTTCGGTGCGACGGGGGCGATCCTGGTTGGGGGATGCGTCGAAGCACTCGAACAGCGGGGCGGGCGGTTTGGCGTGGCCGCCGTATCGGGTGCCGCAGGGCTGGGCGTCGCGGTGCTAATCGAGCGGATCGCGGAGTGAACCGTGCGTTGGGCATGGAAGATGTATCGAGGCCACTGACAACGGCCGGTCAACGGAAAAGGTTGTGGTGATGGATTTTCCCGTGTTGCCCCCGGAGGTCAATTCGGCACGGATGCACGCCGGTGCCGGGTCGGCGCCCATGCTGATGGCTGCGACGGCGTGGGACGGGTTGGCCGCAGAGCTATGGTCTGCGGCGAGCTCGTTCGGGTCGGTGACTTCGCATGTGGCGGGCCAGTCATGGCAGGGCCCGTCGTCGCTGGCGATGACGGCGGCGGCCGCGCCGTATGTGGCATGGCTGGGTGCGGCGGCCTCCCATTCCGAGCAGGCGGCAGGACAAGCGCGGGCAGTCGCGAGCGCCTACGAGACCGCGCGCGCCACGACGGTGCACCCCGTGGCCATCGCGGCCAATCGGACCCAGCTGATCTCACTCGTCAGCTCGAATCTGTTGGGGCAGAACGCTCCCGCGATCGCGGAGATTGAGGCCCGATACGAGGGCATGTGGGCCCAGGATGTGTCGGCGATGGTGGGCTATCACGGCGGCGTCTCGCAGGCCGCAGCGCAGTTGACGCCGTCGGCCGACCAGCTGCGCTGCCTGCCCGGCCAGGCGTCACCTACGACATCGGCGGTACCCGCAACGCCGGCGATGTCTGTGAAGCCCGGAATAGCCAGCGCGCCAACGACATCCGCGAAAACGTTGGCGGCCGCGACACCCGCCTCCTACCGCTCGGTAGTTGACCGGTGGCTATATGACGAGCTGGACGGCGCCTCCACCGCGTTCCACAACGCCGCCAATCTCGGCCCTGCCGCTGTCGACGATGCCAAGAACTTGTTGACCATCCCGTCGAACTCGACGGGATGGCAGAGTTACTTCAACAACATCCAGTCTCTCGTCGAGGACACGGGCGGCTACGTAGAGAACGTCGCTGTGGGAGTAGTCGACCTCGTGGCACTACCTGCCACCCTCCTCCTGGTTCCCGTCACCTCACTGGCCGACTCCGTTAGCAACGCGCTTGGACTTCCCACGCCCGCGTAAGTAGCCGAGCGTCACGCCAGCGTGGCGGCGGGCAGCGACGCCGCGCTAGCGTGACACTCGGCGGCGCTCGGCGGCGCTCGGCGGTCCGGGGTTGTTGGCGCATGACGTGAGCCCCTTGAGGCGATATGCCCGACGTGTGACGATTGCCTCAATGAATGCCTCAACGAACGACCTTCGAGGCAAGGTGGCGGTCGTAACCGGCGGAGCCGGGGGCATCGGCCGGGCCATCGGCAGGCGCTTCGGCCAGGAGGGCATGAAGGTGGTGCTCGCCGACGTCCTCGCCGAACCGCTTGACGACGCGACGCGGGCGCTCGCGGACGAGGGCATCGAGGCGGCTCGGCGTGGTGACCGACGTCACCGACTTCTCCTCGGTCGAGTCGCTGGCCAAGGAGGCACTCGCACCGGTTCGGCGCGGTGCACGTGGTGTGCAACAACGCCGGCACGGGCGGGGTCTCCGAGGGCTACATGTGGGAACACGACCTGGCCGACTGGCGCTGGGGGATCGACGTCAACGTGCTGGGCGTCATCCACGGCATCAAGGCCTTCGTGCCCATCCTGCTCGAGCAGGGCGAGGGACACGTGGTCAACACCTGCTCGGGCAACGGCGGGTTCGCGCCGATTGCCCGCGGGCGCCATGGGCGGGCCGGCCACCGCGGTCTACCCGATGACCAAGGCCGCGGTGCTCTGCCTGACCGAAAGCCTCTACACCCACCTGGAGATGACGGGGACGAGGGTGCGGGCGCACGTCCTATTTCCCGGCGGCTTCCTGAACACCGGCATATGGGAGTCGTGGCGGCACCGACCGGAGCGTTACGCCGCGACCCAGGAACGTCAAACACCCGAGCAGACACTGGCAAGGGTGGTGGCCCGCTTCGAGGCCGCCGGCGCCCACGTCGAATTCACCCCGCTCGAGACGGTCGCCGACCAGGTGGTGGACGGAATCCGGGCGGACCGATTCTGGATGATGGGCCCACCCACACCCGCCGAGCAAGTCGTGGGCACGCAAGGCGGCATCGATCCTTGCCCGCGGCGAGCCCGACTACCTGGTCGACGTCCTCGGCCAGCATGCCGAGGACGCAGCCGGAAACCGAAGGAGGAAAGCGTTGAGCACCAACGCAGTTCGCTATGGTCCCCGCCCACCCGAGGCGCAAGTCGACCACGAGATCGACGCCACCAAGGCGCCCATCGCCACCGAGGCGCGTGACCGTCACCTACCTCACCGATCCGGACATTGTCGCGGCGGTGTTGCCCAGGCCGCTGGAGCCGGCGGCCGAACCGCTGGTGCGGATCCAGCTTCAGCGGGTCCAGATAGGCGGGCAGCCCGCCGTTCGGGTCGGCGGTGTTTTCGGTGACCGCCCGGCACGGCGAATTCAGGGCGACTATCCCCTTTTCATGCCCCAGTCCACCGAACAGTCGGTCACCGGTGGACGCGAAACGTTCGGCGAGCCCAAAGAAACTGGCCCACATCGAGGTCGAGCGCGACGGCGACCGCGTCACCGCCAGCATTGACCGGCTGGGCTATCACCTCATTCATGTGAACGGCCAGATCACCGGCCCGGCGGAGCTGCCGCCCGATCAGGTCAACACCGAGTTCTACTTCAAGTTCTTGCGTGCCCCCGATGGCAGCGGCATCACTGACCCCCACCTGGTGTACGGCGAGTACCACCGGCACTACGAGCTGCTGGAAAACATCGACGGCACAGTCGAATTGGGGGAGTCGCCGTTGGACCCGGTGGCCGACATCGTGGTCCGCCAGATCAGATCGATCACCTGGTGTCGCCGGCGCACCATCCAGGTGGGGCGGATCGCGGAGCGGGTGCCGCAGGAATGGCTGCTGCCGTACGTGCACCAGCGCTATGACGATGTGGCCCTGCTTGCCGCCCCTCGGCCCGAGCCGACGCGGGTATAGCGCATGGACCGGTACACGGTCATTTCGGCTGACTGCCACGCCGGCGCGGATCTGCTCGCCTACCGCGAGTACCTCGATCCGCAGTACAGGGACGAATTCGACAGCTGGGCAAAGACATACGTCAACCCGTTCGGCGACCTCTCCGAGTCCGAAGCCGAGCGCAACTGGAACAGCGATCGACGCAACGCGGACCTGGATTCCGAAGGCATCGCGGGGGAGGTCATCTTCCCGAATACCGTGCCGCCGTTCTTTCCTCAGGCGAGCCTGGCCGCCCCCCCACCGGAGAGCGCCCGGGAACTCGAGCTGCGCTGGGCCGGCCTGCGCGCGCACAATCGCTGGCTGGCCGAGTTCTGCTCCTTGTCGCCCGAGCGGCGCGCCGGGGTGGGCCAGATTCTGCTGGGGGACCTCGACGAAGCCATCGCCGAGGTGGCGCAGATCGCCAAGCTTGGACCTGCGCGGCGGTGTGCTGCTGCCCGGGATTCCCCCCGGAGCCGGCATCCCTCAGCTCTACGCCGAGCACTGGGAGCCGCTGTGGGCGGCGTGCGATGAGGCGGGCTTGGTGGTCAACCATCACGGCGGCAACGCCGGCCCGAGCTCCGATCGATGGGTGGGGTAGCTCGTTTGCGGTGTGGGTGTACGAGACGCACTGGTGGGCCCACCGGGCGCTGTGGCACCTGATCTTCAGCGGCGCGCTGGATCGCCATCCGGACCTCACCGTGGTCTTCACCGAGCAGGGCGCCGGGTGGATACCGGCGACCCTGGATTCGCTCGACGTGGCGGCGGCCCGTTACCGCGCGACCGACCTCGGCGATCGCCCGCTTCGCCGGGCCCGACCGCCGGCTCGCTGAGCGCTGCAAGCCCAGCGAGTACTGGGCCCGCCAGTGCTACGTCGGTGCCAGCTTCATGCGCCCGTCGAGTGTGCCGAGCGCCACGGAATCGGCGTCGACCGAATCATGTGGGGCAGCGACTACCCGCACTGCGAGGGGACCGCTCCCTACACCCGGGAGGCGTTGCGCCACACCTTCAGCGGCGTCCCGCCGACGAGGTGGCGGCCATGCTGGGCGGGAATGCGGCGGCCGTGTACGGCTTCGACCTGAAGCCCTCGCACCGCTTGCCGGCCGAATCGGCCCGACCGTGGCCGAGGTCGCCGAGCCGCTGGCCGCCGTGCCCGCCGGCGCGAGCAGCACCGTCTTCGAGCCCGACCCCATCCGTACCTGGTAGCGAAAGGACAGAGCATCGTGGACCCGTACGTGATCATCTCCGCCGACACCCACGCCGAGCTGCCCACCGAGCAGTATCGCGAGTACGTCGACCCCGAATACCGGGAGGACTTCGAGGCCTATCTCGCCGAGAAGATTGCGGCATCGCAGGCCGGCGGGTTCATCGATGAGGAGTTCGCCGAGCAGTGGTTCGACGAACATGGCGAGGGCATCGCCGGCGGATGGGATGTCGAGCAGCGGGATAAGGAGCTCGACGGCGACGGCGTCGCCGGTGAGGTCATCTTCCCCGATGCCGATGCCGTCACCGGGGTCGCGGGGGCGCCCTTCGGTGCCGGCCTGGGGCAGTCGGGCAACCTTGATCCGGGTCGTGCGATGGCCGGGGCACGGGCGCATAACCGTTGGCTGGCCGAGCTGTGCAGCCACAGCCCCGAGCGACGCGCCGGGGTGGCGGTGATTCCGATCTTGGCTGACGTTGATGCGGCGGTCGCCGAGATCACGCGCGCGGCCGAGGCCGGTCTGCGGGGCGGGATCCTGATCCCGGTGCTGTGGGGCGATTACCCGCCGTACCACGATCGTCGCTACGACAAGGTCTGGGCCGCATGCCAAGACCTGCAGATGCCCGTGCACACCCACGTAGGTCCGGCCCCAAGTGAGGAGTACGGACCAGCACCTAGGCATCTACACGACCGAGGTGCGTTGGTGGGGCGCCAGGCCGCTGTGGTTCGCCTTGTGGTCGGGCGTATTCGAGCGGTTCCCCAGACTGCGCTGGGGTGCCACTGAGTGCGGCGCGTTCTGGGCCAACGATCTGCTCTGGCTGATGGACACCCGCTTCCTGCGCTGAACACTCGGCGAAGAAGATGAGCCGGTTGCTCGAAGGCGATCTGACCATGCCGCCCTCGGCGTATTTCGACCGGAACTGCTTCATCGGGGCCACCACGACCGAGCGCCGGGAACTGGCGCGCCGCTACGAGATAGGGGTCCCGAACATGCTGTGGGGCAACGATTATCCCCACCCGGAAGGCACGTGGCCGCACACCGGCGAATGGCTGCGCCGACTCGTTCTGGGACATCCCCATCGACGAGACCCGGCAGATGCTGGGCTTGGCCGCGGCCGAGATCTACAACTTCGATCTGGCGGCTCTGGCGCCGCCTGGCCGAGCGCATCGGCCCGACGCCCGAGGACCTGGGCCAGGACGATGCGGTGAGCATCCCCAAGTGGGAGGCGGCCCGCCAGGCCGGACGGCACTGGCTGACGGGAGCGGAGCCGTTACCCGACCTCGTGGAGAACTGCAGACTCAAGCCGGGCCAAGCCGGGTTCGCCTAGACCGGAGTCCACACTCCGTTGTTCCAGATTCCCCAACTGTTGACGGTGGGGTTGTACATCAGGTTGGCCCCAGGTGCCCACGACGGTTGCGGTGGCTGCGGCGGCGCCCACACCGGCGCGGGGCCCCAGGGCGACGAACCCACCCCATGACTCTCGGCCGGGCCTCCCGGACCCTGCCAGTCGTGGCAGCGATTCCAGTCCCAGTCCGCGGCCTTGCCCCAGCTCGGGTCCCATGCACCACCCGGGCACCAGCGAGTGGTCTGCGCGGGCGCCGCCTGGGCCGACCATTCGCAGGTGCCGCCACCAGTCCGAAAGCCGACAAGGCCAACCCGCCGGCCGCCAGCACGCCGGTGCCCAACCGAACCCACAGTCTCGTTCGCTTCACAGGATTCACTACCTAGAATTTCCGTTACGGATCGGAATGGCAATAGCCTTTCGAAGGGCAAGCGAGGATGAGACCATGCTACCCAAGTTGACCGCGCGGGTGGAACGGAACCAGTCGATCCCCGTCCTTCTCTGGCAATTCGCCGAGCCTCGAGTGTGCATCTCGTCGGGCCCGCTCGGCGGCGGCATCGGCGCCCGGGACTGGGTGGTCAACGCAACGGTCCCCCTCGATTACGACCGGACCGACCCGGACCGCCACCTGACCGAGATTGGTTCCGCGCTCAACCTCGTCGGCACCGGCTGCGGGCTGCTCACCGCAGTCGACGTGACCCGGCACCACCTCGCCGCCGACATCGGCGTGCATGTCGCCGCCACTGTTGGGCTTTCCAGCCCGACGTGGGCGGCGGCGCCCGACCGGCACTTCCGCCGCGAGTTGCCGTCCGGCGTCGAAACGATCCCATTCGCCGACGACGAGTACCGGGCGGGGCCGGTCCACGCTATCCGAGGCGGCCCTCGTCAACGCCGTGGCCACCGCAACGGAGGCGAAAGTGCAGGCCTTGTACGAGACCGGGTACGGGCCACCGGAACCGCCTCGGACGCGATCGTTGTGCACTGCCCGACGGACGGGACTCCGGAGACATACGGCGGGCCGCGCTCGATGGTCGGCGCCCGGATCGCACGCGCGGTGCACGCAGCCGTACTCGCCGGCGCCCAGTCCTGGATCTCAGGGCCCGCCGAGTTCAGCCGTCCGCCTCAAAGCGGCGAGAGCGACACGGCCGGATAGCGTTCGAAGGTCGGTGGCTGTTTTTGCGGGCTAGACCCCGCGCTCGACGGGAAGCAGTCCGCGGTCGGCGGCCTACCAGGGCGGCGTGGTCGGCTTCGGTCTGGTCGGCGTAGAGCCGGGCGAAACGTGGCCAGGGCGTCGTCGACGCGATCGGAGCTGCCGACGTAGCCGACGATCATCGAGGCGCCGCTGGTGCGGGCGTGGCCCTTGGCCAGCAGCTGCCCGACCACGCGGCGTAGTCCGCCAGCGCGGCGCGCGTCGATGGATCCAGGGCATGCGTCCCCTTCATGTTCCGGAACTGGCGCACGTAGTACTGCAGTGCCGTCCAAGGTGGTCCAGCCCAGCAGCGGGTCGCTGACCGTCTGCAGCGCCTGCTGGTATTCCACGACCCGCTGGCCCTGGTGCGCGTGCCAGGCCGACTCGCCGTGCACGTAGCGCGCCAGTACCGACCGGCGGGCCTGCTTGAGCTGCAGGAACATCACGTCGTCGGGGCTGGAGCCCTCGAGCAGCGCCACGTAGGCGCGCAGGCCGACGCTGCCGACGCCGACCACCTTGTGTGCGACGTCGACCACCGTGTAGCCGCCGAGCACCCGCCGCCAGTGCGGGGCCAGCGTATCTAGGTACTCGTCGAGCGCCTGGGCCAGCAGCGTCGGCCTCCGCGTAGCTGACGCCGCGTGATCAGCGGCGGTTCCTCGACGATCCTGCGCTCACCGTCGCGACTTCACGGGTGAAGCGGGCAGCGCCCGGTCGCCGGTGCGGCGACGCGCCCGTTGGCCGACCGCACGACCTGTCTCGCAGCGGGCCTGGCCGTCTGCTCGGCTGCAGGCGGTCGGCGTCGAGCCGACTGGAGGACCGTGCCAACAGCGGCAGCGTCGGCGAGGTCGCCGCAACTCGTGGCCGGTAGGACGGCGACGCACGGACGCACTGCCGATTGCGCACAGTGCTGTTCGCAGGCGCCGTTCTGGCGGCCCGGCGACCCAGATGCTGGCGACCAGCCGGCGCAGGTCCCACTCCCAGCCGCCCGGGTGGGCCTCGTCGAAGTCGTTGAGGTCGATGACGAGGTCCCGCTCGGGAGAGGCGTAGAACCCGAAGTTGCCCAGGTGCGCGTCGCCGCAGATCACCGGCGTGATGCCGGTTGCGGGCAGATGCGCGACGTCCTCGGCCATCACGACGGCGGTGCCGCGCAGGAATCCGTACGGCGAGGCCGCCATCCGCCCGACCCGGATCGGGATCAGCCAGTCGACCCGGCCGTGGTGGCTGACGTTGATCAGTTCGACCGGATCGGGACGATCCGCAGGTGCCGTCCAGTCGCCTAAAGACTTGCGCGGCACCCGCTTACGCAGACTCTTGCCGAGCGCATAGCGCTCCGCCCGGGTGACCGGTCGATGGCGCAACGACCGATAAGGAGCACCATCGGCCTCGGCGAGAACCGTGTGGCTGCTGGAAGCTGCGGCACCATGCATATCAGCTAGATACCTCGTTTGGCGGGAACAGTCCAGGCTCCTGGGCATATGCGCCGACGTGTTGCACCACGTGACAGTGCTGGCGTCCGTCGAGCGATGGTCGCTGGGTTATCAGCTGCCAGTCACGGTTTCCCGCAGTCTCGCGCGTGCCTCAAAACGTTAGTTCTGAGATCGAGATGCCGAGATCGACGCATTGGGCTAAGAAGATTCGAACTCTCCACGTACGCGTCGCAGGGCTTTGTATTGATACATGTGGGCGTCCGCGTCACGCAGGAGCTGCTGAATGTCGTCGGTCGGACCCCATGTTGAGCCGACCGACGCGCTTAAGGTGAGCGTTGTCGCTCCGGAGTCATAAGTCCCCGTTAGTGCACGGCGAAGCCGGTTCGCGAGCGTGGCAACGCGCTCCTGCGCTTCGGCCTTGGTGCACAGAACGACGAACTCGTCTCCGCCGAGGCGATAGACCGAGTCGGTCGCGAACACGATCTGCGCAATGCGCTGAGCAACTTGGATGAGGACAGCGTCGCCGACGGCATGCCCATAGGTGTCGTTAATCTGTTTGAACTCGTCCAGATCGACGAACACGATTCCGACGGACGATGCGGGTTCGGTTTCGCGCTGGCTGCGGACAGAGTCGAGGAAGGCCTTTCGATTGCCTAGTCCTGTGAGCACGTCCGTCACTACCTGCCGCGCGAGTTCAGCTTCGGCCTGCTTGCGCGCGGTGATGTCCTGGAACTGCCCAATGATCATGTCGTCGGAGCCGTGCGCGCCCGGCACCATCACCGCGCTACGTTGCACCCAGATAGCTGTTCCGTCGCGCCGGAAAAGTCTGAGCTCCGATACGACGTGTTCGAGTGGACAATTCTTGAGCATGTCGAAGTCTTCCTCAGCGGTCCCGATGTCGTCGGGGTGGACGAATTCGCGGAGGCTCACGTCGTTCAGTTCGGCCACGGTGTAGCCGAACATCTCGCACATCGTCGGGTTCACGTACAGCGCGCGCAGGGACATGTCCGCGATCGCTTGACCGATCGGCGCGTTTTCCATGCTGATCCGTAACAGCCGCACGGCGTCGTCGCGGGCGCGCTCGGCCTCAACGCGTGCCGTCACATCCGTGACCAGAACATAAAACCCGTCAACCTCGCCTCTGACGATGTCAGGGACGTAGTTCGTCTCGACGTGCCGAACGCCGCCGTGCCGATCGGTGAGAGGGTGCTCGAACACCTGCTTCGCGCCGGCAAGGACGCCCTCCACGTGATCGTGGCTGAGCTCGAACAAATCCTCTCCGAGAACCTCACGGAGGTGGCGACCGCGGACCTCGGCGGGTGTCTTGCCGAAAAACTCGATGAAGGCTTCGTTGGCGACCACGTTGCACAACACGCGATCCCAATAGCTGACCATCGCGGGAACACTATCGATCAGCTGCCGCAACCGGCGCGCGTCGTCGTTCGCCATCAATGCCCCAGCGCTCGGCAATCGCGCTGTGCGGCAGCGCGACCCCGGCGGCGGCAGCGAAAACGGTCCGCATCCATCACGGATCGTCGACACCGGTACAGCCAAGTGACCCCGCAGCCAGTCGCGCGGGCATAACGGGTTCCGGCATCCACACCTCCCTGCCCCCGCTAACGGCCTGACAACTCAATAGCCTAAGCCCAGTTCCAAGCCCAAGGTTTCGGATCTTTTCCTTCGCGGAGCCGAGGGGTGGAAATCCACGCGCGGACATCTGGGCCCTCAGTGGCGCACTCAGCGTCGCGGGCCCCGTATGGGCAGGGCTGATTGAGACAACCCACCGACAAGACGTCGGTGCCACCCTGCGTGCGGTCTTGGTATCGCGTCGAGACGGCTCCGCTGCAGCCAACGCCGCGTAAGATTCGCGAAGAAATCCACCGGTCAAGTTGCTGACCAGCGCCGAGGGGGGCTTAACCATGGGCATGCGAGACATGATCCGGGGCGAGTTCGTCGACATCATCGAATGGCTCGACAACACCAACACGACGCTCGCGTGGCGGTTCCCGCGATATCAGAACGAGATCAAGAACGGTGCTCAGCTGATCGTCCGCGAGGGACAGCGGGCAGTGTTCGTCTACCGCGGGCAGCTGGCCGACCAGTTCACTCCCGGTCACTACAGCCTGACCAGCGAGAACTTGCCGATCATGGGCACGCTGCAGGGGTGGAGGTACGGATTCAACAGCCCGTTCCGGTCTGAGGTCTACTTCATCAACACCCGCCCATACCCCGACTTGCGTTGGGGCACACCGCAACCGGTGACGGTTCGAGACCCTGACTTCAAGATGGTGCAGGTGCGGGCCAACGGCACCACGGTCGTCAGGGTGACCGATCCCACCGAATTCCTGCGCCAGGTGCTCGGCACCCAGAGCGTGGTCGACATGGACCAGATCACCGAGATGATCCGCCGCAACATCGCGCTGGCGTTTAACGACATGGTGATGGGCACCGGCCTCGGCGCCATCGACCTGCAGGGCCGCCAGGTGGAGCTGTCGGACAAGCTGCGCGAGTTCGTCGCCCAGCGCGTCCAGTCGTTCGGTCTGGGGATCGACGCCGTGACCATGACGATCTCGTTGCCGGAAGAGATTCAGCAGGCGATGACCCGCGGTGTGGCGCGGGGCCTCGAGGAGAGTGGCTTCCTCAACAACGTCGGCGACCTGAACCGCTTCGAGCAGGCGCGCAGGGCCGACGCGATGTTGGCCGCCGCGCAGAACGAGGGCGGCGGTGCCGCTAGCGCGGCCATCCAGGCCGGCTTTGGCGTGGCGCTGGGCAATCAGATGGCCGGGGCCGGCCAGGGCGGTTACCAACAACCGCAACAACCGCAGCAACCGCAGCAACCGGCGGGGTTCATGGGGACACCGCCGCCGCTGCCGCCGCAGCAACAGTTCCATTTCGACAATGGGGGTCAGCCGGCCGGTCCGTATCCCATCAACGCACTGCGGCAATTCGTGTCCAATGGGCAGCTGACCCGCGACACCGTGGTGTGGACTGACGGCATGTCGGGGTGGGCCCCAGCCTCGACTGTGCCGGCCCTGCAGCCCCTGTTCAGCGTGCCGCCCCCGTTGCCCGGCAGTCCGCCGCCTCTCCCGCCGCAGCAATGAGTTACGAACAAGGGGATCCCCGCCGATACCAAGGTCCGCCGCCTACGCAACCACCGCCGTTGCCACCGCGCCCGCCCGGTCCACCGCCCCTTCCCCGACCGCCGGCCGGTCCCCCACCGCTCCCTCCGCGACAAGCAGGCCCTCCGCCGCTGGCGCGACCACCAGCAGGCCCGCCTACCCTGGCCCGGCCGCTCGCAGGGCCGCCTCCCTTGCCTCCGCGGCAAGCACCTCCAGCTCAGCCACGTCAGCCCACCGACGTGCCGGACATGGGCTCCTACGCGGGACTGAAGGGTGCCGCGATGGTGCACCGAACCGAGCACACCCGTACCTACCCCTGCGCGTCGTGCGGAGGCCAGCTCAACTTCGACATCGCCAGCCAGAAGCTGCGCTGCCCCAGTTGCGGCAATTACTCGGACATCGCCGCGCCGAATACCCCCGTCAGATCTCGCGAATTGCGTGGCGCAATGCAGCAACTCAGAGAGATACAACAACGCCAAGCAGGCCCCAACGTCACCGGCATTCGGGAGGTAAAGTGCCAAAACTGCGGTGGGACAACAGAATTTGCAGGTAGCCTGACCGCGACCAAATGCCCCTACTGCGCCACTCCCATCCAACGCGACGATGTGCACAACGCTCCTGCGCGACTGCCGGTGGATGGCGTGGTGCCGTTTCGAATCGACGAGAAGCGGGCCCGCCAGAACATCGAGAAGTGGATCACCAAACGCTGGTTCGCGCCTACCAACTTCAAGAAATACCGCGACATCGGGGCCTTTTCCAGCCTGTACACCGCGTACTTCACCTACGACGCCGACATCGACACGCAGTACGACGGCGAACGCGGTGAGGACTATCAAGTCCGGGTCGGCACCGATTCAGACGGCGACCCGATATACGAAACCCGCACGAACTGGTACCGCGTCGCGGGCCAGGTGCACAACAACTTTGCCGACCTCCCGGTGCTGGCCAACGACGGCGAAACCCTGAACCGCAAACGCATCAAGGACCTCGAGCCCTGGCCCGTCGAACAGGCGAGGACGTACTCCGGAGAATTCGTTGCCGGCCACCTGTGCCGCACCTACGACAAAGACGCCGAGCAGGCACTGCCCGAAGCCAGGCAGGAGATGGAGCAGGGCGTCGAGCGAACGGTGCGGTCCGACATCGGCGGAGACCGTCAACGGATACACCAGCTCCGCTCCTCGTGGAATTACCTGGGTTTCAAGCACCTTCTGCTACCGCTTTGGCTGCTCACCGTCATGTACACCGGCCGGCCGTTCCAAGTGGCCATCAACGGGCTCACCGGAGAAGTGGCCGGCGATCGGCCGTGGAGCAAGGTCAAGTTGGCGATCGCGATCACCATCGCGGTCTTGGTTGTAATCCTGGCGATCGCGCTCTATTTCTACTTCCACTCACACGGGCATCATTCGACCCGAACGCCCACCCGCAATATTCACAAGAGGTAACCGATGGAAATCGTTGTGGCGTTGATCGTTACGCTCGCGCTCATCGCGGGTGTGACGGCCGCCGTCGTCGGGGTCGTCCATCACAAACAACAGCGGGCCATCACGCGCGACAACCAGTTGATACCGGGCCGGCCGACGCGTGCGCCACGGTCGTGGGCCGTATCGCACGACCCTGAAGCCCGACTACACCGCAGACTGCGCGATGCGATGGCCGCGCTGGGAGCCGTCAACGCGATGGACACCGGCTCGACAGTTGTGCTGCGCGCCGATCTCGAACAGACCGCGATCCAGCTTGACGATTCGCTCGTCGCCGTCGCACAGCTCACGCCACCCCAGAGGCAGGAGCTGCTTCAAACGATCACGGCGACGGTCGAGTCTGTCGAAGCCGCAGTTGGCCGTTACGCTGCCGCCACGACGATGCCCGACACGAGCGCCCTCGAGGCCGACGTTGCGACGGTCCAACGCCAGCTCGACGTCACGAGGGAGCTGCAGCGCCGGCTCGCTCCCTGACGGACCTCTGCGTGATGTGAGGCGCCGAGTGGTGAGGCGACTGGTTGCGCGGCCGCTTCCCCCTTCGAGGCCAACGTGGGTCTTGGGGGCGCGGCTAGCCCGGGCACGTAATTCACCACGGGCCCGGCAACGACTACACGGGAGGTGTGATCGATGTGGCGAGCGCTTCGGGCAGGGTGTTCACCAGGAAGGGCAGGAGACCGCCAAACTGGGTCCCGTTCACGGTTAGGTTGTACGGAATAGTCACCCCAGGAAGCGGAGGCGGCGGAACAGTCAGGTTCACCGTGGCCGTCGCATATTGAGGTTGAACGAGAAGCCCGTCGAAGGGCAGGTGCACCACCGCCGGCACTGTGATCGCTAGTGGCCCGAGCGTCTCGGTCACCGGCAGGTTCAAATCCACGATGACTTGGCCATTGATGAGGCCGTTCATGACGTAGGCGGGAGTGTCGACGATGGCGTTGACCGCTCCTACGAAATCCCCAGTCTGCATCGCCTGCCCAAACACCGTCCCGGCGGTTGATAACCCGTCCATTGCGGTGATCGGCGGACCCAATAGCGCGAAGCCGAGCTGCAAAACCGGTCCGAAGTTGGCGGTCATAGCCACGGGGGTGGCGAGCGGGTTCAGAATGTTGATGTCCAAGCCGACTGTCGCCGTGATGTCTGCGTTGGTGAACGTGTTCACCAGGTTGGCGTAGTTCTGCGCCATCTGCCCACCGATTGAGCCGGAAGGGAAGATGCCGGCGAAATTCTGCGCCTCGTGTCCCGGAATCGCCAGGATAGGTAATAGGTCTGCCGCCGGGCCTTCAACGAAGATAGGGCCGCTGATCAGGTCATTGGGGAAACCGGCGACATTAACCTGCAAGTGGCTGGTGTCGAACCCGCTGATGAACAGATCGATCGCGGAATGCGCAACGTCGTTCACCGCTTGGGGGTAATTGCCCGCGCGCAGCTGTTGGTTAGCCTGCGCCAGGTCCGATTTGGAGACGGGGATTGTGGCCTGGAGGTCCTGGCCCGCCTTTGCTAGCCCCGTGCTGATCGTCTGGCCATCGTGGGCCAGGTTGATGCTGACACCCTGCAGGTAGGTCAGGGGATTCCAGGTCGAGGCGGCCTGGACAAAAGCTTGGAATTGCTCCGGCAACCCGCCGGGGAAGTCCGCGACGAACCCTGCGAGTTGCATGCCGATGAGCGCCGCGTAACGGTCTTGGTTGATCAGAATCTGGGTCAGCAACGGGAACGGGTGAGATGACCAGGTATTGGTCATGGCCGACAGATTGGCGCCGGTTTGGTCCCAGAGGGCCAGATACGGGTTCTGGGCCTGGGCCGCGGCCGGCGTGGGGTTGGCGGCGAACAGTCTCGATAGCACACTATCGAAGGCCTGGATCGAGTTGTTGGTAGCGAAACCATTGAGCACCGTGGACATCTCGGCACTGAACTCGTGACCGATGTTGTTGAGGCCTCGGGGGAGCGAGCCCAGCCCGCCACCGTCCCTCGAGATGCCCAGCCCGGTTCCGTTGCCGAGCATGGCCGGCGCATTCACCGCAGTGCGCAGGTTCTGCTCCGCGTTGGCGACGTCGGTGCCGAGGTATGCAACCGCGCCACCGTTCAACAAGCTCGCGAACTCGGCATGAAACGCCGACGCCTGGGCGCCCAAAGCTTGAAATTCCTTGCCGTAGCTGCCAAACAGCCGCGTGATCGCCGCCGACACTTCGTCTGCGGCCGCAGGCTCCAGCGCGGTCATGGAAGGCGCTGCCGCCGCCGAGGCCGCGCTCAGCGTCGACCGGATATTCGCTAAATCCCCGGCCGCCGCCTCGATCAGGTCCGGCACCGCGGTGACCAAAGACGACATACCAAACCTTTCCACGACCCGATGCGGAGGTTTGACCGAATTTTCGGCGAGGCAAACGAAGCAAGATGTGATTTGGGTCACTTCTTACGTGCAGCTACGCAGCGCCGAACCCACCCGCTCAGCGGCGCACCGCACCGCGACGTCGCGAGCCAGCCGGCTATCCTAAGAGCCGCACTAGACCGCGGCCTGCCGCATCGCGACGTCAGGCGGCAGACACGTAGATCACCTCCAATGTCTCGGCGCCGGACACTTCTCGCGTTTCCGCCCGTGGGTCCCGCTCCCGCAACGTATTTCGGATTTGATTGACTCTTGAGCGCGAGAGCAGGCGCTATAGTCAACCCATCTCGACGAGGGCGCGCCCGCTCCTAGGGATGCAAGGTGTCATGTTGGCGCGGTTATATCACCAAATCGTCGAGCAGCAGACCAAGGAACCGGAGTAGTTAATTTCGGTCGGTCGATCGAGGGCATGGGATTCACAGCTAACCGCTTATCGATCCAGAGAAAGTCGCATAATAAGTTCCACGTCGACCAGCATCGGCGAATCGACGCGTCCCCGTGATGGCGGGCGTACACCGCAAACGCGTCCTGCATTGATGGCGTGGTGATGTCAACGACAGCCATCCGTGCCGAGTCGCCACCACTTACCAACGTCGCAATGGCGGCAAAGTCGCGGCAATAGGCTGTCACCGTCTGTGCTGAGAGGTTGCGTTGCCGCCGATGCCGGAGGAAGGCGATGAACCATTCCGGCATGCCGTCCGCGTGTGTCACTTAATCTTCTCGGGTGGGGTATCTAGTGGTCTGTCTGCGATTTGATCTGGTTGAGGGTGTCGCGGCCACGTCGCACCTTGGTGCTGATGTCGTCGGCGGTAGCTTTCCAGATGAAGGGTTTGGGGTTGGTGTTCCAGTGCGCGGCCCAGGCGGTGATGGCATCGGTGAGTTCGGCGACGCTGGTGAAAACACCACGGCGCAAGCGTTTGTCGGTGAGTTCCTTGAACCAGCGCTCGATCAGGTTCAGCCAGGAACTCGACGTCGGGGTGTAATGCAGATGCCAGCGGCGACGATCCTTGTGTGCAAGCCATTTCGCGATCTCGGGAGTGGAATGCGCCGAAAGGTTGTCAAGCACGACATGCACACCCAGACCGCGCGGGACCGATGCGTCGATCTGCTTGAAGAACCGCAGGACATCAGCACCGGTGTGGCCTTTGCGCAGATCGGTCAGGACCTCGCCAGTGGCGATGTTCATCGCCGCGAACAGGTCGATGGTGCCGTTGCGCTTGTAGTCATGAGTCATGGTCCCGGCGCGGCCGGCCTTCATCGGCAGCGAGGGCTGCGTGCGGTCCAATGCCTGGCATTGAGTCTTCTCATCGAAACTGAACACCACCGCACGCGCCGGTGGATTCACATACAGCCCAACAACATCCACGAGCTTCTCCTCGAACCGAGGATCGTTGCTGACCTTGAATGTTTCGACCTTCCACGGCTTGAGTTGGTGATCGGCCCAGATCTTGGCCACCGCGTCCTTGCCGATGCCGACCCGCGCGGCCAACGAACGCGTCGACCAGTGCGTCGACCCATCGGCGGGACGCTCTTTATGGGTCAGTCTCAGCACTTCTTCGACTGTCCCAGCCGGCAGACTCGGCTTGCGACCACGGCCTTTCGCGATCCGTCCGACCCCGCTGACGCCCTCGTCAGTAAACCGAGAACGCCAGCGCCGCACCGTATCGGAATCCACCCCGCAGCGCCGTGCGATCTCCTCGTTGGCCACTCCATCACAGGCCGACAACAGCCCCCGCGCCTGCATCACCTGCCGATGCGGCAACGAGGTCGAGGCCGCCATCTTCTCCAACTCCGCACGCGCAACATCGCTGACCAGCAATGCGGCAGCTGTCATAACAGGCATAGTACAACCTACCGTACTAATTCACCGACAGACCACTAGTCCTCAAATAAGCGAGTCGGCGCGGGGTTGGGCCCGGAATTGTTTTGCGATGCCGTTTTGGTTCGGCGGTGGGCGATTTTCTTGGGGGCCGACGGCTGTCATCGGGTGTGTGAGCGGGCGTGGATGGCTGGATTGCCGGTGCTGCGTGGGGTGTTCGGGAGTTTGGGCATGCGGGGACGACGCGGGGGCGGCCGGTTCGGGCGCGGAGGGCGATCGTCGAGCGTGGGTGCGGCAGGGTCCGCAAGCGCGTGGCGGGTGCCGGTGTCAACCGAAGCGGGTGCGTTCAATAGTGTTGTGGGCGCTGAAGAATCGGTCCAGGGCGGGGTGGTAGCCGATGATCCGGACGGTGATGCTGCGGGCGCGGTGGATGATCATGGCGGGGATCAGGATGACCTGGGTGTAGAACCGGCGGAACTCCATGGCAATCCAGTCGCGCCGGTCTTCCTTGCGGTGCAGCATCATCGCGAACCAGGACTTGATGTTCCACGCCAGGGCAGCGATGACCATGTAGGCCCAGTTGGACACCAGGTCATAGAGCGGCACCCGCAGCGCGTTGACGCCGTTTTTGAGCTGCTCGATGACGTTTTCCTGGTCGCAGCGGTCGTTGGCGCAGGCCACGACCTGGGCGGGGGTCAGGTCGGTGCGGGTGGTGATGTAGAAGAAGTAGCGGATCTCCTCGACGAGGGCCGCCTCGCCGCGGCTCTTGCTGATGTTCTTGCGCAGCGCGATCACTCGGTAGGGTCGGCGACATTTGCCGGGCTGGTAGCTGAACTCGGCCACGTGCTCGCAGTTGAGTTCGAGGTTGACATAGCCGCGTTCGGCGACGATGCGCCGCTTGTGATTGGGTTCGCGCTGGCGCCGCTGCCCAGACCGCGGCGGGGCGGCGGCGGGCCGCTGCAAGGGGGTCCAGCAGGCCTCGTCCAACGCTTCGGCGCGCGAGCGCAGCGCGGTGTTGCAGTCCATGCCGAACACGAAATCGACCCGCTGGGCCCATTGGTCGAAGTGCGCGGTCAACGAGAAGTCGGTGTCCCCGCGCAAGCACACCCGCGCGGCGTGCGGGGCGACCAGCTCAATCGCCTTGTCGATCCACTGCGCCGCGCCGGCGTGGCTGGGCGCGTTGCCGGGCCGGTTGACCACGAACAGCACTTCCTTGGTGTTGGCCAGCGACACGATCAGCGGCGCATACCCCCAGATGCCCTTGTAGGACATGTCCATCCCGGCCTTGTGCTCGCCGCAGGTCGGTGCGATGGTCCCGTCGACGTCGAGATAAGTGACCGGCCCGAGCAGGTCGCGAGCGCGGCCCGCCCACAACTGCGGGCGCACCGCGTTGATCGCCTCCATCAACGTCGCCACGTCGGCCTCGCTGAACCGGCGGCAGAAATCACCGGCCGTGGTCGGATCCGGGATCAACTCCGCACCCAGGGCATTCATGTAGGCGCTGTCGTGGCGCAGCCGCTCGAGGTCTTCCAGCCGGGTACCGCCGCAGGCCACGTTGTAGGCCAGGTTCAACACGTGGTCGGACTCGTGATAGGGCAGGTGCACCTTCAACAGTTGTAGGTCCTCGTCGATCCGCTTGACCAGGCCCAACCGGGTGACCAGCCGATGCACTGCGGCGATCCCGCCGAAGCTGGTGGCATCAATGTTGGCGCCGACCTCGTAGCGCACCGCCCCCGAGTTCAGCATCGGCCTGGGCTGCGCTGCCCAGCGTCCAGCCCGCACGTGCCGCGCTGCCACCCTGCGCCGTCGGCGTGTGATGTTTCGCCGACTCTGTTCATGGGTTATCTTCTTCACCACAAAGGCCTTTCCCGCTGGGCTGCGTTGAGCGCGCAAACCCAGCCAGGGTAAGGCCTTTGACCTATCCTCCCCAGCCGACACGCTTACTGAGGGTCTAGAGAGACAAACAATTGTGATTCCCATTGTCGAGCTTCGGCACGACGGTGCCCGTGCGACCGGTCCCTTGTATTCGGTGTGCCCCATCTGAGGGTGTACCGGCACCTGTGCAGTGCACCTGCTCGGTCGCCACACTGTCATCACGGTTGGAAGCAACCCGAACAACCTCGTCGTGGAAAGGTCTTGATGCACTACGTCGAGTTTCCACTTAGTTGCGCATTAGGTTAGAGTACCTAAGTTGACACACAGGCTAATTGGTTGGCGTCCCTCGTAACTGGTTAGGAAAGCGCCCATGACGACGACTGAGCCAAGGACCGAGCCGTTGACGATCCCGGACTCTGCTGACAGCGCGGGTAGTACGGCGACCCGCCGGCCGGCCAAGCGCAGAGGTCTGTCGAGCCTCGCCTCCCGGTTCTGGCTCATCCTCACCGTTCTAGCCGTCGTCGCGTTGTCGGGATTCGTCGTATACCGATTGCACGACGTCTTCGGCGTTCACAGCGGTTCGTTCGGTGGTGGCTCATCCGGTGACGTCCTCGACCAGTTCAACGCCAAGACCATCACGCTCGAGGTCTGGGGCTCACCGGGCAGCACGGCAACCATCAACTACCTCGACGAGAACTCCCATCCGCAGCAGGCCCTCAACGTCCCCTTGCCCTGGAGCACAGTATTGAAGTCAACGAAGCCCGGCATCCCGGCCAACCTGATAGCGCAAGGAGACGGGAGTTGGATTGCCTGCCAATTCGTCGTGGACAACCACGACGGGCGCGGTGAGGTGATCAAGGGCGCTAATCAGTCGCCCGCCAACGAAAACGTCAATGCCTTCGTCTACTGCCTGGACAAGTCCGCATGAGCGAGACCAGGCGAGGCTCCCCCGCGCGTCGATCAGCCGCTGATCCCGCCGTTCCTGCCGCGGATGATCCATCGGCTTGCGCTGCCGATCGTCTTGATCTGGCTGGGCATCGTCTTCGTCACCAACACCATCTCCCCGCAATTGGAGGAGCGTCTCCAAGACGCAATCGGTGTCGCAGAGCCCTAGAGACGCGGTGTCGTTCCAGTCGATGATGCGCGTCGGATCGAAGTTCAAGGAGTTCAATTCCGACAGCTCGGCGATGGTCCTGCTGGAGGGCGACAAGCCGCTGGGGGCGGAGGCACACCGCTACTACGACGAGATCGTCAAGCGACTCGAGCAGGACAAGAAGCACGTCCAGCACGTCCAGGATTTCTGGAGTGATCCGCTGACCGCCGCGGGCTCCCAGAGCCACGATCAAAAGGCCGCGTACGTCCAGGTCTACCTCGCCGGCAACATGGGCAGCGCCGAGTCCGGCGAATCCACGGATGCCGTCCGCAAGATCGTCGAATCGGTGCCCGCGCCACCGGGGATCAAGGCCTACGTCACCGGGGCGGGTCCGCTGTTTGCCGACCAGTCCCACGCGGGTCAGAAAGGCGTCCTGCTGGTCACTCTCATCACGTTCGCAGTGATCATCGTGATGTTGCTGTTCGTCTACCGGTCGGCGATCACCATGCTGATCATGCTGGTCATGGTCTTCGTCGAGTTGCTCGCGGCTCGCGGTGTCGTCGCCACGCTGGGCGAATTACGGCATCATGGGGCTCTCCACGTTCGCCAATAACATGCTGGTGCTGATGGCGATCGCCGCCGGAACGGACTACGCGATCTTCGTGGTCGGCCGCTACCACGAAGCCCGGGGTCTGGGGGAGACCCGCGAAGAAGCGTTCTACACGATGTACCACAGCACCGCGCATGTCGTGCTGGGGTCGGGACTGACCATCGCCGGCGCGATGTATTGCCTGAGCTTCTGCCGGTTGCCCTATTTTTCGTCACTCGGCATACCCTGCGCCGTCGGCATGCTGGTCGCGGTCCTCGCGGCCTTGACTCTGGCACCGGCGATCCTGACCGTGGCGTCGTTCTTCAAGCTGCTGGATCCGAAGCGATCGCTGCAGACCCGGGGCTGGCGACGCATCGGCACCGCCATCGTCCGCTGGCCCGCACCGGTTCTCGCGGTGACCATCGCGATCGCACTAGTCGGTCTGCTCGCGCTGCCCGGTTACAAGACGGACTACGACACCCGGCACTTCCTGCCGGCCGACACCCCGGCCAATGTCGGTTATGCGGCTGCCGACCGACACTTCAACCAGGCTCGGCTCAATCCCGAGCTGTTGATGATCGAGACCGATCACGACCTGCGTAACCCGGCCGACTTCATCATCCTGGACAAGGTCGCCAAGGCCGTCTTCCGCATCCCCGGTATCGGCCGAGTTCAGACCATCACCAGGCCGTTGGGCACGCCGCTCGACCACAGCACCCTCGGTTTTCAGATGGGCGCACAAGCCGCAGGGCGGCTCCAGACCCAGCATTATCAGGACATGCAGGCGCAAAACCTGCTGAACCAGGCGGGCGAGCTGCGCGAAGACGATGGCACTGCTGCATGAGCAGATGCAGACCACCCAGGATCTCAGTAACACGACACACGCAAACCACCCTGCTCACCAGAGAAACCGTGGAGATCACCGCAGCGTTGCGCGACGACATCGCCAACTTCGACGACTTCTTCCGGCCGCTTCGTGCCTACTTCTACTGGGACAGGCATTGCTACGACATTCCGGTTTGCTGGACGATACGGTCCATCTTCAATGCGCTCGATGGCATCGACCAGGTGGCGGAGAACATCGTGAACCTCAGCGCGAATCTGGACAAGCTGGACGGTATTCAGCCCAAGCTCGTGGCGCTGATACCCCCGCAGATCGAAAGCCAGCAGCGCAACCTCGACACCATCATGTCGAACTATGCGACCACTATGGGTCTCAACGAGCAGGCGAGAGCGCAGGCCGACAACGCCACCGCCCAGGGGGATGCCTTCGATAGAGCGAAGAACGACGACACGTTCTACCTTCCGCCGGAAGCATTCAAGAGCCCGGATTTCGCGCGGGGTCTCAAACAGTTCATTTCGCCGGACGGGCACGCTGTCCGGTTGATCATCTCGCATGAGGGCGATCCGGCGACTCCTGAAGGCGTCAGCCACATCGAACCGATCAAGCAGGCCGTGCACGAGGCGATCAAGGGCACGCCCTGGGAGGGCGCCAACGTCTATCTCGGCGGGACCGCCGCGACATACAAGGACATGCACGACGGCTCCAACATGGACCTGATGATCGCCGGAATTGCCGCAGCCACACTAATTTTCATCATCATGCTGGTGATCACCCGAAGCGTCGTGGCGGCCTTCGTGATCGTCGGCACGGTGTTGCTGTCGCTGGGCGCCTCGTTCGGACTCTCCGTGCTTGTATGGCAGTACATCCTGGGCATCAAGTTGCACTGGATGGTGCTGGCAATGGCGATCATCCTGCTGCTGGCGGTCGGCTCCGACTACAACCTGCTGCTGATATCGCGGTTCAAGGAGGAAATCCACGCCGGGCTCAAGACGGGGACGATCCGCGCGATGGCCGGTTCGGGCTCGGTGGTGACCGCCGCCGGTCTGGTGTTCGCCGCCACCATGGCCACGTTCATCGTTCAGCCCGCTGCTGGTGATGGCCCAGGTAGGTACGACGATCGCGCTGGGTCTGTTGTTCGACACCTTGATCGTGCGGTCGTTCATGACCCCGTCGCTGGCCACCTTGCTCGGGCGCTGGTTCTGGTGGCCGCAGCACGTGCGTCCGCGACCGGCCAGCACCATGCTGCGACCGTACGGACCGCGTACCGCCGTGCGCGAGCTGATCCTCAACGACGTTGACGAACACCCACCGGGCGGACTGCTCAAACGGCGTTAGTGCCGTGCTAGACCGATTGACTGGATACGACGGGTTGCCTTCTGTCAAAACGCGCTATCTTGCGACCATGTGCAAATATGCCATAGTCAAACAGGATTAGCTTCGGGAGTTCGCTGACGAATAGCTTTGAGGGCGAAGGCATTTCGTATGAGTCGGACGAAGATGAGTGCAGTGGATGGTCCAGATGTGCTGGAATTGCTTGGGGTGGTGCTTAAGTCGTGGTGTCAGGGCGGTTGGTAAACGCAGAGCATCGTGGTGTGCGAGCGCGACGCGCGAGCGCCAGCTGTCGCGGAGAGCTAGGCAGAGTCGGACCGATCCGCGGTGTCTACGCGCCTCCGAGGCTAGGCTGCAATCGTGGGCGACTGTTTCCAGAAGCTCGGCGATTTGGATGCCACTGCCGACGAGGCTCAGGACCTGGCCACCGGCGTGTTGGCATGGCTGGTAGCCGAAGAGATCGTGTCGGGTGAACTCATCGATTGCGCGCTCGGCGGGCCCGCGCGCCCGCCCGGTCGTTGCCGCGTCAAGGCACTCCGCGATGCCGGTGAGGCCGACGGCTTATGGACGAGCACGGGCAAAGGCGCCGTTAACGGGTTGCACGTTGACGTCGGCCGCCAGGTCTAGTTCGGCGGTGGGGGCGGTGTGAGCGATGCTGGCTGCCCCAAGTGCGTTGGTATTGAAGCGTTTCGCGATTTCAGCGCTGCCCTCAATGACTGGTACGCAACGGGCGTTGCCGACCACGCTTGCCCTCTGTGCTCTCGGCGGAGCCTGATCAATGACTGGATCCTCGAACCTCAATGGGGAGTCGGGCACCTTCAACTCACGTTTTGGAACTGGCCGCAACTGAGCGAGCAATTCCGAGAAGACATCTCGGCCCGGCTCAACGGCCACCGCCTGGTCTACCTTTACGACAAGCGCTAACGCCTATAAAAGCGGCGGCGGACTGACGTAATCGGCCCGCCGTCCAACGCCGTGAAACCAGCACCTCACTCTGACGAGCACAATCCGGTTAAGCACAACGTCGCCGACGCCAGGATTCACGAATAGTCGACATCACGATCGCCGACCAAAGCCATCCGCCAGTAGGTCTTCGGTGAAGGCTGCGACAGCGAGCTGGGCGTCGGCGGCCGCAACCGGATCCACGTCAGGGTGATCAACAGTGAATTGCTCAACGTATGCAGTGGTCCCCTGCGCGGACGACTGGGCGAAGTTGGCTTGGAGATCGAGCAGCTGGGTGCGGACGGCGCCGGTCGGCTGCCCAAACGCGTCCAGCACGCGCTGCGCCGCCGCGTGCGCGTCGCCGTTGTCGTCGTGCAATAGAACGAATGCGATGTCGTAGTAGTTCTTCGGTTTGTGCCGACCGTGCGCGGCGGCCAGTTTGGCGTACAGGAAACCGGCCAACCCGGCGACGTTGACTTGAGCGTTGCGCCACGTTCCGTGATCGTTCGCGCGGAGCTCTTCAATGACGATGTCCCGCGCGGCGTATCCGGTGCCGCGTAGGTTCGCGGCTCCAAGTCGCTCGCAGCCGGCGAAGTGAACGGTAGCGCCTGCCGGGTGGTCGTCGAGGTCGGCGAGTAGCTCGAACTTGACGGTCACGCACACGCCACCTGGATCATTGAGGGTCCACCGCCATACCCTTGCGCCGTCGGGCTCGAACTCGGCGTTTCGCAGGGCCTGCTCCAGACGGGCCGCTTGCAACGAGCCGCCGGCGATTTCGAGATCGACTTGCACGTCAATGTCAGTCGTTCCGGCATGCCGTCGCGGCTACTGTGCGCACAGTAGCGCAGGCACGAGGCCGCGAAGCACGACGAATTCGGGCGCCCTCCGGAGTGATGCACGACGCGCACCAGAGCCAGTTCCGCCGCTCGTCGGGCTGCCGCGCTGCGGAGGGGTTCAGCCTCGGTCACGTCTTGTCGATTTCCTCGCGCAGGTGTTCGGCTGCGCCTTCTCCGCGCACCCCGGTGGTGCGTAGATCTGCGTAGACCCGCGGCCACAGCATCGTTCGAAACCCGTTGGGACGTAGCTCTGTCAAGGTGGCGCCGGCTGGCGTCGGGTATGGACGCAAAAGCAATCGCCCGCCCTCGATCTCTCTGAGTCCAGCCACCGCAGCCGCCCGACGAAGATCGCCCAATGCTCGCGCCGGCAAGTAGACCTCCATCGGCGCGATCTCCGTCGGGAAAGGCGCCAACACGTTTGCCGACAGCGCACTGGTTGCGGCCCAGCTGATGCCGGCCGCCTCCCACGTCCGACCCGCTTCGATCACGCCGGTCTCCGAACAGTCAGCACTCACGAGGGGGAACACCCGCTCCGGGCGCTGGTATGACACCCGAAAACAGCACGGGTGCGGTGTAAGCCATATCAAAGTCCGAACTGACTGTACTGACCCGATTGCGCGTTGTGGCTTATTGCACCGGAAGTTTCAGCACCCGATTGTTGCGGTAGTCGGCGACGTAAACGCTGCCCGCAGCATCTACCGCCACCCCATCGGGGCCTTGGAGGCCGGTGAACGCCAACTCGGTCTGTGGGCCCGCCCCACCAGCCAGCTTCACTACCCGATTGGAGTCGGTGACGTAGACGTTGCCCGCGCCGTCCACCGCCACCCCGTGACCGTAGCTGAGGCCGGTGAACGGCAACTCGGTCTGTGGGCCCACCCCACCAGCCAGCTTCACTACCCGATTGGAGTCGATGACGTAGACATTGCCCGCGCCGTCCACCGCCACCCCACCGGGGGCGCCAAGGCCAGTGAACGGCAACTCGCTCTGTATGCCCGCCCCACCAGCCAGCTTCAGCACCCGATGGTTGTTCGGGTCGGCGACGTAGACGCTGCCCGCAGCGTCCACCGCCACCCCCATCGGCCAGATAAGGCCCGTGAACGCCAGCGCGGTCTGCGGACCCGTCCCACCCGCCAGCGTCAGCACCCGTCTGTTGCTGAGGTCGGCGACGTACACGCTGCCGGCAGCGCCCACCGCCACCCCGTTGGGCTCGCTGAGGTCGGTGAACGGCAGCACCGTCTGGGTGCTCGATCCGGGCGCCAACCCCAGCACACGGTTGTTTTGTTTGTCGGCGACGTACACGGTGCCGGAGGTATCTACCGCCACGCCCTCGGGGGTGCTGAGGCCGGTGAACGACAGCACCACCTGGGCGGCATAGGACCGCGCCGATGATGTCGGACGTGACGATGACGTCGGGGATGACTGCGACGGCCCACGTTTGACGAGGGCGGAAATGCCGATGGCCGCTGCGACCACGGCGACAATCGCGATAACGCCAGCGAACAACGCGATTTTGGTGCGCCGACTCACCGCGCCAGCCCGTGCCGGGATCGGCGGCGCGGGCTGCCACGGCGGCGGAGCCGGCGTGGCAGGGGCTGCTGACTCGGCCCTCACGGTCGTTGGCTGGGCCGTAACAAGATTGTGCGCCTGCTCGGTCGGTGGAAGGGGTGTCTGCTCCGCCGGCGGGAGGATCGGAGGGCTCGGAGTCGGTCGCGAAGTGGGGATCGTGATCGCATCTCGGGCGGCGTCGGCCAGCTCGATGGTGGTCGCATACCGCTGGTTGGGGTCTTTAGCCGTCCCGGTGGCAATGACTTCGTCGACCTGGGTTGTGATGTCGGGCCGGGCGATGGAGGGCCGCGGTGGCGGCGAACTCATGTGCGCCACGATGAGGCGCGGCATCGTGTCCACGTCAAACGGTGGCTGGCCGGTCAGGCATTCATACAGCACGCACGCCAGTGAATAGATGTCGACGCGGGCATCCTCTTCGCCCTTGAGGTCCAACCGCTCGGGCGCGATGTAAGCGAAGGTGCCGATTGTGTTGCCGGTCTTGGTCATTCGGGTGTCATCGGCAACGCGCGCGATCCCAAAATCGATCAAATACGCGAAATCACGGTCATCGAGCAAGATGTTGGACGGCTTGATGTCGCGGTGAATCAGCCCGATCCCATGGGCAGCATGCAAGGCTTCGGCGACCTGACCGATGATGCCCACCGCGCGCGCCGGTTCCAGCGGGCCGTCGGCAAGGACAGCGGCAAGGTCGCGGCCCTTGATCAGCCGCATGCACACGAACAGGCGGCCCTCGATCTCGCCGTAGTCATAGATCGGGACTACATGCGGGGTTTCCAATCGCGCAGCGGCGTGGGCTTCGCGGCGAAAACGCCGCTGAAACTCCTCGTCCTTCGACAACTTCGCGGACAAGACTTTGATGGCAACGACCCGGTCGGTGACCGTATCGTGGGCACGCCACACCTCGCCCATTCCGCCCTCGCCTAGCAGCGACAGCAGCCGGTAGCGACCGAATGACGTCCCTCGCACAGCGTCTTCCTCTGCCACGATCAGGATGCTAGCGATCCACCCCAATCCGCACAGTCGATTCGTTGGGCCCTGGCGACCAGAGCGCCCTGGGATGGCACTAAGGAATGACACGAGCCCTGACTGCAATCCTGGCGGCGGACTCAGAATCTTGTCGCCCACTGGGTTTTCGCACGTCACTTGTGAGGTACACAAGTCTGCAATTCGACGAACTCGGCGGGCACAACTTCGAGGATGACGTCGAATGGATACGCGCCGAATTCGGTGGCACCGCTAGATTTCATGTCAGTGGCAAGCTCGCGAAGGCATCCGAAATCAAGGCCGGGCGACGGTCCGTTCCGATCCCTCACGTTGATCCCGATACCCAAAGGACGCATTGACGGACATGCACGTTGAACGCCTGCCATCTCGTCGCCGAGGGGATCGCGGTGGGGCTACAGAATTGAGGCGTTCGGTCCACTGGCTGGCCGCGCGTGGACATTGCGGCATACCTGTCCGTCGTTGTCGCGGCGGGCTGCAGCCGACCTTCGCCTGCTTCAAAAAGCGATGGGCCACGCTTCGATCACCGTGACCGCGCATACCTAGCCGACCTCTTCGGGCGATATTGCTGCCACCCTCGACGCGCTGGGTGAATCCGCGCCCGGCGAGTGAGCGTTCTGGGCCAGGCCGCCACCTACCGCGCTGCAGGCTGCCCGCCTGTCGGTGACCTCGGCCGATAGCAAATCCGGTCTGCGGAAAAAGTTGGCACCATTTTGGCCCTACGGAAGGGTCCAACAGGAAGAGGTCCCGCGAGCGAAAGAATTGATTTAATGCCCTGACCTGGGCTGATACGTGGTGGCCAGGGACGGGATCGAGCCGTCGACCTTCCGCTTTTCAGGCTGACTTTTGACTTACATCAGTGTGTTTCAGCTGGTCAGAGGGGACTTGAGGCGCCGAATTGGACGGCCTGGAGCACCTGGTCCCGCGGATTCGAGTCGACGTCGCAACACCCGAAGGCTATTCGGAGGTTGTTGCTATGGGAGCGAAGCGGAAGACCCGGCGACGCGGACGCCCGAGTGGCGGGATGCTGGTCGAGGAGCAGGAGTGGTTCGGTCGGCTGATTGCGCAAGGCGTCAGCAACTCTGAGGCGTGTCGGACCGTAGGGATCGACCGCAAGACGGGGACACGCTGGCGCTATGGGCGCACAGTCCGCAACAAGGCCGGTGAGTCGGTGCACTATCCACCGGTGAGTGCTTCAGAACCCATGCCAGGGCATCCCCGGTATTTGTCGTTGGACGAACGGACGACGATCGCTGACCTGGATGTCATTTGCCACGAGGATGGGACCACCGGTTGGCCAGTAACTATGGACCACCTGTTTGGCTCACTGGGGATGATCGGTGGTCGTCAGGCTGGTGTCAACCGAGCGGCGTGCCTCACCAAATTTGAGCGCGTGGCCGGTGGCGGTGCCTCACCAATTTTGAGCGCGTGGCCCAGAAGGCTTGCCCGATGTGGAAGGCAAGATCGACATGACCGCGAGACGGCAGGTAACCAACAAGCTGCGAACCCAGTACCGCAAGGCATCCAAGGCCGATAAGAGCAAGATCCTGGACCGGGTGGTGGCCACTACGGGGATGGGCCGCTCGACGGCGCGGCGGATGCTGACCGGCCCCAGGCTGCCCGACCCTGCCGATCGGGTCGATGGGCGCAGGTTGCGGCCTCGGCGCTTCAGCGACGACGCCAGGGCGCTGCTGGAGCATGTGTGGGCGTTGATGGGCATGCCGTGCGGCAAGTACCTGGTGGTCATGCTCGACTTGTGGCTGCCGCTGCTGGCCGGCGCCGGTGATCTCGACAGGCCGTTCGCGACTGAGCAGGCATTGGTCGAGCTGAAGGCGATGAGCGCCGCGACGGTGGACCGGTATCTGAAACCGGCCCGGGACAGGATGCGCATCAAGGGCATCTCGACGACCAAACCCTCACCGCTGCTGCGTAACTCGATCAGCATCCGCACCTGCGCCGACGAGGCACCCAACCGGCCTGGGGTGATTGAGGCCGACACCGTGGCGCACTGCGGACCGACACTGATCGGTGAGTTCGTTCGCACGCTGACGATGACCGACCTGGTGATCGGCTGGACGGAGAACTGCTCGATCCGCAACAACGCGTCGAAGTGGATCGTGGAGGGGATTGAGGAGCTGCAGCAGCGGTTCCCGTTTGCCATGGTGATTTTCGATTCGGACTGCGGTGGTGAGTTCATCAATCACGACGTCGCCGGGTGGTTGCAGGCCCGCGACATCGCACAGACCCGCTCGCGGCCGTACCAGAAGAATGACCAGGCGCATGTGGAGTCGAAGAACAACCACGTGGTGCGCAAGCATGCGTTCTACTGGCGCTATGACACCGGCCAGGAGCTGGAGCTGCTCAACCGGCTGTGGCGGCTGGTGTCGCTGCGCCTGAACTTCTTCACCCCGACGAAAAAGGCTGTCGGCTACACCACCACCGCGGCCGGCCGCCGCAGGCGCATCTATGACAAACCAGCCACCCCGTGGCAACGCCTGCAGGCATCGGGAGCGCTTGACAACCAACACCTCTCGACCGTGGCCGCCCGCATCGAGGGCATCAACCCGGCCGAACTGACCCGGCAGATCAACGCCATCCAGATGCAACTGCTCGACCTGGCCAAAACCAAGACCGAAGCCCTCGCTACCGCCCGACACCTGGACCTGGAAGCATTGCAACCGTCAATCAACCGATTGGCCAAAACGAAGTAGTGCAAGCCCCCCACGCGCTCACCATGCGTGAGGCACCAGCCGCCACTTCGCGCTCACTTTTGTGTGAGGCACCTCGCCGAGGGTTTCTGTCGGCGTCGGTAGGACTGGCCTTCGATGATGAGTTCGTGTGCTGTTGAGGTGATCCTGTCGACGGCGGATTGGGCCAAAAGCGGGTCGGTCATGATGGACAGCCATTCATCGGGGCTGCGGTTGGAGGTGAGCACGGTCGAGGCCTTGTGGTGTCGGGCTGCGACAAGTTCGTAGAAGTCTGCGGTCGCGGTGGCGTCCATGGGCTGCAAGGCGAAGTCGTCGATCAGCAGCAATCGGGTCCCTGCGAGGCGGCGCATTTCGGCTTCGGTGCTGTTGTCGAGGCGGGATGCTTTTAGCCGCTTGAACATTGCATCGGCACGCAGCATCAGGGTGGGGATCCGGCGGCGCACGGCGATGTGCCCCAGGGCTGTCGCTAGTGGTGTGTCCCGCAATTAGTTAGCGGTGAATTGATATGATTTCGAGTATGAGCAAACCCGTACCGGCAATGACGGTGACCGAGGGACAGCGCGAGGTGTTGGAGTCGTTGGCCCGGTCGCAGTCTGGGGCGCATCGAGAAGTGGTGCGGGCCAAGGCCTTGCTGATGGCTGCCGACGGCGCGGCGAACGCAACGATCGCTGCCGCGTTGTCGGTGTCGCGGGCCACCGTAGCGAACTGGCGCGCCCGGTTCGCCGAGGACGGGCTGGTCAAGTTCGGGCAAGTCCGTGAGGGCCGAGGTCGCAAACCCTCGATCCCCGACGCCACGATCGAAAAGATCGTGACGCTCACCAAAGAATACCGTCCGGAAGGTGAGACGCATTGGAGCACAAGGACGATGGCCGGGGTCGCCGGCGTCTCGAAAAGCAGTGTGCAGCGGGTGTGGAAGGAACTGGGCCTCAAGCCGCATCGGGTCGACACCTTCAAGGTGTCCAACGACCCGCGTTTTGAGGAGAAGCTCGTCGATGTCGTGGGTCTGTATCTGAACCCGCCGGAGAACGCGATCGTGCTGTGCGCCGACGAGAAGTCCTCGGTGCAGGCGCTCGACCGCACCCAGGCGTCGCTGCCGATGAAAAAGGGCCGCGGGCAGACGATGACCCATGACTACAAACGTAACGGCACCACCACCTTGTTCGCGGCGTTGAACGTGTTGACCGGAATGGTGATCGGGCAATGCCTACCCCGTCACCGCCACCAGGAGTTCCTGAAGTTCCTGCGCACCATCGACCGCGAGGTCCCCAAGGGCCTGCAGATCCATTTGATCCTGGACAATTACGCCACCCACAAGCACGCCGACGTGGCAAGCTGGCTCGACAAGCATCCCCGCTTCCACCTGCATTTCACGCCGACCTCCTCGTCGTGGCTTAACCAGGTCGAACGTTGGTTTCGCGAGTTGACCGACAAAGCGTTGCGGCGCGGGGTCTTTGCATCGGTACCCGATCTGGTTGCCGCGATCCAGGAATACATCGACGCCCACAACGGCGACCCCAAACCCTACCTGTGGACGGCAACCGCTGAATCGATCCTCGCCAAGGTCGCGCGAGCACGCGCCACCCTAAACACAGTTAACTAATTGCGGGACACACCACTAGATGCGTTTTTCCGACCCCGACGGCGCCCAAAAGCAGAGCCCCATGCGGGCCGTCGAGGAACCGCAGGGCGGTCAGGTCGGTCCACAGGGTGCGGTCGTAGCGCACAGCTGCGGTGTCGTCCCAGGAATCCAGGCGCATGGCTGCGTCCAGGCCGGCTTCGCGGGCACGACGGGCTGCTGAGCTGTTGTCTCTGCGGCTGGCCTCATCGGCGAGGACCAGCTCCAAAAACGCCGCATGCGACAGGTGTTGCTGGCGGGCCAAGGTGAGCCGCTCGGGCAAGGTGTCGAGCATGCGCCCGAGTTTGAGTTGGCGCATCACACGCTTGAGGTCAGTCGAGATCGGGTCGCTAACTACAGGTTTAGTAGCCATGATGGGTCACCGCCCCTGAGGCTGGTTGTGGCCGGCGGGGGTGGCGTCGCCGTCGATCACGGTCATCCAGTCGGGCCGGTGTCTGCCGTGGCTGCGGTATTCACCCGGGTCACGGGCAAAGCGGGCCGGTGCCAGCCCGGTGGCCGCTCGCGGCGCCTCTGCTGGGGTGTTCTCGGTGGCTTTTTGCAGCATCGCGGCGATCTTTGATACCGAGACCACGTCGAGTTCTAGGGCGCGCCCGCAGGCGGTGTTCACCGGGGTCGCGCCGTAGCGTTTGACCAGCCCCAACAGCCGGTACACCTGCCGCATCCGTGTCCACGGCAGCTGGTGATCGAGCAGGCGTTCGGCGTAGATGCCGATATCGGCCCCATGGCCGGCGGCGGTGGCGATCAGACGGGTCAGGTCCCGCATGGCGTAGCCGGTCTTGTCGGCGGGCAGATCGGCCGGGTCGGTGGATCGCCCGCCGGCGGGTTGGCGGGGATGGGTTTTGACCAGTTTGCCGCGGTAAAACGCTTTGACCAACTCACCGTCGGCGCGAACCGAAACCGATTGCCCACGAAGGTGTTCCGGGATCGAATACAAGGCCAGGCCGACTTGAATGTGGTAGTCGCGGTGCACCTTGGCTTGAGCGTAGATCGGCACCTGGTAGACCGCGGTCGGGGCGGGCAGCAGCAGCGCGGCTTCACCCTCGGCGAACACCACCGCCGGACGCGCGCAGGTGGTGCCGTGAATACGCTGACCGGCCTTGTCCGCGCACCACGCTTGCGCTCGGGCTTGGGCGTCGGCCAAATCCACGAATTCCTCACCGGCGAAGAAGTTTCCGCGTACGTACTGCACCATTCTTTCGACCCGAGGTTTGTCGCACGGGTGGGCCACCCTGGCCGGATCGGTGAAAAACCCGCGTGCCTGCGAGTACTCCGTCCACCCCACACTGAACTGTGGATCGATCGAATCCGCCTTGGGCACAATAGGTGTCATGTTATCCGGGATCAACACCTTGAAGACGCCGCCGTAGAATCGCCAGGCCGCCTCGCAGCCGGCGATGATCGCTTCAAGCGTCTGGGAAAACGTCAACCACACGAACATGTGCCGCGAGTAAACCGCGGTGAAGATCAGCGCGTGCACCACCCGGTTACGCCCCGATTCGGCGTCGAAGATCTTGCCCATCCGGCCGAAGTCGATCTGGCACTCCACACCGGGCTCACCGTCGACCACCGGCACGGTGCCAGCAGCCCCACGGCCGCGGTAGTCGGTGCACGCCGTGCAGTACCGGTGCAGGGTCCGCTGCGGCACCATCGTGCCTTGGCGCGCCAACAGGTCACAGATCTTGACCACCGTCAGACCCTTTTCCACCCACTTGACGATCTGATCATGGTTGGCGCGCAACACCTCCCAAGTTTGGCCATGACCATCCGGCCGGCCCGGACGCACCGCCTCGATCACCGCGCCGATCAGCTCATCGGTGAGCTGATCAAGATCGCCGTCGCGATCCAGCCCGGCCAGCTCCGCCGCGTTCGTATAGTCGCGCGCGGTCTTTCGATCCACCCCGGCCAACACGCCCACCCGGCGCAACCCGGCCCCCGACATCCACACCCGCAACAACTCACGTACCTCGATCACCGAAACCTCCCGATACATTTAGCGGACCTTCACATCGATTGACATGAAGCGATCCGACCCAGTAATCGAGCGACTCCCGGCGACGACACGCCGGTGGTCCCATCACTGGCAAACGGGTGGTCCAATGAAGCTGGCTAAACCCTGGTCAAGGTGGTCCCATCACCGTGGCGGTCGACAACCTGGACCGTGCGGGCCTCAGCATGCGCGGCATCGCCGAACAGCTCGGCAGGTCGGCCTCGACAATCTCGCGCGAGCTCGACCGCAATACTGACGATTACGGCCGCTACCTGCCCGCCACTGCGCAGCGGCTGACCGTCAAGCGGCGATCCCGGCCAGCACGCACCCGCCGGGTAGTGCGAGACGAGGAACTGCGTGCTGTCGTTTCTGAACTGCTCGCCAAGAGGTGGAGTTCCGAACAGATCGCCCACGAGTTGGTGATCCGGTTCCCCGACCAACCCGAACGACACCTGTGCACCGAGTCCATTTACCAGGCGATCTACGACCCGCGGATCGATGTGACCCGCCCAGCCAAGCGGCGGCGCCGGCGGCGTCGGCGGCGTGTCCAGGGATTGGAACGCTGTGGTCGGATCGCCAATATGACGATGATCGCTGATCGACCTGCCGAGGTTGCGGATCGGGTGCAGGTCGGACACTGGGAGGGCGACAGCATCATGGGAGCCGGAAACCGTTCAGCGATCGGCACTCTCGTCGAACGCGTCACCCGCTTTGTGATCCTGGTCCACGTATCCACCGGGCGACCGAGCGCAGAAGCGATGCGTGACGGCGTCGCTGACGCGCTGGGTGGGCTTGCCCCCGATCTTCGACGGACACTGACCTGGGATCAGGGCAAGGAACTGTCGTTGCACCAGCAGATCACCGCGGCTACCGGCACCCGCGTGTTCTTTTGCGACGCACACTCGCCCTGGCAGCGCGGCTCCAATGAGAACATGAACGGCCTGCTGCGGGACTACTTTCCCAAAGGCACTGACCTGTCTCATATCTCGCCCGCAGAACTGCAGCGGGTCGCCGACGAAATCAATGACCGGCCACGCAAAACTCTCGGTTGGGCCCGACCAGCCGATCTGATTACTCGCGCTGCCGCCAAGACCGCATAAGCAGCGCAGCCCCCCGGCCGGGGTGTTCATGGTCAGATCACCCCTATGGCTGGCCAAGATGAACGCCGCACGGGCCGAAGGCCCGCACGGACCTCACTATGCGGGCGGCTACGTTGGTCATGCGGCATGCTTTGCCCCGCAACGGCAGTCAGCCCCAAAAGATGGCTGTGGGATCGCGATCGACCTCAGCCAACAACTCCTCAATGCTGGCCGTGGGTGACACCCGATCGTAAGCGTGGAAGCGCAAGTTGCGGTCGCGCCAATACAGCGACCACACTCCGGTGGTCTTCGTGTAGCGCAGCCGGGCAATCGGGACGCGGGTCCACTCCGCCCCCATATCCGCCCGCCACGGTGGGCGGCACTCGACGATCGTCAGATGACGCTCAGCAACGTCGGCCTCGACTCGCACCTGATCGCCGACATGCTCAGGCACCCTGTCCCGGCACCACCGCTGCACCCGCGCGACATCCGTCTCGGGAAGGCCTCTCACTGCACTAGTGTCACACCTGTCCTGTTGCGACGTTGACTGGAATCTCCCTACGGTGGTTTGGCCCCATTTTGGCCCCATGGAAAACAGCGCTGGTGAGCGCCGTCAGCGATGGGTGCCTGGCCACCGCGTCCCCGCGACGCGACGGTCGGCGCCGTCGGGCGAGCTGGGGACTCGTCGAAGGATTTAACGTCACTGTAACGGTGCAGCCAGTTGGGGTTTCCTGCAGTCTCGCGCGTCTCACACGTGCCGGTCGCCAGCTGCCCGCGCTAAATCTTAGCTGTACCCGCCGACCGAGCGCGACGCTTTCCAAGCTCAGCAATCCTTTCGCGGTCTGCACGTACCGCAGCTTTCCCTGCCGGGCCTAACGAGTCAAAGAGGCGGTATAAGAATTGTCTGTCGATTTCGAAGCCGAAATGCTTGTCTTCGATGAGTTCGGCGACAAGGGATTTCCTCGCCGATACAGGCGTTAAATATCGCTGTATCACTTTCCCGCCTTGATAAAAATGGTCCCGACCGTGTCCCGCACGCGACGTCTGCCGCCTCGCAAACCGCAGCAGGTCCTCACGTTCGCCGTCTTCGACTCTCCATTGACCGATGAATGGGGTGGAGCATAGCGCCCAGGAAGAGACACGTCTCAGGTGCTGATTCCGAGAACCGCGCCAGATATCGACAATCCTCAGCTGAAGTTCATTAACAAATTTCGGCCGCTGAGGAAGAAACTGCGGCGAGGCCCATGCTAGGGCCCATAGATACGTGAAAGTTTCGACATCGCGACGAATCGGTCTACCGAGCAAGCGGCGGGCGACAACATTGGTCGACCGTGTCAGTTCTTTTGAATGGTCGGCAATGTCTCCATATTTTCCCCTCCCAAGCTATATGCATCAACGTGCTCGCGGCGTACACGGTCGAATACGGCTCCCCCATCTCCAGGCGTTGAATGATCCAATCATCGGCACTGACCAAATCGGTTTGATCAAGGAAATCTCGACACCCGAATCCGCCGAGCGTACCGACAAATCCAAATAAATCTGAATTGCTCATTTGCAAGTTTTCCCTTAGGACGGCACGCGTGATCGAATCGTATTTTCCACCGAAAATGGAGTCAACTACATACTCGCTCGGCACGGGCATAGCCTCCGTGGCGCCGATACAAATATGGATAGCTGTCCGAGCGGTTTCTGGTGGCAAGAGTGCTTCATCACGGAGACATCCAACTAGATTGCGATAGAGTTGCAGCACGACGTCTGAATCGATTTGCTCGGTCTCGATTCGAGCTGATAGGCGCGCGCCAAGCTCCAGCGCCAAACCGGAAGCTTTCCTCCCACTCAGCACAGCTGCGAGAGTGACAACCTCCTGCCATGCCTCTTAGTCCAAATAGGGACGTAGAACGTCTACGAAAATCGGAGTCGCGCAGCTCGATCGGAAGCCACCCCTCAACAATCGCGGACGCAGCCAAATACTCTTGAAAAGTAAGATGCTTGAACTCGTACGTTGGCCGGAGCCTACCGGAAACTAATTCGTGACCGCTGAGAGTCATGATGCTACTGCGCTCTTCTACCCGCTGGACGAACTCGTTTACGGAGATCTTCGAGTAGCTGAGGATCTCGGGCATATCGGCCCGCGCAGCCTTCAGTAGGTCTAACAACTCATCGCTAGTAATACTCTTTTTTCCAGATGTCATCATCTGGAATGAAACATAAGCTAATTGCGGGAGTACTTCATCTTTGTCCAAAGGGTCATGCCCTTCGATATTCCACGTCATGAGGAGAACTTCTATAGCCTTGTCGTAAAGGACACTACGTCGGAGCGGCAACTCGCCCATCCAGCGTTGCACGAGCAGAAGAGTGGTTAATAGCAAAGGAGTTTACCGCCAGCCGACGCACGCGATCTGTATTGACAATCGATTCGGCAAGAAGGCGCGCTTTTGTTCGGATTGACGGAGTTTTACCCATCACCTCAGAGTGCCAATGTGATACCAAAGTCTTTATTGATTCGTCTGAGAGATCCCCCACCTTATAGGATCGGCGTATCGAACCGACGGCGGCCGCTACTGACCTGAATCCAGCTTCGCGAGACGTTACGATCAAATGACATTTTGGGTATACGGCAATAAATGTGCGTAGTTGCGCAACGAATTGAGCTCGGTCGCTCGCCTCAGAGATCTCGTCTAAACCATCAACCAGGAGAAGCAGGTTGCCATTGAGAAGTTCCATCGAAATCATTTCTTGAAACGCGTCTTTGATCTCTGGCATTTCGGCCAACGCAGCCTGATTCGCGATTATTTCAAGTATTGCGCGCTGCGTGCCGAAACCTAATTGACGACACTTTATCACGACGGGAAGCCAACCGGCCTTCGGCAAGTCGTCGCCGACGTCTTGTAGCCGATCGGGTTCAGCGTAGGCAACAGCTAGCCTTTTCAGCAGAGTTGTCTTTCCAGAGCCTGGCAATCCTAGAACAGCGAAGTGCGAGTCGCTCTTGAGAACCTCGGCAATGTTTCGACGGACGTTAAACTGCATCTGAATCTGCGACGAGTCTGAAGTGTCCGGTCGCATGTCAGGTGGCGCTTCGCTGGGGGCCGTATCGGCGAGCGGTTGAAGGTCCAATGGAACTTAAAGCGACTCAAGTTTAAATTGCCCCGAACCTACCGACTGATCCGCTGGTAATCCCTCAAGCGTAATGCCGCCATACTCGTTTTGAATAAATGTGAGAAAGCGCTTCCTGATCGATCGATAACTACTGTGTGCCCGAAGCTTCTTGTTAGCGACCTTCAAATTCTGCCAACCGGGGATCGCCTTTCTGGCTAGGTCGATGATGGCGGACGCGGATGACACGTCAAGTGGCGATCCGTCCGCGTAAATAATGCATAGAGCGATTGTCTCGCCATCTCGCCCGCACGGGACGGCCCATGACCAACCTGATTGGTGCCCTACTAGGATAGGATCTCTATCGGTGAGAATAGTGCCACCGCCGTCGAGAGTGGCTTGCGCCGCAGCAAATGCCGCGGTTTGTGGCACAACAATTCCGCCGCTGACCAGTTCAGTCAACACTTGGCGACCATCCAAGAGCACGACGCGTTGATCACCCAAGTCACGTTCCTGCTCGATTGCGGTTGCCCGAAATCCTGAAAGCGAGACGAAGTAGCCGCTGATCTTAACGCCGTCTTTCGCCCTTCGCTGCTCCGCATCTAATGCACCTACGAATTTGTTGACGTCGGCACCTCCGACGGGGTCCGCACCGCTCTTAAATTCGGCACGAACTTCATTCAATTCGTAACGGTGCTTGGCCACCAAGTCCAGTTCCCGGCCAGATTTCGCAACGTTAAACGTACAGTTGTCGTAGCCAAGAGTGAAGAAAAAAATCGCTCGCGAGCCGCGTGAGAAGGTCGCCTTGTTCGTTCGGACCGTTTGCGACAATCCTGATCGGACTCTCGGCGGGCATTTTCGCCATCTTTGGCGGGCGGACCGCCGCCCGTCTGCGCGATAAATTGCTCTGGGTCGTTGCCATGATCCCCCTGACGCATACGAAGGTAGAACCAAGCTTATTGCTTCGTCTGTACGCATTGGCCGGAAACCGCGGGTCTGTCACGGGACCCGCTTCTACTCACACCCGGGCAAGCCGCCGACCGTCTCGGCGTCCCAGTCACCGATGTCCGCCGCTGGATGCGCACTGAGCAACGCCCCGTCGTGCGCGACGGACGCAAGACCCGCATCCCCCCGCGTGGGTCGATAAACAACAAAGCTGTGTCCACGGTGTCCAACACCCGGTTGGGTTGGACGCTATGGACGACCAGGGCGCAACCACGCTTCGGCCCCGTCTCACGACCAAGCGTGTCGGCGGCGGACAAATCGTCGTCAACCAGCCCCGCGAACCCGAACCCCGACCCGAGTTGGACACCATGGACTCGCTGGCATACGCCGCCCAACTCCGCGCCCAAGCCGCCCAACTCATCCAACAAGCCGCCGCCATCGAACACACCGCCAAGGCCACCAGCACCGGCGCGGACGGCCGCACCCGGCCCACATGGGACCGCTTCAACAATGACCAGACCGAACAACAGGTCCGCGAACTACGTCAGGCCGGGCAATCCGTCCGCGACATCGCCGACACCCTCGGCTCCTCACGAGGCACCGCGCACCGCATCATCCGCAAACTAGGCCTCGAACCTCACCACTCTTGGGCGGGGGTTGCGGCGGTGCCGGATTGGGAGGAGCGGCATGCGCGGTGCGCGGGTTGGGGGACGAGTTGAAGCGCCGGTGGGGTCCTCGGCGCCCGCCGAGAAGCGCTGCGGGCCGAGGCTGAGGGGGTCTGCGTATGCGCGGCTGGGCCCGTTGGAAACAGACCGAAAGATTGCATCTGGAGCTGGCCGCCGCGGCGCGGCGCGCGTCGGCGATTGTTTTGTGCTGTGAGGACCGCCAGGCCGCGATGACGGCGGCTGGGCTTGCTCGTGCGGATCTGGTCGCGAACCAGATGGCCACGCGGGATCGCATCGACGCCGAGACGCGCCAGGTGTTAGCGCTGCACGAGGGAACTGCCGCGATCTCGGTGGCAGAGCTGTACACCGCATCCGCGAACAAAACGAGAGGTCGAGGCCGTAGTCGTTGCTGCGGCTGCGGCTGCGGCTGCGGGCCCGGTGCCTGGCGGCGATGGTGTCGAGTTGGGCTGCGACGCGGCCCATTTCGTTGAAGTGGTCGAGGAGTTGGTCACGGCGGTGCAGGAGCTCGCGCGCTGTCTGATATTGCGGGCCGGTGTGAGATTGCGCGGTGGCGAGGTGGTGGTCGGCGCGTTCGATCGCGGTGCGGGGATGGCAGATCCAGGCGGTGATCTCCTCGACGGGCGGCCCGAAGATCATCGACGCCGCCCAGAATTCGGATGGACTGGAATTGCTTGGGGTGGTGCTTAAGTCGTGGTGTCAAGGCGGTCGGTAAACGCAGAGCATCGCTGGTGTGCGAGCGCGACGCGTGAGCGCCAGCTGTCGCGGGGAGCCAGGCAGAGTCGGACCGATCCGCGGTGTCTACGCGCCTCCGAGGCTAGGCTGCCATCGTGGGCGACTGTTTCCAGAAGCTCGGCGATTTGGATGCCACTGCCGAAGAGGCGCAGGACCTAGCCGCCGGCGCGTTGGCATGGCTGGTAGCCGAAGAGATCGTGTCGGGTGAACTCACCGATTGTGCGCTCGGCGGGCTAGCGAGCCCGCCCGGTCGTTGCCGCGGCAAAGCACTCCGCGATGCCGGTGACGCCGACGGCTGGTGGACGAACACGGGCAGAGGCGCCGTCAATGGGTTGCGGGTTGACGTCGGCCGCCAGGTCTACTTCGGGGGTCAGGGCGGTGTGAGCGATGCCGGCTGCCCCAAGTGCGGCGGTGTTGAACCGTTTCACGATTTCAGCGATGCCCTCGATGACTGGTACAAAACGGGTGTTGCCGACCACGCTTGCCCACTGTGCTCTCGGCGGAGCCCGATCAATGACTGGACCCTCGAACCTCAATGGGGAGTCGGGCACCTTCAACTCACGTTTTGGAACTGGCCGAAACTGAGCGAGCAATTCCGAGAAGACATCTCGGCCCAGCTCAACGGCAACCGCCTGGTCTACCTTTACGACAAGCTCTAACGCCCAACAACGGCGGCGGCCTGACGCCGTCCAACGCCGTGAAGCAGCACCTCACACAGACGAGCACCATCCGGATGAACACAACGTCATCGACGTCATCGACGTCAGGATTCACGAATAGTCGACATCAGGATTGCCGACCAAAGCTATCCGCCAATAGGTCCCCGGCAAACGCCGCGACGGCGAGCTGCGCGTCGGCGGCCGCAACGACCGGATCCACCTCAGGGTGATCAACAGTGAATTGCTCAACGTATGCAGTGATCCCCTGCGCGGACGACTGCACGAAGTTGGCCTGTAGATCGAGCAGCTGGGTAAGGGCGGCGCCGGTCGGCTGCCCGAACACCTCAAGCACGCGGGCCGCTCCGGCGTGCGCGTCACCGTGGTCGTTGTGCAGCAGGACGAACGCGATGTCGTAGTAGTCCTTCGGCTTGTGCCGGCCTTGCGCGGCAGCGAGTTTGGCGAGCAGGAAACCGGCCAGCCCGGTGACGTTGACTTGGGCGTTGCGCCATGTTCGGTGATCGTTCGCGCGCAGCTCTTCAATGACGGTGTCCAGCGTGGCATATCCGGTGCCGCGTAGGTTTGCGGCTCCAAGTTGCTCACAGCCGGCGAAGTGAACGGTCGCGCCTGCCGGGTGATCGTCGAGGTCGGCGAGTAGCTCGAACTTGACCGTCGCGCGCACTCCGGACGGATCGTTGAGGGCCCTGAAGGCGGGCGAGCTCACGCGCGCGGTTCTCGACCACGACCGATAGGTGGGGTGCGCAAAGCGTCTGGCGCTTCGAAACGAACCTATGATAGCGCGCAGCACGATTGAAATGGATGAGCAGCAGGAGATCATGAGCACGACACAGCTTGCCCTGGAGGGTATCCGGGTCATCGACATGACCCGCGTCTTCGCCGGCCCGATCAGCGCGCAGATACTGGGCGACCTCGGCGCTGACGTCATCAAGGTGGAGCGGCCGGGCAGCGGTGACGAAGGGCGCGCTTACGGTCTTGCCTCGGTCGAGGGCAAGGATGGCAAGGACCTCCGCCAGTCCAGCTTCTTCACCGCGTCGAACCGCAACAAGCGGTCGATCACGGTCAACCACTCCAAGCCGGAGGGGCAGGACATCCTGCGTGCCCTGGTCAAGACCGCGGACGTCCTGATCGAGAATTATAAGGTCGGCGACCTCAAGCGGTTCGGGCTGGATTATGAGAGCCTGAAGGCGATCAATCCCCGCCTCATCTACTGCTCAATCACCGGCTTTGGCCAGACTGGGCCGATGGCGGCGCGCGCGGGCTACGACGGGTTGTTCCAGGCGAGCGGCGGCATGATGGCCGTGACCGGCATCCCCGAAGGCCAGCCCGGCGCGGGGCCGGTGAAGGCCGGTCCCAGCCTGGTCGATTTCGTGACCGGCCACAACAGCGCCATCGCGATCCTCGCCGCGCTGAACCATCGCAACAGCACGGGCGAGGGCCAGCATATCGACATGGCGCTGCTCGACAGTTCCGTTGCGATGGTCTGCCACATCATGCAGGACTATCTCATCGACGGCGTCCAGGCGGAGCGTCTGGGCAATGGCGGCAACGGCGGCGGCCCCGCCGACCTCATCCATGCGCGCGACGGCATGACGTACATTACGGCCGGCAGCGACGCCCACTGGCGGCGCATGTCGGAGTTGATGGGCCAGCCCGATCTCTACGCCGACCCGCGCTTCGACACCAACGCCAAGCGGGCCAAGACCAATCGCGCGGAGTTGATCGACATCATCAACGTGTGGAGCCGGCAGTTCACGACGGAGGAGCTTCAGGCGAAGTTCGATAGCGTGGGCATCCCGGCCGCGCGCTATAACGATCTGGCGGAGGTCTGGGATGATCCGCAGGTGCAGCACCGGGGCCTGCGCGCGACGACGCCGCATGTGTGGGCCGCCGCCGGATCGGTCGACCTGATCGGCAGCCCGCTGGCAGGCATGGGCGCGACGCCTGCGACGATCCGCCGCGCGCCGCCGCTGATCGGCGAGCACAGCGCGGAGATACTGGGCGAACTGGGCTATGATGCGGCGCGGATCGCGGGCTTGCAGGAGCAGGCGATCATCTGATCGAGAGGGCGGTTTGCTTTGGACGCATCCGCCTCGCCATCGCGTGAGGTCCCGCCGGCCCCTCCGCCCCGGCCACCGTCAGTTCCGCTAAGGCGTCGGCTTGCCGCCGTGCGCGGGCTTTAGCCGCCGAGCTAGGTGTGCCCCAGCGCACCCGTAATGGCCGCTCCCGTGTAGGTGGGCGGCGTCCGTAACCCGGTAGGCCGGGGCCGGGTCAACGCCACACCGGGCCACAACGGGGCCGTCGGCTCGTGCGAGCGCGGGTGCTCCGCGAGGTAGCCGCGCAGCAACTCGGTGGTCTCCGGAATCAGCGATTGCGTGGCCGCAGCCGATTGGCCGCCGCGGCGTATGCGTCCAACAGCGCATCAGGATTCACAATCCTGCGTGCAGCACCGGGCCCGCGCGCGGCCTGACTGGCAAGGTGACCGTCTTGTTCCAAGAACTTCAGCGCATTGGCGGCGCTGCCCATCGAGATCCCAGTTGCCTTAACAACCGAGTTCACGGTCGGAGCTGCCGCGCCGGCCAGCAGCGCCTCGCACACGGCTGATATAGATCGGGGTGGTCCTTCACAAACGCCTCCGGAGGTGTCAGGAAGGGATCTGTAAGTGATTCCTTTTGAGGTCCGCGTGTTGGCGCACGTGGGTTTTCCTGACACGCCCCGGAGGTGTTGTTGTGTCTGTGCATGTTGCTCCAGTCACGTCGTCCACGATCGTCGTTGCCGTCGATGTCGGCAAGACCTCGGCGATGCTCTCGGCGACCGATAACGCCCGTCATCGTGTGTTCGGTCCGGTCGAGTTCGCGGTGACCCGTTCGGGCCTGGTCGGGGTTGTGTGTCGGGTGGGTGCGGTGATGCCCCCGGGTGCGCAGGTCAAGGTGGGTATCGAAGCGGCGGGGCACTACCACCGCCCGGTGCTGGACTATCGGTGGCCGCCCGGGTGGGAGGTTTTGGAGTTCAATCCCGCCCATGTCGCCGAGCAACGCCGGGTGGCGGGTCGGCGGCGCGTCAAGACCGATGCGATCGATCTGGAGGCGATCACCGAGTTGGTGTTGGCCGGGCGGGGCCAGCCGATCACCGACCGCGATGTCCTCATCGGTGAGCTGGCGGCCTGGGCGACCCACCGATCGCGGCGGGTGGCCACACGCACGGCGACGAAGAATCAACTGCTTGGTCAACTCGACCGCGCGTTTCCGGGGTTGAGCAGGGCGTTGCCCGATGTGTTGGGCACCAAGATCGGTCGGCTGGTCGCCGCGGAGTTCGCCGATCCGGCCCGGCTGTCGTCGCTGGGGGTGAATCGGTTGATCCGGTTCGCCGCGGTCCGCGATATCCAGCTGCGCCGGCCAGTGGCTCAGCGTCTGGTGGCTGCGGCTGGCGAAGCGCTACCGACCCGCGATGCTGTGGTGGCCCGGCGAGTGTTGGCCACCGACGTGGCGCTTTTGGCCGATCTCGACACCCAAATCTGCGCTGCCGAAGGAGAGTTGGCCAGGTTGGTCCCACTGAGTCCATTCGCGACATTGACCTCTGTTCCCGGCTGGGGTGTGGTCCGGGTATCCAATTACGCTGGCGCCCTGGGGGATCCGGACCGGTGGCCAGGACCCCGGCAGATCTACCGGGCCTCGGGGCTCTCACCCATGCAATACGAATCCGCCGGCAAACGCCGAGACGGAAGGATCAGCCGCGAGGGTAGTGTGGCGCTGCGCCGAGCGCTGATCGACCTCGGTATCGGTCTGTGGCTGACCGAACCGGCCGCCAAAGCCTATGCCGGCGAACTGAAATCGCGCGGCAAGCACGGCGGCATCATCATCTGTGCCCTAGCGCATCGCGCCACCCGGATCGCCTACGCGTTGGTCCGCGACCACGCCAGCTACGACCCGTCCCGTTGGCGCTGACGCTGGATTTCCTCGGTCCCGGCCCTAGGCGCCGGAGACGCAGGAGCTGTCCACCTGCAGCGCCCGCAGCGCAGCGAGGACGAACGACGTGGACTGCGACGAGCACCGGCGCATCCTTGCCCGGACGGGGAAACCAACCCCCTGCGACCCCACAGGAGGCAACAACACCCTCCAACGGCCCCCCTTCACAACTGCGGCCGATAGTGCCAGGCTGGAAGGACGACGAAGGGCCGGACCAGATGCCGTGACGGCTATGGCGGACCCAATTGGGTTACGCCGTTCATAGCTTGGCACCCGGCCCTTCGCCTTCACAGCAGCCCGAACGACGCCAGATGACCCACCAACCTTGTGAGGTCGCATAAGTCAGCGTGGGCGCTCGGCACTCCTCACAGCACACCACGCACTCCGGCCAAGTCTTCCAACGCCAGCAACCACCGGCGACAATGCCGCACGTACACCACACGACCTTGACACGACCTATAGCCAGCTAGGGCGGCGGGTCGCCAGCCAACCCGCGTGTCGAGCGGCGCCGTGGGTGTGCCTTTCGTGTCGATGGCGATGACTGTCCCTGACTTCGGGTCGCGGTAATAAATTTCAGATGCGCCCGACTCGTCGACCCAGCCGACGCCCGCGTCACGGGCCGCCTTCCTCGCACCCGGCGACATCGAGGGAGCAGCCAGTATGTCGGGCCGCGGCTCTCCGTGTAGGGCCTCGGCAACGTGCCGTCGCCAGCCAGTAGGCAACCACCTAACAAGAAACTCGGCAGCGTCATCCAGCGTGACGACGGCGTCGTGGTGAGGTCCGCTCGATGACCGCGCGCGCAACGCATCGGGGTAGACGGCGCCGATTGCATTCACTGCGCGCTCAGCGGAGCCCACGTCCCGACTATCCTTCAACAAGAATTAATACTTCACTACAGTGCTGAAGTACTATGCCTGGCTGAAATATGTGAACGATGCCAAGCCTTACCGGTCGTAGTTGCTGACATGCCCTGGCACATGTCCCTAGGTTGCCCTGACGCAAACCGACCAAAATTCGGAGTCGGTCGGACCATGTGTAAGCGCAACTCGTAGCTCATCATTGAAGGAACGGCGTTTCTTCAAACCCCATGCCGGAGAGGGACCGAATCGTGGAAAACAACGGCCGCAACCCGAGGGAGATGCTGACCGCAAGTCAAGTGCGTGAGCTGACCGGCGTACCGGTATCGACATTGCACGACTGGGCGGCGAAGCGAGAGCACGGGATTCAAGCCCCGGGACCCCATCACGTCCGGCTGAGCGGTCGCCATCGGCGGTGGACGCGCGGCGACGTCGACGACTGGCTGGACTCAGCGCGCATCTGATTGTCGGTCGTCCGCGTTAGTGTGACGAGCAACAGGCAGCATCAAATACTCCACGCCTGCAACAAAGCTCGGGTGAACCATGGCTATCAAGCGAAGAGACACAACCGATGGGCCCGCTACGACGTCCAGTGGCGATTGCCCGATCGCTCCAAGCGCAAGAAGACATTTCGAACCGAGCGGGATGCCCGGCGCTTCGCCGCCAAGCTCGTCACGAGCGGCGCCGCCGGAGAAGTGGTGGACCCGCGCGGAGGCAGAGTCGAGCTTGACACGGCCTATCGCTCGTGGTTTGCGTCCCGACCTGATCTGAGCGTGAAAGTGCGTCGCGGGTACGAAGATAACTGGCGCCTGCGGATCGAGCCGCGCTTCGCAAACTGGCCGATCGGAAAGATCGATCACGAGTCAATTCAACTGTGGGCCAACGATATGTCCGCGGCCGGACTCAGCCCGCGGACGGTTCGTTGGACACACTCGGTGCTCAAGATGACGCTGGACCACGCCGTCGACGAGGGCCATCTGCTCGGGAAGAACCCCGCCGCGCGAACAAAGTTTCCACCGATGCGCGAAACCACCCATGCCTACCTGACGGCCGGCGAGGTGGCGGCCCTCGCGCGCGCATGCGGGGACCAGGGCGACGTCGTGTCAATCCTGGCGTACACCGGCTTGTTCTCCGGGGGTCGAACCCTGTGCGCCAGCGTGGTTCTCTGAGTTTGTGCAGCTCAGAAGCTGATGTCGAAGACATTACCTGCCGCAACAGGTGTGGTGCACGTCGACTCGCCGGGACTGGCCGGTTTTCAGCGTGGCCGGGTTGGTGTGTTGAGTCGGGCCATGAGTTCGCGGTTGGCGGCGCGGGCGGCGGCGAGGTCTTCGTCGCATTCGTCGAGTTGTTGTCGAAGGTCGAGGTTGTGTTGTTCGAGCTGGCTGATTTGTTGGTGGAGGGCATCGATGTCGGTGGGGGCGCCGAGCCCGGACTCGCGCCAGGTCTGTTCACCGAGCGCTTCGGACAGCCGTTTCTCCAGCTGATGGATGCGGGCGCCGAGCCGGGCGATTCTCTCGTGGGCAGCCAGCAGATCCGCTTGCAGCGAGGCTCGGGTGACCGCGGGGCCGGTGTGCTCACCGGGAACTGGATCTGCTTGCAGCGCATGGATTTTCTCAAGCAGGTCGGGGTGGCGGTAGAGGAATGTGCGGTCGACCGCGGCTGCGCGAGCAACCGCGGCCGTGCTGAGCCGGTCGCCGGCTGCTACGGCTTGGTCGATCGCAGCTAGCACGCGGCGGCGTCGCCGCATCGAGTCGTCGCGCCGGCCGTCGAGCATCGATCGGGTGCTTGTTCGTGACGACGAGACAGATTGTGCAGGTGTTGGATTCGACATCTCGGTAGCGCTCATGCGGTGGCCTCCGAAGCAGTGGTTGCCGGTGTGGGTGCGGTGGTGATGAGGGTGGGCATGCCGAGCGGGACGAGGTGGGCCGCGCGGTGACGGCGCACGATGGTGACCGCGTCGTCGACGCGGGCTTGCTCGGCGTCATCGAGGTCAGCGACGTCGGCTTTGATGCGCTTGATCAGCCGCCGGATGCGGGTGATCTCCTCGTCGTTGGGGGTGGCATCAGCGCGGGCCCAGTCGTCAACCCCGTCGATGGTGGCGGCCAACCGTTCCCGGGTGCGCAGCAGATCATCGAGGTAGGCCTGCAGGTCGGGCAGGAACGCGATGTTGGTGCGGAAGTGGTCGCAGCCTGCGCAGCGGAACCGGATCGGGCAGGCGCCGCCGCCGGCTTTGACGTTGGTCGGCTCGGTGCAGGTGCCGTAGGGGACGGCGACCTCGCCGACGCCGTGGCGGGCGCGTTCGGATTCCAGCAGCATGTGCGCGTCACGCCAGATCCGGTTGCCGTGCCGGTCGAAACTGAGCGCGGTGACGGCGTCGACAGCCGCGCGGCGACGGTCTTCACCGATGCGGTAATAGCGCCTGGTCATCGAATAGCTGCGGTGGTCGAGCAATTCGGCGAGCACGTCGATGCGGACACCGGCATCGGCGTGACGTTGGGCATAACAGTGCCGGTACACGTAGGGGACGATCTTGGTCTTGTCGATCTCGACCCCGTCGCGGGTGCGCAGTATCGGCAGACCAGTGATCCACTCGCGGTGTCGATTGTCGAGCATGTCGATGCTGATTGGCTTGCGCCCGGTGGGGTTACGCCGTGGTGCGGGCAGCAGAGCCAATCCGGCGACTGGGGTGTCGGGAAACATCGCGCGGACTCGTTGTTGCTGACCAGTGATCACCGCGGCGGTGGACTCGCCGATCGGCAGACGCCGCCCCAGACGGTTCGCTTTAGCGTTGTCGTAGACGAGTACCGCCGCTCCGTCCTTGTCGCGGTCCAGACAATCCAGGGGCAGGCCGAGGATGTCTTCTGGCCGCCGCCCGGTGTCGATGCCGATCTCGGTGGCGACGCGGACCTCAACGGGTTCGAGGGTGTCGAGGTTGGCGCACAGGATGGCCATGATCTCCGGTGGCAGGTCGCGGCCGGGTTCGCCGCGTTCGGGTTCGGCGGGGATGTCGCCACGCTCGATAGCGATGTCGCCGGCCAGGCCCGCCGCCGGCTTCCCCCGCCTCGTCAGGCCCAGCGCGCGGATCCCGGCTAGCACCTCTCGCACGTCACGGCAGATGCAGTTGCGCCGGTACCGGCTGATCTCGTCGGTGGACTCCAGGTAGGCCAGCCTGTTGAGGAAGTCCTCGATGTCGTTGCGGCCCAACGCCGATGGGATGAGGCCGCGATCCGGCCTACGGTCTAGGGATTCCGACAGCAGGCCCAGCGCGTTGATCTTGGCGCGGACACGGGCGGCGCCGCGGCCTCGGTGATGGGGCAACCGTTCGGCGGCCCACCGTTTGGCGGACCGGGCCAGCCAGGGCTGGCTGATCCCGGTGAACGACAGGTTGCCGCGGTGACCGAACACCGCCAGATCCCAGCTGTCCTTGGCTTGCTCGCTGTCGGGGTCGGCCAGTGCCCGCCGGACGTGCCGGGTCATTGCGCTGCGCAGCGCACGCACGGACTTGTTGCGGGTGATCTCGGCCCGATCGGCGGTGATCGAGTCGACCTGTCGCTGCCGCAGCCCATCGCAGAGCACCCGCAGCGCTACATCGGTGATCTTCGCCCCGCCCTGGACGCGCTGTTGCACACCGAAGAGCACCTCGACGACCACCAGCACGGGCAACGCACGCAGGTTCACCTGCCCGGGCTCGGCCACACCCGATTCGCGTGCTTGCCACCGGTGGGGATCGACCTCGGAGTCGGCGGCCAGCGCCGCCCGCCAGCGTTGGTAGTGGGTGTTGCAGTAGCCGCCCGCGCCATCGGCCGGCCGAACACACGCCGCCACCTGGCATGCGGGCATCGCCGGCAAGGGCCGCACCCTGCGGTCGGCCACAAACTGCTCCAGCGACACCGGTGCTCGCCGCAGACGGAACTTCTTGGCATGCGGCACGCACAACAGCGCGTGTCGCACCGTCGGCACACACCGACATCCCGACACCGCGCACCGACTCGCAGACACAGCATCGGCAGGAAGGCTTGCGGCAGCGGCGATCTCGGAGGTGCTCATCCCGAGCCGAGTAAGACGCGTCAAGCAC
>CAVVLC010000007.1:0-136196 GCA_963748885.1 uncultured Actinomycetota bacterium
GGCCGGTGGCGCCTGTGGCCCGGTGTAGCCGATAATCGCGCTTGTGCTGAGGAAGGTCGCAACACTCACGGCCGCAACGGCGACGGTAACGGACGCGTTAGCCATCGCCCTCCCGGCGCTAGCGCACGCCGGCTCCGATGATTTCCAGTCCCCGTCGGGAAACGTCTATTGCGTGCTGACCGCCGGGACCGATGACAGGGGCCACGTCATCTGCCAAGGGGGCCGCGGCTTCGTGGTCGGGAAGCCGGACGGCTGCGACCACCTAGCCTGGGGTGATCGCTTCACCATCGATCAGGGCAGCCCGCCGGTGTCGCACTGCCATGGCGACACGATTGTTCCGTCGCACAGTTCACCCGGACCCATCCCGAACGTTGCAATCCTTGACTATGGCCAAACCAGATCGGCCGGGACCATCACATGCGGCAGCGAGCCCAACGGCGTGACATGCACCGACACCAGCACCGGGCGCTATTTCCGCATGTCGGCGGAGTCGAACGAGCTCGGCTGAAATCGAGCCGGCCGCTGCTGGCGCTGGCCGTCGTCACAGCGCTGCTGACGGCCGCGTGCTCGGGGCCGGGCGGCCAACCGGCTCAGTCACCATCGCTGTCCGGGTCCCCCAAGCCGAACGCGGCGCACGGCCCGCTCTTCCCGGAGTGCGGCGGTGTCAGCGATCAGACCATCGCCCAGCTGACCCACATCCACAGCCTGCGCAACACCGCCCGCAACTCGGTGGGCTGTCAGTGGCTGATCGGCGGCAGATTCAGGGGACCGTTGATCTCGTTCGCTTGGTTCCGGGGCAGCCCCATCGGCCGCGAGCGCAAGACCGAGGAGCTGTCGCGCACCAGCGTCGACGACATCACCATCAACGGGCGCACCGGCTTCGTGGCGATAGCCGACGATGCTCAGCTTGGCGAAAAGCTCTGCGACGTCGCCATCCAGTACCAGGACGACTTCTTCGAGTGGTCGGTCGAATTCAGCACCAAGCCACCCCCCGATCCTTGCGACGTCGCCAAAGAGCTGGCCCGCCAATCGATAGCGGCCGCGCAATGACGGCCGATCCGATCAGGACGGCCGATCCGATCAGAACGAATCGACAACGTCCTTCGCCTCGCGCAGGCCCGCGCCGGTCAGCTCGCGGAACAGCTTGATCGCGGCGATCTTGTTTCCGGAGCGGGCCAGGGCGACCACCTCCGACGGCACACCGCCCTCCAATTGCCCCGATGCGGTACGGCCGACGTCGCCCCCGAACGTCGGGCACGGGACATCGAGCCTTTCCGACAACAGACGCACCTGTTGTTCGAGTTGCGCCAGGCGGCGGTAGATGCGGGGATCGTCGTCCATGCCATCACGATAGTGCGAGGTACTCGGACTATCCCGCAGGTGGAATGTTCTGGTTGATGTGAAACAGGTTGCGCGGATCGTATTGCGCCTTGACCTCGGTGAGCCGCTGGTAGTTCGGGCCGGAGGTGGCCCGGACCCGGCCGTTGCCCTCGTCCATCATGAAGTTGACGTAGCCACCGCCCGCCGAGGACGGGTGGACGGCGTCCCAGTAGTCGACCGCCCAGCGCTTGATCGCCGCGGCGTTGGCCGGGTCCCAATCCACCCCCGCGATGACTTGCGAGAAGTTGACATCCCGGTACGCCCAAGCGGTTTCGGCTTGCCCGACGCGGTGTACCGCGCCGTCGACCGGGTACAGGTGCATCGTCGAGTGCATGCTCGGCAGTTCCTCGACGAAGCGCGCGTGGGCCTCGACCGCGCCGTCAGCGATGGTCCGGAAGAAGTCACCGCGCCAATACCACTGCAGCCCTTTGGGATACAGGGCATCAAAGGTGGACTGCAGCGCCGGGAAGGGGACCGCGCCCAGGCCGTCGAAGGCCGGCCGCATCTGCCGCACCGGCGCGAAGGCCTCTTCGGCCCCAGCGGGATCGCCCGCGTAGCACCACACCACCGCGCACGCCTTCTGCAGGTGGAAGGCCTCCGGAAATGGTGGCGCCGGCGCGACGGTCATGCTGGCGAAGAACCCGTAGAGATCCTCGTCCTGGGCGGGCATGAAGTCCCGGTACCACGCCAGGATGTCGGCGGTGGCCGACGACGGCCATGCCGTGAGCCCGCAGATCACCGTGTGCACCGGGTGCAGGCGGAAGGTGAACGAGGTGACCACGCCGAAGTTGCCGCCGCCGCCGCGCAGCGCCCAGAACAGGTCGGTGTGCTCCGATTCGGACGCCGTCACCACCCGGCCGTCGGCCAGCACGACCCGGGCCTCCAACAGGTTGTCGATGGTCAGTCCGTACTTGCGGGTCAGGTAGCCGTGGCCGCCGCCCAGGGTGAGGCCGCCGACGCCGGTGCTGGCGATGGCGCCCGACGGCGTCGCCAGACCGTGGGCGTGGGTCGCGCCGCCCTCGACGGTGCCGAAGCCGGGGCCGTTGTGGCCGCCGCCGTGGACGGCGATCGCGAGGTTCGACGTCCGCGCGAAATCCAGCGCTGCCACGATGTCGTCCTCGGAGCCGCAGCGTGCGATCACCGCCGGTCGCTTGTCGATCATGGCGTTGTGTAGCGCGCGAGCGTCGTCGTATCCGGCGTCGCCGGGCAGGATGACTTCGCCCCGCAATCGGGTGGGCAGTTCGTCTGTTGTGGTTGTCAGGCTCATGCCCGCGCCTCCTCGGTTGATTTGCACGTTTTGATGCCACGACGCTAAGGGCGGGCGGATCGCGCGTCATGACCACAACCAGGCATTTGCTAGATATCCAACGATAGTCAAATGTGACTATCGACCGGCAGGTGGCGGGCCCATTACGTTGGGGGCATGGTGCAGTGGGTGGCGCCACCGCTTCCGGCCGACCTGATCGCACGTCGCCGCGGGCCGCTGGTGGGTCGCGTCGCGGAACTCGCGGCGTTCGAACGTGCCTGGGAACGGGTCGAGAGCGGCGACCGGCAGGCGGTGTTCATTGGCGGCGAACCCGGGGCGGGCAAGACACGCCTGGCCGCCGAGGTCGCCGGAAAACTGGCCGACCACGGCGTTGCCGTGCTGGTGGGCGGCTCGACCGCCGACGCCGACGTCCCGTACGCACCGTTCGCGGAGGCGCTGGACCGGTTACTGACGGCGGGGCCACCGGGCTCGCTTACGGAACCGCTGGCGGATGCGGCGCCGCAGCTACGGCGGCTGTCCACCCACGTGGATCTGCATGTGGCCGCCGCAGGCACGGCGGACGACGTCGGCGGGATCCGGCGTGCCCTCTTCGACGCGATGACCGGCTTCCTTCGGCGCCTGGCGACCGATCGCCCGATCGCGTTGATCCTCGACGATCTGCACTGGGCGCAGTTGCCCACCCTGGCGATGCTCGAACACGTGCTGATCGGTTGCGCCGACGCCCGCATGCTGATGGTGGCCACCTTCCGCAACACCGAGCCGGACCGCTCCGAAGAGCTCACCACCCGGCTTGCCGAACTGCACCGGTTCGACGGCATCCGGCGCGTGGATCTCGGGGGTCTGGACACCGAGGCGATCGCCGAGTTCGTCCGCCGAACCCAGCGGCTGCCCGCCCCGTCGGTGCGTACCGCCGCGGCGCTGTTGCGCGACAAGACCGGCGGCAATCCGTTCTTCCTCACCGAACTCTGCAACGACCTGGAACTGCGGGGCGGGATCGCCACATTGAGTGCGCGCCAGACCGTTCCGGCGTCGATCGGCGACGCGATCGCCCGCCGGCTGGGCGGGCTGGGGGCCCCCGTGCGGGGGATCATCGAGCAGGCGGCGGTGCTGGGCGAGACGTTTGACCTGCCCGCGCTCATCGGCACCAGCGACGCCGATCTCACCACAACTCTGGCGGCGATCGATTCCGCCGAAGGCGTCGGGCTGATCCGCGCGGTTCCCGACTCCGACGGGGAGTTCTCGTTCATCCATGCGCTGACCCGCGAGGCGGTGATCGGCGGGATGGCGGCATCGCGGCTGCGGATCATGCACGCGCGGGCGGCCGAAGCGCTGCAGGGCCGCGCGGACCCCTCGGTCGTTCCCCGCGTGGCAAATCACTACTTGCTGGCGCACGTGCTGGGATACCACGAGCAGGCGTTGCGGTACGCGCGCAAGGCCGCCCGGATGGCCGAACAAAGCCTGGCCTACGAGGACGCCGCGAAATGGTTCGAGCGGGCGGCGTCGCTTCCCGAGCTCAGCCTCGCGGATCGGGCCAGGATGAGCCTCGGTGCGGCCGTCAACCACGTGCGCGCCGGCACTCTCGACAGTGCCCGGGTCATCTACCAACGCATCAGCGCGACAGAGGATCCGCTCATCCGGCTGGAAGCCGCCGTCGGCTACGAGGACGGGAATTGGCGGTGCGGGCAGGCCGACTCGAAGGCGGCCGATCTGTTGGCGGCGGCGCTGGAATCAAGCGGGTTGAACGCCGACGACCCCCGCTATGTGCAGGCACTCGGCAGTTTCGGCCGGGCGCTGGCGTTCGCCGGCGAGACGGCACGCGCCCAAGAAATCGGTAACCGCGCCATCGAATGCGCGCGGGTCATCGACGATCCGGCGGTGACGTTGCACACTCTGACGGCGAGCCTGTGGCATGGTCTCACCCCCGAGATGTGCGAAATCCAATGGCAGCGATCGGCCGAGGCGTCGCGTATCGCGCTGGCGCACCGCGACTACGAGGCGCTGGGGAAGGCCGCGCACTTCAGCGCCATCGTCAGCTATCTGGCCGGCCGGCCCGACGGCCTGGCCGCGTCGGCGGCTGACATGCGGCGAGCGGGCCAAGCCTGCGGGCAACCGGTCTTTGGCTTCGTGGGCGCGTGCGTCGAGCAGGCGATGGCCTATCTGCGCGGCGACTTCGCCGGCGCCGAGCGGTGGGCCGACATCGCTTTACGTACCGGCGATTTGTTCGGCTCCGAGGATACCGAGGGCTCCAACGGGGTCCAGATGTTCTTGATCCAGCGCGAAACTTCAGGGCTGAAAAGGTTCGCCGGGTTCGTGGACGGCAGCGAAACGTTCGCGGGCCGCTGGGTGCCCGGCTTGCTAGCGCTGTACACAGAGCTCAAGTGCGAACCCGGCATGACCCGCGCGCTGAATCAGCTGATCGGCCGCAATTTCGACGACCACACCGAAGAAGCGCAGTGGCCCATGGAACTGGTGTTCATGGTCGAGGCGGCGTTGGAGCTGGGCAACCGCGAAGCGGTCCACGCGCTGCGCCCGTTCGTCGCCCGATATGCGGGCAAGAACCTGGTGGCCGGTCAGTTCGTCGCACTGTTCGGCAGCGCCGACCGGTATCTGGCCCGGATCGCGGCGTTGTGCGGCAATAACGATGCGGCCGAGCGCCATTTCGCCGCGGCGTTGGCGATGGACCGGCGGATGGGCTCGGTGGTTCACGTGACGGAGACCTTGGCGCGGCAGGCGGAGTTCGCGGCGTGCCGTGGTCGCATCGAGGAGGCCCGGAGCCTCGCCGACGAGGCCCGCAGCAACGCGGCGCCGATCGGGCAGACCCGGGTGGTCGAGTTGGTGGATTCGTTGTTGACGAGGGGTCCCCAGGGCCCGGACGGTCTGACGGACCGGGAGGTCGCAGTGCTGCGGCTGCTGGCCGCCGGGCTGAGTAATCGGGAGATCGGCCAACGACTCTTCATCAGCACGAACACGGCAGCCAACCATGTGCGCAGCATCCTGATCAAGACCGGTGCGGCGAATCGGACCCAGGCGGCGATGTACGCAGCGGACCGCGAGCTGCTCGGGTGAGCCTCAGATGTCAGCTAACACGCCACCCGAGGTGAGGCGATCACCGACCTCGACGATGACGTCGGCGGGAAGACCCGCACGCGAGGCCGCGGTTCTGATCGCTTCCGGCGTCGGCGCCTCATAGAGGCAGTAGGTCTTTCGCTTGTCCGCGGACAGGAACGAGTAGAGCCAGCGCACGCCCGCCTCGGCGTTGATTCGATTGATCCCGTCGGTGGAGTCGATGCTTGGCTCCAGCGCCTCGGCAAAGTTGCGCTCGACCATGAATATCGGCACGTTGGCCTCCTGTTGGCCTCCGGTTGGCCCCCTGCTGGCTAGGCCTATCTAGCCATAGAAACTACGCCGCAAACAACCTAGGCAACGGATACGGCCGCACCGAGGTTCATGCTCGCCACCGGATCGGCAGCGTCGTGAGCCCGCGAAGCCTGAGATTCTCGCGCCATTGCAGGGGACCGTCGACCAATTCGAGTTCGGGCAGCCGGGCCAGCAGGGCCTCGAACGCGATCTGGGCCTCGATCCGGCCCAGCGGTGCGCCGAAGCAAAAATGGGGGCCCCAGCCAAACGCCAGATGCCGGTTGTCTTGCCGGGTCAGGTCGAGTCTGTTCGGGTCGGCGAAACGCTCCGGGTCGCGATTGGCTGCGCCCATCACGGCGATGACCGACTGACCCCGCTCGATCCGCTGGCCGCCCAGCACGAGGTCCTCGGGTGCGATCCGCGTGGTCTGCTGACTCGGACTTTCGTAGCGCAGCAGCTCTTCGATGGCGGTGAGCAGAATGGCCGGGTCATCGTGCAGCTGTTCAAGCGCCGCCGGATTCCGCAGCAGGGTCACCAGCCCGTTGCCGATCAGGTTGGTGGTTGTCTCCATCGCGCCCACCATCGTGATGATCGTGTTGACGATCACCTCTTCCTCGGTGAGCCGGTCCCCGTCGACCCGGGCTTGGCTCAGCAATCCGATCAGGCCAACCGTGGGTGCATCGGCGTACCGCGCCAGCGCCCGTCGCAGGTAGTCGGCCATATCCGACGTCGCGTTCAGCGCGTCGTCCATGCCGTCCGGGTTGTTTTGGAAGTTACCGAGGATCTGCGCGAACGTCTGTGACCAGTCTTTGAGTTGCTCATGGTCTTGGGTTGGCAGACCCAACATTTCGGCGCTGACGATCGCGGGCAGCGGACCGGCGAAGTCACTCATCAGATCCATCTGGCCGTGCGCGACGACCCGGTCGATCAGCCCGTTGGCAATTTCGCGAATGTGGTCGCGCAGCCGCTCCACCCGACGGGCGGTGAACGCGTTCGACGCCAGTGCGCGCACCCGCCGGTGCTGCGGCGGGTCCATGAACAGCATTTGTTTGATCATGACCTGGGCCACCGGAACGAGCCGGTGCATGCCGAGCTCAGTCAGGCGATCGGGAGTGGGCGTGCACTCCGCACTGAATCGTCCGAGCACCTCAACGACGTCGTCGTAGCGGGTGCACCCACGCGTGCAGGAAGCGATCCCACAGCACCGGGGACTCTTGACGCAGCCGCGCGTACAAGGGATACGGGTCAGCGAGAACATCGGGGTCGAGCAGGTCAGTCAGGCTATGCGGCCTGGTGCGTGACGTCATTCTCAGGGGTCTCCGCCGCACTGCTTCGCATCGACTCCCGCGAGCGCAGCGGCCCGGACCAACTCGTCGGCGCTCGTGCCTTCCGTCGATAGCCGCTGCACCTCGAGGGCCAAGTCGGCCACCGTCGGGTTCGCGAAGATCGACCGCAGAGGTACCTCGACGCCAAACCGTTCCCGGATTCGGACGGCCAGTTCCGCGCCCAGCATCGAATGACCGCCGAGAACGAAGTAGTCCTCATCGATCCCGATCGCCGATAGCCAGATCCGCTCGGCGACGATGTCGGCCAATATGCGCTCACGATCATCGCGTGGCGGCACCAGGTCGTCGCGACCGGCGATCTGAGGTCCGCGCTCCCGCAGTAGCTTGTGGTCGATCTTGCCGTTCGCGTTGGTGGGAAGTTCGGTCAACACCGTGCAACCAGCGGGAACCATGTGGGGGGGCAGCCGCCCGGACAGATACCCGCGTAACTCCGCGGCATCGGGCTGATGCCCATCTACGCCGACAACATAGGCACTGAGCCGCTGGCCGCCATTGTTGCCGACGGCGACGACCGCGCTGGCGCCGACCTTCGGGTGCCGGTTAAGCACGGCCTCGATCTCACCGAGTTCGATCCGCAGGCCCCGGATGTGCACCTGCTCGTCGAGTCGACCTAGGTACACGAGTTGGCCGTCGGCACGTAGGCGCGCCAAATCGCCTGTCCGGTACCACCGGCAGCCCGCAGCGTCGACGAAGAAATGGGCCCGGTTGAGGTCCGGATTACCCACGTAGCCGCGGCCGACCGCAACCCCACCGATGACGACCTCACCGGGGGTGTCGGGCTGGACGGGCTGACCGTCGGCGTCGACCACGGTCAGCTTGACCCCCGGTATGATCGAACGAGCGTTGGCAGATCGTCGCGGTCGGCCGCCGCATCCGCAGGCGCTACCGTGCCCGAGGTCGCCACCACGGTGGCTTCCGAGACGCCGTAGTTGTTGACCACCCGGAACGGCAATCCCGCCCTCGGGCGGCGGTGCAGCATGCCGCCGCCGGTGAGCATGACCCGCAAGGGGGCAGTGTCGGGCCAGTCGAGCGTCATGACCGCCTCGCACAGCGGCGTTGGCACGAACATTGTCGTGATGCCTTCGGCCAGCAACCAATCACGCAGCGCGATGGGATCGGTTTTCACGCATTCCGGCGGCACCTGCAGCGACGCGCCTGCGGTCAGGCAGGGCCAGATCTCCCAGAGAGCCGCGTCGAAGCCGGGACTCGATATCAGCGCGGTTCGGTCGGATTCGGTGATGCCGAACGCTTGGTGATGCCAGTCAACGAGATTCAGCAGGCCAGCGTGCTCAATGACCACTCCCTTCGGCTGGCCAGTCGAACCCGAGGTGTGGATGACGTAGGCGGGGTCCTGTGCTGCGGCCATGACCGGGGATACTGGTTCCGCGACCGGGGCTTGTATCGGTTCAATGAAGCGGGGCGCGCCAATTCGAGCGGCCACCTCGGCCGTCGCCACAACGACCTGCGCTCCGGAATCGACGAGCATGAAAGCCAGCGTGTCGTCGGGGTAGTCGGGGTCAAGCGCCCCAAGGCACCCGCCGGCAGCCAGGACGCCGAGCGCACCGACGACCATCCCGCTCGATCGCGGCAGGCAGACCACAACCGGATCGCCGCGCCGCACCCCCGATTCCCGCAAATGTGTCGCCAGCGTAAGGGCCTGCGACCACAGCTGCCGATACAACAAATCCCCGTCCTGCGACGCCACAGCGTTCGCATCCGGGTGCTCGCGAGCGGCCTTTCGACACGCGCGACTATTGCCATCAGGACAGGGCCACCTTCCGCCACCCCTCCACGCGCCGAAGACCGCACACCGATGATTCACCCTGAACCGGTTGTTGCGCGGGCTTTTGCGTTGAATTCGTATAGATCGAACACGCGCTGGAGGCGCCGGCCGATGCGGCGGTCAAGGCATCATCCGCCGCTCGGCGGGCCCCCACAGCGGCTGCATGTCGCCCGGCAGCGCCAGCTGCGTCGCGGTGATGGCGTCGGCCAAGTCGCGCAGCCCCGCATGCGCCGCGGCAAGCAGGCCGGCCAGCTCGCCGCGGCGCCCGTCCTCGGTGACCTCGTCCAGCTCTGCGGGATCCGACCGGCGCAGCAAGGTGCTGACCTCGGCGACAATCCGCTCCGGCCGCGACGACCCCGACGAGCCCGGCAGGTCGGTGAGGTCGGCCCGCAGCCGTTCCAGCTGATACACCAGCGACCGCGGGTTCGCCGCGTCGAAGAGCATCAGGTCGGCCACCGCGGCGACGCTGACCTTGCCCACCGTGCGGCGGCGGTAGATGACCGAGGATTCACACGCCACCAGGGTTGACTCGAAGATGGTTCGCTCAGCGGCGACGCTGCGCGGGATGGTGAGCATGGCGCCCAGTAGTGCGGTCAGCCAGAGGCCGCGTTCGATGCGTTTGCCGATGTCCATCAACAGCCAGCCGACGTCCTGCACCATGGACTCCCCGGCCACGCCGGCCAGCGTCAGCATCCCGACCAACGTCTGCGTCTGAGCCGACGAAAGCAGGGCATCCGCCTCGGCCAGCGAGTCCGGCGGTTCGGCCAGATGAGCCACCGCGCGCTCGACGCCGGCCAGCACCACCCAGGTGTCGCTGGACAACTGGTCACGCACCGCCCTCGCGGCCAACGCCAGCCGGTCCACCGACTGCACCAGTGATCCCGGTCGGTCTCGGTCCATCGTCAGCGACCACAGCGTCGACGGCGCGACGGCGATCGATCTCGGCCTGGTCGCCACCGGCTCCGGTATCGGTCCCGGTGATGCGGCCCAGCGCGGCCATCAGCTCCGGCACGCACAGGCTTTCTTGCGCGCCCTGCCGGTGCCGGAATTCGTAGTAGCGCCGGCGGGCGACGATCAGCAACCGGGCCATGTTCTCGGCGCGTTCGCCGTAGCGTCCCATCCAGAACAGGTCGGAAAGCACGCGCGGCGAGCTGACCCCCAGCGTGCCCGCGCCCGACTTCGCCGGCGCCGCGACCGGCGGCTCGGGCAGGGGCACCGGAGGCGACCTTCTCGGTTCTCGACCGCTCCGTCGGGCGCACCCAAACATCTTTTGCTGCAATGGTTTTCAGCGTGTACGCGGCGGGCCCCGGTGCCAGCACGTAGCCGAGGCCGCCGATCATCGGGGCGTAACCGCTGCGCTGGGCGACGGTGAACAACCGCATACCCACACCGGCCGACGACAACCAACCGGCGTGGTCGGTGGGCGCCGAAGAGAACTGCGGCAGCTCCTGGCCCACCCACTGCCACGGCATCGCGGCGATCCGCGCGGCGAGCTCGGCCAGCTGCTCCGACGAAAGTGTCGGCCCGACAAGGGGTTCCCCGCCGACGGTGGGCTTGATCAGCAGCGACGAGAGGTTCGCCAGCAGGTGCGAGCGTTCGCTGTCGATGCCGCCCCAGTAGACCGGCGCGGTGCTGCAGCAACGGGGTTTCGCCGAGCAGCACGCTCGGCGAGTTCGGGCAGAAACCGCAGCAGCCCAGGGCTTTCCAGGATGCCACTGCCGAGTGTGTTGACGACGGTGACCGTGCCACGGCGTTGGGCCTCGACCAGGCCGACCACGCCCGAGCCGCGAGTCGGCGCGCAGGTCCAGCGGGTCGGCGTAGTCCGCGTCGACGCGGCGCAGCACCACGTCGACGCGTTTGAGCGTGCCCAGCGAGCGCATCCACACCTTGCCGTCGCGCACCACCAGATCCGCGCTCTCCACCAACGGAAAACCCAGCAGCGTCGCGAGATACGCCTGATCGAACGCGGTCTCGGAGTAGATGCCCGGGCTGAGCACGACAACCACGGGGTCTTGAACCCCGTCGGGTGCCGCGTCGATCAGCGCCAGCCGCAGCGCCTGCGCGAACGGCGTCGTCGGCCGCGGCCCGATCCGCTCGTAGAGATCGGGGATCGCGTGCGCGACAACGCGCCGGTCGGCCAGCGCATAGCCGGCGCCCGACGGGCGCCTGCGTCCAGTCGGCGTTGACCTGAAAATCGCCGTCCGGCAGCCGGCTGACGTCACAGCCGTGCAGGAAGAGCTGATGGTGCCCCGGCACCTCGATGCCGTTGGCGGCGCGCACATAGCCGGGGTGGGCGAACAGCAGCTCCGGCGGCAGCACGCCCTCGGTGAGCGAGCGCCGGCGGCCCGTACAGGTCGGCGAGCACGGCATCGAGCAGCCGCGACCGCTGCACCAGCCCGGCCTCGAGCACTTCCCAATCGGCCGCCGAGACCACCAGCGGCAGCGGGTCCAGCAGCCAGGGCCCCGGCTCCACGCCGTGGCCCGTCGTCAACCGGGTCCTCTGGTCGGGGTCGACCTCGGTGTAGGTGATGCCGTCGTTGTCGATCAGCCTGCGCACCACCGAGCGCAGCCGGTCCAGCCCGGCCCTGCCCCGGTCCGCCGACCGTGTCGGCCAGCTCCGTCCAGGCCGGGCCGCACGTTGCCCGCCTCGTCGACGAATTCGTCGTAGCCGACTCCCGGGCCGTCACGAAGAGTCGAACAGGGCTTCCTGGGCGCGCGCCGCGCGGTACCCGGCCAGCAGCCGATCGACGTCGGCGTGGTCGTGTGCGGCTACCGACGATCCCTCGGTGCCCAGGGCGGCCTCAGCAAATGCCATTACCGCAGCACGGTACGCACGCGCCGCAGGTCGAGGATGCCCGGCGCGCCGATGTCGGTGGAGATCCTGGCCTGCTTCTCCCGAATGTCGGACATATCGAGCCTTGCCCGGGGTGAAGCCGGTGGCCTCGAAGCGGCGGCTGCGGCGCGACTCGGCCTCGACGGCGTTGACGGGCGGCTCGTCGTAGGCGCGGCCACCGGGATGGGCGACGTGGTAGGTGCAGCCGCCGCGCGACGTTCCGGTGGTGAGGTCGACGAGCTCGAACTGCAGCGGAGCGTCGACGGTGATGGTCGGGTGCAGCGCGCTGGGCGGCTGCCAGGCCCGGAACCGCACGCCGCCGACCTGGATGTCGGGGTTGTCGGTGGCCAGCAGCGGTATCGGGTAGCCGTTGCAGGTCACGACGTAGCGGTGGCGGTCGGCGCCGATGATGCGGACCTGGATGCGTTCCACCGACGAGTCGACGTAGCGCGCGGTGCCGGCGGCGGTGGACTCCTCGCCGAGGGTGTTCCACGGCTCGATCGCGCCGCGCAGTTCGATCTCCACGCCGTCGAACACCGCGGTGCCGATCCGCGGGAAGCGGAACTCGGTGAACGGGTCCAGCCAGCTGGTCTCGAACGCGATGCCGTGCGCGCGCAGGTCGGCGGCGACGTCGGCGATGTCGTGAATCAGGAAGTGCGGCAACAGGTATCGGCCGTGCAGGTTCGCGCCGTGGCGGATCAGCGGGGCGCGCAGCGGCTCGTCCCAGAACCACGCCACCAGCGAGCGCACCAGCAGCGACTGCACCATCGCCATCTGCAGATGCGGCGGCATCTCGAACCCGCGCAGCTCCAGCAGGCCGAGCCGGCCGCGCGGGCTGTCGGGGCTGTAGAGCTTGTCGATGCAGAACTCGGCGCGGTGGGTGTTGCCGGTGATGTCGGTCAGCAGGTGCCGCAGCGCGCGGTCGGTCACCCACGGTTTGGCGGGCTGTCCTCGGACGCCGCCGCGCAGCCGGGCGATCTCGGCGAACGCGATCTCGAGTTCGTAGAGCGCCTCGGCGCGGCCCTCGTCGACCCGCGGCGCCTGCGAGGTGGTGCCGACGAACCGCCCGGCGAACAGGTAGGACAGCGCCGGGTGCCGCTGCCAGTAGGTCAGCAGCGAGACCAGCAGGTCGGGGCGGCGCAGCAGCGGCGAGTCCGCCGGGCGTGACGCCGCCGAGGGTGATGTGGTTGCCGCCGCCGGTGCCGCCGTGGCGTGCCGTCGACGTCGAACGACTCGGTGGACAGGCGGGCCAGCCGGGCCTGCTCGTAGAGCGTTTCCAGCTGCTGGCGTTGCTCGGCGAAGCTGGCGGTGGGCGCGACGTTGACCTCGATGACGCCGGGGTCCGGGGTGATCGTCATCGACTTCAGCCGCGGGTCCGGCGGTGGGCCGTAGCCCTCGATCACGACCGGGCAGCCGATCTTGGCGGCCGCGCGCCTCGACGCGGGCGATCAGGTCGACGAAGTGGTCCAGCGCCTCGGTGGGCGGCAGGAAGACGTACAGCAGCCCGTCGCGGACCTCGGCGACCAGCGCGGTCGTCGGCGCCGTCTCGGGGTCCTCGACCGGCCGCTCCGGCTGCTCCCGCTCGGGGGCCGCCGGGTTCCGTCGGACAGCGCGCGCCCGACGGTCATCGGGTCGAGCGTCGAACGACGTGCGCGGCGGCTGCCAGCTGATCGAATCCAGCGGCAGCCGCAGACCCGCCGGCGAATCGCCCTCGAGCAGCACGATGCGGCCGCGGCGCAACTGCCAGTCGGCGCTGGCCCAGCCGAGGTCGTCGTCGCGGCGGTGCAGCGGCAGCACGAACGCGGCCGGGGCGGTGACGGATTCGTCGAGGCGGGCCAGCAGCGCGGCGCGGTCAGCGGTGCTGTCGTCCGCGCAGGTCGTCGCCCGGTTGCACCGGATCGCCGGCGGGCAGTCGGCGCCTTGGCGGCCAGCCGGCTCAGCGGATCCTCGTAGGCCGGCCGCACCTGGGTGGCGGCAGCCCGAGGCCGTCGGCGATCGCGGCGAGCAGTCGGTGGGCCGCGTCGGGTCTGAGTCAGGCTCGACCGACTCGCGCCGTCCAGGGGTCGGCCAGCAGCGTGTCGTCGGTCCACAGCGGCTGGCCGTCGGTGCGCCAGTACAGCGCGATCTGCCAGCGCGGCAACGGTTCTCCCGGATACCACTTGCCCTGGCTGCGCTGGACCAGTCCCTGCGGCGCCCAGCACGCCTTCAGCCGAGCGGCCAGCTCGGAGGCCCGCTGGCGCTTGTGCGGGCCGTCGGCGGCGGTGGTCCACTCCGCGTCGACCTGGTTGTCGACCGAGACGAACGTCGGCTCGCCGCCGACGGTCAGCCGGACGTCGCCGGCGGCCAGCCGCTCGTCGACGTGCTCGCCGAGCTCGCAGATCGTCGCCCACGCCGCGTCGGTGTAGGGCAGCGTGACGCGCGGGTCCTCGTGCACCCGGGTGACGGCGTTGGAGAACTCCAGCGTCGGTTCGCACGGCTCGGTGCGCGCCGGTGATCGGCGCCGCGGACGCCGGGTGCGGCGTGGCCGCCAGCGGGATGTGCCCCTCGCCGGCGAACAGCCCCGAGCGTCGGGTCCAGCCCGATCCAGCCCGCGCCGGGGACGTAGACCTCGGCCCAGGCGTGCAGGTCGGTGAAGTCGGCGGCCGGCCCCGACGGCCCGTCGAGCGCCTCGACGTCGGAGGTCAGCTGCACCAGGTAGCCGGAGACGAACCGGGCGGCCAGCCCGAACTGGCGCAGGATCGACACCAGCAGCCACGCCGAGTCGCGGCAGGAGCCGATGCCGGTGCGCAGCGTGAAATCCGGCGTCTGCACACCGGGTTCCATCCGCAGGCTGTAGCCGACGTCGGCGTTGATCGCGTGGTTGAGCGCGACCAGGAAGTCGATGGTGCGGGTGCCCGGCCCGTGCGACGGCGAAGTTGCGCACCCAGGCCCGCACCAGCTCGCCGGGGCCGGAGCCGTCGCCGTCCTCGTCGACCGGCCGCAGGTATGGCTCGAGGTCATCGGCCAGCGACTCGGGGTAGACAAACGGCCGATCCGGGCCAGGTCTCGGCCCAGTCCTCGATGAAGAAGTCGAACGGGTTGATCACCTTGAGGTCGGCGATCAGCCCGACAGTGATGGTCAGCTGCCGCGTCGGCTTGGGAATACCAGCCGGGCCAGGAAGTTGCCGAACGCGTCCTGCTGCCAGTTGATGAAGTGGTCGGCCGGCTCGATCCGCAGCGAGTAGGCCTCGATGGGCGTGCGCGAATGCGGCGCCGGGCGCAGCCGCACCACATGCGGATGCAACCGGACCAGCCGGTCAAAGGTGTAGCTGGTGCGGTGCTCCAGCGCGACCTTGATACTCATAGCCGCTGATCCCACCACAAGAACCAGACCGCCGCATTGCGTGTAAGTCAGCCTTGTGTTTCCGCCGGATTTCCCGCCGTGCTTCCAGGCGCGGGTTCAGTCCTTGGCGAGCTCGCGGTGCTCGATCAAATCGCTGATTCCCGACACGCCGAGCCGCTCCCGGAACGCCTGCGCCGTGTAGCCGACGACCGTCGCGTCGGTGCGGGCCCGTACGGTAGCCGCACGCGGCATGTGGAACAGCACGCCGATTTCGCCGAAGTAGTCGCCCGGACCCGCAACTTTGACCAATTCCTCACCGCCGTCGGCCAATTCGCGCACGATGTCGAGTTCACCCTCGGACACTAAGTAGATCAGCTCGCCCATGGTGGACTGCTCGAAGAGCACCTCCCCGGCCTTCAGCTGCACGGTTTCGGGGGACCGGGCCGCCTGCGCGACCGCGGGTGTCAACTCGACGACACGGTCCGCCAGCGGCAGCATCCGGCTGTCGTGGGTGGCGACCACGACCACCCGGTCGCCTTGCGCCAGGGAGCGAATCAGCCGCAGCACCTCCTCCACCTGAATGAAGTCCAGGTGGGCGGTCGGCTCATCGGCGAGGATCAGCATCGGATCCAGCGCGATCGCCCGAGCGACCGCGACGCGCTGCTGCTGCCCACCGCTCATGTCGCCCGGGCGGTGTTTCATTCGCTCCGCGAGGTTGACCCGCGTCAGCAGTTCCTCGGCACGCTGACGAGCCTCCGAACGTGACCTCCCGGCCGCGCGCAGTGGAACCATCACGTTCTCCAGTGCGCTGAGGCTGGGCACCAGGTTGAACGCCTGGAAAACGATGCCCACCTTGTTGCGCCGGTACTGCGTCATCGCGCTGCCCTCGAGCTTCGTGACGTCGAGGTCATCGAACGTGATCGCGCCGGACTTGGGGCGCAAGATGCCGCCGAGGCAGGACAGCAACGTCGTCTTCCCGCAGCCGCTGGGCCCGAGCAGGATCACCAGCGACCCCGCCGGCACCTCGAGGTTCAGACCGTTGATCGGCCGGACCGCGTACCCGCCGCTGGAATATTCGACGACGAGGTCTTGATGCTGAGGTCGGACATCGGTTAGGGACCTCCGAACGCGAGCGCCGGGTCGACCGCAACCGCGCGCCGCAATCCGGCGAGGCTGGCCAGCAGACCGATCAGAATCGCCACCAATGGCAGCGATATGTATGCATAGGCGGGCACCACGACGGTCATCGGAAACAACGGTGCCAGCAGCTGGGCAAGGATGACACCCAGTGCCGCCGCGAGCAGCGCCACGACGACCGCCTGCAGCGCCAGCCCCGCCAGGATCGACCGCCCGGTCACGCCGATGGCCTTGAACACCGCAAAGTCGCGCAGCCGCTCGAGCGCGGACAGGTAGACCACCGATCCGACGATCAGCACGGCCACGATCCACAGCAACACCGCCATGATCGTGATGGAGCCCCCCGCCACCTTCACCGGGCGCATCAGGTCGTTGACAGCCGCCGCTCGATCCTGGGTCTGGTAGCCGTCCGGGATCCGTTGGGGATTGCCGATGATCCCGATCGACGTGATGATCGGCTGCCCGTTGTACGACAGTTGCTGCACGCCCTCGGTGGTCAGGAAGAGGTTGGGCATCCTGGCGAGCGCGGTGGAATTGGGCACGATGCCGACGATCCGCAATGTGCGCGCGCCGACTTGAATGTCCTCGCCGACGTGCCGCTCCAGCACGCTTGACACAGCGACCTCATCCGGCGTCGACGGTGCCCGACCCTCCGAAACGGCTGGCATGCCCGGCCCACCCGCCGGGGCGCCGAACGCGGTGACGTTTCGCCGTGACGCGCCGTCCTTGACCGTGGTCGCCGCCAAGGCCAGTGGGGCCGCCTGCACGACACCGGGCGCACTCGCTATCTGAGCCAGGTCAACCGGTGCGAATGGCGTCGAGCCCTGGAAGGGTCCGGCCGCGCCGGCCTTGACCACAAAGTTGTCGACACCCAGGGAATCGACGGTTCGCTGGGCCTCGACCCGAAAGCCGTTCGCCAGCCCGGTCAGCACCAGCGTCATGCCGAAGATAATTCCGGTGCTGACCACCGCAATGATGAGGCGACGCATTCGCCATTGCATGTCACGTAGGGCCGCGAACAGCATGGCTGGATGCTACCGACATGCGCTACGCCTTGGACCGAATTCGGCTACACGGATTCCCGGGCTTCGGCGGCGAGCAACGTCTGCAGGATCCCGCGCAATTCCGCCAACCGGTCCTGCCCCAGGGCGTGTTGCCAGCGTTTCTCCAAAGCCAGTGCGTTGGCACGCATTACGCGCAGTGCCTGGCGGCCGCGAGGCATCAGTTCAATGATTCGGGCGCGGGCGTCCGCAGGGTCGGGGACGCGCGTCACATAGCCGTGTCGTTCCAGCGCCGCTACCGCCTGGGCCACCGCCTGCCGACTCACCTTGAGCCGGTCGGCCAGATCCGACGCGTGTAGCCCGCCGCCCGCCAGCGGAACCAGCGCCACAGATTGCGCCGGGCGGATGCCGTCGAGCCCGGCAGCGGCGAAAGCCGCTCTCAAGTGTGGAGCCCCGGTTGCGGCCACCAGTTGCACCAGGGCCGGCACAGTGGGCTCCCACTCGGCATCCGGAACGCGTCGCATGGCGTATGAGTGTGCCACCTCGCGGAGAATTGACAAGTACCTTGTCAAACATGGCTGCGGCTGTCACCATGGGGTCATGCGATCTGGACGGGTGCGGGTGCTGTGTGCGTGTCTCCTCGGAGCCGTGGCGGTTTTGGTCGGCGGGTGCTTTGGCGGCGGTGATGCGTCGGGGACGCCGAACCCAGAGGGGATCCCGGTCGGACAGTCCACCCAGACCATCGATTCGGGCGGGGCCAGCCGGACCTTCCATCTGTACCGACCGCAGGGACTGAACGGCCCGGCACCGCTGGTGGTGATGCTGCACGGCGGCTTCGGCTCGGGTGAGCAGGCGGAGGGTGCCTATCACTGGGACAGCGAAGCCGATAATGGCCACTTTCTGGTGGCCTACCCCGACGGCCTCAATCGCGCCTGGAATGCCGGGTCGTGCTGCGGTGAACCCCAACGCACCAACGTGGACGACGTCGGATTTATCACCGCGATGGTGGCGGCCATCGAGCAACAGACGCCCATCGATCCGGCGCGCGTCTATGCCACGGGCATGTCGAACGGCGCGATGATGGCGCTTCGCCTGGGATGCCAGACCGACACATTCGCCGCGATCGCCCCGGTGGCGGGCACCCTGCTGACCGACTGCTCTCAGGCGCGGCCGACGTCGATGCTGCAGATCCACGGCACCGCCGACGACAGGGTCCCCTATAACGGCGGGCCCGGGAAAGCCTTTGCCACAGCGGTAATCCGCGCGTCGACGGTCCCTCGGTGGAGTCTGTGAACGCCACCTGGCGCGGCATCGACGGGTGCGCGGCGCCGACGTCAACGACACCTCCGGCGACGTCACCACCGAAGCGGCCGGATGCGCGGACGGGCGCACCGTGGAACTGATCTCGGTGGCCGGCGCCGGCCATCAATGGCCCGGCGGTACCAAGAGTCCGCTCTTGGAGCGGCTCGGCGCGGCACCGCCGTCGACGGCGCTCGACGCCACGGACACCATCTGGCAGTTCTTCGCCCAGAACCACCGCTAGTGCGGCACTTGCGGGTTCCCGGCGCGTGTCTCGTCGCGGTCCTGGCGGTGTTGATCAGCGGCTGTCTTGGTGGCGATCGTGCGTTGGGAGTACCCGATTTGGAGGCCATCCCGGTCGGAAAGTCGCTTCGGATCGTGATCTCGGGCGGGCTCGTCAGGATGTTTCATCTGTACCGGCCGGGCGGGCTGGCCGGTGCGGCGCCGCTGGTGGTGATGCTGCACGGCGGCTACGGCGACGGCGAACAGGCCGAGCGTGATTACCACTGGGACACCGAGGCCGACAAGGGACACTTCATTGTCGCCTATCCCAACGGCATCCTGCGCGCCTGGAATGCCGGGACATGCTGTGGTGTGCCGATGAACCTCCACGTCGACGACGTGGCATTCATCACCGCCATGGTCAATGCGATCGAGCAATGGGCCCCAATCGATCCGGCACGCGTGTATGTCACCGGCATGTCAAACGGGGCGATGATGGCACTTCGGCTGGGATGTCAGACCAATACGTTCGCTGCGATCGCTCCCGTGGCGGGCACACTGATGACCGACTGCTCGCACGCACTACCGACGTCGGTGCTGCAGATCCACGGCACCGCCGACGACAGAGTCCCCTACAACGGCGGACCCGGTAAGACGCATACCATCACGGGCAAACCGACCGTCGACGGTCCCTCGGTGCCATCGGTCAACGCCACCTGGCGCGCCATCGACGCCTGCGCGCCACCGACGTCGACCACTGCCGGGGACGTCACGACCGAAACCGCCGGATGCGCCGATGGGCGCACCGTGGAGCTGATCTCGGTGGCGGGAGCGGGCCATCAATGGCCCGGCGGCGCTCAGAGCCCCCTTTTGGATTGGCTCGGCATCCTTCCGCCGCCTTCGACGGCACTCGACGCCACCGACACCATTTGGCAGTTCTTCGCCCAGAACCATCGCTGAGAGACCAACTGGTAAAGGCTTAACGGTTGACGGGCGTTTCTCAGGTTCGCCTTCGCCCCACCTCAGACGGCATGCGTAGCTTGGCTTGCGCTGGCCCGAAATCGGAATTGATGGCGGTGGCTCCAGGTGGCGAGGCTTTCCGTTTGCGCATTGCGCGGATGCGCGGTCCTGCTTGTCGTCCTGGCTGATTCGTGCGCCCGGCGGCCGTCCATGGCGCCTCTCCCGCGCAGCGGATGTGCACCGATCACGTATGAAGTCTTTCAGCGAGGCGCATCCGGGGCCGACTGGTCGAAGGCCAACGATCTAATCGCGTTCAACGCCAAGGGAAGTGACGACCGCTACCACGTTTACACGGTCAAACCGGACGGCACGAACCGCCGGCAGCTGGGGGCCGGATCGGCGACGTTCCCGCAACGTACAACCGGCACACCCGCGTGGAGCCCGTCCGGTCGATTCATCGCGTTTGTGGCCGAAAAGTCCACCCATCCGGGCGATTCGGTGAGCGCAACGCCTGGCTGGGGCAGCTATTCGGACCTGTGGGTGGCCAGCGCCGACGGTTCGCGCGCCTGGCAGCTCACCGACGTCCCCACCGACAAGGATCACGGCACGATTATTCCGGAGTTCTCGCCCGACGGCCGGCTGCTGGAATGGACCGAGCGCATCGCCGCCCCCAAGGTCCTCGACCCGGATCGCTTCGCCGGGTTCTGGGTCATCAAGGTCGCCGACTTCAACGTCGCGGATGACGGCACGCCGTCGCTGTCCGGTGTGCGCACCATCTCGCCCGCGGGCAACGCGTTCAACGAGACCGGCGGATTCTCAGCGGATTCCGCCTCGCTGGTGTTCACCAGTGACTTCGAGACCCACAACTTCTGGAAAAGTCAGATCTACCGCCTCGACCTCGGCCCTGGCACCACCACCCGGCTGACCAAACGGGACACCTACAACGAACATCCCCGCTACACCCCGAATGGCCAGGTTCTGTGGATGACCAATGCCGACAATCCATCGCACGGGACCGACTGGTGGACCATGAACGCCGACGGCTCAAATCCACAGCGCCTCAGCGACTTCAACAGCGACGGCGGCGCCTCGGCGATTGGGCGTTCGCCGGTCTGGGCCACCGTCGTCCAGACCAACGACTGGAGTCCCGACCAGCGCTACTTCTACGGCGACGTGGAGACCAACCTGCTCAACTCCGACAGCGTGATCGTTCGGGCATCGTTGCCCTGCCGAGCTTCGTGATCAGCGCTCCGGATCGTGCAGCGCGCCAATTTATTGGGTTACTTTGGCGGTCATTTTGTCGGCGATTTGGCGGGCTTCGTTGCTGACCGGATAGCCGCAGGCAGCGACGTCGATGACCACGTTCGACACGGCACTGAGCACGTGCTGGCAGACGAAGCCGGAGACGCCCTCCTGGGTGTGTAGCTGCGTAATCGTCGGGACATCCCCGGCGACGTCCCCAAAGGTCCATTGGGGCGCTTGATTGTTGAGGGTTTGGGTGATGGTTTGCCCCGCGCAGGCCCTCCATTTGGCCGCCGAGTTCGTCACAAAGGCCAGTGCCTGATCAGCCGACGGAAAGCTCACCGCGGCCTGCGTGACATCGTGGGTGGCGTTGTTTCCCGGCTCGCGCAGCTCCTGGCCGCTGATCGCGGTGTCTCCGCTGCCCTGGTAGACCGGCTGTTGGGCGGGAGTGAGTGTTCCGAGGCAGTCCGGATTGGACAGTGTTTGCCCGGCCCCTGCGAGATGATGGATCTGCCCGGCTTGCATGCCGGGGGCGCCCATGAGGTCCTTGACGTCCTGCGCGCTGAGCAGGATGGAGTCCAGGCGCTCGGGTGCCACCGTCGGCATCGGCGTTAGAGAAGTCGTCTGTGCGCTCGGTGAGCTCTTCGGTGAGCTCGTCGAGGTCTTGGGAGCGGCGGCGGGTGGCGTGGGACCCGTGCTCAGGCCGACGACCGCCACGACGATCGCTGTGATCACGAGGGCCGCCGCGGCCGCACCGCCGGCGATGATCCAGCGCTTGGCGGAGACGCGTGACGTCGCGGGCCCCCCGGGCCACGCCGGGGGCACCGGGGTGAATGCCTGCGGGGTAAATGCCTGCGGGGTAAATGGCTGCGGGGTAAATGGCTGCGGGGTAAATGGCTGCGGGGTAAATGGCTGCGGGGTTACCGGAAAGCCCGGGGCCACCGCGCCGGCCGGCGCTGCCGGCTGCGGGCCTGATGGTTGACCAAGGTGTTCGACGGCTGGCCCGGGAGCTGGGACCGGCCAACTCTGCGGGGGCGGCGTCAGCGCCTCGGTCAGTGCGTCGCCGGCCGCGGTTGCCAGTTGCTGGGCGGTTTGATAGCGCCTTTCAGGGGCCTTGGCCATGCCGCGCGCGATCACCTCATCGAACCCGGCCGGAATGGCCGGGTTGATCGCGGTGGGTTTGGGGATGTCGCCGGTCAGGTGCGCGCCGATCTGCTCCTGAAGGCTGTTCCCGGGATAAGGCTGCCACCCGGTCAGGCATTCATAGAGCACACACGCCAACGCATACACATCGCCGCGGGCATCGCCGGCGCCCGCGGAAAACCGCTCCGGCGCCATATAGGCAAAGGTGCCCACGAACGAGCCCGTGTGGGTCAATCGACTCGCTGTCGTGTCGTGGGCGATCCCGAAATCGATCAGGTAGACAAAGTCGTTGGCGATCATTAACGCGTTGGATGGCTTGACGTCTCGATGCACCAGGCCCGCGGCGTGGGCGGCATCCAGCGCGGCGGCGATCTGCTCGATCACCTTCACCGCCCGCTGCGGTGGCATCGCGCCGCCGTGTTGGAGCAGGTTTTGCAGATCGATCCCGTTGATGACCGGCATCGTCAAGTACAGCCGCCCATTGATTTCGCCGGCCTCATAGATCGTGATGATGTGCGGCTCGGTCAGTCGCGCGGCGGTGTAGGCCTCCCGGCGGAACCGCTCCTGATAACCGGGTTCTGAAGCCAACTCAGCTGGCAGCACCTTGATGGCCACCTCGCGACCCATCGTTTCGTCCCGGGCCCGATACACGGTGCCCATGCCGCCCTCGCCGATCACCCCGATCAGCCGGTAGCGCCCAAAAGCCTCATCCATGGGCTGCCTCCCTGCCTCGCCTTTTGACGAGTGGCATTTCGCCACCGCCGGCATGCACTACAGCCAGCCGAAGTGTGGCGCGTTCCCGGTGTTTGCAATGCCAGCCGCACGCAATCGATTTATGCATCTATTCGGTTACTTTGGCAGCCATTTTGTCAGCGATGATGCGGGCTTGGTCGCTGATCTGATCGGCGCAGGCAATGACGTCGATGACCACGTTCGATACCGCACTCAGCACGTGCTGGCAGGCCCACGTGCCGCTCGCCAGGGTGTGTAGCTGCACAATCGTCGGGACAACCCCAGTGAGAACCCCGACAATCCACCGGTCAGATTGGCCATTGAAGCTCAGGGTGATGGTCTGTCCGCCGCACGCCCTCCATTTGTCTGCCGAATTCGTCACAAAGGCCAGGGCCTGATCAGCCGACGGAAAGCTCACCGCGGCCTGATCGACAAGGTGGGCGTAAGGGTTTCCCGGCTCGTGCAGCTCCTGCCCGCTAATCGCTGCGTATCCGCTGCCCTGATATACCGGCTGTTGGGCGACAAACACCGTGCCCCGGCAGTTCGGATCAGACATCGTTCCTGGCGGGACAAGAAGGGCGTGAAAGGTCGCCTGCTCGGGTTGCATCCCGGAGGCGCCCATGCTCGTGTTGACGTCCTGCACGCTCAGCAGGACGGAGTCCAACCGATCGGGCGTCATCGTGGGTGTGGGCCTCGTTGAGGTCTTGGTTGACTTCGTCGAGGTCGTGTGAGCGGTGGGTGTCGTCGTGCCGGGACTGTTGGCGATGACAGCCACCACGACGATCGCTGCGACCACGGCGACGGCCGCACCGGCGGCGATGATCCAGCGCTTGGCCGATCCACGCGACGGCGCAGACCCCCCGGCCCACCCCGGCCCACCAGGAACGAACGGCTGAGAGGTCGCCGGAAAACCCCCGCCCACACCGGCCGGCGCCACCGGCAGCGGCCCGGAATAGGGACCCGACGGCGGACCCAGATCGGGCCAAGCGGCCGGCAGCGGCCCGGTCAGCATCGGAGCCGGCGCCGGGGCCGGCGCCGGGGTGAGGGCACCGGAGGCCGCAGTGGCCAATTGCTTAGCTGTTTGGTATCGCTGGTCGGGCTCTTTGGCCATGCCACGCGCGATCACCTCATCCAACCCCGCCGGAATGGCCGGGTCGACCGCCGTGGGTTTCGGTATCTCCTTGATCAGGTGCCCCGCGATCTGCTGCTCGAGGCTGTCCCCGGGGTAGGGCAGCTGCCCGGTCAGGCATTCATAGAACACACACGCCAACGCATACACATCGGCGCGGGCATCGCCGGTCCCGGTGGAAAACCGCTCCGGGGCCATGTACGGCCAGGTACCCACGATGTTGCCGGCGCGCGTCAATCGACTCGCCGACGTGTCATGGGCGATCCCGAAATCGATCAGATAGACAAACTCTTTGGCGGTCATCAACGCGTTGGACGGTTTCACATCGCGATGCACCAGGCCCGCCGCGTGGGCAGCATCCAGCGCGGCGCCGATCTGCTCGATCACCTTCACCGCCAGCCGCGGGGCCATCGGCCCATCGCGTTGCAGCAGGCTGTGCAGATCAATCCCGTCGATGACCGGCATCGCCACATACAGCCGGCCCTCGATGTCGCCGGCCTCATAGATCGGGATGATGTGCGGCTCGTTCAACCGCGCAGCGGTGTAGGCCTCCCGGCGGAACCGCTCCTGATAGCCGGGCTCGGACGCCAACTCGGTGGGCAGCACCTTGATCGCCACGTCGCGACCCATCGTGGCGTCGTGGGCCCGATACACCGTGCCCATCCCACCCTCGCCGATCACCCCCATCAGCCGGTAGCGCCCAAAGGCCTCATCCACGCGCCACCTCCCTGACAATGCCTGGATGCTAACGACGTCCAACTTTGTCCGCGCCCAATCCGCGGACACGATCCAGCCTCTTAACGGTCGTCGAGTAGCCCATCGATGAGCCGGCGCAGCACCTGCCTGATCTCCCGGCGGGCCCGTTTCGGGTCGTCGGCGGTGGCGATGGCCATCGCCGCCTCGTCCAGCGCGCCGATCATCACGGTGGCCAGCGGTCGCGTTGGTTGCTTTGCCAGCTGGCCCACCCGGATCGCCTCGGTAAGCAACTGTTCGGTCATGCCCAGGCTGTACCGCTGGGCGACATCGCGAAATTCTGCCCAGCCGAGCACACTGGGCGCATCCAGCAGGATCAGCTGACGCACCTCGGGATCGGCGGACACGTCGAGCCAGGCGTCGACCGCGGCCCGGATCGCATCCGCCGGTGTCTTCGCTCCCGACGAGGCCACCACGGTGGCCATCCGGGCCATCACATCCTGCTCGACCCCCTCGACGACATCACGGAATAGTGCTGCCTTGTCGGTGAATTGGTGGTACATCGCCCCACGGGTGACCCCCGCCTCCTTGGCGATCTCCGGCGTGCCGACCTCGGCATAGCCGCGCAGCCCCCACAGCCTGCGGGCGGCCGAGATCAGCGCGTCGCGGGTCGCCGCGGAGCGCTCTTCCTGAGTGCGTCTCTTGATTTCCATACAACCTGTTGGTAATTTACGAACAGACAGTCTGTTTGTAACCATATCGCGAAGGGGAGTTTTCCATGTCTTTTATGTCTTCCGTGTCGACGATCGACATTAATGCCGGAACCATCCATTACGAAGCAACCGGACCCGAGAGCGGCAGGCCTGTCGTGTTCGTGCATGGCTACATGATGGGCCGTGAACTGTGGCGCCAGGTGAGCGAACGACTCGCGGGTCTGGGTCTGCGGTGCATCGCCCCCACCTGGCCGCTCGGCGCGCATCCGGAACCACTTCGTCCCGGTGCGGACCGAACCATCACCGGCGTCGCCGGCATGGTCGCCGAGGTCCTCACCGCCCTTGACCTAGAGGACGTGGTGCTGGTCGGCAACGACACCGGCGGGGTTGTCACACAACTCGTCGCGGTGCACCACCCCGAGCGGCTCGGTGCCCTGGTGCTGACGAGTTGCGATGCGTTCGAACACTTTCCGCCGCCGATCCTCAAGCCGGTGATCGTGGCGGCCAAATCGAAGGCGCTCTTCCGGACTGCGGTCCAGGCCATGCGGGTCCCGGCCGCGCGCAAGCGCGCGTTCGACGGCCTGGCGTACAGCGACATTGACGCCCTCACCGAACTCTGGGTGCGGCCGCTGCTCTCCGATCCCGCGGTCGCCGAAGACCTGCGCCAGCTCACGCTCTCGCTGCGCACCGAGGTCACCATGGGCGTCGCGGCCCGGTTGCCCGAGTTCGACAAGCCGGCCCTGATCGCGTGGTCGGCGGACGACACGTTCTTCGAGCTCGCCGACGGCGAACGACTGGCCGCGACCATCCCGAACGCCCGGCTCGAGGTTATCGAGGAAGCGCGGACATTCTCGATGGTGGACCGGCCGGACCGGCTCGCCGACCTGGTGTCGGCGATCGCCGTGCGCGCCTAGCCGTCTAACAATCAGCCGCCAACTAATTGGCGCGAGCCCGACGACAACGGGTGCCAAGCGAACTAGACTCCCCGCTTGTGACGACCCCGTCGAGCGCCTGGGGCGAGGAACGACGGCAACTATCGCAGCTGCTGCAGATGCGAGGGCAGGTGCGCGGGCAGACGCTCGGCCGCAGGCGGGCACGTCGGCTGTGCCGGCGCTTCGCGTGCGTCGGCGTCGACACCACGCCGGAGCGCCTGCGGCAGATGGTGGCGGGCGCGCCCGTCCCGCGGGACGAAGCGACGGATGTCAATTTCGCCTTGATCGCGACGCAGATCAATCGTGAGGAGCGGGCCGCGAGGATCCGGCGCCTTAAGCGTCGCGGCACGCACTCGCTCATTTTTGCCGGGTTGATCCTCGTGGTATTGAACTTCCTGTTCTGCGTTGCCTACCTGCTACTGAACCTGACTCAGCAAGCCCCGCTGTGAAGAAGTAGGCGCGCGCGGCAGCTGCCATCGACACGAAGCGAGATTGCCGCCATGGTCGCGGTGCCAACGCGAAGCACAACCCTCCCGGCAATGTCGGTGAACTCGAGATAGCGTCTCGGCCATGTCAGAAGCGACACCATCCCTGCAGGGACGACGGATCCTGGTCACCGGCGGAGCCACCGGCATCGGCGCGGCCGCCGTTGCGGTGCTCACCGAAGCGGGGGCCGACGTCGCCGCCACCTATCACAAGACGCCTCCGCCGGATGATCTGGTGGCCACCTGGCTGCAGTGCGACGTACGCGACGCCGACGCCGTCACGGCGACGGTGCAACAGGCCGTCGAGCACCTCGGCGGCCTCGACGTCCTGGTCAACGCCGCGGGGCTGTGGCAGCCCGGCATACCGGGATACATTGGCGCCGAGGAGATCTCGTTCCTGTTGGACACCAACGTGAAGGCGACCATCCTGACGAATCAGGCCGCCCACGCCGCGATGAAAGGCACCGGCGGCAGCATCATCAATTTCGGATCCTCCGAAGCCCTGATGGGCAGCCCGATCTCGGCCGTCTACGCCGCGACCAAAGGCGCCGTGCAGGCGTGGACACGATCCGCCGCCCGCGCCTGGGCCGCCGACAAAGTCACCGTCAACGCCTTGGCGCCCGCGGTGCAGACTCCCGGTGCCGACCGGTTGCGGGAGTTCCTCGGCCCGGACGCCGGCGCCCTCATCGACCAACAGCTCAAGACGATGATCCCGCTGGGCGGGGCGCTGGGGGATCCCGCCCGGGATGTCGGGCCAATGCTGGTCTTTCTGGCCGGATCGGGTTCGCACTTCATTACCGGCCAGCTGCTGGCGGTCGACGGTGGCCTGGTCATGGTGGGCGGGTAACCCCGATAACTGACGATCGATTTCGCGAAGGTCGCGGGTTGGGCGCGTGAATGTGACGCTTCTACAACAGCCCTAGTTGGAGGCATGTCCGAGTGCCAAGGTAGCGCGCATGCACCTCGCCCGACGACTGCGCAGGGCGGTCTCCGTTGGCGCGATCTCGGCGATGTTGATGACGGCGGCACCGGTCGCCGCCGACACCGATGACGTGTACTCCCCGCCGTCGCCCACGGCACCGTGCGACGCCATCAGCCCGGTTGCATTCCCGTGCGTCGCGATCGGCAAGTTTGCCGACGCCGTCGCCGCGGAGTGTCGCCGCGTCGGCATACCCGACAAGCTCTGCCGAGTCCCGCTCGCGCACCGGGTTACCCAGGCCGCCCGGGACGCATATGTGATGTCATGGGTGCACCGCACGGCGCAATTCCAGTACGCGCTCAGCGATCCGTTGCCGCTGCGGCAGGCTCAGTGGATCGGCACCCACAACTCGTTCAACAGCCTCAGCGACGGGTTCACGATCTCGCACTTCGATTCAAACCAGCAGCTGACGCTGCCGCAGATGTTGGACATCGACGTCCGCGGCCTGGAACTGGACTTGCACTACATCGGACGGCTCGCGCGCCTCGGGGCCCCCGGCGTCACCGTGTGTCATGGGCTCAGTCCGCAGAACGACAACCTGGGTTGCACCACCGAACCGCTTCTTACCAGGGTGCTACCGCAGATCGCGAATTGGCTGAACGCGCCCGGGCACACCCAGGAAGTCATCCTGCTCTACCTGGAGGACGAGCTGGACAATTCCGCGGCGTACGCCTCGACGATTTCCACCCTGGACCGTGTGTTGCGGCGTCCGGACGGGAGCAGCCTCATCTACCGGCCCGATCCGAGCCAGCGCGCCGCCAACGGCTGCGTCCAGCTCCCGCTCGACCTGTCGCGTCACGACGTCCGGCTATCCGGCGCGCAGGTCGTGATCGTCGGCAGGTGCGCGCCGGACTGGGCGTCCGACGTCTTCAACTGGGAACCCGTGGAGGTGGAGAGCGGCTCGACGGCGCTCTACCAGCCGTACCCGGCGTGCGATGCCGTATACGGCCCCCCCGTCTACGCCACGCACCTGGTCCGCTACTACGAGGACTCCACCCTGGTCGCGGCGCTGGTCGATCCGACTCGGCCGCCCGTCAATCCCAATGCGATCACACCGCAGAAGGCGCAGGACATGACCTACTGCGGAGTCAACCTGTTCGGCTTCGATCAGCTGCTGCCCGAGGACGGGCGGATCCAGGCCTCGCTGTGGAGCTGGGCGCCAAATGAACCGCGCGCGGGCGCCGGAAGCTGCGCCCTGCAAGGGCCGGACGGCCGTTGGGTCGCCGCGCCGTGCTCGGACGCGCACCGTGCGGGCTGCGTGGACACCCTGGGCAACTGGACCGTGACACCGAGTCCGGTGCCGTTCACCACGGCCCCGACGGCGTGCGCGGCCATCGGCTCGCAATTCGGCCTGCCCCGGACGGGAGTCCAGAATTCGCGCCTGCACGCCGTGGCCGAACCCGCCGGCGGTGCGTGGGTTCAGTACGCCATGGCTTGAACCCACACCGAGGATGCCGGGATTACATGAAAGTGTTATGAGTTCACTCGAATAGCGATACGCTCCGGACTGCCGTGTGCTCGTCAGTGTCCCGGGCCCTTGCCTGGGTCGTCCCGACTCGGGTCGGAGGTGCGGGATGTCGTTTGTGATCGCAGCGCCGGAGATGGTGGCGTCAGCAGCTTCGGATTTGGCCAGTCTCGGGTCGACGATCAACGCCGCTGGTTCGGCGGCGGCGATATCGACCACCGGAATCGCGGCCGCGGCCGCCGACGAGGTGTCGGCACAGATCGCGGCATTGTTTGGCACCCACGCCCAGCACTATCAGGCGCTGAGCGCGCACGCGGCGGCGTTTCATGCCCAGTTCGTGCAGGCGTTGAATGACGCGGGCGGCGCGTATGCGACCGCTGAGGCGGCTAATGCCTCGCCGTTGCAGGCAGTGATGCGGGTGGCCCAGAGCGTGTCGGTTTTTTCGCCCTGGCAGGGCCTGACGGGGCGCCCGTTGGTCGGCAACGGCGTTAGTGGCGCGGCGGGTACCGGGCAGCCGGGCGGCGATGGCGGGTGGCTGTATGGAAACGGTGGCGACGGCGGATCCGGTGCGCCCAGCCACGCCGGCGGCAGGGGCGGGGATGCCGGGTTGTGGGGCAATGGTGGGGCCGGTGGCGTCGGTGGAACCGGGGCGGCGGGCACGGCCGGCCAAGCCGGGAGCGCCGGTGTTACCGGTGGCGTAGGTGGTGTCGGGGGCAGCGGCGGCGCCGGCGGCGCCGGCGGTGCCGGTGGCTTGCTGTACGGCGGCGGCGGTTCCGGGGGCGTCGGTGGTGTCGGTGGGATCGGCGGTATCGGCGGGGTCGGGGGTGACGGCGCGACCGGTGTGGCCGGCACCAACGCGGGGCTCGGCGGCAATGCGGGCGACGGGGGCGCCGGCGGCGCCGGCGGCGGCGGTGGGGTCGGCGGGGTCGGCGGTAACGGCTCGGCGTTGTTTGGTCAAGCCGGCGCCAACGCCGATGGCGGGGCCGGCGGGACGGGCGGCACCGGCGGGGCCCCTGGTACCGGCGGCGCCGGTGCCCTTGGCGAGCTGGGCAACCCCGATGGCGGCAATGGGGGCAATGGCGGTAACCCCGGCGCGGTGGGTTTCGGTGGTGCCGGCGGCGCGGGTGGCGGCGCCGGCGCCCACGTCGGCGCGAGCGGCGCGGGCGGCACCGCGCTTACCAGCGGCGGCAACGGCGGCAACGGCGGTTCGGGCTTCAGCCCCGATCCGACCACGAATCCCGACACGGACGGCGGCAACGGCGGCAACGGCGGGAAGGGCGGCTTGTTCGGCAGCGGCGGTGCGGGCGGCGTCGGCGGCGCCGGCTCGGACGGCAACGGGGCCGGCGGCATCGGCGGTACCGGTGGCACCGGTGGCGCGATGGCCGGCGATGGCGGTGCCGGCGCGCCCGGCGGTGACGGCTCGGGCACCAACAACGGCGGCGACGGTGGCCCTGGGGGTAACGCGACAGCGCCGGGCGGTAGCGGCGGCCCCGGCGGTCATGGCGGCATGGGTGGGCCGGACGGCGGCAGCGGCGGTAAGGGCGGCAACGGCGGCAACGGCGAGGTCGGCGGCGCCACCAACGGGGTCGGCGGTGACGGCGGGGCCGGCGGCGCCGGCTCAACGTCGGGTAACGGTGGTGACGGCGGCAACGGCGGCGCCGGCCCGATCGGTGGTACCGGCGGGACCGGCGGCAACGGCGGCCCGACCGGCAACGGCGGCAACGGCGGCACCGGTGGCCTCGGCATCGCCGGCGGGACGGGTGGCGCCGGCGGCGTCGGCGGCAACGGCGGCTCAACGTCGGGCGACGGCGGAAACGGCGGCACCGGCGGCGCCGGCACAGTCGGCGGCGTCGGCGGAGTCGGCGGCAACGCGGGCCCGACCGGCAACGGCGGCAACGGGGGCGAAGGCGGCGCGGGCGCGGTCGCGGGCACCGGCGGGGCCGGCGGCAATGCCGACGTGACCGGCAACGGCGGCGCCGGCGGTACCGGCGGTACCGGCTTCGCAGGCGCGACCGGCAGCGACGGTGCCAACCCCGGCGACTCCGGCGCCGACGGTGGTACCGGCGCCACCGGCGGCGACGGCGGCGCCGGTGGGGCGGGCGGCTCAACGTCGGGTGACGGCGGTAACGGCGGCGCCGGTGGCACGGGCGGCACCGGCGGTACGGGCGGTCTAGGCGCCGCCGGCACGCGCGGTGTGGCCGGCAGCAACGACGGCGCCGGGGGTGACGGCACTCAGGGCGGCGCGGGCGGGGCCGGCGGGGAAGGCGGTCAAGGCGGCGCCGGTGGCACGGCCGTGAACGGCACCGCCGGCACGGCGGGCATTAGTGGCAACGGCGGGGTCGGCGGCCGCGGCGGTCTCGGCGGCGCCGGCGGGGCCGGCGCCAACGGGGTCGGCAGCGACGGCGGCCAAGGCGGCCAGGGCGGCGACGGCGGGGACGCGGGCGACGGCGGCGCCGCCGGAACTGGCGCCGGTGCCGCGGGCATCGCGGGCGCCGCGGGCATCGGCGGCAGCGGCGGCGCGGGTGGGGCCGGCGGGGCCGGTGACACCGGTGCCGTCGGCACCAACGCCGGCGACGGCAATGACGGCTTCGCCGGCGGCGCAGGCGGCCAGGGCGGGGCCGGCGGCAGCGGCGGTGCGGGCGGCACCAACGGCAACGGCGGATTCGGCGGCAACGGCGGTTCGGCGGCGCCGGCGGGGCCGGCGCCAACGGGGTCGGCAGCGACGGCGGGCAAGGCGGCCAGGGCGGCGACGGCGGGCAAGCCGGCGACGGCGGCGCCGCCGGAACCGGCGCCGGCGCCACGGGCACCGCGGGCGCCGCGGGCATCGGCGGCACCGGCGGCATGGGCGGGACCGGCGGGGGTGGTGGCACCGGTGCCCCCGGCACCAACGCCGGGGACGGCGATGACGGCTTCGCCGGCGGCCCAGGCGGGCAGGGCGGGACCGGCGGCAGCGCCGGCACGGGCGGCGCCAACGGCAACGGCGGGGTCGGCGGCCACGGCGGTATCGGCGGCACCGGCGGGGCCGGAGCCGTCGGCCTTGCCAGCGAAGGCGGCCAAGGCGGCCAGGGCGGCGACGGCGGGCAAGCCGGCGACGGCGGCACCGCGGGAACCGGTGCCGGCGCCTCGGGCGCCTCGGGCGCCGCGGGCTTTGGCGGTACCGGCGGCACAGGCGGGACCGGCGGGGGCGGTGGCACCGGTGCCCCCGGCACCAACGCCGGCGACGGCGACGACGGCTTCGCCGGCGGCCCAGGCGGGCAGGGCGGGACCGGCGGCAGCGCCGGCACGGGCGGCACCAACGGCAACGGCGGGGTCGGCGGCCACGGCGGTATCGGCGGCACCGGCGGCACCGGCGGCAGCGGTGTCGGCCTCGCCAGCGACGGCGGCCAGGGCGGCCAGGGTGGCGACGGCGGGCAAGCGGGCGATGGCGGCGCCGCCGGGACCGGCGCCGGTGCCGCCACGGGTACCGCGGGCGCCGCGGGCACCGGTGGCACCGGCGGCACGGGTGGGACCGGCGGCGCCGGTGACAGCGGTGCCGGCGACGGCGATGACGGCTTCGCCGGCGGCCGAGGCGGCCTGGGCGGGATCGGCGGCACCGCCAGCACGGGCGGCACCAACGGCACCGGCGGCCTGGGCGGTCTCGGCGGTAACGGCGGTGACGGCGCTTCCAGCGCGCTGGGCACCGGCGGCACCGGCGGCGATGGCGGCGACGGCGGCACGGGTGGCACCGGTGGCGTCAACAGCATCAACCCCGGCGGCATCGGCGGCACCGGCGGCACTGGCGGCACCGGCGGCACCGGCGGCAACTCCGGCAGTCCCGGCAGCGCCGGCAGCGCCGGCAGCGGCCCCTCCGGCAACTCCGGCGGCGACGGCGGGGCCGGCGGGGCCGGCGGTACGGGCGGCGGCGACGGCGGAGGCGGCGGCGGCGGCGGGGGCGGCGGGGGAGGCGGCGGGGGCGGCACCATCCCCGTCGGAAGCGGGCCGTACGGGGTGGCGGTCAGCCCCACCGGGCCGGAGGCCGGCGACGTCTACGTCGCCAACCAGGGCAGCGGCACGGTGTCGGTGATCAACCCCGCCACCAACACCGTCATCGCCACCATCCCCGTCGGCATCGACGCCGTACTGGGGTGGCGGTCAGCCCCGCCACCGGCGACATCTACGTCACCAACCAAGGCAGCGGCACGGTGTCGGTGATCGACCCGGCCACCAACACCGTCATCGCAACCATCACCGTCGGCGACAACGCCGAACGGGGTGGCGGTCAGCCCCACGAGCGGCGACGTCTACGTCACCAACAGAACAGCGGGACGGTGTCGGTGATCAACCCCGGCACAACACCGTCATCGCCACCATCGCCGTCGGCGCGCCGTCCGGGGTGGCGGTCAGCACCACCGGCCCCAGGCCGGCGACGTCTACGTCACCGGCGAGAACAGCGACTGGTGTCGGTGATCAACCCGGCCACCAACACCGTCATCGCCACCATCCCCGTCGGCCCCGGCCGGAATGCGGTGGCGGTCAGCCCCACCAGCCGGCGACATCTACGTCCCCAACGGCACGGCAACACGGTGTCGGTGATCGACCCCGCCACCGACACCGTCACCGCCACCATCCCCGTCGGCACCGCTTCGGCACCGTCGCGATCTGGGCGGCGGCCAGCCCCAACGGCACCGTTTACGTCACCGACCATGCCGACAGCACGGTGTGGGTGATCGACCCCGGCACCAACACCACCACCGGCAGCATCGCCGTCGGCAACCAACCGTGGGGGGTTGCGGTCAGCCCCACCGACGGCGACGTCTACATCGCCAACGGTGGCGACGGCACAGTGTCGGTGATTAGCTGATAGCCGCAAGCAAAGGAGTATCGGCATGACGGACCCCGCCACCCCATTGGCGGGCAAGGTCGCCTACGTGACGGGAGCCGCCCGCGGACAGGGCCGCTCGCACTGCATCCGGCTGGCCCGCGCCGGTGCCGACATCATCGCGATCGATGCGTGCGCGCAGGTCGCCGAACACAACGGCTACGCGCCTGCGCTGCCGGAAGACCTCGCCGAGACCGTCAGCCTGGTCGAAGGCGAGGGCCGCAAAATCGTCGCCGACGAGGTCGACGTTCGTGATCTGGCCGGCCAGCAGCGGGTCGTCATCAAACGCGATCGAACAGTACGGCCGGCTCGACATCGTGGTGGCCAACGCCGGCGTGCTGAATTGGGGCCGGCTGTGGGAGATTTCGGCAGCGGCAGTGGCAGGACGTCGTCGACATCAACCTGACCGGCCTGTGGAACACGATCAAGGCCACGGTCCCGTCGATGATCGAGGCCGGCAACGGCGGCTCCATCATCACCATCAGCTCCGCGGCCGGTGTCAAGGCCGTCCCCGGGTGTGGCCACTACTGCGCCAGCAAGTTTGGCGTCGTCGGCCTGACCAACTCGCTGGCGGTCGAGCTCGGCGAGTTCGGCATCCGCGTCAACTCGGTGCACCCGTACGGCACCGACACTCCGATGGGCAACGACGTGTCGATGTACCAGATGTTTCAGGATCACCCGCACTACATCCACAGCTTCTCGCCCGGCGCGCTGCCCACCGATTCGCTCACCGCTCCCGATCCGATCTCCGACATCGTGGTGTGGCTGGCCAGCGACGCTTCGTCGCTGGTGACGGCCGCCCAGATCCCCGCCGACAAAGGGTATACGAAGATTTAGGCGGCCGCTAGGCGGTGGCTGGCGTAGCGTACTGGCGGCGCAGGGCGCGCTGTCTACGGAATTGAAGGGGGCGCAACTTAAATTGACAACGCTAGGCGCGATCCGCGACATGGTGCGGCAGTCCGCGCCGGACGACTGGTACAAGCTCGAGAACGACGGACCGACCTATCGGATCCGGTTCGGCTACTCCTCGGCGCCGGGCAACCGGTGGCGGCTGGAAGCGGACAGCCACAGCACGATTCTCGTGTACACGCCCGATGTGGATCTCACCATCGCGTACGGCATGTACTACCACCGGCTGGGAAGGGAAGAGCCGGAGTTCGAATGGTCGCAGGTGTTCTCCAGCAGGTCGGTGCGCATCGGCTTCGCGGACATCTTCTGGCGCGGGTCGCTCGTTGATCGGGTCGACTATGCGTTGGTCGACGACCACGAGGGCATCCTTCCCATGGGCGGCGCCTCCGACGCCCTGAAGGTTACGAGCTTTGAGGTCGACGTCGCCAGGCTGCTACACCGAATCAAGGGCTCCGTCAACAGGTTCGAGTATTACTTCGACCGGGTGCAGTTCGAAGTCACCAGATAGGTGTCGATGACGGCTCAAGTCCGGGGCGCGCGGCGGCGGATCTGCCCCTTCGGCCGCCGCACCCGCTTGACCGGATCGCGGGCGGTCCCGACGGCGATCTCGTCGCGCAGCTGCGCAATGTTCGAGATCTCCGCGTACAGCCCGCGGATCGCGTAATCGAGGACCGCGAAGGAGAAGCGCTGGTCCGGGTCGTCGATGATGCCGAGATCGCGGGAACGCTGGCGCGACCACAGCGCCTCGTCCAGCCGAGCCCGGGTTGCCTCGAGGTGCCGATCCAACGTATCGACGACGTGCTCGGGATCCTCGCCCCGGGCAAGCCAGGTTCGCAGGATGACCGGATGCTTGATGACGACCTGATCCTGGCCGGGAAAGTGCTGCACCCAGCGGCGCAGCGCCTCGAGCCCGGAGTCCGTGGCCTCGTACAACGTGATGAGCGCGCTTGCCGGATTGTGCGCCGGCCTCGCCGACCATTCCGCGCGCCAGCAATCGGTTCAGTTCGCGCCGCACGTGGCTGACCGACGGCGACCAATAGAAGTGGCCGACCGAGAGTTCGGCACGCGTCTTGATCTCACCGGCGGTCAGCTGCTCGTCGTTGGCCGCCAGCACGCCCAGCACGAGGTAGGCGGTTACCGGCAGACCGTTGCTGGTGCGCCCGGGGTACTCACGACCGTGCAGTGAAGTAGGGCAGCGTGACTTCGTCACTCACGGCATGGAACTGCACCCGCACGCGCATACCGATCGCCAAATCCGCAGGTGCGACGCCGACGATGTTGGTCAGCATCTGATAGCCCTCGTCCAGCGTGACGATCGCCGGCGCGTAGGGCGGTGTCGAACTCCGCGTGTCACCGGCCGGTGCACCACCGTCCAGCTGTAGATCTCGCCGACACCGTCGCTTGGCGTCCAGCGCAATTCGGCCGAAAGGCATTGCCGGCAGTGCTCCGTCGGTGGGAAATTCGCCAGTTCCGCACGTCGCGCAACGACTGATAGCGCAGCTCACCCGATCGGCATCCCTGCCAGAACGGAACGCTGAGGTGACTGCTGGCATGGGGCACCGGCCCGGTCTGAGGTTGCAAATGAGTCACAGCGGTTCGTCTCCCAGGATCAACAAGTGTGGTGAACAGGGCGCCCGCTCCTCCGTTGCTGCACAACGCAATACGCGCGTCGGGCACTTGCAGCGCGCCCGCCTCGCCGCGCAATTGCTGTACCGCCCGGATCGGCGCGCTGCATCATCTGCGGATTGGCGCCCGCGTGGCTGAAGGACATGGTTCCGCCGTCCGTCGTCACCGGATGGCTGCCGTCGATCGCGATGTGACCGTCGGCGACGAACGGGCCGCCTTCGCCCTCGCCGCAGAATCCGAAAGCCTCGAGCTGGCGGATGATCTCGAAGGAGAACGGATCGTAAAGCTCCAGCACGTCGACGTCGTCGGGCCGCAGCCCGGCGTGCGCGGAACGCGAAGGTCGGCGGCTCGCCTGCCGACCACACCATTGACGTGGTCGCCGCGCCGCCCGACCAGGTCCCACGCGGGCGGATGCTGATACGACGGGCCGTGGAAGTCCGCGCCGCTGCCCAGCATGTAGATCGGCTGGCTGGCCGCGTCCACCTTCGTCGATGTTGGCCACCACCAGCGCGCACCCGCCTTCGGAGGTGGTGGCGCAGTCCAGCAGATGAAACGGCTCGGCGATCGGACGGGACGCGGTGATGTCCGTCCGGGGCGAACGGGCCGCGTTGGTAGTAAACGGCTTCGGGGTTTTGCGATCCGTTGTTGCGGATGGTCGCGGCGACGATGGAGAGTTGTTCGCGGGTGGTGCCGTAGACGTGCATATGTCGCCGCGCGATCAGCGCGAATTCGGCGGTGGTGAACATTCCCCAGGGCGCCACGAATTCGTTCTCCGGCCGGGTCCACGGCGCGGTGGCCTCGTGGTCGCGGTATTCACCCGCTTGGGCGGCGACCAGCACCACGACGTCGGCCATGCCGTGCTCGATGGCGACGCCGCCTCGGTGATCATGCCGACCCCGAAGCCCAATCCCTGCCAGGCCGGGCCGATCCGCAGATCGTAGATCAGTGCCGTGGACTGCGGGCCCGCGCTGATCCCGTCCACGTCGTCGAGGCTCAGGCCGGCGTCGGCGAGCGCGCCGTGAATCGCCTTGAGCGCCAGGCTCCGTGACGTTTCGCCATCGAGGCGTCGGCCCTGCCGGGTGTTGTGCACTCCGACGATCGCCGCGGTGCGCTTGGTCAACCTAACTCCGATCTCTTTGGCGTTCCCTGTGGTGTCATTCAGTTTTCGTCCGCGACGACTCCGAGGTAGGTGCCCAGGACGTCGAATTTCCGTCCGTCGCGCACGATCGTGACCGATCACCTTGGTCCGTGGGTCTAGATGCGTGGCGCCGACGGCTGCGCGGCCCCAGCCTCGAGGACGTCGATGCGCACGTCCACCGGCCGTGCGGTTTGCGGGTCGGTGATCTCGACGACCATCGCCACCGCACGCTCGGCCGCGTCCCACTCGACGCTGGTGATCCGGTGCCGGGCGGTCAGCTCCATCACCACGGAGTCCTGGCGCACCAAGAAGCGAACCGGTGCACACAACTCGCCGGGTCGCGGGGGCACGCACAGCGTCACTGACTCTTCGTGTTTCACAAGCCCGCCGGCCGCGTCGCTGGTGACCCCCGAGTCGCGCAAGGCAACCAGATCCTGTTCGGTGCGCCCCAGTACGCCCGTCAGCACCTCGCCGGTGTGCTGGCCATACAGCGGTGGTACCCGGCGAATCCAGCGCCTCGGCTTGCCGACGAAGGCGAACGGCATCCCGGTGCACAGGAATGTACCCGGCAACGGGGTGGTCGACCGTCTCCCAGAAGCCCCGCGCGAGCAGGTGCGGGTCGCGCAGCAGCGCCGCCGGCGCCGTGACCGGCCCCGCCGCCACCCCGCAACCCCGCAGCGTGCCAACGGCTTCGGCTCACGGAGCGCCGCGTGGTCCAGTCCGAAATCAGTTTGTCGACGTCGTCGGCGCGATCCCGCCATGCGGCCTCGTCGGGTCCCAGCTCCGGCGCGCCGATGAGCCGCGGCCAGCGACGGTGCGGGCCGTGTCGTCCAGCGCTGCGAGCGCAACCCACTCGTCGTCGCCCTGACAGCGATACACGCCCTGGGGACTTGCGCCCGGCCCTCGATTTCCGTTCCGGCGCAGCTCGATTCCGTTACGCGAGTACTCCACCAGCATTTCGGCGGCCACGTTCAGCGCCGACTCCACCATCGTCGACTCGACCTGCATGCCGACTCCCGTCGCGGTCGCGAATCGACCAAGCGCCGCGATGGCGGCGAACGCGGCGTGCAGCCCGGCGATCGGGTCGCACACGCCGCGCGGGATCACCGGGGGACCGTCGGCATGGCCGGTCATCCACGCCATGCCGGTGGCCTGCTCCATGGTCTGGGCGAAGCCGACCCGGTCGCGCCACGGGCCGTCGAGGCCGAACGCCGGCATCCGGACCATGACCGCGCGCGGATTGGCCGCCGTCACGGCATCCCATTCCAGGCCGAAGTTCGCCATCACCCGCGGCGAGAAGTTCTCGATCACGAGATCGCTTGCGGCGATGAGCTCGCAGCGCGATGTGCGCGCCCGGTCTCGGTGCCGAGTTCGACGCTGATCCCGCGCTTGTTGTTGTTGCTGCACAAGAACACCGGGCCCCATTCCCACCACTGGTCCCAGTCGGCTGGCCGGCCGGCGGAGAACCTCATGCCGTCGGGCCGGCGCACGCCTTCGACCTTGATCACGTCGGCGCCGAGGGCACCCAGGAGCTGCGTCGCGACCGGCCCGGCCCAGAAGGCGGTGAAGTCGGTTACCCGTATGTCGGACAACGGAAGGGAGTCGGCCCCGTCGTTCCTAGGGGGCCATTCCGCTCGGGGTGGCCAGTGCACGCGGCCGTTGTCGGCGCCCAGCGCGGTGGCCGTCCGGGCGGCCTGGTCGCCATCGCGCCGGCTGCGATACGGCACCCGCGGCTGCAGCACCCCGAGCTCCGATTCGACGAACACTCCGCGCTGCACAAAGTGGTCGACCGTCGGCAGCGTCGCCGGGGTTGCGATGGGGGCCACCGGAATCCGGAACGCCACCGCGAGATCGATGATCTCTTGGGTGGTGCGGGTTTGCGTCCACTGGGTGACCATGCCGACGAACTCGTCGCGGCGCGCGATTCGCCCCGCCATCGAGGCCAGCTCCGCGTCGTCGATCAGGTCGGCGCGATCGATCATCACCAGGAAGTCTTGGAACTGCTGCGCGGTGATGGTGCAGAAGCCGACCAGGCCGTCGGCCGTTGGCACGATCGACGGCAATTCCAGACTTCGTTGGTGCAGCAGGGAATCCGCGCCCAGCACGCTCGCCGACATGGCGGGCAGACCACCCATCGCGATCACCATCGCCTCGAATGTCGAGACGTCGACGATCTCGCCGCCACCGCCACGGGCGGCATGCCGGGCCGCGGCGGCCGCAACCGCCGCGGCGAACGTGCCCGCCAGCCACTCACCGAGCCGGCCACCGGCCTGGACGGGTTCGTCGTCCGGCCAGCCCCGGGCGGCGGTCGAGCCGCACAACGCCTGCAGGATGAATTCGTTGGCGACAATCTGGTCGTCGACGTAGGGACCCGTCATTCCGAACGGCGTCACGGCCAACACCACCGTTGCCGAGCCAGTGTGCGCGGTGATGTCGTCGAGCGTCCGTCCGTCGGTCAGGTCGGTGAGCACGATGTCGGCGCCGGCTAATAGCGCCGCGACCTCGGCCCGGTCGTGATCGACCACCGACTTCTTGCCCGCCGCCAGGTAGCCGAATAAAGCCCGCGCCGGCCCGCCGGCGGTCCAGCCGCGCACCGAATCACCCTGGCTGGATTCGATTTTCACCACATCGGCGCCCGCGTCGGCGAACATCTTGCCGCAGTAGGACGCCGCGATCCCGTTGGACAGCTCCAGCACACGCCAGTCCGCGAACGGGGCGGTGCACGCTCAGTTGCCCAGCGTGGTGGCGCGTCCGGCGACGCCGGTAATCTCCACCGTCGGCGGCGGCTGGCCCTGCGCCAGCGCCTGCAGACCGGCTTGCGTCATTCGAGTCCACGTGTCGAGGTCACGTTGGCCGGCCGCGCGCCCGACATGGGTGACGACGTCGACGTCGGTGGCCTGGGCGCGGAGGTGGCCGGCCCGGGCGCGCTCCCTTGGGATGTACCGGAACGGATCGAACGAGTTAGCGGCCATGGCGTTTTCGTGGGTGATCTTGTCGATCACCGAGTCGCCGAGGTGGCCCATGGTCTCGATGATGTCTTCGGGCGCGAACGGCCAATTGCTATCGGAATGTGGGAAATCGGACTCCCAACACAACATGTCCTCGTTGAACCAGTCCATGTTCTGCACGCCGACCTTGTCACTGATGAAGCAGGTGTAGAGGTGCCGCTTGAATATGTCGACTGGTCCGTTGTAGCCGGGCGGAAACTTCGCCAGCGTCCAGCCCGAGTGACGGTTGTAGACATGCTCGGCGCGCCAGAGAAAATACGGCATCCAGCCGACGTCGCCCTCGGTGAGCGAGAACTTCAGTTGCGGGAAGTCTGCCCAGAACTCGGCCCAGATCAGCTCGGTGAAGGTGAACATGCTCATCATCGATGACGCCGTCATATTCACGCTGGGCGGGGCGTCCATCGACACCATGGGGGATCGGGACGAGGAGCCGACATGGGTGCACAGCACGGTCTTGTGCTCGCACACCGCCTCGAACAACGGATACCAGTACTTGGTGTGAATGCTAGGCATTTGCAACGCTTCCGGATTCTCGGAGAACGTCACCGCGTGGCAACCCTTGTCGGCCAGTCGTTTGACTTCCCTGGCCGCTTCGGCGACATCGAACAGCGGCAGGATGCCGCACGGGATGAACCGGCCCGGGTAGGCCGCGCACCACTCGTCGATGTGCCAGTCGTTGTAGGCCTTGATCATCACCAGGTTGACGTCGCGGTCGGGCCCTTGGTTGAGGACCTGGCCCGAGAAGCCGGTGAAGTTCGGGAAGTTCAACCCCGCCAGCTGGCCGCCGGCGTTCATGTCGCGGATCCGCTCGTCGACGTTGAAGCACCCGGGGCGCATCTCGTCATAGCGCGAGGCGTCGATGTTGTACATCTCGCGGGGTTTGCCCGCGACGGCGTTGAGGCCCATGTTCCGCCCGCGGATCTCGCCGTAATACCACTGCTGGACGCCGTCGGGCTCCAGGACCACCCGCGGGGCGAGGTCCTTGTACTTCGCGGGGACGTGCGCGTCGAACATGTCCGCCGGCTCGGCAATGTGATCGTCCACGCTGATCAGGATCAGATCGTCTTTGTTCATGCCGCGCTCCCCTTTTTTATGAGACTAGTAGACAATGATTTGTGTCACAGTGTCAACGGGTGGGACGTTGCCCCCGCGGGCCTAAACTAGCTGCATTCCAGCGGGTCCCACCCATGGCTGGAACAGGACGGCGGGGAGCTGCGGCAGGTCAGACTACGGACTATTAGTCTGTGATCTTGGGCTTCATCGAGATTTGCGTTGGCGCGAAGAAGTGCGAGTGGCCAGCACGAAAACGTCGATCTCGCTTCCCGATACACCCCATTCGAGTTGCGGGCGTCAGCCCAGGCGCGCCGGGGCCTGCGGAATTGTCCTCCAGAATTCCAGGTCATGGCCGTACATGATGGTCGCGCCGTTGCTCTGCAATCCGCGGAAGAGCTGGAAGGCCCGGGTGACGCCGACGGCGTCGGCGATGATGCCGGGCAACGTCATGGTGTCGAGTGATTCCTTGAGATAGCAGGCATCGCCGCAGAGCACGAACTCCCCTTTGTCGGTCCGCACCCGAACCGATTGGTGGCCGGGGGTGTGACCGTAGGTCGGGATGAGCACCACGCTGCCGTCGCTGAAAAGGTCGTGCTCCCCGTCGATCAGATGGCGGGGCTGGCCGGTGTCGAAATCTGTGGTCACATAACCCCTGACTTCGCCGCCCTCCTCGGCCGCAGCCAGCTCGGCCCGCTGGACGACGACGGTGGCGTTTGGCAGCAGCGTGTTGCCCCCGCAATGGTCGAAGTGCAGATGGGAGTTGATGACGTGGGTGACCGACGCCGGGTCGACGTCAATCTCGGTGAGCCGCGCAGCGATGTCTTCGCCTGTGCCGTAGTCGAACTGGTGCAGCCTGGCCAACACATCGCCGACGTGTGCGGCGGGGTTGAGCTGGGTGTTGATATGCATGCCGCTGTCGAAGACGACCCGCCCGCGCGGATGCTCGATCAGATACGAGGTGATCGGTACCCGGGTCGCGCCCTCGCGGCCGGCGAGCAGGAACGCGGTCGGGATGGTGGGGTGGCCGCACGTAATGGCAAACAGCTTGGCGGTCAACGTGATCCACTCATTCGCGAACTGCGCCGCGACGTCCGGCGATCTGATCGGCCGTCGGCCGGGCCGCGTACACCCGCTCCACCGTCATCAGATCGTTCTCGTCGAACCCGAACACCGCCCACAGCCGGAGCTCGAAGGGCTCGGGGTTGTCGGTAGGTGTGCCGCGCAGCCAGAACTCGATCTGCACCTGGCCGTCGTCGAGGTGGGTCAGCTCGATGAGCTCGTTGCGCTGGTCGGGCACCAGCGTTCGGCCCTCGAGCCAGTACCGCATCACGTGGTCGGTGCCGTCGATCACGGTCCCGTCGGGTAGCTCGTAGCGGGCGTGGCTGAACGTCGCCATCGTTCGGTCCCACTCCTGCACGTTCTCACTCTGCATGTGCTCGATCACCAGAGCTTCCCTGGCTTCCCGGCGCGCTCCCCGGTCCAGGTCGGTCATGCGATGCCCTCCTCTCAGGTGGTCGGGCGTGGTCGCGACGAAGCTGAGCAGCAGCACAACACCCATCAGCATTGCGGGCCCGTAGTCGCTCGTGATCTTCCGTATAACGGTGTTACGTTGTTCCGCTACCGCAGCGCAGGCCGCTGCGCCTGCTCTACCATGGCCCAAATATACCCCCTTGGGGTAGCCGCACCCCTAGCGCCGAGCACGTGGAAGCAGGCGACCAATAGACTGAGGCGCCAGCTCGAATCACGCACGACATCGAGCGCCACGGTGACGCAGTCGACATCCCGATAGCAGGCGACCGCCAGGGTCCGGCGCTGAGACGACAGCAACACGCGGGGACACCACTACGCGGACTGTGAATCCATCGACGTCTACACAGGTTCGAATCCTGTACCTGCCACCACACCGATGCCGCTAGCAGCAAACGGCTTTGGCAAGTTAACGTTCATCCCGCGGCGGGCCGAGACCACCAGACCGGCCTTGCGCACCGAGTCAGATTGGGGCTGACCGTCGACTCGCTCAGACCCGGCGCCCTGACCTCCTCACCAGCCGCCGAACTGAACAGTACGACAGGATCTAAACCCGCACCGGATCAGCCAAGGCCCTTCAGGCGGTGGCGGAAGGTTCGTCTGGGACGCTGAGTCCGAGGTGTTCGATGTGGTAGACGGCCTCGTCGAGGAGCATCGCGACGTGGTTGTCGTAGAGCGCGTAGATCACGCTGCGTCCGTTGCGGGCTCCGGTCACCAATCCCATTGCGCGCAGAAGGCGTAACTGGTGAGAGACCGCGGACTGTTCCATTTCCACGGCCGCCGAGAGGTCATTGACCGAGCACGCGCCGTGGCGCAGGCGGGTGAGGATCCGCAGCCGGCTCGGTGTCGCCAGTGCTTGCAGCGTCGCGGCGACCGATGCCGCGGACTCGGCGTCGAGTTGCGCGGGCGGGGTGGTTTTGCCCTCGATGCCGTGACCCATGGCTACATCCTAGCCAATGATCGTATGAAGACATATTCATATATTCCGGTATTATCGGGGTGTCCCGCCGCCTTCCCGAATCGTGGAGTTCCTGATGTCGTCTCCGGTCCTGGACCGCTCTCGCGCCGCCGTCGCCCCGGATCGTCAACGGACGGCCCGGACACGTCCGTTCACGTTGCCCGAGGTCCGTTGGGCGACTGTGGCCACGGTGCTGTTCGTTTTGGGGTTGGCTGCCCAGTTCGGCGCCGCGCCGGCGTGGATGTGGTGGTCGCTGTATCTGGCTTGCTATGTCACCGGCGGCTGGGAACCCGCGCTGGCCGGGCTGCAGGCGTTGCGGGAAAAGTCCCTCGATGTCGATCTGTTGATGATCGTGGCCGCGATCGGGGCCGCCGCGATCGGCCAGGTCCTCGACGGCGGCACTGTTGATCGTCATTTTCGCCACCTCCGGTGCGCTGGAAGCGTTTCTGACTCAGCGGACCGCCGACTCGGTGCGCAGCCTGCTTGATCTGGCCCCCGAGAGTGCCACCGTGATCACCGAATCCGGACGACGAGACCGTGGTCGATGCGGCGGCTCTGTCGCGTCGGGGACATGATCCTGGTGCGCCCCGGCGAGCGGATCGGCGGCGACGGGCAGGTCATCTCCGGCGCCAGCGACGTGGATCAGGCGTCGATCACCGGTGAACCGCTACCGGTGGCCAAACACCCCGGCGACGAGGTGTTCGCCGGCACGCTGAACGGCACCGGCGCGCTGCGGATCCGGGTCGACCGGGCCGCCGCCGACACCGTCGTCGCCCGCATCGTGGCCATGGTGCAAGAGGCTTCGGCCACCAAAGCCAAGAGCGCAGTTGTTCATCGAGAAGGTCGAGCAGCACTACTCGATCGGCGGTGGTGGCCGCCACCTTGGCTGGTGTTCTTCATCCCGCTCGCCCTGGGCGCCGCGTTGCAGCCGGCGCTGCTGCGGGCGATGACCTTCATGATCGTCGCGTCGCCGTGCGCGGTGGTGCTGGCGACCATGCCACCGCTGCTGGCCGCGATGGCCACCGCCGGACGCAACGGCGTCCTGGTCAAATCCGCCGTCGTGATGGAACAACTCGGCTCGATCACCGCCGTCGCGTTCGACAAGACCGGCACCCTGACCGAGGGCGACACCCCGGCTGACCGATCTACAGGCACTCGACGAAACGCGCTACGACGCCGACACCATCCTCACCTGGGCCGCGGCCGCCGAACATCCCAGCGAACACCCGCTGGCACGGGCGATCGTGGCCGCCGCCACCGAACGTCGGCCTGCGACTGCCCGACGGCCCAGGATTTCGACTCCGCGCCCGGACGCGGGGTCCGTGCCACCATCGACGGTCATACCGTCGAAGTCGGCAGCCCGCGGCATCTGCTGTCCGACGCCGATACCTCCACCCCGATGACCGCCGCGGTGGCCGATTTGGAAGCCGCCGGCAAGACCGTGGTGATCGTCGTCGTCGACGGTGTCCCAGCTGGCATCCTGGCGCTGGCCGACCAACTGCGCCCCGGAGCCGCTGACACCGTCGCCGAACTGACCGCGCTCACCGGCACCGCACCGGTTCTGCTGACCGGCGACAACCCCCGCGCCGCAGCCACACTCGCCGCGCAAATCGGAATCACCGACGTCCGCGCCGGGCTGCTGCCGCAAGACAAAGTCAGCGCTGTGCGCGAGCTCGAGGACGCCGGGCGGCGCGTGCTGCTCGTCGGCGACGGCGTCAACGACGCCCCCGCCCTGGCCGCCGCACACACCGGCGTCGCGATGGGCCGCGCCGGATCCGACCTGGCCCTCGAGACCGCCGACGCCGTCATCGTCCGCGACGACCTCGCCACCCTCCCCGCGGTGATCGCGCTATCGCGCCGCGCCCGCCGCATCGTGATCGCCAACCTGGCCATCGCGACCACGTTCATCACCGGACTCGTGCTCTGGGACCTACTGGGGCAACTGCCCCTGCCACTCGGCGTCGCCGGGCACGAAGGATCCACCGTCATCGTCGGCCTCAACGGCATGCGCCTCCTCGCCCAACGCGCCTGGATAACGGCCCCCGCCTAACCCGTGAACCGGACCTCCTCCCACATCGCTCACCACGACAGCCTTCAGCTAACGCAGCAGTGGGCGGCTTGAAGCCTCCCCCCGCAGGGCGACTCCGAAGGGCCAACAATCCTTAATCTCCTGCACAGCACCACCTCAAGAAGCTCGCCTATCACGCTCCCTTCAGCGTTCGCGACCACGTGGATTCAGGCTAAGGTCCGCGGGCTCGATGCTGGGGTCGACGCGATCGCCCTGAAAGCGTGAACTCCAAGGGACCAGGGGCGCAACGCGTGTGAGCCATCAGGGCGCACGCAGGTTAGCCGGCCGCGAAGCGGCGGCAGCCCACTGGTAGTGCGCATCGCTCCGGTCTTATTTGCTGTCAGCTCTTACCACTGTCTGCAAACCACCCCCTAGGCCACGGCAGGGTGCGGTCCAACGCGACCTAGCCGCGCGGTGCCCGGACGCAGCTTAGGCAACCGCGGTTGACAATGCCGGGAAGTGGCCTTACATTTTCATATTGTCAACCAAATATGACATTCGAGTCGATAGGCGCCCTATTAACGCGGCTTCGCTCTCGACGAGAAAGGGGCTCTGGAATGCCAACGTTTCGGATGTTTTCTGCGGCTGCTATATGCGCTGCCTGCGTATCACTAGCCGGGCTTCGCCCCATCCCGACGGGCATGTTGGTCGGGGGTGGCTGGGGGGTTCCGGTCCGGACGGGATAAAGACCCTGGTCGAAAAGTGTCGGCCGGTTGTATGAACCGCATTACGCGGTTGGTAGGCCTGCTGGCCGCCCGTCCGAACCGGAGCCCATCATGACCGTAGCGCGCAGTGCCGGCGATGTCTTGTCCGATCACACCGTCTTCGAAGTCGAGTGCATCGACCGGATGTTTCTCAACGTGTGGATGCCGCAACTGGCCTACGGCGGCGGTGTACAGGGCTTTTTCGTCGGCCACCGCGGTCACCATTACGCGTCGACCGCGTTGATGGACCCCATGACCAAAGCGTTTGTGACCAACATCCACGGCTTCATCGCCGCACGGGGGCTGGAGTTGGTGTCGTTCGGCAAGGAACGCAAAGACGATGTGGCCCAGCAATTTTCGGCCCGGTTCACCGACAGCGAAGGGGTACTGTTCGTGGGCCGGGCGCAGGAGAAGGCACTGGTGTGGCGCACCCAGCGCCGCTACAGCCGTGACGGGGCTTCCTATGCGTGGCTGGTGCGCTCCACCGCGTTTGTCAACCACTTCTATTTTTATTGCCTCGATGAGGATTTCGGCCCGTTCTTCCTCAAGTTCTGTACCTACTTCCCCTACACCGCCAAGCTGTGCATCAACGGCAACCATTGGGCACAGCGCCAAGCCGCCAAGGCAGGGATCGGGTTCAGCGCGCTCGACAACGGGTTCGCCGCGGTCGATGACGTCACGGCGTTGCAGGCGATCTGTGACAGCCTGGGTCCCGCCCAGATCGAGGCGCTGCTGTGCAAGTGGCTGGCGATCCTGCCCAACCCGTTCACCGACGAGGACCAGGCGGCCGGCTACCGCTACCAGTTGTCGATCCTGCAGGCCGAATTCTCGCTGACCCAGATGCTGGATGCGCCGGTGTCGGGGCGGATCTTCTTCGAGCAGGTCATCGGCGACAACCTCGACATCGGCCGCCCCGACAACGTTGCGTTGATCTTCAACCGTCGCATCGTGCGTCGCGGCAAACGCAAAACCCCGAGCCGTTTCCGCACCCGGGTTATCACCGATGGTGTCGTCCCGTCACTGCATGTCGACTACAAGACCAACAAAATCAAGCAATACCACAAAGAAGGGAGAGCACTGCGCACCGAAACCACCATCAACAACCCGCGCGACTTCGGAGTCACCAAACGGCTGACCAGCCTGCCCGAACTGAGGCAGCACGGCTTTTCCGCCAACCGGCGCCTACTCGACGTCCAAACCATCAGCTACGACCCGATCCGCGGCGCGAAGGCCTTTACCGATCTGACTGCGCCCGTCGTCACCGGCACAGGCACCCGCATCGCCGGACTGCGTTTCGGCGACAACCGAGTTCACGCCCTGCTGCACGCACTGCTCATCCACCGGCTGCTGCCTCACGGATTCACCAACCGCGAGCTGCGCACCCTTACCGCGCCCCTCCTCAGCAAACGATTCGAGGACATCACCGCCGGGCAGATGACCTACGACCTGCGGCGCCTGCGCACCCACGGACTCATCGAACGCATCCCCGGTACCCGCCGCTACCGCGTCACCGACACCGGCCTGCAGTACGCGCTGCTGTTCACCCACGCTCACGACCACCTGCTGCGCGCCGGTCTTGCCCAGATCAGCGACCCCGACCCACCACAACCATCACGGCTGCGCGCAGCCGCCCGCGCCTACCAAGCCGCTTTCGACGATCTCACCTACCACGCGCGACTCGCTGCCTAAGCCAACCACGACCCCACCCGCAGAATTGACTCAGCATTAGCGGCTGAACCGCCTAAGCCCTCTAACTGGAGTACTGGCGGGACCGGCGGTAGCTAACGCCAGCGTGACCACCACTGCCAATCCCCAGCCCAACTGCTCCCCGTCCGCTAGGGCTGACTCGATTCTCAACAAGGCCGCTTTCGTAGAATCCCACCCCGAAATTCGCAAGATGTTAGGTGTCGCGTGGCGTCAGAGCACCCCGCAGGAGCGGCGGGCCGCGATAGAGGCATATCTGGCTCAGCACCCCAACGGGGGTGGCCGTTGCGGTCAGTAGCCTCAGAGCCGCTGATGTCGGAGATCTCGATGACCGTGCCCTGACCGCGCTCGGTGACGAAGTAGGCGAATCGGCCTTGCTCGGCGCCGATCTGGCCCTCCTGACCCACGGTGTGGCCAGCCGCCAGCGCCCGGTCATAGAGATCCTGGAAGTCGGTGGTCCAGTAGGCGACGTGCTCCGCGCCCGAGCGACCGGATTCCACGAACTCGCGACCGTGGCCTCGGGCAAGAATCGTGCCGTGTTCGCCCGCTATGTGCGCAACCGGCGACTATACGACGCGATCGACCCGCCAAGCCCTCCGGACCCTGGGCAACCGCCTCGTCGGCATCCTGCGCCGCTGCCTACGCCACCACACGCCCTACGACGCACACACCGCCTGGGGCCACCGCACACCGACCGCCGCTTGACAATTAACACCCTGGGATGTCCAGTTCGCGGGCGGGCGGTGCCTCGCTCGCGGCAGCTTCACGCTAGCCGATCGGCCGGCTCGTAGCGCAGCATGGTGACGTCATGTTCGGGGTAGTCGAAGAACACCGGGCGCACCCGCATCCCGACCCGCAGATCGTGCGGCATCGACATTGACCATCTCGGTGGAAAACCTTGGGCCCTCATCCCATTCGACGATGGCGAGCAGCTGCGGCACGGCGTCGGCGAAATGCGGGCTGACCGGCCGGCGCGCCACGGTGTAGGAGTACAACGTCCCCATCCCGGAGATCTCGCGCCATTCCAGGTCGTCGGCCAGCGTGCGCGGCGCACGTACCCGCGGATAGAACACGTACGCCTGCGACGACGGCGAGTACTGGATGACGATGCGGTGTTGGGCCAGCGCATCCCAAAACGGGCGCGGTGGTCGGCGTTTTGACCGGCATCGGACGTTCGAAGCTGATGGGCATGAAGTCCTCCTTCAGTCACCCTGCAGGATGAGCGTCGTCTGCTCGGACAGGATTCCGCCGTTGCCGGACACGAAGGCGCGGTTGCAGTCGGCGACCTGGGCCGCACCCGCGCGCCCCATGATCTGGCGGGTGGCGTCGCAGACGTGGTGCATGCCGCCCGCCGATCCCGCTTGGCCGAAGCCGAGTTGCCCGCCGGCGGTGTTGAGCGGGAAGTCGCCGCGGAAGGTCAGGTCGTGGTTGGCGACGAACTCCATGCCCTTGCCCTTCTCGCAGAAACCCGCATCCTCCAGCGACAGCAGCACGGTGATGGTGTAGCAGTCGTAGATCGACACCATGTCCATCTGGTCGCGGCGCAGGTCGGTCATCGCGAACGCGGTGTCGGCGGCCGCCGCGATCGGAGTGTGCAGCAGATCCTCGGCGTACGTCGGGGTCTTGAACGGCACGTGCTCGCCGAATCCCTTGATCCACACCGGACGGTTGCGCGCCCGTCTGGCGATGTCGGCGTTGGCGACCACCACCGCGGCGCCACCGACGCAGGGCATGACGATCTCCAGCATGTGCAGCGGGTCGGCGATGACCGGGCTGGCCAGCACGTCGTCGACGGTGAGCGGCTTGTCCTTCCAGATCGCGCCCTCGGTGTGGTTGGCATTGACCCGCTGGTCGACGACGATCTTGGCCATGGCCCGCTCGTCGTAGCCGTAGACGGCCGCATAGCGTTGGGCCACTTGACCGTAGGGACCGTTCTGGCCGAGGTTGCCGTAGGGGATCTCGAATTCGGCTTGCGGAGAGCCGTATTGGTTGCTCGATGAGCCGAAGAACATCGCGTCGATGTTCGGCCTGGGCTTCTTCTTGGACGACGGGCGTGATGTAGCGGGCGGGCAGCGCGCACAGCACCGCATCGCAGATGCCGAGCTCGATCGCCGCGGCCGCCCGCCACACCATGGCCGCGGCGCTGGCTCCACCGAGATCCACCAGCTCGGCGAATCTCGCTCCCACTCCCAGGTATTCGGCGATGGTGGAGGGGACGAAGATCTGCGACTCCGCCAGGTGCGAGGCCGCGATGCCGTTGACGACGTCGCCGGGCAGACCCGCATCCTCGAGCGCGGCGGCGCTGAGTTCTGCCCATTGCTCGAGGATGAACGGCGCCGGCGATGCCTTGTTCAGCCGCTCGGGCGGCAGCTCGACGTAGCCGACGATCGCGGCTTCTCCGCGTAATCCCATGTCGTGTCCTTATTTACGGGGTAGGCCAAGAATCATCTGGGCGATGATGTTCAGCTGTATCTCCCGGGTTCCGCCGCCGATCAGCTCCGCGGGCAGATGCAGATACGGCTCGACGACCGGGGGGTCGGAGTCGGCGACCATCGCCCGCCGGCCGGTCAACTGCAACGTGGCCTGGAAGGTGCGGCGCAGCAGCACATTCATCGCGACCTTGGCGATGCTCGACGCCGGGTCCGGACGGCTGCCCGTCGAGCAGCCGGATGGTTTCCCGGATGCCCAGCGCCTTGATGGCGTTGGTGTACGCGTCGAGTTCGCCGAGCGCGCGCAGGGCGTCGTCGCGGTCCGGTCCCGGTTCGGCCGCGAGCCGGCGCAGCGCCACCGCCCTGTCGAACTTGACGTATCCGCCGATGGCCGAACGCTCTTCGGCCATCGTGGCGATCGCGAGGTTCCACCCGTCGGTCGGCTCGCCCAGCAGCATGTCGTCGGGCACGAACACGTCGTTGAGGAAGACCTCGTTGAAGTGCGCATCGCCGGTGGCCGTCTTGATCGGCTGGACTTCGATGCCGGGGGACCGCATGTCGAGGATGAAGTAGCCGATGCCGCGGTGCTTGCTCGCCGTCCGGGTCGGTGCGCGCCAGCAGCGCCCCATAGTCGGCGCGTGTGCGCCAACGAGGTCCAGATCTTGTGGCCGTTGATCGTTCCAGCCGCCGTCGACCTTGGTCGCCCGCGTTGTCAGCGCGGCCAGATCGGAGCCGGCACCCGGCTCGCTGAACAGCTGGCACCAGGCGATCTCGCCGCGCTGCGTAGGCGGAATCAGGCTGCTCCTGCAACTCCTTTGGCGCGGCCCGCATCACCGAGGGCAGGATCCATTCGGCGATGTTCAGCGAGGGACGGACCAGATCGGGTCGCTTGTCGAATTCCTCGTCGATGATCAGCTGCCGCAGTGGACCGGCATCGATTCCCCACGGCGGCGGCCAATGCGGTGCGATCAGACCCGCCTCGGCGATCAGGTCGCGCTGCGGCCCGGTGCGGAGGTACTCGTAGGCGCCCTGCCGTACCGGGCCGGTCATTGCGAAGCTCGCGGGCCGCGTCCAGGGTTTCGGCGACCTGCGCCCGGAAGTCCGATTCGGCGTCGCCGAGGTTGACCGACATGTCCCGCTGCTGGCTGGTCGTCAGTCTCACCCAGCCGCCGGGCCCAGCGGCTCGCGGCGCCGATCGACGCCGCCAGGCTGGTGGCCCGCCGCCAGTAGAGGTGCATGTCGTGCTCCCAGGTGTAGCCAATGGCGCCGAACATCGTGAGTGCGTCGAGCACCAGATCCGGCGTCGGCGAGATCGCGATCACCGCCGCTGCCGCTGCGGCGAGCCGGTGCTGATCGAGAGGTTCGTCGACAGCGCGCACCGCGTCCCAGGCCGCCGCCGTCGCCAACTCGCTGTTGACCAACAGCATCGCCGCGTTGTGCTGCAGCGCCTGGAAGGTGCCGATCACCTTGCCGAACTGCTCCCGGGTCGCGCAGATGCGCGGTGACCGCTTCGACAGCACCACTGCGCGATGCCGGACGTCGAGCCGGCTACCAGACCCACTGCGATGCATTCGGCGCGGTCGGGGTCGATACCGGTGAGCGCGGTCGGCCGCGCCGTACTCGTCGAGTCGCAGGATGCCGACATCGCTGGTCAAGGTCGGTGCCGCGTACGGACTCGACCTTCGCCGTGGGCTGGCCGGTGTCCACCGGAACCCAGACCAGCTCGCCGTCGTCGGCTGCGCGCACCAACCAGGATCACCCGTGCCGAACAACGCCCGCGGTGATCTCCGACGCGCCAGTGACCAGCCAGCGTTGCCCGTCGCGCCGTGCCTGGAAGTCGCCGTCGCCGGGAAGCACGACCGCCGCGGGCATGCCGGAAGCGAGCTCGCGCAGCAGTGATTCAGCGGCCGGTGTCGGCTCGGCCAGCAACGCAACGGCGCCCGCCGTCACCGTCGCCAGCAGCGGCCCGGGCAGCAGCGCCTTGGCTGCGACTTCCAGCACACAGGCCGCGTCGATCAACTCGACCGCCCTGGCCGCCGAGCCGCTCCGGCAGGTGTACGGCATGAAAGCCGTTGGCGACCAATGCGTCCCACCAAGCGGGGAGCTGCCCGCCGCCAACGCGTCGAAGCTGTCGCGCGCGTCTCGGCGATAGGGGCGTGCCGGGCGGCGAACTGCCCGACGGCGTCGCTGAGCTCCTGTTGCTCTGGGGTCAGTCCCAGCGTCATGGCGCGCCCGAATCCTTCCGGTTAGACAAGACGAACCGTCTCGTCTTGTTAGGCTACGATGCTAGCCGGGGTCGGTGAACCCGGCCAAAACCGAGGTCCGACGCCTAAAGATTGAGAACTCGTGCCAGCCGATCTCAGCCAGGTAGGTACTCCGCGGCGGCGCAGCGAGAAGTCGCGGCATGGCGATCGTCACCGCCACGCGTGAGCTGCTGCTCGAGCGCGGATTCGATGGCTTGACCATCGAGGCGGTCGCCGCTCGGGCCGGCGTGGGTAAGCAGACCATCTATCGCTGGTGGCCCAGCCGTCCGGCACTCGTCGCCGACGTCATGCTCGAGGACGCCGACAAAATCCTCGCGTCGGTCAACCACACCGACGACCTGTCGGCCGACCTCGTCGGGTGGGTGCGCAAACTCGTCGCAAGTCTGACGACGGCCCGCGGCTCGGCCATGCTGCGAATCTTGACCGTCGCCGGCATGGAACACGAGGACACGTTGGTCAAGCTGCGCGCCGGATTCAGCGCGCCGCTGCACGACAGCGTCCGCGCGCGGCTGCTCGCCGAAGGCATCGACAAGGCCACCGCCGAGTCGGCGGCCGACGCCATCGTCGGCGGCGTGGTGTATCCGATCCTTTCTGGCGCGCAACCGTATTCGCGGCGACGAGCCGAATTGACCACGAAAATGATCGTGGCTGCGCTCACCCCCCGATCGTGATTGCGGACCTCGCCTGACGCACTATGTGACGATGACGCAAAATCAGGCGCTCGCCGCGTGGCAGTTCTTTCAGCAGATGGTCGCCGACGTCACCAAGGTCGTCACCGAAGATGCCGAATCCGAGCGCGAACTCCTCGAGGGGCTGCGGGTCATCGCGCGGGTGTCGTCGCTGTGCTCGCAGCTGTCCGTCGAGGCCGACCCCGACCGGCCGTCGTTCTTCGATATGTGCTCGCCGACGAGGATGATCGGTGGCCCCAATCCCGACGGCAATTACTACCTGGCCATGATCCGCGGCGACCGCCGCTACCGGATCACCGGCACCCGCGGCACCAGCGCCTACCTCGGATTTCAGATCCTGGCCGGCACGGGTCTGACCCCGCGGCGGATGTCCAATTACCTCAGCGACACCGACCTGGCCCTTAAACCAGGCAGGGCTCCGGCGAATTCACGCTCGTGCTGTCGCGCGACGAGCCCGCCGATCCGGCCGGCGCGCAGTGGGTGCAGATCCCCGACGACGCGTCGTCCGTCGTCGTGCGGGAGTACGTCGGTGATCGCGCCTCCGAGGAGTTGGTCACCACTGCGCATCGAGGCGCTGGAGCCCGACCCGTCGACGCCGCTGACCGACACGCAACTCGCCGACCAATTCACCGCGATGGCGTGGACACTGATGAAGCTCGCCACGCTGCACCGCACCATCAAGCCCGAGCTGCTGAACAGCCCCAACACGCTGCTCACGGCCGAGGCCGCCGATCTGGGCGCGGCCGACACCACCCCGGACAATCTGTACATGATGGGGACCTTCCGGCTCGACCCCGGCCAGGCCCTGGTGCTCGACATCCAGCCACCCGACACCCGGTACTGGAACGTGACGCTGGAAAACATCTGGCACGAGTGCTCTGGAGCCCCGCGTCCGGCACAGCTCGGTAACCAATCGGGCAGTCCAGCCCGACCCTGACGGGCGGGTGCGCATCGCGATCTCCGAGCGGGACTACGGATTTGGCCATTGGCTCGACACCGGTGGCCGGCATCGCGGGTTTGTGGTGGTGCGCTGGCTGGACAACCCCGAACCGCCCGAGGTCGCGGTGTCGGTGCGCGCAGGTGAGGAGCAACAGTGACATTGCAGGAGCGGTTCGACCCGGCGACGCTGATCGCCGCCGCCTGCGAAGAGGCGGGCAGCGACGACTTCGCCGACGCGGGTTACCAGGGCTGGCGCCTCGGGCTGCAGCATCTCACCGAGGGGCTGATCAATGAGGCGCGCCTCTCGGCGCTCGGCGTCGAGATTGCCTGCCTGGACATCATGCGCGCCCTGAAGAACCGGCTCGACGTGATCGCGTGGCGCAAGGAGAACCCCGAAATCGCCAGTGAATCAATCACTTCGCCGATCTTTATCGTCGGTCAACCCCGCTCCGGAACCACGATCCTGTATCGACTTGCTCGCCCAGGATCCCGACCTGCGCGCACCGCTGACATGGGAGGTCGACGCAGCCCTGCCCGGTCCCCCAGCCCGAGACCTACCACGACGATCCACGCATAGCGCAGACGCAGGCCAGCATCGAGCTGTCCGAGCAGATCGTTCCGGGTTTCCTCGCATTTCACCCGATGGGCGCCCTCGTCGGGCAGGAGTGCGTCCGCATCACGGCCAGCGAATTCACCAGCATGATCTTTCCGGTGCAATACCGCCTGCCGAGCTACTCCCGCTGGCTGCTGCATGAAGCCGACTACGCCGGTGCTTACCGCTTCCATCGAATCTTCCTGCAGCACCTGCAATCTGGCGTTCCCGGCCAGTGGCTGCTGAAATCGCCGGCGCACCTGTGGCAGCTCAATGCCCTGCTCGCGGAATACCCCGACGCGTTGATCGTGCAGATGCACCGCGATCCGCTCAACGTCATCTCCTCGATTGCCGCGCTGACCCACCACCTGCGGCGGATGGCCAGCGACGAATCCAACATCGCCGAGTGCGCGGCGCAGTCCTATGAGGAGATCACCGTCGGCCTGGACCGAGGCATGGCGCTGCGTGACAGCGGCGCCGTCCCCGCCGGCCGCGTGATCGATGTGCTGTTCACCGATTTCATGAACGACCCGTGGAGCACGATCTGCGGCATCTATCAGAAGCTGGGCCGCGAGCTGCGGCCCGATGCCGCACAGCGGATGCGTGACTTCCTGGCGGCTCATCCCGGTGACGGCGGGCGCGGTCGCTACACCTGGTCGGACACCGCCCTGGACGCCGATGAGGTGCGCGAGCGGGTGCGCGCTTACCAGGACCGCTACGGGGTACCGACCGAGCGGCTGCGCTGACCGCGCCGTCCCGCGTTTCGGGTCCTTCGGAGTGTGCAGAACCTGAAGCGACGTCGGTGCGTCCTACAGTGTGCCGCACCAATCACAGGAGAGACCAATGCTGCATGAGTTCTGGCATAACTTCACACACAACCTGTTCAAGCCACTCCTGTTGTTCTTCTACCTCGGCTTCCTGCTTCCAATCCTGAAGGTGCGCTTAGAGTTTCCGCAGGCGATTTACCAGGCCCTGACGATGTACCTACTGCTGGCCATCGGCTGGCACGGGGGCGAAGAGCTGGCCGCGATCAAGCCGGCGGACATCGGCTCCGTTGCGGGTTTCATGCTCGTGGGCTTCGTGTTGAACTTTGTGATCGGTACTCTCTCGTACTTCCTGCTGAGCTGGTTGAGTGCCATGCGGCGGGTGGACCGAGCGACGGTCGCCGGCTATTACGGCTCGGACTCGGCGGGGACCTTTGCCACCTGCGTGGCAGTACTGACCAGCCTGAACGTCGCATTCGACGCCTACATGCCGGTCATGTTGGCGGTCATGGAGATTCCCGGTTGCCTCGTGGCGATGTACCTGGTGGCGCGGCTTCGCGATCGGGGGATGGACCAGGCGGGGAACATGCCGGATGAGCCCGGCTACACCGCACCGGTCGGGACCGGGCCCGGCACGGCCCTTCGCCCCGCTCCCGGCCAGAGCCTGCGTGCCGAGCACGAGGCGGCGATCACGGCGGAAAAGCCCGAGCCACCCGAGCCGAACCGCCCGATCGGGCAGGACGGGAATCATCGCGCCCGCAGGGTCGCGCTGTTCAAGGAGGTCTTGCTCAACCCCGGGCTTTGTCTGCTTGTCGGCGCCATCGTCGTTGGCTTCATTAGCGCCCTGCAGGGCCAAAAGGTGATTCACGACAACGACACTTTCTTCGTGTCGGCGTTCCAGGGCGCCCTGTGCCTGTTCCTGCTCGAGATGGGGATGACCGCCTCGCGGAAGTTGAAGGATCTGCGATCGGCGGGCTTCGGTTTCATCTTGTTCGGATTGCTGGCGCCGAATGTCTTTGCGACGCTGGGCATTGTCATCGCCCGCGGTTACTCGTACTACACCAATACCGAGTTCAAGCCGGGAACCTACGTGCTGTTCGCGGTGCTGTGTGGCGCGGCGTCCTACATCGCCGTTCCGGCTGTCCAGCGGCTGGCGATCCCGGAAGCCAGCCCAACCCTGCCGCTGGCGGCATCGCTGGGGTTGACGTTTTCCTACAACGTCACCATCGGGATACCGCTGTACATCGAAATCTCTCGCACACTCGGTTGGTGGGGTTTGTAGCCCGAGGAGCACATTGACCCAGAACGAGGGGTCGGTCACGAGTGAGATGGTGCCCGCGTTGGTGCCGGACTACGGAGATAGCGGCAAGGGCGGACCGCCCCTGGCCCACCAACGATACTGAGGGCGAGGGCATATCTGACGATCCCGTAATTATGGAAAAGCGCGGTTCGGCTCGCGTTTCCTGTTGTCAAAGTTATTCAGTCGTCAGTGCCCGCCAAGGCAGCACCTCAGTGCCAGGCACCATTGTCGCCGGGGTGGAAGTACCCGCCAGCCCATTGGTCGTCCCAGGGGCCATTGTGCCAGTGGGCCTGGTCGCGGGATTCATTGTCGTACCAATGGGCGTCGTGGCAGCGGCCCCCATCCCAATTGGCGCCCCACGCTGAATCCCACGCCTGACCGGGGCACCAGTGATATATCCGGTTCATCACGGGGCCGGCCTGCGCGACCCCAGCCGCCCCCAAGCCCGCGAGCCCTAAACCGGCGGTCATTACGAACGTTGATGCTGCGACGCGTGTGATGCATTTCATACTCGGAATCAATACCCAAATCCTAGGAGTTTAAATCCCGGTATCTCTCAAACAATGTGCGCCGACAAATTAGACACACGCCAGTACACCGGTGTAGTTAATTAGACGCGCGCCAGTACGTAAGTTTAGTCAATTACCCAGCGCGTAAATTACATCGGTTCAATTCCCGGAGTATCCGGCCGGCTAATGCGCCGGCGCGGCCTTCGTTTGGACTTGCTGGATGCGTTCCTCGCGCGGGAGGACAGGACCGTCATCGAGGGGTTCGTCGATGCCGAGTTCGGACAGGCCGGCCCTGGTGAGCAGCGAGGTGCCGTAGGCGGCAAGCAGCAGTTTTTCGTCGTCGCTGTGGCCGGCGTCGATGAGCATGGCGCCGATCAGGCAGATGACGGCCATCTTGTAGGCGTTGAACGCTCGGTACCACGGACGGTTCTGCGGCCTCGATGCCACTTGCCTTCTCGTAATGTGCGAGTAGGTCATCGACGGGAAGCGCGGCGGGGTGGCTGGTGATGCCGACCGGCTGCATCCAAAGCAGCTCAAGCCATCCGATGTCGGTCAGCGGGTCGCCGACCGTCGTCATCTCCCAGTCGAACACGGCGCTGACTTCGCCGCCGGTCGAAGGCGAAGTTGCCCGGCTTGGCGTCGCCGTGCACCAGACTGACCGTCGGGCACGGCTCGGGCTTGCTGTCGCGCAAGCGCCTGCAAGAGCCGTTCCAGCGCGGGCAGTGGCGCGCGCTTGACCCGGTGCATCTCGTGCGGCCCAGTGCTCGAGTTCGCGGTCCAGGTGATCGCGCGCCGTCGTCGAGACCGGCGAGCCCGGTCTGTTCAGGTCCACCGCGTGGATCGCCGCGAGTTGTTCGACCAGGCTGCTGGCACATCCGCGCCACGATGTCGTCGGCGAGCGGCGGGCGCCTCCATCTCATAGACGTCGCCGCCGACGCGTTCCATGACGAAGAACGGCCGCCCGAGCACATCGCCGGTGTCCTCGAGCCACAGCGCCCGGGGGACGCGGACCGCGGTGTTCGCCAACGCGCGCAGGATGCTGAATTGGCGGGCCAGATCGTAGGGTTCGAGCAGCGCGGGCGGTTTGGGGCGCAGCCGCAGCACGACGTCTTGGCGGGTGTCCTGGTGGTCGCGCCGCGTCACGACGGTCAGCACCATCATCTCGGCGGAATGCCCGAAGTCGACTTGTTCGAGGCCCTCGACCCGGACGTCGTCGGCGTCGGGCAGCTGCGTGCGCAGCCAGCCCGTCAGCCGCTCGGCTGATGTCTGGCGCCAGCGTCATTGCCGATCCACCCTCGCTATCTGCAGGCAGGCGATCGACCGGGGTTTTGTCCTGAGTGAAGGCCGACATGTCCATCGGCCGACCAGTTCGGGTAGCGCGCGGTAGCCCTGGCCGCCGATCAGCAATTCGAATATGCCCCAGCCGGTGTCGCCGTCGAAGCTCGAAGCGCATCAGTTGATCGAGCGCCATCGACTTGCCCTCGGTCTCGGCCAGTTGCGCGGGATCGTTGCTGTTCCAGAGAAAGTGGATGAAGTAGGCGCCGTTGCCCAGATCCTGGTACTGGCAGTGCGACATCGGCAGCCCGTAGTAGGCGTTGACGTCCTGGTGCGGCGGCATCGGCGCTGACGCGGTGGGTCCCGCCGTCCTCGTCGGTGAAAACCAGCACCGCGCGGGCGGGCCGCTTGCGGTCGCCGTCGAATTCCACGTCGTGCTCGATCTTGACGAACCGCTTGGACAGCGTGCCGTCGGCGTGCGTGATGCCGCCGTCGACGTAATTGACCGTGCCGTCGGCTGATTCGATGATCCAGGCTTCGATGGCGCGGTCTTCGAAGCCTGCATCCAGCCACAGCCAGAAGTCGATCTTGTCGGCGACCCGCACGCCGAATGTCCGGTCCCGACCGCCGTGGAAGCCATCGACGCTGATCCGCTCGCCGTCGATCTGCACCCAACCCGTCCAGCGGCCGGGCTCTTTCATGTGGTACATGTCGGCCAGCATGCCGCCGTCGCTTGTCGTCGCACCTTCATCGGCAGCAACTCCCACATCGGGGCGGTGGGTTCGTAGTAGAGCTCCCACTCGATGCCCGAGTCGTTGGGTCGACGTCGAGTCGCCACTTCTTCAGCGGCTCGACACAGGTCCAGCGCATCGGTCCGGCGGTCAGGTCGGCCCGGTCGTCGCCGGTGACCGGTCGGCCGGACAGCAGGTCCCAGTGCCGACCGTCGGCAAGGCTGACCTTGACGTAGCCCAGGCCGGTGCCGGTGTTCGGATTGTTGCCGTAACCGCTGGCCAGCAGCATCGTGCCGTCCGGCGACGCGGCGAAGAAGTAGCAGCGGTCCGACCAGGTGGGATCGGGGTCGTGCACATGGTCGAAAGTCGTCGGAAGCTGGTGCGTGAACGATTCGTCCGCGGCGGAGTAACCCATCACGTTCTCCTGCCGGCTGCACCGAATCGTGATCACACCAGGTGAATTCTGTCGATCGTTGTCACACAGACTATTCTGCGTGCCGCACTACGCATCCCGTAGCATCGATCGCGGCATGGAACCGAGCCGGCGGTGGGGCGACGACCGCGCGATCCTCGACGACGAGGAGGCCCGCAGGCTGCTGCTGGACGCCGCGGGCCGCTGCATCGTGCGCCGGGGCAACTCCCAGATCCGGATGGCCGAAGTGGCCGACGAGGCCGGGGTGTCCCGGTCGACCTGTACCGCTACTTCCCCAGCCGCGACGAGGTGCTGCTGGGCCTGATGCTGATGCGTGTCGATGCCGCGCTGGGTGAGCTGGTGCGGATCCCTGCCCCATCCCGACGACCCCGTCCGTTCGTTGCCCGAGATGGTGCTGGCGCCGGTCACGTCGGTGGACGGGCGATCCGCTGAACGAAGCGCTGTTCGCCGCCGAGAGCACCGCGGTGCCCACCGCGCTGGAGATGGGCTCGCGACCCATCGTGGAGCTGCTGTTGCGGCACTACGAGCCGCTGCTGCAGCGATGGCAGGCACGCGGGCCGCCTGCACCGGAGACCTCGATCCCCGATCGATCGTGCAGTGGCTGAACGCGACGACCTTGTTCCTGCTGGCGCCGTCGTGGCGGCACCGCTCGCCCGCCGACAAACGCCGGTTCGTCGAACAGTTCCTGGTGCGCGCCCTGGTGCCACAGATCAGACAATAATCGCTATTGTCTGATAGTCGAGACATTGGCTATCTTTGTGTCGCCGCGGTGCCAGCCGCACGGAATGGACAGCTATGACGCAGCCCATCGGGCCACAATGGCCCCGTGGGACAGGCCCGTTCCGTCATCGGCCTGGCGGCCCATCTGGGCCGCGGCATCGGCCGGGTGACCACCGACGCCGTCGTCGGGAGGCGGGCGGGGCTGCCGCGCACGGTCGGGATATCGACGCCGCGCGTCCTGTCCGACGTCATGGGCCGTGACCGTCAGGTCGGTCAGTGTCCTCGGCCAGCGACGCCGGGACGTCGTCGCGGGCACGGCTGGTACTGACCGGCGACGGGGTCCCGGATCGGTGTTCGTCAAGCTTGCCGCGCCAGACGGCCGCCACCCGATTGATGGGTGAGCTTGGCCGGCTCGGGCACACCGAGGTGCGCTTCTACAGCCAACTCGCCGCCGGAGCTCACCGGGGTCCCGGAAGCGCTATGGGACGGCGTTCGATACCTGGACGGGCCGATACTTGCTGGTGCTGGAGGACCTGCCGGCCGACTCGTGCGAGTTTCCCGACACCTTGCACCCGCTGTCCATCGACCAGGCCAGCCTCATCGTCGAATTGCTGGCCAACCTGCATGCCACCTTCTGGGGCCGGCTGCCCCGAGATGGGCGCGGGCCGCTGGGATGGCTCTACACGCCGTCGGGTGACGTCACGTCCCTGTTGACCGGCTCCCTGATGAAAACCTCGATGAAGCGGCTCGCCGAGCGCACCACCGTCCCGGTGCGAGAACGGCCGCTTCATCGCCGACAACTACCGCGCGGTCGCCGCGCTTATCGACACTCCCCCGCACACCGTCATGCACGGCGACGCCCATCCGGGCAACATGTACTTCCGCGACGGCGAGGCGGGACTGCTGGACTGGCAGGCGGTGCGGCGCGGGCATCCCGTCCCGTGAACTGGCCTACACCCTGATCACCAGCCTGACGCCGGAGGACCGCCGCACCGCTCAACGCGACCTGCTCGATCGACTACCGGAAGGCGCTCTTGGCGGCCGGCGGGCCCGATCTGGACCGCGACGATCTGTGGCTGCGGTACCGGCAAGGGCGCGCTGTACGCGTACGTCGCGCCGCTGATCACCGCCGGCGATGGGCGGAATGCAGGTCGAGGACATCGCGATGGAAGGGCTGCGGCGCGGTGTGGCCGCCCTCGATGATCTGGAAACAATCGCGGCACTGAAGAATTCGTTGTAAGACGACCGTTTAGTCGTTCGTTCGATCGCGAAATACGTTGCGGTAGGCCTGTGGTGGCACTCCCGCGATCTGTTTGAATTGCGCGCGGAAATTGGCCGGGGATTCGAATCCGACTCGATAGCCGATCGCTTCGACGCTGTCGGAGGTGCCTTCCAGAAGCTCCTGTGCATGGCGCACCCGCACGCCGATGACCCACTGGATCGGCGTCTGTCCGGTCTCCGCCTGGAACCGGCGGATGAGCGTTCGGGTACTGGTGGCGGCGTGAGCCGCGATATCCCGCAACGACAGGCGCTCGTGGGCATGTTCTTCGATCCAGGCCAATGTCGCGTCCAGGGCGGTGTTACCGCCACGTCGATTGCGCACGATGAACTGCGCCTGGCCACCATCGCGGTGCAACGGCGCAACAGCCAACCGGGCCGCGTCGGCGGCCACGGCCGCGCCGTAGTCCCGTGCCACCATGTGCAAACACAAGTCCAAGCCCGCCGATGCGCCGGCCGACGTCAGGACCTGGCCCTCATCGACATAAAGAACGTCGGCATCCAGTCCGACCGCGGGGTAAGCAGCGCGAAATGCCTCGACCCCGATCCAGTGCGTCGTGGCCCGCTTGCCGTCGAGGATACCCGCGGCGGCAAGGGTGAACGCACCCGAGCAGATCGAAGCTATCCGAATGCCGTTGGCATAGGCCGCTTTTAACGCCGATGTCACCGCGCCGGAAACCGGCATCCCGGGGTCGTTGCAGCCCGGGACCACGATGGTGTCCGCCTCGGTGAGCGCATCCAGTCCGTGCTCCGTTGCGATCCGCATTGGCCCAGCGTCGACGACCGGCTCACTGCCGCAAACGCGTACGCGATAGCCGGCGCCGCCGTCGGTCAGCCAGGCGCGGCCAAATACCTCGACCGGGGTCGCCAGATCGAATGCGACACAGTCGGGCAACGCCAGCACAGCGACTTCGTGCACGGCTTGGCAATATACCAGCGCAACATGGCGATCATGCCACTAGTGTGCGGCGCGCGCCCGCACCAGCATTGGCCGCGTGCATGCGCAGATCGTGCTCTTCGATGCGTTCGACCCCCTCGACGCAATCGCGCCGTTTGAGGTGCTCGCCGCCGGGAGCGACGCACTGGGCGGCGAGCTCATTGTGGAACTGGTGACGGCCGAGGGACCCCGCAATGTGACCAGCGGCACCCGCGGCCTGACCTTGGCCGCCTCCGCCGCCCTCGATCCCAACAAGCCCGGGTACGTGATCGTGCCCGGCGCCAGCGGGCCTATCGCCGGCGATCCCGACTGTGTCGACACCATTCCAGTGCTGTTGTCCAGGGCGGCCGACAGCGCGCTGCGACCGTTGCTGCACAGTGCCTTTGGCAACCCCGACGTCACGGTGGCAACCGTCTGCGGCGGCTCGGTTCTGTTGGCGATGTCGGGGCTGATCGAAAACCGCAACGCCGCAAGCCACTTCATGGGTCTGGACGTCATCGACGCTGCCGGCGCGTGCCCAGTTCGCGCCCGGGTCGTCGATGACGGCGACTTTGTCAGCGCCGGCGGCGTCACGTCGGGCTTGGACCTGGCGTTCTACCTCTTGGAGCGCTCCTACGGACCCCGCATCGCGCACGCAGTCGAGGAGTTGTTCGAGTACGAGCGCCGCGGCGTGGTGTGGAAGCCGTCGGGCCGCGCACCGGAGGAGTTCTAGATGAGCATCGTGGGAGATTGGGACGTCAGCATCAAAACCCCAATCGGATCACTGGCCGTGGACTACACATTCACCCCGACCGACCATGGGGTGGTCGGCGGCGCGACGCACCGAGGTGAAGTTGTTCCACTGCAGGCTATTTCGATCGAAGGCGATCGGGTGACGTGGCACCAATCGGTCACCAAGCCGATGCGGCTGAACCTCGACTTCGACGTGACCGTCTCCGGCGACACGTTGACGGGCCATTCCAGGGCGGGCCGGCTGCCACGCTCCGCGGTAACCGGAACCCGCCGAACCTGAAGCGATCCCGTTAGGACCCAACGGCGTAACCAAACTCGTCGAGGACGTTCCGCAGGTTCGGCTCCGTGGCGCGGGGGTTGCCGTACACCGCGGTCAGGCCGATCTCGCGCATCAGGTCGTAGGTCACGTCGTGGGGGGTCTTGGCGTACTTCATCATTTTCCTGAGTCCTTCCGGTCTTGTCGCGTCTTCGTCGTCCGCGAACTTGGTGTGATACCAGATTCGCCGGAAGCGGGGCCGAAGTCGATGTCGGCCGTAACACGCTTTTCGACCGGTCGATGTGAACGGTCACAACGCCCTGGATCTTCGGTTTCGCAGGGCCGCCCATGCCCCCGTGCACCACAGCGCCCAGACCACGAGCAGCGGCTGGAATAGCAGCCGTATACCGCGGGCGAGGTCGGAGTCGAGTCCGAAAGCATTTGCATGCGTGACAAATTGGGAGATATTGCCGGGAAACACCAGAACGAAGAAGATCGCCACGACACATCCGACCGGTCAGTCGCCACCGGGTCAGCAGCACCAGGCTCGCTCCGAGCGCGATTTCTACCACACCCGAGGCGATCACGACGAAGTCGGCGTTCATCGGCAGCCACGGCGGCACTTGGGCGTAGAAAGCCGTTCGGGCGAAGCTCAGATGGACTGACCCCGGCGAATATCAGGAAGGCGCCGAGAACAGAACGCGCGACATTTCGCCGGCTCACGGGCTCGGCACCGGCTTCGGATGGTCCTGTTGCGGGGCAGCGGGTTTGATGGGCCACACCGCCATGCGATTGATCAGCCCGTCGCGCAGCACCAGCGTGTGGAACAAGACCGCGAGGATGTGGGCGGTGAATGTCGCGAAAAGCAGATAGGCCAATACGCTGTGGCACTCGCGGAGCACCGCGTACACATCGAGGTTGTGTGGCGCGATGGCGGGCAGCCGAAAGGGCCCTACCATCCCGATCGGGAATCTCGCGGCCGACAGCATCGCCCATCCGACCAAAGGTTGCATGAGGAGCAGGCCGTAGAGCAGGTATTCCGAATACGACGCGATCTTGCGTTCGGCGGGACCCATGGTGGCAAGAAACGGCGGCAGCTTATGGGTGAGCCGATTCGCCAGCCGCACCACGGCGAAGATCAGGATCAGCACCCCCAGCGGCCGGTGGATCGCCAGCAGCAGCGGGTAATAGCTCAGCGAGGCGATCATGGTCATGCCGATGAACAATTGCGCGATCACCATCGGCGCCATCAGCCAGTGCAGAATCCGGGATGGGAGCGCGAAACGCGTTGGGGCGGCGGCCTTATCCGTCATGTGAGCACCTGTGCGACGTTGACCTCGCTGGGCGACTTGGGCTCTTCGGCCCGGCGGGTGAAGGAGCGCGCGTACACGGCCGACCTCGCGGCGAGCAGGGGATCGTCGGACATGCTGACGCCGTCCGGCAGCACCGTCGGGTCGAAGTTGATGTCGCGGGCGTTGCCGGCTTCCTCGGTCTGCGCCGCGCTGATGGTGATGGTGCCGGCGTCGGCGGTCCGGCGTGACTCCGGCCATGTTTTGGTGGCGTCGTCGGTCGGATCGCCCGGTTCGCCGATTGTCAGAATCAGCCGCCACGTCAGCGGTCGTTGGGCCAGCGCCCGGATCAGCGCGTCGAAAAGGTAATCCTTGCCGGCCGATGACGGAGGGACGTCGGTCCCCGAGGTAACCTGCGGAACCAGGGACCAGCGCACCGGGACGGTCGCGCCGGCTCTGTTGGTGAACCAAAAGGCATTGAGCCCGTAAAACGTGCTGTCGGCGAATCCCGCGCTGGGCGGTGACTGCTTGATGATCTTCATGGCCGCGGCGGTCTCGGGATGCTTGTCGAGGAACGCGGCCATCTTCTGCGGGTCGGGCTTGCGCGTGTCAGGCAGCGGTTTGGACGCGAGCATGCGCTCGTAAAACCCTTGCGGGGTGCGGTCGGTGAAAACGGGGATGTTGATCATCGCCGTGCGCCACTGCTGTCCTTGTCGGACCTCGGAACAGCAGGCCCAAACCGCGGACGTTGTCGGGCTTGTCGGCCTGGTCGGGCAGGCCGCCGCCGAGCGAAAACCGGCCGATCACCGCGACGGTGCCCGGCTGGAAGACCGCCGCGCGGCAGATGGCCGCGCCCGCCCCGGAGCTCGCGAAAGACCCTGTGACACTGAGGCCTTTGGCGTGGTTTCGGCGAAACCCGTCATGGCGTCCGTAGACGCTTTCGAAGCGATCGGCAAAGCCTGAAGGGGTCAGTGCGAGTCACGGGCCGCAGCCACCCGCTGACATAGGCGAACCCGCCCACATCCACCGCGGCGACACCGGCCACAGCGGCCATGCCCACCAAGGCGCCGCGCCGGGTCAGCGCGGCACGCGGGGAGTGCCCTGGTTCGGGTTCGGCGGGTTGGTCGGGTTGGTGGTCCTGCTCGTCGTCACGATCCTCGGGGTCCACGCCCACCGCCCTCTCCGTCCGCCGCCACTCCCACCACGACTCGGCGCGGCGGTCCGTTCAACGACGGATCAGTCGTCGGCAAGCTTGCGGTGCTCGATCAGGTCGCGTACGCCACCCGTACCGAGCCGCGCGCGGAACGCAGGCGCCGTATAGCCTTCCGCCGCTGCGTCGGTGCGGGCGCGCGCCGTCGCAGCGCGCGGCATGTGAAACAGCACGCCGATTTCTCCGAAGTAGTCCCCGGGCCCGACGACCTTGAACAATTCCTCGCCGCCGTCTGCCAATTCGTGCACGAGCTCGAACTCGCCCTTGGTCACCACGTAGATCAGCTCGCCCATCGTGGACTGCTCGAACAGCACCTCGCCGGCCTTCAGCTCCACGGTTTCCGGTGGCCTGTCCGTCTCGGGGAAATCGGGTGTCAGCTCGACGACGCGGTCGGCCATCGGCAGCATCCGGGCTGTCGTGGGTGGCGACCACCACCACGCGATCCCCGTCCGCCAGTTCGCGGATCAGCCGCAGCACCTCCTCCACCTGGATGAAATCCAGGTGTGCGGTCGGCTCGTCGGCGAGAATCAGCGGCGGATCCAGTGCGATCGCGCGGGCGACCGCGACGCGCTGTTGCTGCCCCCCGCTCAGGTCGCCCGGCCGGTGCTTCATCCGCTCGCCCAGGTTGACGCGGATCTAGCAATTCCTCGGCGCGCTTGCGCGCGGCCTTGCGCGACATCCCGGCCTCGCGCATCGGAACCATGACGTTCTCCAGCGCACTGAGGCTCGGCACCAGGTTGAACGCCTGGAACACGATGCCCACCTTGTCGCGCCGATAGTTCGCCAGTCCGGTGCCATGCAGGGTAGTGATGTCGACGTCGTCGAACTTGATGGCTCCCGACTTCGGCCGCAGGATGCCGCCGAGGCAGGACAGCAACGTCGTCTTACCGCAGCCGCTGGGCCCGAGCAGGATCACCAGCGATCCCGCCGACACGTCCAGGCTCAAGCCGTTGATCGGCCGCAGCGCATATCCGCCGCTGTAGTACTCGACGACGAGGTTCTGAATGCTGAGATCGCCCACCGGTCACGGACCTCCAAACGCGAGCGCGGGATCGACGGCCACCACCCGCCTCAGTCCGGCGAGGCTGGCCAACAGGCCGATCCCAATCGCGACGACCGGGAGCAGCAGGTAGGCGCCGGCGGGGACCGCGACAATCATCGGGAACAAGGGTGCCAGCAGCTGCGCGAGGAGGACGCCCACCGCCGCCGCGAACAGCGAGACGACCAGCGCCTGCACTGCCAGTCCCGCCATGATCGAACGCGACCGCGTGCCGATCGCCTTGAACACCGCAAAGTCACGCAGGCGCTCCAGCGCGGAAAGGTACACCACCGATCCGACGATCAGCGCCGCCACGATCCACAGCAGGATGGCCACGATCGAGATCGACGTCACCGCGACATGCAGCGGGCGCACCAGGTCCCTGATGGCTCCCTCGCGGTCGTAGGTCTGGTAGCCGTCGGGCAGTGCCCGGGGCGTGCCGACGATGCCGATCGACGTCACCATCGGCTGCCCGTTGTAAGCCACGCTCCGCAGGCCCTCGGTTGTCAAAAAGATGTTGGGGATCTTAGCCAGCGCGGTCGAATCGGGCACGATGCCGACGATCCGCAACGTGTGACCGCCGACCTCGAAGATATCGCCGATGTGCCGGCCCAACGTGCTCGAGGCCGCCACCTCGCCCGGCCTCGACGGCACCTGGCCCTCCGAGACCTGCGGCATGCCGGGCCCGTGCTCAGGGGCGCCGAACGCCGTGACGTTTCGTGTCGTCCCGCCGTCCCGCATGATCGTCCCCACACACCCCAGCGGGCCCGCGGCGATGACGCCGGGCTCGGCGGCTATCCGGGCCAGGTCAACGTCGGGGAACGGCGTCGAACCCAGGAACGGCCCGGCCGAGCCGGACTTGACCACGAAGGCGTCCACCCCGAGGGAATCGACGGTGTGCTTGGCCTCGACGTGGAACCCGTTCGCGAGTCCGGTGAGGACCAGCGTCATCCCGAAGATCAGTCCGGTGCTGATGATCGCGATGACGAGGCGACGCTTTCGCCATTGCATGTCGCGCAGGGCCGCGAAGAGCATTCCCAGACGCTACAACGTCGCGTTCCCGTTGGCGGCATTTGCCCACGCTTATCGCAACCAGCGCGTTGCGGGGCCGACGCCGCGCATGCCTGTGCCAATGTGCCTTAGGATTGGCGTCAATGCGGTGCCGCTGCACCCCAAAGTGTTCCGCCACGCAGGTGTATTTCCGTAGGGTTGAATCAACAGCCTCCGATGTGACAGTGCTTGTCAGATAACTAGCGGTGTCCCACCAGGGACGGATGTGAGATACAGCATGATCGAACAAACTGGCGATCCGGTTGGTGCAACGGCTTTCGAGGTGGGGAAAAGCCAGGAAGGCCAGGCGGTCGTGCTCGCCGTATCGGGCGAAGTGGACATGCTGAGTGCGCCATACCTGGCCGAGGCAATAACCACGGCTCTGGCCGCCGGCCCCGCTTCGCTGATCATCGACCTGTCGAAAGTGGAATTCCTGGCCTCGGCCGGGATGACCGTCCTGGTCAGCGCGCAAGCCGAGGCCGAGCCGGCCACCCGATTCGCGGTCGTCGCGCGGGGTCCGGCGACCAGCAGGCCCATCAAGCTCATGGGGATCGACCGCATGTTCCCGCTCTACAGCACCCTGGATAGCGCTCTGAGCGGTGTCGCCGATGCTTAAACCTGGGCTGGGTGGACACCCAGCTGCCGACCAAAAGACGTCCTGTTAACCGATCATGGCGCCTCACATCGATGACCGATCCCGGTTCGCTCGTATGCGAGTCGCCGCCGATGCGTCCAGCGCCGCCCGGACCCGAGCCGAGTTCGGGGTGTGGCTCAAAAGGCACTTCACGTTGGGTGCCGAACGGACCAGCGAACTGCTGCTGGCGGTGAACGAGGCGGTGGCGAACGCCGCCGAATTCGCCTATATGGGCACGTCGCGGCGCGGGACGATCGATGTCAGCGCGGCCTACGATGCCGATTCCGACACGCTCGCCGTGACCGTCAACGATCGCGGCAGCTGGCGCCACCTTTCGGGACCGCCGACGGCGGAACGGCGGTATCGAGGACGCGGTATCGCGCTGATGCGGGCGCTTGCCGATGAAGCGAGGATCGACAGCACACCGCACGGAACGCATGTCACGCTCACCTGGACCCACCTGACGCGATCCGCTTCCACAGCGTGACAGGCATGCGCCGGTAGCGGACCCGCGCGCGTGGTGTTCCGGCCCCGCCTATCCTTTTCTTGAATTAGTCCAGAAAAGATGGATAATGGCTGGTACAACCAACGACGCAGCAAGGAGCGCCAGCATGACATCCACCACATCTTTGGCCAACGGGCTAGTGAACCGCCGCACCAAGACCGACATCACCGGTTTCACGGCCTCACCAACACTCGCGGCGGCCCTGCAGCATGTCCTGGTCGATCTGATCGAGCTGCACTTACAAGGCAAGCAGGCCCACTGGAACGTCGTCGGAACCAACTTCCGTGACCTGCACCTGCAGCTCGACGAGGTGGTCGATGCCGCCCGCGAGGCCAGCGACACGATCGCCGAGCGCATGCGCGCCCTCGACGCCATTCCCGACGGTCGCTCCGACACCGTCGCCGCGACCACCAGCCTGCCCGGGTACCCGGCGGGAGAGCAGAACACCGCCGAAGTGGTTGACCTGATCACCACCCGTGTCTACGCAACTGTCAACACACTGCGCGACGTTCACGACGCGGTCGACGCCGAGGACCCCAGCACCGCCGATCTGTTGCACCAGATGATCGATGCGCTGGAGAAGCTGGCCTGGATGATCAAGTCGGAGAACCGCAAGATCTAAGAGCCGACCCGTACGTAGCGGCGCGGCCGCGTGTACCGCCGAGCGTCGCGCCAGAGCGACCCCTGGCGCCGAGCGTCACGCCAGAGTGACGCCCGGCCGGCCCGACGAACTCGGGATCGCCCGCGAGACCACCCCCACGCCGCGTCTGTCTGCCGATCGTCACGCCAGATCGACTTGGACGGCTCAGCCTCGCGCAGCAAAAGACCCTCAAGCAGCTGCTCGAGAAGATTCTCTGACCACGCGCGCCCCGGCCGTGCCCAGCTAAGCCGGACTCTTGATCTCGTGCACCATCTCAATCGCCCTGCCTAAGGTGGTCAACCGGTCGTCAAGCGTGTCACCGGCGGGGTAGAGCCGCACCGTATCGACACCGGCCTCACACCACACCCGCAACCGTTGCCGCACCATGGGTTCCGTGCCGATCAGGGTGGTCGCCAGCACCATGTCGTCGGTCACCAGCTCGGCCGCCCCGTCGCGATCACCGGCCTGCCACCGCTCGCGGACCTCGCCGGCGATCTCGCTCCAGCCCTGCCGGCTGTAGGCACGGTTGTAGAAGTTGGTCGACTTCGATCCCATGCCGCCGAGGCTGAAGGCGAGCTCCTTTTTGCGTGCGGCCACCATTGCACTCAACGATTCCTCGTCGGCGGCGAAGGCCACCTCGGCGCCCTGACAGATGTCCAGGTCATTGCGGGACCGTCCGCTGCGGGCCAAACCGTCATCGATACACGAGAAATAGGCGCCCGCGCCTTCGGGCACGAAACTCGTACCCAGCCAACCGTCGGCGACCTCACCGGTGAGCCGCAGCATCGCCGGCGACAGCGTCGCCAGATAGATCGGGATGGCGTGCTCGGCGCGCATCGACAGCCTCATCGGCACCGCATCACCACCCGGGCGCGGGATGCTGAATTCCGAACCGGCGTAAGAGATTTTGCCGCCTTCGAACACGCGGCGCACGATCTCCACGGTTTCGCGCAGCCGGACCAGCGGCCGCTCGAACGAGATTCCGTGCAGCCCCTCGATAACCTGCGGGCCCGAGGCGCCCAGGCCGAGCAGGAATCGCCCACCCGACAGGTTCGACAGCGTCATCGCGGCCTGCGCAATCGCGACCGGCGTCCGTGTCCCAACCTGGATAATCGCCGAACCGAGCAGCATGCGCTCGGTGCAGGCCGCGTAGTAGCCCAGCGCCGACGGCGCGTCAGACCCCCACGCCTCGGCCACCCAGCAGATATCCAAACCCAATCGCTCGGCTTCGACAACGAAATCCCTTGCCGGGACCAATCTTGGAAGCCCGAGGCCTCGACGGTGGTGGCCGCGCGCATCAGCCTTCCGCCAATCTTTTGACGTGCACCAAGGATTACCGTCATGTTCTGTTCGAACTCCCGCATGCGCACGAACACGATCTTCTGTTCCTTGTCGGGCATGCGATCGATCGCAAAGGACAGCCCCGAGCGGCCGGGACCCAGCTGCATCCACTGAGTCAGCAGGGTTCCACCGTCCTTCTCGTGCAAGCTGAAACGCCATGTTGCCGTGGGGTTATCGCGGTCCTCGACCGCCCACGCGAACGCCCGCTCGAAATCGCACTCGACGACATGCGACGTGGTCGCCCACTCCCCCAGCGGATTCATGCTTGTTGCGTCCGACGAACCTGGCGCCGACCGACGCCGCGGTCGCCCCGTCCAGCCACTCGACTGCCTGAAGTTCGTCGCTCATGGTCGGCATCAGGTCAACGTCCGACACCACCTCCCACACCCGCGAGGGAGACGCGTCGATCCACGTCTGGACTTCCACCGTGGGCTTATCCGCGTAGCGCGCGCCAGTCCATTCCATGTTCGCTGGACCTCCTCATTTCCGACTCATTTCCGACCACCGCGATGCATGATCAGGCCTCGCCCGACAACCGGTTCGGTGTCGCGGGCGTCGATGTCCCCGCCGCATTCCGAGCACACCACCCGCACTCCGACTCGGTGCCCGCAAGGCTTGTGCAGCAGATCCACCGGCGGAGCGGGAAGGCCGGTCCACTGGTTGCCCCATTGCATCAGAGCGACGTAGACGGGGAACAGCGCGCGTCCCTTGGCGGTCAGCCGGTACTCGTTGAGGGTCGCGCGCGGTGTGTTCGGCGTAGGGCCGACGCTCCAGGATGCCGTGGTCAACCAGCCAGTTGAGCCGGTCGGTGAGCACGTTGCGGGCCAGGCCGATGCCGCGCTGGAAGTCCTCGAAGCGGCGGGCCCCGTTGAACGCCTGGCGCAGGATCACCCAGACCCAGCGTTCCCCGAGGATGCCCGCGGAGCGGGCGATCGCGCAGTTCTCATCCAGCAGGTCGGCGTGCTTCACGGCGCTCAGCATAGCGTTCATCTAGTTGCTTTTCAAAACTTTAGCGATCCGCGTTCAGTCTGCGGTAAGACCGCCGTCGACGACCAGCGTGGTACCGGTGATGTAGCCCGCGGCCGGGCTGGCCAGGAACACCACGGCGGCCGCGAGTTCGTCGGGGTCGCCCGGACGCCCGGCGGGGCAGCGCCCCATCTGGCTTTCGATGTACCCGTCGGGGAACTCGTCGGTCATCTCCGACGGGAAGAAGCCCGGGGCGAGCGCGTTGACGCGGATGCCCTTGCGGCCGGTCCACTGCACGGCGAGGTCGCGGGTCAGCCCGACCACCGCCGCCTTGCTCGCCGAGTAGGCCGCCTGGGGCAGGCCGCCGCTGGTTGCAGAATACTACTACATGAGTACTCTTTCGAGAAGCGCCGAACACTGGCAAGCTCGTCCTCGAAATTCACCGGTAATCGGATCCTCGACATCAGATAGTTGGTCCCATGAAGCGCCTTTACGCCGATTCCAATCCTCCCGTGCTGAACCCGCGCGACATCGACTTCCTGCTTTACGAATGGCTCGACGTGGCCGGGTTGTGCGATCGGCCGCGCTACCGCGAGCACTCGGTCGAGTCCTTCGACTCGGTGTTGGATCTGGCCGCGGACATCGCGATCAAACGCTTTGCGCCGCATTTCAAGACCGCCGATGCGGCGGAACCATTCGTCAATCCCGACGGCACCGTGACCACCCTGCCGGAGATGAAAGAGGCGTTGTCTGCGGTCGGTGCCGCCGGGCTGTTGGCCGGCGAGTTCGACCACGAGATCGACGGCTACCAGCTCCCGTACGTGGTGGCGCGGGCCGCGTTCGCTTGGTTTCAAGCCGCGAACATCAGCACCGCGTCCTATCTGGGCCTCACCCTCGGCAACGCCCATCTGCTGGCCGAGTTCGGAGACAAGGAACAAATCGACACCTGGGTGCGGCCCATGCTCGAGGGCCGCTACCTCGGGACCATGTGCCTGTCGGAGCCGCAGGCGGGGTCGTCGTTGGCCAACATCGCGACGCGGGCGGTCCCGCAGGACGACGGGACTTACCGCGTCACCGGCACCAAGATGTGGATCAGCGGCGGCGATCACGAAATGTCCGAGAACATCGTGCACCTGGTGCTGGCCAAGACACCCGGCGGCCCGCCAGGCGTCAAGGGCATCTCGCTGTTCATCGTTCCCAAATATCTCGTCGGTGAAGACGGGCGCCCGTCGGCACGTAACTCTGTGGTGCTGGTCGGCCTCAACCACAAGATGGGCAATCGCGGAACGACCAACACGCTGCTGAATTTCGGCGACGCAGTCGATCACTCCCGACGGCCGCGACGGCGCGGTCGGCTACCTCGTCGGCCAGGAGTTCAACGGTCTGCGCCAGATGTTCCACATGATGAACGAAGCCAGGATCGGCGTCGGGCTGGCGGCCACGGCGCAGGGCTACACCGGCTATCTGCAGGCGCTGTCGTATGCGCGCACTCGCACTGCAAGGCAGACCCCTATCGCGGACCCCGGCATCCGCCGCAGAGATCCCGATCATCGCCCATCCCGACGTGCGCCGAATGCTGCTGGCCCAAAAGAGTTACGTCGAGGGCGCATTGGCGCTCGGGTTGTATTGCGGCCGCCTCGTCGACGAGACACTCTCGGCCCCAACCGATGCCGATCGAGACGAGGCCACGCTGCTGCTGGAGATGCTGACTCCGATCGCCAAGAGCTGGCCGTCGCAGTGGTGCGTGGAGGCCAACAGCCTGGCCATCCAGGTCCACGGCGGATACGGGTATACCCGCGACTACAACGTCGAGCAGCTCTACCGAGACAATCGGCTCAACTCCATTCACGAGGGCACCCACGGCATTCATGCGCTCGATCTGCTGGGCCGCAAGGTGATCATGCGAAGGTGGCCGCGGTCTGCATCTGCTGCTCGACAAGATCCGGCACACCACCGAGCAAGCCGCGGCGCAGGGAGATCCGCTGGCCCAGTGGGCCGGCGCGCTGGCATCGGCGGCGCAGCGCATCGCGCACACCACCGGATCGCTCTGGAAGGACGCCGATCCCGGCAGCGCACTGCCCAACGCCACGCTGTACCTGGAAGCCGTCGGTCACGTCGTGATCGCCTGGATCTGGCTCGAGCAAGCCCTGGCTGCGCACGGCAAGACCGGGGACTTCTATGACGGCAAGCGCATCGCCGCCCAGTACTTCTTCAACTACGAATTACCCAAGACCACCGCTCAATTCGATCTGCTCGACCGCGGCGACCGAACCACCGCGGACATGGACGAAAACTGGTTCTAACGGACGAGGCGCTGAGCGTCGTCGGTATCAAAGGGGTCGACCAGGAAGATTCATTGACTCGATCGGTCGCGGCGAATACCATCAGTAAGTAATTACGCTCCGCAGAGTAGCGTAATATCCGTTTCAGCCCGGGTTCGCCGCACTCGTCTCGCGCCCGTAGCCCACGGAGACTCAAAGGAGAGTGTGATGTTCGACCTGAAGATCACCGGTGGCACCGTCGTCGACGGCACCGGCGCGGAGCGCTATCGCGCCGACATCGGCATCAAGGACGGCACGATCGTCGATGTCGTCCGGCGCGGCGCCGATGAACAGGGACCGGCCGGTCTGGGGCGGGCGGAGGCCGCCCAAACCATCGACGCGACAGGGAAACTGGTGGCCCCCGGCTTCGTCGACATCCACACCCACTACGACGGTCAGGTGAGCTGGGACAGCTTGCTCGAGCCGTCGAGCGGCCACGGGGTCACCACCGTGGTCACCGGCAACTGCGGTGTCGGCTTCGCTCCGGTGCGGCCCGGCACCGAGGACTGGTTGATCGAGCTGATGGAGGGTGTCGAGGACATCCCCGGCACCGCGCTGACCGAGGGCATCACCTGGGGCTGGGAGACCTATCCCGAGTACCTCGACGCGATCGGCAAGCAGAAGTTCGCGATCGACGTGGGCAGCCAGGTCGCCCACGGCGCCATCCGCGCCTACGCGATGGGGGAACGCGGCGCCCGCAACGAGCCGGCCACGCCCGACGACATCGCGGCGATGGGCCGACTGGTTACCGAGGCCGATCGAGGCAGGGGCGCTCGGTTTTTCCACCTCGCGCACCATGGGCCACCGCGCGATGGACGGCGAACCCGTGCCCGGCACCTTCGCCGCGGAGGACGAGCTGCTTCGGTCTCGGCCGCGCCATGGCGGCCGGCGGCCAGGCCGTGTTCGAGCTGGCACCGCAGGGGGCCGCGGGTGAGGACATCATCGGCCCGAAGAAGGAGCTGGAGTGGATGCGGCGGCTGAGCGGCGAGATCGACCGACCGGTGTCGTTCGCGCTGATCCAGGTGGACGCCGACCCGAACCTGTGGCGCGAGCAGCTGGACCTGTCGGCGGCCGCGCACGCGGCGGGCAGCCGGCTCTACCCGCAGATCGCGGCGCGCCCGTTCGGCATGATGATCGGCTTCCAGGGCCACCACGGCTTCAGCCACCGCCCCACCTATCGCCGGCTGAAGGCCGAATGCGGCCGTGAGGAGCTCACGCAGCGCCTTGCCGATCCCGCCGTGAAGGCCGCGATCCTGTCCGAGGACGACCTGCCCCCCGACCCGACCCTGTTGTTCGACGGCATGTTCGCCCTGGTGCAGCATTCGCTGCATCGCCTTTACGCGCTGGGCAATCCGCCGGACTACGAGCCGACCCCCGACCGCGCCGTCGCGGCCATCGCCAAGGCGCGCGGCGAGGACCCGCTGTCGACGCTCTACGACCTGATGCTCGAGCGGAATGCGACGGCCATGCTGATGCTGCCGCTGTTCAACTACGCCGAACGGCAACCACGATGCGATCCGGGAGATGATGCTGCACCCCGCCGGCGTGCTCGGGCTTTCCGACGGCGGCGCGCACTGCGGAATGATCTGTGACGCTTCCTATCCCACGTTCCTGCTGACGCACTGGGCGCGAGACCGGCACCGGGGTGAGAAGCTGTCGCTGGAGTACGTGATCCGCAAGCAGACCCGCGATACGGCCCACCTCTTCGGCCTCACCGACCGCGGCACCATCGAGCCGGGCAAGAAGGCCGACATCAACGTGATCGACCTGGACGCGTTGGCGCTGCACCCCGCGGCGATGGCCTGGGATCTGCCGGCCGGCGGAAACCGCATCATGCAGGGCGCAAGCGGATACGACGCGACCATCGTCAGCGGGACGGTGACCCGCCGCAAGGATGTCGACACCGGGGCGCGTCCCGGACGGTTGGTGCGCGGGGCACGGTAGAGCCGTGACTGTTACCGGGAACCCGACCCGCGCCCACTCGCACGTCCAGGAGGACGCGATCGGCACCCCACCCGCCGCGCCGACCCTGGTGCCCGCCGAACGCTACTACTCGCCGGCGTTCGCCGCGCTCGAGGTCGAGCGGATGTGGCCGAAGGTGTGGCAGGTCGCCTGCATGGTCGACCACGTCGCCGAGCCGGGTGACTACTTCGAATACCGCTGCGGCCCATACGGAGTGCTGATCGTCCGCGGTGACGACGGGGTGCTGCGGGCGTTCCAGAACGCCTGTCGCCATCGCGGCAACTCGCTTTGCGTTGGCTCGGGGTCGGGGCTGCGCGAGCTCAAGTGCGGCTACCACGGCTGGACCTGGGACCTGGCCGGCGTGCTCAAGCGGGTGCCCAACCGCAAGGGCTTCGGCTCGCTGCGGATGTCCGACTTCCCTTTGCTGCCGGCCCGCGTCGAGGTCTGGGAGGGGCTGGTCTTCGTCAACCTCGACATGGACGCGATGCCGCTGCTCGAGTACCTGGAGGCGGTGCCCGACGACATCGCGTGGTGCAACCTCTGGGCAACTTCCGTTGCTACGCCACGCTCACCGTCGACGTCGACGCCAACTGGAAAACGATCGCCGACGGCTTCAGCGAGACCTACCACATCCAGACGCTGCATCCCGAGCTGCTGCGCTGCGTCGACGATATCCATGCGCCGCAGCAGATCTGGGGACACACCGGCAAGTCCGACCAGCCCTACGGCGTGCAGAGCCCACGCTTCGACGGCGCGCTGACCGACGAAGAGGTCTGGGACGCCTACGTCGATACCCAGGGCGCGCTGATGGGCGCGGCCGAGGGCACGCCGTTGCCGCCGCTGACGCCGGCCCGGGCAGACCGTGCAGGACCTGATCGCCGCGCAGCACCCGTGCGTTCTGCGGCCGAACGCGGCGTCGATCTCGGCTGGGCCGACACCGACCGGATCACCCGCCTGCACCAGTACAACGTGTTCCCGAACATGTCGCTGCTGGCCAACGCCGACCACCTGACCGTCATGTGCTCGCGCCCGGGTCCGACGCCGGAGCAGGGCGAGCTGGTCATGTTCTTGATGACGCGCATGCCGCCGGGTGCGCCGCGTACCAAGCCGGCGGACGTCCGCGATGACGCGCCGAGCAGGCCGAACCCGGGCCTGGTCTCACCCAGGACCTCCGGGTGCTCGCCGGGCCTGCAGCGCGGCCTGCACTCAGCCCGGCTTCACCCACCTCGTGCTGTCCAACGAGGAGCGGCGCGTGATCAACATGCACCGCAACCTGGAGCGCTACCTCGACCTGCCCGAATCCGAGCGGATGACCGGCGGCTCCTAACACTCCCGGGCCGGTCCAACATCTAGCTCACACTGTCTACGACCTACGTAGATCACGAAGGCGGGTGTACCTTCGTTAGAAGGCTAGATACTTCGCCTGAACTGCGAAAACACAAGCAGCCAAGAGTGGACGAGTCAACTCCATGGGCAACGAACTCGCGCTAGACGTCAACGTCATCTGCTTGCTCACCTTGGGCCTATTCTTTGTTTCGCTCGTCACCGCATTAGCGGGGCCGGTAGTGGCTGGGGTTTCCGGCGTCGGGCTGTGGCTCTACGTACTGGGGAAGGGACGCGCAGAAGTGCGGCGCGCCCAAGCTGAAGCGGTAGAAGCCGAAGCGGCAGCGGCAGCGGCAGTAATCACAGAAGCCGAGGCGGTGATTGAAGCGGCCCGATTACGCCTGCTCGGAGGGGCCGGTTCGTGACCCTCTGCGACCCCGCCTGGGCGGGAACGAAAAGTGTCTCACTGTTGTCGTGGGCACCGCCTTACCGCCGCGATCGGGGTGGCGTGTTCGGCGCGCCTTGGTGGACGTCAAATGCCCGCCGGTGCACTACATCTCATCACCGGTGGTGGTGGTTCGCACCGCTTCCGCCCCCATCCGCAACGGCACGTCGATGCCCTCGACAGTCACCGCACGTGAAACGCGTTGATGTGTATGGGGCTTGAAGGCAGGAGCCGCCGTTCGGTCGCTACCGGTTGGTGGGCTTGCTCGGCTGGGGCGGCACGAACGGGGTCCCGCGGATCTGTGCCAGGGCAGTGGCGGTGGCATGAACACTGATGGAGTCAGTTCACCGCCCGCGAGCAAAGGCGTGTGGCGGGTCGGTGATGTCATCGACGACCTATACGACGTCTGCGAGGTAATTGAGACAGGTGGCATGGGTGTGGTGCATCGGGTGCACCACCGCGGCTGGAACATGGATCTGGCAGTCAAAACGCCACGGCCCGAACTGGTGTTGTCGCGGCGACAGATCACCGATTTTGAGACCGAAGCCGAAACCTGGGTCGGGCTGGGGTTGCATCCGCATGTGGTGGCGTGTGTGTATGTGCGGCGTATGGACGGTTTGCCGCGGGTATTCGCCGAATGGGTCGAGGGCGGCAGCCTGTCCGAGGCGATCGCAGGTGACGGGATCGAATCCGGGCGGCTGTACGAGGGCAGCCACGAGGAGGTGCTGGCCCGGATCTTGGATTTGGCAATCCAATTCGCCTGGGGCCTGGACTACGCTCACTCCCGCGGCCTTGTGCACCAGGACGTCAAACCCGCCAACGTGATGCTCACCGCCGACGGGGCGGCCAAGGTTTCTGATTTCGGGTTGGCCAAAGCCCGCACCGCCGCCGGCGAAACGACCTACGGCGCGGCGGCGCACAGTGTGCTGGCCGGCTTTGGCGGTATGACCCCGGCATACTGCTCGCCCGAGCAGGCGCAGGCCGCTCACACCGCCCAGACAGGCGGCCGACCCGCGCCGTTGACACGAGCCACCGACGTGTGGTCCTGGGCCATCAGCGTCTGGGAAATGTTCACCGGTGCGCCACCCTGCCGGCACGGACAAGCCGCCGCCGCAGCCTTCGCAACCTTCCGCGAGGACAACTCGGTCGACGACCCCGCCATCCCGCCGATGCCCGGTGCGATCACCAAGCTGCTGGCGCGCTGCCTGAATCCCGATCCCACCACCCGGCCACGGCGCATGGGTGAGCTGGCCGACGAACTCACCGCGCTGTATCAGGAGCTGGCTGGTGTGCCGTATCCGCGAACCACGCCCGAGGCCTCGAAACTGTTGGCGGACGGCCTGAACAACCAGGCCTTATCGATGCTCGACCTTGGCCGCGTGAAAGAAGCTGAGCAGCTGTGGCAGCAAGCGCAGGCGGCCGACCCACACCACCCGCACACCGTCTACAACTATGGTCTTCACCGGTGGCGTCGGGGCGAACTGACCGACGACGTGTTGGTTGCCGAACTAGACGTGGCAAGAACGCTGCACCCCGACGACCCGACGTGTTGGCGGGAATTGGCGTACGTCGAGCTGGAGCGGGGCGAAGGCGAAAAGGCCGTCGCAGCAATCGATGCGGCCCCGAGTCGGGAACCCGATTTGGCTGAATTAGCGGTAATCGGGCGTCACCACAGAACCATAACCCACGTGATCAAAGGCCAAAGAACGGCGCTCAGTGATGACGGCAGCGTTGCTTTGACCAACTTCCAGTCGGGCAGCGCGGCCATCTGGGATGCCGGGACTGGAAGGCGCATATATCAACTCGACCACGGCGAGTGGGTGCCCAACATCTCGCTCAGCGGTGACGGGCGCATCGCCTTCACTGCGGCGTCGCCGTCCGCCGGGTATGCGCACAGTATCGGAACCGATGCACGCGTGTGGGACACCGCTTCAGGAACCTGCATTTACGTGCTTCCCATCAAGGCCGACGCGGATGACCCTGCCGTCGCGTTGAGCCGCAACGGGCGCGTGGCCTTGATCGGTGGAGGACGTAATGCTGGCACGGCGGACGCGTGGGAGACGACTTCGGGGCGCCACCTGCGTTTGCTGACCGGCCCGCCGGGGTTCTCAAGTCGAGTCGCGTTAAGCGACAATGGCCGGCTGGCGCTGACCGGCGGTGTCGACGGCGGCGCCGCAGCGTGGGACATCACAACAGGACGGCGCCTGCACGTCTTGAGCGGTGCTCTCGCGATGGTCACCTGCGTCGCATTGAGCCGCGACGGTCGGCTGTCTGTGCTAGGCGGCAGCTTCGACCGTCCCGCTGCAGAACTTTGGGATACTTTCACCGGACGGCTCATTCACACGCTGGCAGGGCATACGAGCGGTATCACGTGCGCCGTCTTCAGCTCCGATGGGCGCAGAGCTCTCACTGTCAGCGCCGATGAGACAGGGCGGCTGTGGGATACGGCTACCGGACAGTGCGTACGCACCCTGATTGGTCACACAGGTCCGATCTGGTCGGCAGCGCTGACTTCCGACGGTTGCATCGCGGTCACCGGCAGCCGCGATAACACCGTGCGGATCTGGGACACCACCACCGGGTCGTGTCGGCGCACATTACGTTCGCCCGCCAATGATGTGGTGTCGGTTTCGCTCAGCACCACCGGTGACGTCCTCGTTGCCGGAAGCGATGCCGGTGAGGCGGCGATATGGGCGTTTGTCACTGAACGCCGCGCTACACCTGATGCAGGAGGCACCGTCATTCGCGCTCGCCGCGACGAGACCAGGCCATTGTGGTTTGGCCTTCGGGCGCCTTGGAGTTATTCGCTGCCCCGCGCGAGTTCCGAACTCGACACTGCCGCAAGACAAGTCGATGCTGCAGTTGCAGCCGCATCAAGATATCTCGACGCAGGAAGCGGGTCAGCCGCGGCTGAGTGGCTGCGTTCGGCTCGCTCCATCCCCGGCTACAGCCGCGACCCTCGACTACTCGGGCTGTGGCATCGGGCAGGATCGTACGGCCGGCGTCTAGCGATCACCGGCGTTATCCTGCGCTGCACGCTTCCTGCCCCCGGAGTGCTCAGTAGCGATGGGGGCCTTTGCGTCACACGCAACAAGGATTGCACCGCCGACTTATGGGACACCAGAACTAGGACGCGCCTGCACAGTTTCAGCGGTCACCAGGGCCCTATCTACGCTGCAGCATTCAGTCACGACGGTCGGCGGATCGTTACCGCAAGCGGCGACGGCACGGCCCGGATCTGGGACACACCCACCGGGGCATGCCAACACGTACTGAGCGGTCACCGCGACGTCGTCTCTCACGTTTCAGTCAGCGCTGATGGTCGGCTGGTCTTGACCGGCAGTACAGACCACACCGCTCGCGTCTGGGACAACATTAGCGGTCGTTGCCTGCACATACTGTCAGGGCATACTGCACCCATTTACTGCGCGGTGCTGAGTGCCGACGGCCGAATCGCCTTGACCACAGCATGGTCTCAAGAGCGGCGGGCCCATAACAACACTGCCCGCGTATGGGACACCGCCACCGGAAATTGCCTTCACAGCTTGATCAACTATCAGGTATCGGCCACTCTGAGCAGCGACGGTCGCCGGGCGCTGATAGCGATCGACGACGCGACATGGGCGAGCGTTTATGACACCGCCACGGGTGAATGTTTACACAACCTGGAGGGATCACAGCCGACGGCCACCGCGCTTACCCATGATGGTCGTCTTGCATTGGTCGGGAACTCCGACAGGGTCGCGAGGATCTGGGACACCGTCACCGGTCAACTCCTTCACTCTTTGACGGGTCACACCGATGTTGTCACCGCCGCCACGTTCAGCAGTGACGGAGGGCTCGCATTCACAGCCAGTCTCGATAAGACAGTACGGATCTGGGACGTCAAGGCCGGCGCGTGCCTGCACACCATCGCGGGACAGACCGGCTCTGTGCGGTCGGTCGGGCCCAGCCGTGACGAGCTGTGTGTCCTCATCATGGACCGAGTCTGGGATATCGACTGGGACTACGAATTTGGCGCCTCCGGCTCGGCCGGCACAACAGCGACACCGGATCGGCGGGAGTGATGGCATGACCATGCTCGGGCAAGGGGCAGGTGCCTGACGACCTTGGCGACGAGCGGCCCGCGAGCGTTCAGTTTTCGGCGCGTCGCAACTCGAACAGTGGAATCGCCCGCGCCGTCTTCGCCTGGTACTCGGCGTAGATCGGCTGCACGGCCGTGACTTTGGGAAACGTGGCATCTGTTTCGGCGCGCGAGAGTTCGCGCGCGAGGACATCGTAGGACTGCGTCCCGAGATCGATGTGCGCTCGCGGGTTGGCTCGCAGGTTGTGCGCCCAGGCGGGATCGACATCGGCGCCCGCGAGGGAGCCGACCAGGATATTTGAGCCACGCGGACAAGGAGCCGTGCGCGATGCCGAGATCGGACGCGATCCCCGCTACGGTCGCACCCTCGGTGACGCGGTACAGCTCCACGGCGTTGCGGCGGAACTCTTCGCTGTAATTCTTCTTTGCCATCGGGTTGGATCATCTCGCTTCCCCCGGTCTGAAATCGGGATTAAGCGTGTCCAACACGCGGGGTCAAGGCCCGAGAGCCCCCGGGGCAGCACGCACGCTTGATGGAAGAACTGCGCATCTACGGTTCCATCTTCAACCAGTTCAGTCGCCTATTCGGTGGCTGGCTTGGTTTGCACTCCACCGATTCGGAGGCGCTGATGGAAATCGTGTACGCCGAGGAGCGCAACGCCCCGCTCTCGCCGGCGCGGCTGGCGAGCCGTATCGGCCTATCGTCGGGTGCCACGACATCGCTGCTCAATCGCCTTGAGGAAGCCGGACACGTCATACGCAGCAGAGAAAGCGCCGACCGTCGGGTTGTGACGCTACGCAGCAGCGCGAATGTGCACGCTCGCGCCGACGAGTTCTTCGCACCACTGGCACAGCAACTCGACGCTGCTATGTCGCGCCACTCCCCGGAGCTGCTGAACAGTTTCGAGGGCCTTCTCATCGACTTACGCGCCACCATGGGCAATCACCTGGCCGAACGCGGCGATGAGCCGTGACCCCGATCTACGGCCGACACCTCGCCCTCGGGCAGTAATAGCGGCACACAAACAGGTAGAACTACGCAGGCGCCGGCACCTACCCGTCGGCGATGCTTTTTGGGTGACATCAACTCTCATGGGCTTTCCCAGCCCAGCCGAGCTGGCAGAGAAAACTCCAGCCGATCGTGACCGCGCCATCGACGTCATCCGCATCGTGAGCCTGCTCGGTGTGGTGGTCGGCCACACCGTCATGGCCATCAGCGTCATCCGCAACGGCGTGCTCCATTGGGACAACCTGCTCACCACCTCGACCACGTTTCAGGCCCTGACCTGGATCTTTCAGATAATGCCGCTGTTCTTTTTTGCCGGCGCCGCGGCGTGCGTGTCGTCCTGGCGGCCCGGCACCAACTGGGGCGGCTGGCTGATGAAACGCTGCACCAGGCTATTTCGGCCGGTGTTTTACTACCTCGCATTCTGGGCGGTCGCGCTGACCGTTCTGTTTCACGTGCTGCCCAGGCATGTGTACGACCCAATCGCAGGCGTCAGCATTCAGCTGCTCTGGTTTCTCGGCGTCTATGTGCTGGTGCTGGCCGCGATCCCACTATTGTTCCGGATCACCACCACCGCGCGTCTCGCCGCCGGTGTGGTTACGGTCTGCGGGATCGTCGCGGCCGTCGACGCGATGCGGTTGCACTGGCCCGCCTCGGCGCCCCTCGGTTACCTCAACTTCGCGGTCTGGCTCATCCCGGCCATGTTCGGCGTTGCCTACCGACGCCAGCTGCTCTCCGGCCGCGCCGCACTGGGGATCGCAGTTGCGTTCTTCGTAGTTGACGTCGCGCTGGTGCGCTGGGGGCCGTATGACCTGAGCCTGGTGGGCATCTCGGGCCAACGACTTGCCAACATGAGCCCGCCGTCGCTGCTGCTCGCCGGGCACGCAATCGTCCTGAGCGCGTTGGCAATCGCTGCCGCACCCGCGATCGCCCGGTGGGCGCGGCGACCCCGTGTGTGGTGGTGGACCGCGGTCGGCAACTCTGGCGCGATGACCATCTACCTCTGGCACATGCCGGCGCTGCTGTGCGTGCATCTGCTCTTCGACCAGCTGGGATACCCGCGCTACCCCGGCCAGCAGCATTTCGCGGCGATCACCGTCGCGCAGCTGGTCATCATGATCGCCGTAGTGGCGGTGCTGTTCGTGGCGCTGCGGCCGCTGGAGAACAACCCGCTGTCGGGTTGGGACGGCGCTCCCGACATCACCTCGGTCGTGCGCGGCGTGGGCATCGGCGCGCTGCTGTGCGCGGCGGGGGCGGCAATCCTGGCTTCGGTGAAGTGGGGCCTCAAAGACGACGGACTGGTCTGCGTCGGCGTGCTGGTGACCGCGCTGGTAGCCGGTCGGGTTCTGGCCGAAGCGCGGCTACCGCAACGCCACGGCCAGGCCCTTCAGGCCGTCACGTCGAGGCCGTCCCGGGCGTCTCGCGCCCGATAACCGGGTATACGGTCTCCGTCCCGTGTCGACCCTTGATCTCAACCCGCTCGCTCTCGCCCCACTTGAACTGTGCCGCAACGGCGTTGCGCACGGCGCCGGTCACCATCACCGCCGCCCGCCCCTGGCGACCGGCCAGCCCGGCCAACCGGAACGCCACGTTCGCCGAGTCGCCGATCACCGCGTCGGTCGCCCGCGTCAAGGCGGCCTGGGCGGCCATGCCCTGCACCACGCCCCAGCCCATGTGGATCGGTGAGCCGTCCGGGCCGCGCAACGGCAGCTCGGGTGCGAGCCTCTCGACAAGGGAATTCGAGGCGACCGCGAAGTCGATCGCCAGCTCGGCCGCGGCCGGCAGCCTGCCCAACTCCCACACCGCGAACAGCGCATCGCCGGCGTAGTGGCTCAGCGTGCCGTGATGGTCGACCAGGACACCACCCAGCTGACGCCAGAGCGTGTGCAGGCTCTGCGCCATCACGCCCTCGTCTGTCACCTGGGAGATCGTCGAATAGTTGACGATGTCACCGACCACCATCACCAGCGCGGACTTGCCGATCCGGGCCAGCGTGCGCCGCGGGACAGTCTTCCTGATGGCGTTGAATCGCTGCGACCGGAAGGTCAGCCCCAGATCCCCGATCCGCAACCGATCGCCCGGTCTGATCGGCACCGGCACCGCGCGCTCTAGTCGCGCACCGTTGAGCGACGTGCCGTTGGTGCTGGTGTCGATAACGAAAGCCTGATCGTGTGTGGCGTCCAGCCGGATCTCGAGGTGGGTGCGGGAGATCTCGGGATCGTCGATCACCAGCCGGCGTCCCTCGCTGATTCCCGCACATTCCCGGCCGACAAACAGTTGATCGAAAATCGGCACGCTGCGTTCGGAGCGACCGTCATCCACGACGAGATGAGCCCGCGGCTGGTCGGGTTGGTCTTCCGGCGTTTTGACAGGGGCCATCGTCATCGCTCGCTGTTCAGCGCATCAAATGCGCAGCACGGTTGGTCCGACGGTCCGTTGAGGTCACGGCTGCCCTTCGTGCCTGGCGACGGCTGACGCTGCAGACCTTACCGCTTAGGACCGCTTAGGACGCCGCGCGGTGGGCGTGTGGCCGGCCGCCTTCGGCACCGGGGGAGTCCGCGAGCCGGTGGCGGAAGTCGGTGCCGCACTCCACCGTCTCGGGGAAGCCCGGCCCGACGCAGAATTGCACGTCGGCGGCGACGAACGGGTCGCCGCAGTGCGCGCACACCACTTGAGGGTCCACGTCGTGGCCGCACGTTTCGTGGTACAGGCGCACCGGAGCGCCCTCACCCTCGTCGAGCCACTTGTCGCCCCAGGCCAGCATCGCCGAAATCACCGGGAAAAGATCGCGGCCCATTTCGGTGAGTAGGTACTCATATCGCGGCGGATTGTCCTGGTAGAACCGCTTAGTCAGGACGCCCGCGTCGACCAGCCCGGACAGCCGATCCGAGAGCGTATTGCGGGCAATCTGCAGGGACTTCTGGAACTCGTCGAAGCGGGTAATCCCATGCATGCAGTCGCGCAAGATCATCAGCGTCCACGCATCGCCGAACACCGCGACCGCGCGAGCGACCGAGCATGGCCAGCCCGAAAATCCCCGTTTCACGAAGTGAAGAATAGCAACTCAGTTGCAATCAAGCACTCAATTTGTCGTTCTTCTATTAGACTGAGTCTTGTTATGAGATGCTAGACGGCGACGGTGCATCCGACGCTGAGATGGTGCTGATGGTTGCTGTGAGTGAGCGCGAGGGCCGGCCGGGCAGTGCGGCCTTCGACTGGGCGGTGAATGTGCTCGGAGACCGGTGCACGCTGCTGGTTTTGTACGAAATCAGCGCGGGCAACCACCGGTTCAACTACATCCAGCGAAACATCGGCGTGCCGCGCGATCGACTGGCACTGCGACTGCGCCGGCTCGAGGCCCAGGCGCTGATCTGCCGGCGTCGGTACTGCGATCACCCGCCGCGTTATGAGTACGGCTTGACCGAGGTCGGCCGATCCCTGGCGCCCGCGCTCGTGGCGCTGGAAGTCTGGGGCAGGCAGCACCGGCCAGCCCCCTCCAGTGAGTTTGATTATTAAACTCAGTCTTGATTACAGACCTTGTGCTGTGTTGTGCTCCTTGGTACGTGACCTGGGTCACCGCCCGTGGGTCCCGGTCACGCCGCGGCTCCGACCCGATCCGCGTCATCCAAGTAGCCAAGGAAATGAGGAAAAGTCATGCCGCTGTGGAAGATTCACCACCCGGTAGGGGCATACACCTCCGAGGACAAGAAGCAGTTCTCGGCAGCGATCACGTCGATCTACGAGGCGGTCCCGATCCCGAAGTTCTACGTCGTGGTGCTGTTTGAAGAGGTCGCGGCGGATGATTTCTTCGTCGGCGGCGACTCGCACGACAAGTTCGTCAGGATCAACATCGACCAGATGGCCCGCACACTGCCCGGACCGGTGGTGCGCCAGTGGTGGGTGCAACATGTCGACCGGGTGATCAAACCGTGGATCGCCGACCGCGGCTTCGACTGGGAATTCACCATCACTGAGCCGCCATTCGACCTGTGGTCGCTGCAGGGCATCATTCCGCCGCCATTCGAATCCCACGCCGAGAAACGCTGGATTGCCGAGAACAAGGCCACGCCCTACTCGCACGAAGAAAAGCTGCCGGTCAACCTCGCGCTGGCACCAGGCACAACCGCCGGAATCTACTGACCACGCGGCGCCGAGGTCGCGGCTTTGCCGTGCCGGCACCCGACGCGACCTCGACGCGCCACGCGCTACCTAACGACAGGCGAAACCACATGGGATACAGCACAATCAACCCGGCCACGGGTGAGCACCTCGGTACCTTCGACACCCTTGGCGACCAGGAACTCGACGAACGCCTCCACGCGGCCCACACCACATGGGCCACCGACTGGCGCCACCGCCCGGTGCGAGAGCGGGCCGACGTGCTCAAGGCGGCGGCCGCCGAACTGCGCGCGAACGCCGCCGTGCATGCCCACCGCATGACGCTGGAGATGGGCAAGCTGATCGGCACCGCCGAGGCCGAGGTGGAGCTGGCCGCATCGATACTCGAATACTACGCGGATCGCGCCGAAACCCTCATGGCCCCTAGGGAATTGCCGGAATCGCCCGGGGCGGTTGTGTGGACCGAGCCGATCGGCGTGATCTTTGCGATTGAGCCGTGGAATTTCCCGTACTACCAGGTCGCCCGGGTGGCCGCACCGCAGCTGCTGGCCGGCAATGTCCTGGTGGTCAAGCACGCCGAGAGCGTGCCGCAATGTGCACTGGGGTGGGCGCGGCTGCTGGCGGAGGCCGGCGCCCCCGAGGGGGTGTATACGAACGTCTTCGCCAGTCACGAACAGGCGGCCCGGGTGATCGCCGATCCACGGGTGGCCGCGGTGACGATAACCGGCAGCGAGCGCGCCGGTGCCGCGGTGGCCGAGCAGGCCGGCCGAAACCTGAAGAAGGTCGTACTGGAACTGGGCGGCAGCGATCCCTTGCTCGTCCTGGAGGATGCGGACCTGGACCATGCGGTGCAATCGGCCGTCTTCGGCCGGATGTTCAATACCGGGCAGTGCTGTGTGGGGTCGAAGCGGATCATCGTCGTCGGCAAGGACCGCGGCGACGCCGCTCTTCATGCCTTCAGCGAGACGATGGCGGCGCTGCGGGCAGGCGACCCGATGGATCTCGCCACCACCCTGGGGCCGGTGTCCTCGGAACGCGCGCTGGACCTGTTGCTCGAGCAGATCCAACTGGCGGAGAAGGACGGCGCGCGTGTCGTCGTCGGCGGTGCGCGTGTCGATCGCCCGGGCTTTTACCTCGAGCCCACCGTGTTGACCGGGATCGACGCGACGAACGCGGCCTATCACACCGAGTTCTTCGGTCCCGTCGCTGCGTTCTACGTGGTCGACACCGAGGCGCAGGCCATCGCGCTTGCCAACGACACCCCGTTCGGCCTCGGGGCATCGGTCTTCACCGCTGACACCACGCGCGGGAGAAAGGTCGCTGCGCAACTCGACAGTGGCATGGTATTCGTGAACCAACCGGCTTGGACGGCGCCGGAATTGCCCTTTGGTGGGGTGAAGCGTTCCGGGTTTGGCCGGGAACTGGCCGAATTGGGCTTCGGCGAGTTCGTCAATCGCAAGTTGGTCAACGTCGCCGCCGCCGGTTCCGGCCCGTGGGGTCCGTCCCCGGAGGTGGCGCCAGCATGAGCGTCGTGCTCACCATCGCCCCGACGGGTCCGATCGCCACCAAGGCGGACAACCCGACGCTGCCCACCCAGCCGCACGAGATCGCGGCGGCGGTCCACGACGCCTACCGGGCCGGTGCGGCCGTCGCGCATCTGCATTTCCGCGACCGCGACGACAGACCCACCGCAGACCTCGAAATCGCGCGCCTGACAATGGATCTGATCGGCGATCGGTGCCCGATCCTGATCCAGCTTTCCACCGGCGTCGGGCTGGAGGTCCCATTCTCGGAGCGGGCGGCGCTGGTGGAACTGCGACCACGGATGGCGACCCTCAACCCGTGCTCGATGTCGTTCGGGGCAGGTGAGTTTCGCAATCCACCCAGGGACGTCGCCCGGCTCGCCGATCGGATGCGGGAGTTCGGCATCAAGCCCGAACTCGAGATCTATGACACGGGCCATCTGGAGGCCTGTATGCGCATGCGGGATGCCGGTCTGCTGGACGACGAGCCGATGCAGTTCTCGATCGTGCTGGGCGTGCGGGGAGGCATGGCCGCGACACCAGACAACCTGCTAACGCTCGTGCGCCGACTGCCGCCGGGTTGCATCTGGCAGGTGATCGCCATCGGGTCGGCCAACCTGAGCCTGACCGCGATGGGCGTGGCGCTGGGCGGCAATGTCCGTGCGGGCCTGGAAGACGCGCTGTATATGCGCAAAGGCGAGTTGAGCCGCGGCAACCAGCCGCTCGTGGACCGTGCCGTGCGGGTCGCCCAGGCGCTCGACCGGTCGATCGCCTCGGTGGAGGAGACCGAGGCGATCCTGCGCCTGCCGCAACCCGCGTGATATCTCGGGTGAAATTTCGGATGGAGAGGAAAACATGTCGGAGCCCACGAGTGTCGCCACGACGTCGTCGGTGGACAGAGCCATGGACGGCGGGGTCGCCGTGCTGTCCATGCAGTCCAAGCCCTACAACCTGCTGGATGTCCAACTGTGCCTGGACATCGTCGAGGGGCTGAACTGGTCGCGCGGAGAAAATGCACGCGCGGTGATCCTGCGCAGTTCGCTACGTCATTTCTCGGCCGGCGCCGATCTCGACGCGATGGTCGAGACGGCTGCCGTCGCGGACGTGCTCGACTGGCACCTCGTTGACGTGCTGCGCGCGTTCGATGAATACCCGGCCCCGATCGTGGCCAGCGTGCAAGGGGTTTGTGTCGGCGGGGGATTCGAACTCGCCTTGGCGTGCGATCTGATCGTCGCCGCGCAGTCGGCGAAGATCGGATCGGTGGAGGCGACCGTCGGCCTGCATCCGTTGATGGGTGCCGTGCAGCGGCTTACGCAGCGCGCCGGAGCGGCACGGGCCAAAGAGATGGTCATGCTCGGACGCCGTTACGACGCAGCGACTCTCGAGCGCTGGAACATCATCAACCGCGTCGTGCCGGACGAACAACTCGAAGCCGCGACGATGGTGCTAGCCCAGGAACTCGCCCACGGACCCACGGTTGCCCACGCGGCTACCAAGCGCCTCGTGGCGTGTGCGATCAACGACGGGATGGCGGCCGCCGACGAGGCGATGGCCGAGATTCAACGGTCCATCTTCTCCTCACAGGACTTCCGGAAGGGCGTGTCTTCGTATCGCGAAAAGGGTATCGGCATGGCGACTTTCGAGGGACGGTGAACGATGGGTTTACCGCTCGCCGGAATCCGCGTGGTGGACTTCTCCCGGGTGCTGGCCGGCCCGCACTGCGCCAAGACGCTGTTGGACCTCGGCGCCGACGTCGTGAAGGTGGAACCACCAAGTGGCGACCTGTCGCGGAAAGCCTTCCCCAGCAGGGGCGAGATCTCGGGCTACTACGCGCAGCAGAACGCCGGAAAGCGAAATCTGAGCATCGACCTGAACGTCGACGGAGCGCGGGATGTGGTTGCGACGCTGTGCGACAGCGCGGATGTGATCGTCGAAAACTTCCGTCCGGGCGCGCTCGCCGCGTTCGGCCTCGGCTACGACACAGTGTCGGTGACGAATCCCCGGGTGGTGTATGCCTCGATCAGCGGCTATGGGCAACACGGCCCGTGGCGCTCCCGGATGGCCTACGCACCGACAGTGCAGGCGGAGACGGGCATCACCGCCAACAGTGTTTCGCACTTCGGGCTGACTGAATCGATGCGAAGCGATGCGTTGTCGCATGCCGACGTGTACTCGGGACTGCACGCCGCAATCGCGATCCTTGCCGCGCTGGTCCGCCGCGAACGCACCGGTGTCGGGCAGTACATCGACGTGGCCATGGCGGCCGTCATGGTGTCGGTCAACGAACGCGTGCACGCCGACCTGGCCGACGACGAGCTCGGAGACGAACGGCCGATCCTTGGCGCGACCGATGGTCCGTTCTTCTCCGGACCCAACGGTGAAATGTTCGCCAGTCCAATGAGTTTGGTTGGCAGCATGTCATTTCCGTTCTACCTTGCCGCGATGCGACGCCCGGATCTTGCGGACGATCCACGGTTCCGCACCCCCGAATCGCGGCTGCGCAACCTCGGAGCGCTACACGCGATCGTTCAAGACTGGATCGGCACCTTCTCCGACATGGAGTCGCTGGACGCCCAACTGGACGAGGCGAAAATAGCGACCGGCCAGGTCCGCAGCGTCAAGGAGTTTGCGGCGAGTGATTGGGCCGAGGCCTGGGGCGCGGTGCGAACCGTCCCCGACGGGGACGGCGGCGAGATCAGGATTCCCGGCCGGCCATGGCATTTCAACGACCAGGTGGCCCATGACGACGGGCAGTTCGCGGCCCGTCAGGGCGAGCACAACACCCAGCTACTCACCGAACTCGGGTATGCAAATGAGGACATCGCGCGGCTAGAGAAATTCGGGGCCCTCATCCAACCCGGTCGCGTGCCGCCCGATCGCTCGGATTAGCTCGTACTGGCTTCGCGAGTGACCGGCTGGACCAGGGTGAGCCGAACCCCGCGGTGGTTGTCTTTCGGTGGCTCGGGCTCGGGGTTTTCGGGTTCGGTCGGGTGGTTAACTGCGCGGCTCGCGAGTTGACGCGTCCCAACCACACTGTGGATCCGGACCGTGCCGCCCGTGGCGGTGTGCTGTTGCTGCCAGTCGTTAATCGCCTGCTGCGCGGCGTGATCGAGGTAGTTGACCAAAATCGCGACGGTGACGGTGGTGCGTTCCGGAATCGACGCCAGCACGCGGGTCAGCCGCGGCAGGGCGAGGAATGTGCACGCCCCCTCGATGACCACGCGCCATTCGTCACCCACGGGCTCGGCCTCGACCTTGGCGCGTATCACCCGATATCCGGTGAAAGCGATGGCCAGCACCAGGCCGAGGATGACGCCGTGCAGCAGATTGAGGAAGACAACACCGACTACGGTCACCAGGTAAACGGCCAAATCGCCAGTCTTCAAAGCAGTTTCGATGTGGGCGGGCTGGAGCAGCTGAATTCCCACGATGATCAGCAGGCCGGCAAGCGCCGCGGAGGGGATCTGCTCTACCAGCCCCGCGAACGGAAGAGCGAACAGCAGGATCCAAAAACCATGCATGACCGTCGAGCCCCGCGTTTTCGCACCCGCGTTGACATTGGCCGCGCTGCGCACGATTACACCGGCGATGGGAAGCCCGCCGACCGCCCCGGACACGATGTTCGAGGCACCCTGCCCGATCAACTCGCGGTTGAAGTCGGTACGCGGCCCGTGGTGCATTCGGTCGATCGAAACCGCGGTCAGCAGGCTCTGCACGCTGGTGATGAGCGTGACGGTGATGACACCGACCACGACGGCTCCCCAATTACCGTCCGGGAGTGCCGGCAGCTGCAGAGCATCCAGCACCGACCCGTCGAGCGTGATCCGGGACACCTGGAACCCAAACACCACCGAGGCGACCGTTACCACCACGATGGCGACCAGCGGACCTGGAACGGGCCGCACTTTAGCCGGGGCCCACCGCCAGGCCAGCATGATGGCGATCGCGAGCAGACCCAGGACCAATCCGGGCCGGTGCGCACCCACAATTTGGGCGGGGAGACCGATGACGTTGTGCCAAGCTGAGCTTTTGGACTCGCCGCCCAGTAGCACATGCACCTGCTGCAGTGCGATGGTGATCCCGATCCCGGCCAGCATCGCGTGGACGACGACGGGAGAGATCGCAAGTGCGGCGCGAGCAACGCGGCTCAGACCCAGCAGAATCTGCATCACACCCGCGACCACGGTTATGAAACACGTTACCATCCAACCGAATTCGCCGATGAGATCCGCGACAACGACCGTCAGACCGGCAGCGGGGCCACTGACCTGCAGCGGCGAACCACCTACGGCTCCGCCGACGACGCCACCGACAATGGCGGCAATCAGCCCCGCGAGCACCGGCGCGTCGGAAGCGATCGCGATCCCCAACGATAGCGGAAGTGCTACCAGGAAGACCACCAGCGACGAGGGCAGATCATGCCGAATCACGGAGTGCAACCGATCCATTCGTGATGCCGCCCCGGGCTCGGCGGCTTGTGTGCCGGGCGGTTTGGCGTATTGCATCGGTCGCTCCCTCGTGAAGTCGTCGTGGGGCGCGGTGGGATATCCGCCCCGTAGTGCGGCCAGTGACGTCGGCGTAACTTGCTGCAGAACAAGGCCTTACAATCCACGCCAACTTCGTTGTTCGGCGGGAACGCCAGGCTGCTACGTTCGAAGGTATTGGGACGGCCGAGCGTCGGTCAACTTGGCGGGCGGGTCGCATAGTGAATGCAAACATTTGTAAATGCAAATCTTTTCGCGTCGCGGTAAGCGGAGAACCGTCTACAGGACGGCAATTCCGCGTCAGTTTTGGCTGGGGCCGCGCCCATCGCCCAGGAGCTTCAGCAGCAGTCGCGTGCCACCGAGCGGGCTGGTATCCAGTGACGCCGTGCCGCCATGTAATTCGGCTTGCTGCGCGACCAATGCCAGCCCCAAACCGGACCCCGAACGCGATGCCGTCGACCCGCGGGAGAAGCGTTCGAAGACCGTGGCGCGTTCCGACTCGGGGACGCCAGTGCCGTCGTCGTCGACCGCGATTTCCACACCTTCGCCGGAACTGCTTACGTTGAGCCGAATTTCGCTGGCGCCGCCATGCTTGACGGCGTTGGCGATGGCGTTGTCGATGACCAGCCGCAGACCGGTGGGCAACCCCACCATCAGGACCGTGGGCGACGGCACCAGCGACACCTGCACGCCGGGGTAGATGCGAAGCGCGTCATGCGCGGCGCGATCCAAAAGCTCGGTGATGTCGAACGGGACAAAGTCGTCGACGGTGGTCAGTTCGCCCTGTGCCAGGCGTTCGAGCGCCGTCAGTGTCGCCTCGATCCGACTCTGGGTGCGGATGACGTCGCCGAGCACCTCCCTGCGCTGCTCGGGGGCCAACTCCAGGGTGGACAGCACCTCCAGGTTGGTGCGCATGGCGGTCAGCGGGGTGCGCAGCTCGTGTGAGGCGACGGCGGCGAAGTCCCGGGCCGATTCCAGCGCTGCCTTCGTGCGCTGTTGCTCGTTGCCGATGCGGTCCAGCATGCCCTCGACCGCCTCGGCGATCTCGACGGCCTCACGCACACCGCGGACCTGGACTTCGTCCGGGCTGGACTGGGCGTTGATGGCGCGCGCCTGTTGTGCGAGCAGAAGGAACGGATTGACCATGATCAGGGAGATCACCCAGCCGACCAGGAACGTGCCGCCGATCACGCCGGCACAGATCAACAACACCCGCAGGTGCAGCTCGTTGATCCGATGCTGCGCTTCGGCCAACGGAGCTGCCAGCGCAATCGAGGCCGGACCCGCGGAGAAGGTACGCACGCGGTATTGCACGCCATCGATGGTGGTGTTCGTGTAGCCGTTTGCGAGTTTGGGCACAACGATGTTGCTCGGCACGGACACGATCACGCCGCCAATGCGTGCGGTGCGTACCAGGCCGTCAGACGTGGGCCGATCGGGGTCGGTGAGCTGTGCGCTGTTGAGCAGTGTGTTGATATCGCCCAGGCTGCTGACCGAATCCAGGCGGCGGTCGAGCTGACTGTATTGATCGTTGGTGACGCCGATCCACACCCATGCGCCCAGAATGAGGACGAGCGCAATCACCGACAGTTGCGCGACGATGACGATGGTCCGCAGTGACAGCACCCGCATCGGCAGGCGGCCCGGCCGAAACACGCGGATGTCGTGCTCCTCACCGGCAGCGCTTTCCTCTGACATCTTTCGCTATGCCCGTTTCCCTATGCCCGCGGGCCTGGGGGGCACCCACTTGAGCGCGGCCAACAGGCCATCGGTCGATACCAACGGCAATTCATACCGTGCGCTGCGGCTTGGCGACCATCATGGCCCAATTATTGTGCACGGAATCGCTTAACTGCCCTCCGCGCCTAGTCCGCAGTCCCGCAAACCCACGGCCGGCGGGCGGGCACGATCAACGTATGCCGGGGCGTCGGCGCATGCCCGCAGCATCGCACAGCGGCCTACCCAGATTCGGCGTGCGATTCGGGGCCGGGTTGGCGCCGGGTCGGCTCCGGGTCGACGCTGATGCGACAAGACCCGATCAGCAAATTAAACGCCGATCAAAATTCCTGAATCGGCAGCGCATCAGAATCGACGCGCGTAGATATTAGGTTCTGCTCGGGGGTCCGCGACGACGCGATCGGAGCCCACGATGACATCGTACGTTATCGCCGCACCTGAGGCTCTGACCACGGCGTCGACGGACTTCACCGAAATCGCGCAGACGATCGAAGCCGCCAACGCGGCGGCGGCCGACCAGACAACCGAGATCGCGGTCGCGGCGCGGGATGAGGTCTCGGCGGTCATCGCGAAGTTGTTCGGCATGCATGCCCAGCAATACCAGGCGCTCAGCACGCAGGCGGCGGCGTTCCATGACCAATTCGTCCAGGCCCTGCGCGGAGGCGCGGGCGCGTATGCGGCCGGCGAGGCCGCCAATGCCTCGCCGTTGGGCTTGGGCGTGTTTTCGCCGTGGGAAATGATGACGGGGCGCCCGCTGGTCGGCAACGGCGCCAGTGGCGCGGCGGGCACCGGACAAAACGGCGGCGCCGGCGGCTGGGTATTCGGCCGCGCCCGGCATCGGTGGCGCCCCTGGTGGCGGCGGCGCCGGCGGCATCGGCACCCCACCAACCAACATTGGTTCCAAGGGCCCCAACGGCGTCCCCGGCCAAGGCGGGACGTAAACGACCGTCAGCTGCAGCTGCCCGCGGCGATCAGGGTGTCACGGGATCGCCCGCCTCAGCGCACGACCTCGCGGTGGCCCGCGTCCAATCGGCGGGTCCAGCCGCGCGCGTCCAGGTGTTCCAGCAACGGGATCGCGACACGTCGCGTGGTGCCGAGCGCCTGCCGCGCCTGGCTGGTGGTGAACGGCTGCTCGAGCCGGGCCAGCGCCCGCATCGCCAGCGCCGGCGCCGTGGGCAGCAGCACCACACCGTCGCGCAGCCGCAGCACCCGACCGGCACGCTCTGCCGCGGCGAGTTCGCGGGCGCCCAGCCGCAGTGCCGCCAGATCGTCGGCCTCGGGAGCGTGAAACGGTTCCGCCTGCAGCCGCGCCTCCAGCTCACCTACCGCCGCTTCGGCGCGGCCGAGATCGTCGCGAACGCCGGCCACCCGGATATGGCCGCCCCCCTGCTCAAGTCCCTCGTCGCGGGCCACCGCATCAACGAGCGACTCGTCCGGCAGGCAAAGCAGGTCGCGCGCGGCGCCGCGAGACAGCCCGTCGGCCAGCGGATCCCGCGCATGCAGCTCGTCCACCGCGGTGCGCAGCCGCTGCCGCCAGACGTCATACGTCGCGTCGTGCACCCACCAGCCGTCCAGCACCCGCACCCCTGCCGGTGTCGTCATCACGCCGGCAAGTAGCCCCAGCCGGCGCAGGTGGCTCTCCTGGACGGCACCCCGACGGGCCACCTCGGCCGCCACGTCGCCAGCCGCGTCCATCCCGGCCAGCGCCGCGGCCCGTCGCGCGCCGTCGCCGCGTCGCCGCAACGCCGGCGGGTCCCCGTCGAGCACCTGCGCGCCACCGAGCACTCGACTGCTGCCGGGATAGCGCAGCACCAACCGGTCGCCGAGAACCAGCGGCAGCCGCCGCTCCAGGGTGAGCCGGCCGTGGTCGTCGTCGAAAGGTCGCAGCCGCGCGGGCACGGCGGCGGTACCGACGTGCACGACGAGCTGCGCCGGGGCTTCGGTCAACGGGCCCGCGGTGGTGCGGCGCACGTCGAGCATGCGGGTGCTCGGCCACGCGCCGGGAGTGACCAGCGCGTCGCCGCGGCGGACGGCGTCGCGGGACACCCCGCGCAGGTTGAGCGCCACCCGAGCCACTGGCACCAGCGTGGGGTAGGGCTCGCCGCGGCTCTGCAGGCCACGGACCACCACCGATCGAACGCGCCGCGCGCCGAGCAGGTCGAGCATGTCGCCGCGGGCGAGCGTGCCGGCCGCCAGCGTCCCGGTGACCACGGTTCCCGCGCCGGTGATGGTGAAGCAACGATCGACCCAGAGCCGCACCCGGGCGGTGGCGTCGGGCGGGGGCACCTGCGCCAGAGTGCGGTCCAGCGCTACGCGTAACTCGGTCAGGCCGGTGCCGTCGACGGCCGACACGACGATGCCCGGCGCGTCGCGCAGGCCGGTCTCGGACAGCTCCGCGCGCGCGTGCTCAAGGACCTCGGCGGCGCGCTCCGGCGCCCGGTCGGCGCGCGTCACCACGATCAGGCCGCGCCGGATGCCCAGCGCGGCGACCGCGTCGCGATGGTCGCTGGCCTGCGCCTGCCAGCCCTCGTCGGCGGCGACGACGAAGCAGACCACCGGCGCGGGACCGAGGCCGGCCAGGGTGTTGCCCAGGAAGCGCTGGTGGCCGGGTACATCGACGAACGCGACCTCGCGGCCGGACGGCAGGGTCATCCAGGCGAAGCCGAGATCGATGGTGAGGCCGCGCCGACGCTCCTCCTCCCACCGGTCGGGCTCCATGCCGGTGAGGGCGCGGATGAGGGTGCTCTTGCCGTGATCGACGTGGCCGGCGGTAGCGACGACGAATGTATTCAGCGGTCGTCCAGCCCCGCCAGCGCCGTACGGACAGCAGCCAGTAGTCGATCGTCGTCGGACTCCGGTATGCAGCGCATGTCCAGCAGGCAGGCGCCGTCATGCACCCGGGGCAAGACCGCGGGGTCACCGGCGCGCAGCGGCTCAGCCGCGGACTCGGGAAGACGGACCGCCCATCCGGGCAAGGGGACGCCGGGCGCTCCCCCGCCGCCCACTCGGCCGTCGTGCGCGACGACGGACCCACCGACCGCCGCGGCGAGCCGCTCGGCGCGGGCACGCAGCCGATCGGGATCGGCGTGCAGGGCCTGACTCACGGGCGACACACCGGCGCGGACCGTCGCCTCCAGCGCGGCGAGGGTCAGCTTGTCCGCCCGGACCGCGCGCGCCAACGGATGCCGGGCCATCCGGGCGACCACGTCCGCGCGTCCGAGCACGATGCCCGCCTGCGGCCCGCCCAGCAGTTTGTCGCCGCTGGCGGTGACCACGTCGGCGCCGTCGGACAGCGCGGTGGCGGCGTCGGGCTCGTCGGGCAGCAGCGGGTCGGGCGCAAGCAGCCCGCTGCCGAGGTCCGCGATCAGCGGCACCTCCTTGGTCGCGGTCAACGCCCGAAGCTCGGACAGGCCGACCGCGGCGGTGAACCCTTCCACCCGGAAGTTGCTCTGGTGCACCTTCAGGACGCACCCGGTCTGCGGCCCGATCGCTGCGGCGTAGTCCTGCAGGTGGGTGCGGTTGGTGGTGCCGACTTCCCGCAGCCGGGCGCCGGTGGAGGCGATCAGGTCGGGGAGCCGGAACCCGGCGCCGATCTCGATCAGTTCCCCGCGGCTCACCACCACTTCGCCGCCGGCCGCCAGCGCCGTAGTGGCCAGCACCAGGGCGGCGGCCCCGTTGTTGACGACAAGCGCGTCCCCGGCGGCCGGGCAGGCGGCGAGCAGCGCTTCGCGGACGGCGACGCCTCTCTTGGAGCGGGTGCCGGTGGCGAGGTCGAGTTCCACGTCGACGTAGCCGCTCGCGGAGATCAGCGCGTCGACCGCGCCCGGGGCCAGCGGCGCGCGGCCGAGGTTGGTGTGCACGACGACGCCGGTGGCGTTGAGCACGGGCCGCAGACTCGTGGCCCGGTGCGCGCCCAGGGCCGCCGCCACCGCGCTCGGTACCTGGTCGGGCGCTAGATCACCGCGTCGAGCCTGGTCCTGGATATCGCGCACCACAGCGCGGACCACGCGCTCGCCCAGCCGGGTACGCGCCTGCTGCACAGCCGGGAGCGCCAGCAACTGATCCGTGCGCGGAATCAGCCGGCGCGGGTCGACCTGCGTCACGTACTTTCTGGGCCTCCTCGATTCGCGGAGGCGGACGGGAATCGAACCCGCCAGACCGAGTTGCTCGATCTCACCGGTTTTGAAGACCGGGGGGACCACCAGGAACCCAAACGCCTCCACCCGACAAACTAGCCCGTACGACTGACGCCGGGCGACCGCGTCTGGGCCCACTGCCTCCTAGGCTGTCGGCATGACCCAGACGCGGCTCACCGGATACGCACACGGCGGCGGCTGCGCCTGCAAGATCCCGCCCGGCGAGCTCGAAGAAGCGGTCCGCGGGCTCACCGGACAATCCTATGAACACGTTCTCGTCGGGCTTGACGACGGCGACGACGCGGCCGCGGTGCTGGTCGGCGATCTCGCGGTGCTGTCCACCGCCGACTTCTTCACGCCGGTCGTCGACGACGCCTACGACTGGGGCCGCATCGCCGCGGCCAACGCGCTTTCGGACGTCTACGCGATGGGTGGACGGCCGGTTGTCGCGATCAACCTGGTCGGCTGGCCGCGCGACGTGCTGCCCCTGGAGCTGATGACGGAGGTGCTGCGCGGCGGGCTGGCGGTCGCGTCCGAGGCGGGCTGCCCGGTCCTCGGCGGCCACTCCATCGACGACCCGGAACCGAAGTACGGGATGGCCGTGACCGGTGTGGCCGACCCGGCTCGGCTACTGCGCAACGACGCGGCCGAACCGGGCCTGCCGCTGACCCTCACCAAACCGATCGGTGTTGGGCTGCTCAACAACCGGCACAAACAGACCGGTGAGGTATTCCCGGAAGCGATATCCACCATGACAGAGCTCAACCGCGACGCCGCGCTGGCCGCGGTGGCAACCGGCCTCACCGCGGCCACGGACGTGACCGGCTTCGGGCTGCTGGGGCACCTGCACAAGATGTGCCGGGCTTCCAACGTGGGCGCCGTCATCGACCGCGCCGCGGTACCGGTGATCGAGAGCGCGCGCGACGCCCTGCGCGACGGGTTTGTGTCCGGCGGCACCCGCCGCAACCTGGATTGGGTCCGCCCGCGGCTGCGGTGGGCGTCCGACGTCACCGAGGACGACCTACTGCTGCTCGCCGACGCGCAAACCTCCGGCGGCCTGTTGGTCGTCGGCGAACTGCCCGGCCATCCGGTGATCGGCCACACCATCGCGGGCGAGGGCATCGAGATTCGCTAGCGCTAGCCGGCCCGTCAACCGGCGGTCGTGATCGAGTCGTCGGTGATGCCGGCCGCACGCCGCGCGGCCAGCCGGCGTTTCTGCGGCTCGATCGTGTAGCGGGGATCCCGCGCTGATTCCTTGCCCGCCTCGAAGAAACCGAACCTCAGCATCGCCGACGCCGTCAGCAGCGTCAGCCCGGACAGGGCGGCGGTACCGCGGTGCCCTCCACCTAGCAACGCGCCCAAACCGCCTGCGGCGGCTAGCCATTCGCTCCCTTGCAGCAACCGCCCGGGCCTGCCGTGGTGCAGCGGCTCCCTGGTCACCGGGTCCATCCGGTACTCCGTGAATCTGGCGGAGATCAGATCACAGGCCGCACCGATGACGGCCAGCCTGCGCGCGGGCCCCGCCTCGGAGACGGGGGTGGTGATCATCGCCAATCCCGATGCGGCCAGACTCGCCGAGCTGGCGAACACCAGCGGCAGGTCCCGATACGCGGCGTTCCACGTCGGAGTCGCGGTGTTGGTGAGCAGCACCGCGGTGTAGACCGCCAGCGGCGGCGCAAACAGGGCGGCCTCCAAACCGGCGGGGCCTTCCACCGCGCGCAGCACGGGCCGCAGCGGACCCAGCGGAAGTCGCTCGCCGGTCATCCGATCGATCTCGGACGCCGCCGCAACCCCGATACCGGCGCTGAAAAAGCTGAGGATCCAGGAGCCGAGGCTCATCGGAGACGTCAGCTTGACGGTGCGCAACATGTTGACGAACCGCTCGGGTCGGCCCAAGTCCTTGACCAGCGCCACCGCGCCGAGCATCACGGCAACCAGGGCAGACAGCCTTGTGTTGCGGCGCAACGTGCTTCGGCTGGTGAGCTGGGCGCCGGCCGCCAGTAGGCCGGAACCGCCCGCGACGCCGCCCAGGAACAGATACGCCGCGACCTCGTGGCCCCATGGCGCGGGCTTGACCACCGGCCGCCCGTAGTAGGACGTGAACTCCGCCTCGGGGACCATCAGCGTGTCGTCCACGCGTCGGTTGCCCTTTCCGTCCTTTCCCCTCCGACGCCGCTTGCCGTCCGGTTCCGGTGGTCGCAGGCTGTCGAATTCCGATGTGCTCACCGGCTCCTCCAGAAGGCCAGCGCAGCCGCGCCGAACATGCCGGCCGCGGCCAGCCCGGCCCGCTTGAACATGGTCGGCAGGTCAGCAGTGCACACCCGCGGATCAGGTGGCAGGCCATAGACCTCCGGTTCATCCAGCAGCAGGAAGACCGAGCCGGTGCCGCCGACGCCGTCGTGCTCGTTGGCGCCGTAAAGCCGCGCCTCGGTGCGGCCCTGCGCATGCAGCTCGGCGACCCGTTCCCGGGCCCGGTCCACCAACTCGTCGTGATCGCCGAACTTGATCGACGTGGTCGGGCAGGTCTTGGCGCAGGCCGGTATCTGATCGTCGACCAAGCGGTCGTAGCAGAGGGTGCATTTTTGGGCGACGCCGGTGACGAAATCATGCGCCAGACGGTCCGACTTCCGCTCCGACGTCGCATACGTTCCATCGCTGCGGCGCTCGACCACGCCGAACGGGCAGCCGGCCACGCAGGTGCCGCAGCCGTTGCAGACGTCGTCCTGCACCACGACCGTGCCGAACTCGGTGCGGAACAGCGCGCCGGTGGGGCAGACATCTAGGCAGCCGGCGTGCGTGCAGTGCTTGCACACGTCCGAGGACATCAGCCAGCGAAACTCCGGGGTATCCGGGGGGCTGGTGTCGGTGACGTCCGGACGGCCTGGCATAGCGGGCAGCCCCAAATCGATTAGCGCACGGCCGGATTCGCGCGCCTCCTCGATGCGGTCACGGCCCTGCTCGATGAAAGCCACGTGCCGCCAGGTGCTCGCGCCCAGCGAGCCGGTGTTGTCGTACGACGAGCCCAGCAGCTCGAGATCGCCGTCGCGCGGGTTGCGGTTCCACTCCTTGCAGGCCACTTCGCAGGCCTTGCAGCCGATGCAGATCGAGGTGTCGGTGAAGAAGCCCTTGCGCGGCTTCAGGTCTCCCCCGCTGTGCCCCAACCGGCGTCGGTGGCCGGGTCAGTCGGTCCGCTTAGCTGGCCCATGAGCTGCCCTAGCCTCCCCTCGTGTCCCGGTCGATGATCTCCCGAACTGCGGAGCTGATGCGTTCATTGTCCGTCTCGGTCGTGGCGCCCGCACGCGACTGGTACTCGGCGATGAGGCGGAGCAGGTCCTCACCCTGCGGGCGCCGGCCCGGCCGGATGTCACAGGACCCGGCCTTCGACTCCTGGATCTGCACGTTCGGATCGAGGGTCAGGCCGAGGAGATCGTTGGCCGCGTCGCCGCTGACCACGGCGTCGCTGCCGACGCCCCAGTGGTAGGGCAGCCCGATCTGGTGCACCGTGTGGCCGCCGATGACCAGCGGGGTCATCCGCTCGGTGACCAGCACCCGCGCCTCGATCGCCGCGCGCGGCGAGATGATGGTGGCCCACCCGTAGGGCTCGAGGCCGCGCTCGGCGGCCAGCTCCGGCGAGACCTCGCAGAACATCTCCGGTTGCAGTTCGGACAGGTAGGGCAGCCAGCGGCTCATGCCGCCGGCGGTGTGGTGCTCGGTGAGCCGGTAGGTCGTGAACACATACGGGTACACGTCGGCTCCGGGCTCGCCGGCGCTCGGCGCGCTCAGATTGTCCTTGCGCGGGAAGATGATTCGTGCGGGGTTCTGCTGTTGCGGATAGAGCGCGTTGGCGACCGGCGACTCCTGCGGTTCGTAGTGCGTGGGCAGCGGCCCGTCGACCACGCCCTTAGGGGCGAACAGCCAGCCCTTGCCGTCGGCTTGCATGATGAACGGGTCGTCGCCCGCCAGCGCGGCCGGGCCACCGAGCTCGGGGTCGGGGCGGCTGCGCGGCGCCCGGTCCGCCGGGAAGTCGGGCACGTCGTGGCCGACCCACCGCTGCTTCTCTGGTCGTCCCACCAGATGTACTTCTTGCGCTCGCTCCACGGCTTGCCGTCCGGGTCGGCCGACGCGCGGTTGTAGAGGATCCGCCGGTTGGCCGGCCACGCCCAGCCCCACTCCGCCTGGCTGGGCCCGGTGCCGCCGTGTGGCACGCGCCTGGCGGCCTGGTTGACGCCGTCGGCGTACACGCCGCAGTAGATCCAGCAGCCGGCGGCGGTCGACCCGTCGGCGCGCAGCTCGGTGAACGTCGAGACGGCTTGCCGGCGTCGGGGCCGGTGAGGTGATAGCCGTTGATCTCGGCCAGCACCGCCTCCCCGTCGATCTCGCCGTGCTCGTCGGTCGGGTAGTCCCACGTCAGGTCCAGCAGCGGCCGGTCGCGCTCGTCGGTCGAACCGGCCACCCGCGCCTTGATCCGCTTGCCGAGCTCGTAGAAGAACTGGCATTCGCTCTGCGCGTCGCCGGGCGGCTCGAGCGCCTTGTGGCGCCACTGCAGCAGCCGCTGCGTCTGGGTGAACGATCCGGCCTTCTCCACGTGCGTGGCCGCGGGCAAGAAGAACACCTCGGTCTCGATGTCCTCGGTGCGCAGTTCGCCGGTCGCGATCTCGGGGCCGTCCTTCCACCAGGTCGCCGACTCGATCATGTTGAGGTCGCGGACCACCAGCCACTTCAGGTGGGCCATGCCCAGGCGCTGCATGCGCCCGTTCGCCGACCCGACGGCGGGATTCTGGCCCAACAGGAAGTAGCCCTCCACCTCGTCGTCCAGCATGCCCATCACGGTCTGGTAGGTGCCGTGCGGCGCCGGTCAGCCGCGGCAGGTAGTCGTAGGCCCAGTCGTTGTCCTCGCGGGCGGCGTCGCCCCACCACGCCTTGAGCAGGCTGACCATGTACGCATCGGCGTTGGCCCAGAAGCCTTTCTGCTTCTTCGACCCGACCACTTCGAGGTAGTCGCCGAGGGTGTCGTGGGTCCCGCCTTGGGCATCGGCAGGTAGCCGGGGAGCAGGTTGAACAGCGTCGGGATGTCGGTGGAGCCCTGGATGCTGGCGTGGCCGCGCAGCGCCATGATGCCGCCGCCCGGGCGGCCCATGTTGCCCAGCAGCAGCTGCAGGATCGCTGCGGTGCGGATGAATTGCGCGCCGAGGGTGTGCTGGGTCCAGCCGACGGCGTAGGCGAAGCAGGTGGTGCGCTCGCGCCCGGAGTTCTCGACGATGGAGCGGGCGAGATAGTCGAAATCGTCGCGACTGATGCCGCAGACATCCCGCACCATCTCGCGGGGTGTAGCGGGCGTAGTGCCGCTTGAGGATCTGGAAGACGCGTGCGCGGGTGCTGCAGGGTTTCGTCGCGCAGCACTCCACCGTCGGCTACTGCCCCGCCTTGTTGATAGGCCCACGTCGACGGGTCGTACTGCCCGGTCTCGGGGTCGTAGCCGGAGAACAGACCCCCGAGATCTTCGGTGTCGCGGAAGTTTTCGTTGATCAGCGTGGCCGCGTTGGTGTAGGCGACGACGTACTCCTTGAACCACAGGTCGTTGGTGAGGACGTGGTTGATCAGCGCGCCGAGCAGCACGACGTCGGAACCGGCCCGGATCGGGATGTGCTTGTCCGACATCGCCGAGGTGCGGGTGAAGCGCGGGTCGACGTGGATCACGCGCGCGCCGCGCGCCTTGGCCTCCTCCACCCACTGGAACCCGACCGGATGGCACTCGGCCATGTTCGAGCCCTGGATGACGATGCAGTCCGCGTTGGCCATGTCTTGCAGGGATTGGGTGGCGCCGCCGCGCCCGAAGGAGGCTCCCAGACCGGGAACGGTGGAGCTGTGTCAAATACGAGCTTGGTTCTCGATCTGGATCGCGCCCGCGGCGGTGAAGAGCTTCTTGATCAGGTAGTTCTCTTCGTTGTCCAGCGTCGCGCCGCCGAGCGAGGCGATGCCCATGGTGCGGCGCAGCAGGTTGCCCTTTTTGTCGATGTCCTGCCAGGTGTGGCGGCGGGACTCCATGAAGCGGTCGGCGACCATGTCGATGGCGGTGTCCAGGTCGAGGCGCTGCCATTCGGTCGCCCGCGCGGCGCGGTAAAGCACCTCAGCTGCCTGCCCGGCGAGTTGACCAGCTGCTCGCTGGCGGAACCCTTGGGGCACAGCCGGCCGCGCGAGATCGGCGAGTCGGGGTCGCCCTCGATCTGGACGACCTTCTCGTCCTTGACGAACACCCGCTGACCGCAGCCGACGGCGCAGTAAGGGCATACGCTCTGCACCACCCGATCGGCCGTCGACGTACGCGCGGTTATCGCGCGAGTGTGCTTGGAGGTGACCGCCGATCCACGACCGAGCGGGTCGCCCGAGCGCAGCTGACGGACGACGGGCCATTCCAGGAAAAGCTTCGCCAGGGAATTCTTGGGAGCCATGACCGAAAGGTTAGTGCGGTTCGCGCGCGTGCGCGATGGACCCGAGCGCGATTACGTCACCGAGGCGGCGTAAATCTGGTCGATGTTCGACCCGAGCTTCTCGTCGAATTCGGCGTTCGTCTGCTGGGCGGTCAGCCCCTCCGTCAGCGCACGCGAGAAGCTCGCGATGAGAAGGTGATTGCGGGCCAGGATGTCGCAACTCTCCGCGAGGCTGTAGCCGCCGGACAAGGCGACCACACGCAACACCCGGGGGTGATCAATCAACGGCGCATAAAGATTGTCTTCGTCGGGCAACGTCAGCTTGAGCATGACCTGCCTGTCCGCTGGGAGCTCGTCGAGCTTCGTGGTCAGCGCCGCCACCAGCTGAGCATCGGCCTTTGGTTTGTCCGGGCTCTTGATGCTGACCTCGGGCTCGATGATCGGCATCAGCCCGGCCGATGCGATGGTGTCCGCGTACTCGAACTGCTGCTCGACGATGGCCCTGATGCCCCCATCGTTGGGCTCCTGGATGAACGAGCGCATCTTGGTACCGAAAATGCCCAAGGCGGCCGCCCGCTCCAATAGGGAGTCGAGCTTCGTCATGGGCTTCATCAGTTGCACACCGTTCGCGGCGTCACTGAGCCCCTGGTCGACCTTCACGAACGGCACGATGTGCTTCTGCTTCCACAGAAACGCAGCGGATTGCTCGCCGTCGATGGTGCGGTCCATGGTCTGCTCGAACAGGATGGTCGCGATGACCTTGTCGCCGGTGAAGCTGGGACTCGAGATCAGCCTTGCGCGCATCTGATGGATGAGCTCAAACATCTGCTCGTCGCCGTCGTATGAGTCCTCCGAAATTCCATAGAGCTTCAAGGCTTTTGGCGTGCTGCCACCGCTTTGGTCCAGCGCGGCGATGAAGCCACTGCCCGACGCCATCACGTTACGTTGCTCTTCGTTCACAGCGATCCTTCTGTCGTTCCGTTGTCGGTCAGGCGGGACGCGGCCCCAACTTCTAGCATCGCGCACCGCCCGTGACTCCGGCTACCACCTGCGGACGGAAGGACGAGTTGCCGTTAACTGACGCCTCAAACCCCTAGCCGATGCGGTCGGCCATGACCTGAACTACGTCCGAGGCAACCCGCGCCGGGTCCGGGCAGCCGATTGCGCCAACTTGCAGTAACACCGCGGACTTGACCCGGAAAACGAACTTCCACTGCCCTGCGTCGACGGCCAGGGTTGAGGCATCTTTCTTGTCCACCGCGAAGGGGTAGCGCTCGTTGTGCAGGCTTTCGCAGTCGGACAGGGCCGAGCCCACTCGGTCGAACTCCGCGCGCGCGGTGTTGGCGTCCGGATAAACCCCAGCGGCCTGGATGATGTCGACGAACGCATGGGCCTGCCCTGGACTGGTATTGGTCTGTGTGGAATAGGCCACCGACCGGAACTGCTTCCAACCGCCGTCGAAGGCGACATCTTCGTGGTACGCGGGCTGACAAGGCTCCGGCATGTCTCTGAGGGGGAAGCGGCTCGGCTCGTCGAACGGTGCGGCTGAGGCGAGTTCGCCGATGCCGCTGATGCGGTTCACGTCGTCGATGCCGGCGATCAACGATTTGACGTCTGGAACCGGGGGCGACGTACTGGTCACCAGACCGCGTGTGTCTCCGTGGCCACACGCCGCTGCCACTGTCAGTGCCGCTGCGCCACATCCAAACCTGACAAGACGAACCCAGTCAGCCATTAAGCCACCCCGGTGGCGGCACCCCGCGCGACGGATCGCCGCGGCGCCGACGGCGGCGCCAGGCCCAGATGGTCGCGCAGCGTGGTGCCCTCGTAGTCGGCACGGAACACTCCGCGTTCCTGCAGTAGCGGCACGACCCGATCGACGAAGGGATCGAGCCCGCCGGGCGTGATATGCGGGACCAGGATGAATCCGTCGCTGGCGTCGGCCTGCACCAAGTCGTTGATCGTGGCGGCGACGGTCTGCGGTGATCCCACGAAGGATTGGCGCCCGGTGACCTCGGCGATCAGTTCTCGGGTGGTCAGATTCTGCGCCTCGGCTCTGGCCCGCCAGTCGTTGGCGGTCGCGACCGGGTCGCGGAACATCCGGACGCTGGCCCGCCCGCGCGAGATGGTGTTCTCCCCCACCACCGGGTCCACGCTGGGCAGCGGCCCGTCGGGGTCGTGGTCGGACAGGTCCCGATTCCAGAGTTGTTCGGCAAACTTGATCGCTGTCTGCGGGGACACCTGCGCAAGCCGCACCTCATGCGCGATTTCGGCGGCTTCGGCGTCGGTGTCGCCGATCACGAATGTCGCGGCAGGCAGGATGAGCAGTTCGTCGCGCCGACGTCCGTAGCGCGCAAGGCGGCCCTTGACATCTTCGTAAAACGCTTGCCCGGAGTCCTTGGTGCTGTGTCGGGAAAAGATCGCGTCCGCGGCGGCGGCGGCGAAGTCGCGGCCCTGATCGGAGTCGCCGGCCTGAATGATCACCGGCCGACCCTGCGGACTTCGTGGGACGTTGAACCGACCGTGGATGTCGAAATGCGCATCCTGGTGCGCAAACGAGCCGGCGTTCGCGTCGGAAAGGAAGACGCCGGTCGCCTTGTCAGCCACGATCTCATCGCCGCGCCACGAATCGAAGAGCTCGTGTGCCGTCTGCAGGAATGTCTTTGCCCGCTCGTAGCGCTGGTCCTCCGCCAGGAACCCGCCGCGGCGAAAATTCTCGCCGGTGAACGCATCCCACGACGTCACGACATTCCAGGCGGCGCGCCCAGCGGAGAGATGGTCCAACGAGGCGAACTGCCTCGCCACCTCGTAAGGCTCGTTGAAGGTCGAGTTGATGGTGCCCGTCAGCCCGAGCCGGTCGGTGACCGCCGCGAGTGCGGCGAGGACGGTGAAGGTATCGGGGCGACCGACCACGTCGAGGTCGTAGATCTGGCCGTTCTGCTCGCGCAAACGCAGCCCTTCGGCGAGGAACAGGAAATCGAACTTGCCGCGCTCGGCCGACTGGGCAAATTGCGCGAACGAGCTGAACTCGATGTGACTGCCGGCGGCCGGGTCGCTCCACACGGTGGTGTTGTTGACACCCGGGAAGTGGGCGGCGAGGTGAATCTGCTTGATCGGCTTGCTCATCTGAACATCCCTTGGCGTGAGGCGAGCGGATACCGGCTTGCGGGACGGGCCAATCCGAGCGACCCGCGCAGCGTGTCGGCCGCGTGGGCGTCGCGCAAAAGCCCTCGGCGGCGCAATTCGGGCACCAGGTGATCGGTGATCTGAACCAGGTCGTGCGGCAGGGCGGCGGGCCGCAGCCGAAACCCCGACAACCCGGCCTGGTGCCAATCCTGCAGCACATCGGCGAGCTGCGCCGGGGTGCCGGCGAAAACTTGTGCGTCGCTACCATATTCGCTTCCGGCGAGATCATCGAATCGCCTTTGTCGCGACTGTGCTAACTGCGTGGTGTCATCGAGGAACACCACCACGTCACCGAAGATGTGCAAGGTATCGCGGCTGCGACCGGCGGCCCACTGCAGCGCCCTGATCTCGCCGACGATGTCGGCCGCCTGCGCGGCGTCGTGTGGAGTAACGAATCCGACGTCGGCGCTGTCGGCGATCAAATCGTAGGACTTACCGCCGTGGCCCAGGACGGCGACAATCGGCTGGCCCTGCGGTGGACGAGGGGTAATCGCGGGGCCTTTGACGGAGAACCAGCGGCCCTCGAAGTCGATGTAGTGCAGCTTGTCCCGGTCGATGAACCGTCCGGTGGCGACATCGCGGATCTCGGCGTCGTCCTCCCAGCTGTCCCACAACCGGCGCAGCACCTCAACGTAATCCGCGGCCTCGGCGAATAACTCGTCCACTACTTGCGGGTCGCGACGCCCGAAGTTCGCTGCCGCGTCAGGGCGGGCCGCGATCTGAACCCGGACCCCGGCTCGGCCCGTACTGACGTAGTCGAGCGTGGCGACCGACTTCGACACATGGAAGGGCTCGGTGTGGGTAACGGTGGCGGTCGGCACGAGTCCAATTCGCTTGGTGTGCGGGGCGATCCGGGCCGCGATGAGCACCGCGTCCAAGCGGCCGCGTACCCGATCGATTCGGTCGTCGGGCTCAACGGGATCGTCGGACTGCAACGTCAGCGCATCCTCGAGCGTCACGAAGTCCAGGGATCCGCGTTCGGCTTCAGCGACCAGATCGGCCCAGTAGCCGGCGTCGAACAGCTCAGCCGGACGAGCGTCGGGTTCACGCCACGCGGCCGGGTGCCACCCAGCACCGTCCAAAGCCACCGCCAGGTGCAGGGAACTCGACGAATCGGGCATAACGGCCTGCCTTCCTGCGGGTACGACGACAGCTATGTGCAACCAGGGCAATCGCCAGTCGATTCCAGAGCCGGCCGGTGCGATTATTTGCTGATGGACGGAGACGACCTGGAAAATCGCGTCGCCGAGCTGGAACGTCAGCTGGCCGAGGCCAAGGCCGCGGCGCGCGCAGCCGACGCGGCCGCTCCGACGGGTGCAGTGCGGGGCGCCATCGATGTGCACGCTCAGCGGTTGGCAGCGGCCCTGCAGGCAGATCTCGATCGGCGGTATGCCTAGGCCCAGGGGTTCCGGAAAGGTATGACCGGCGGCCCGTCGGGACCTGAGATGGCGCAGCTTCGAGAGGCTTTCAAGCGCGCCGTTCTCGACGCGGCCTTGACGCGGGAGCAGTACCGAGAGGTACTCGAACGCGCCGGCCTGCAGGCCGGCGGCATGATCAAAGTCGGCGGGCAAGTCGTCCACCAGAGCTGCAGCCCAAACGACCCCGTCTTTCTGATGCCCAGAGCTCGCCGAGCGGCGCTTGGGAGAGAGGCCGGCGCGGGACGCAAAGCCGCGTTTCCCGCGGCAGCGGCTAATTCGCAGCTTGCACCGACCCCGCGGCGAGTTCCGGCGGCGTTCTTGTTCGCGGAAATGCTGCCGTTTCGCTGGTGGTACGTTTGCGCTGGGTCTGGTCGGGACGGCGATCGGGTTCGGGCTAATCATCGTGTGGACGCGCGTGCCGATAGGATTTTCGATTGTAGCGGTGCTCACGCTGGCCGCGATATATGCGTTCAATTCCGCAGCCGCGAGGAAGCGCTTCGAATTACTCAAGTGGGGGCAGGTCGCGACCGTCACCGGCAAGCGGACACTCTCCCGCGGAACGTATTACAGCGGCACAACGTACTCGAACGCGAAGCTGCCGGTGGCGCGCGGGTGGCACGTGGAACGCCCCTTTTACAGCGGACCGAGCACCAAGACCCTGATCAGCTACACGGTCAACGGCGCTCCGGGCGAGTTGGTGGTGTCCGGGCGCGAATACTACGACGGAGTGGTGCTGGCCGATCCGCGCAATCCCGCGCGGGCGCTGTGTATGACTTCGTTTCCGTATGACCTCGACCACGACGCTGCGGGCAACTGGACCGGCACCCTGCGCACCGGCCTACAGATCGGAATGGCGGCCTGGTTGATCATCGTCGTCGGCTGGCTGGGGTTGGCCGCCTCGGTCGCGCTGCCCGGCGTGACGGGCCTGGCGGCCCTCACAGGTTAGCCGTTCCGCGAACAAGTGGCCCGTCACCAGCGCTATTGACGAATGTGTCAGGTTCGAAAAACCGGGACGTACGGTCCACAATGCGGGAAGATGCTTGACGCAGCGCCGCCAACGGGGGCAACAACGCGCCCTGCATTACCTGTAATTCCTGGGTGGAGGTAACAAACGGTGGGCCATTACCGATCGAACGTGCGCGACCTGGAGTTCAACCTGTTCGAGGTCCTTGGCCTCGACGCCGTGCTCGAATCGGGCGCTTACGGTGATCTGGACACAGCGACGGTCCGTGAAATTCTGCACGAGGTGGCGCGGCTATCGGAGGGGCCGCTCGCAGATTCGTTCGTCGACGGCGACCGCAACCCGCCGCGGCTCATTCCCGGCGAGCACACGATCACGGTGTCCGATCCCGTGCGGCGGTCCGTGGCCGCGTTCAAGGACGCCGGGTGGTGGCGGATCGGGATATCCGAGGTGATCGGCGGCACGCCGGCACCGTTCCCACTGTTCTGGGCGGTCAACGAGATGATGGCCTGCGCGAACCCGTCCGTACAGTGGTATTGCACTCCGGTCATGTCCCAAGTGCTCGCAGTCGTCGGCACCGAACAGCAGCGGCGCTGGGCGCGAGTCGGTTTGGAGCGAGGCTGGACGGGCACGATGGCGCTGACGGAACCCGACGCAGGTTCCGACGTCGGCGCGGGCCGCACCAAAGCAATCGAGCAGCCGGACGGCACCTGGCACATCGAGGGGGTAAAGCGGTTCATCTCCGGTGGCGATGTCGGTGACACCGCAGAGAACCTGTTCCACCTCGTTTTGGCGCGCCCGGAGGGTGCCGGACCCGGCACTAAGGGCCTGAGCCTGTTCTACGTCCCGAAACACCTGTTCGACCCGGACACGCTGGACCTGCGCGGGCGCAACGGGGTGTTCGCGACGGGGCTGGAAGACAAGATGGGCATCAAATCCTCGCCGACCTGCGAGTTGACCTTCGGCGCGACCGATGTCCCCGCCGTCGGGTACCTGGTCGGCGACGTGCACAACGGTATCGCCCAGATGTTCAAGGCCATCGAGTACGCGCGGATGATGGTCGGTATCAAGTCCATCGGGACACTGTCGACCGCGTATCTGCACGCGCTCGACTATGCGAAGCAGCGTGTGCAGGGACCCGACCTGACCCGCATGACGGACAAGACCGCGCCCCGGGTGCCGATCACGCACCACCCCGACGTGCGGCGCAGCCTCATCTTGCAGAAGGCTTACGCCGAGGGGTTGCGCGCGGTGTACATGTATGCCGCCGCCTACGTCGACGCATTCGGGGTCCCGCCGGTGCCGGGCGTGGACGCCGACTTGGCGGCGCGTGTACACGACCTGCTGCTGCCGATCGTCAAGGGCGTCGGGACCGAGAAGTCCTACCAATGGATCAACGAAAGCCTGCAAACCCTCGGCGGATCCGGGTTTTTGAAGGACTATCCCATCGAGCAATACGCCCGAGACGCCCGGATCGACTCGCTATACGAAGGCACGACCGCGATCCAATCCCTGGACTTCGTGTTCCGCAAGGTCGCGCGCGACCGGGGCGTCGCCCTGGCGCATGTCGTCGGCCAGATCGCCGCGTTCATCGACAACGTCGCCGGCGACCGGCTCAAGGCCGAGCGCGCACTGCTGCAGGCCGCGCTGTCCGACGTGCAGGCGATGACCGGCACGCTTACCACGTATCTGCTTGCCGCAGAACACAATCCCGCGGAGCTGTACAAGATCGGGCTGGTGTCGGTGGCTTATCTGCACGCCATGGGGGACCTGATCATCGGGTGGCGACTGCTGGTGCAGGCCGACATCGCTGCCGCCGCACTCGAGGCCGGCTCCGACGATTCCTTCTACCGCGGCAAGCTCGCGGCCGCCTCGTTCTTCGCCAAGACCATCCTGCCGGCGATCTCGGCGACCCGCGCCGTCGTCGAGAACGTCGACACCGACCTGATGGACCTCGACGAGGACGCCTTTTGAGGCTTACGGCAATCTCGGTGACCCGCGGCGCGCGCGCCATGCGCCGCTTGTTACTCGGCGACATTGCCGCCAAGGTCGTGGTTGCGGCATCGCAACCCTCACGGCAATCTCGGTGACGAGCGGCGCGCCGGCGCGTCACGCGCCCGTTGAACGGTGACGTTCGCGCGATCCTGTTTCACATGTCGCCGCGATCGCTGCGATGTTCGTCGCCGTCGCGCTCAAGGGCGACCTTTCGGCTGCCAACCCATGCCGACGAGGACGACCCGTAGCCAAGTTTCTTTCGGCATTCCCCGATGGGAACTTGCCATCGATATTGACAATCCGAGTTGACATTCCGCTCCTCCGCTTCTACAGTTCAAATTGTCAACCAGATATGACAGTTGAGGAGGTGGACGGTGACCCCACGCGGCGTGAAAGTTTCAGCGCTCAACAGCGCAGGCCTCGTGTGTGGGACGCCACGTTCGCCCAGAGGAAGGGAGTTCGAAATGCCCAAGCTGCGCAATTTCTCGGCGGGCGTTCTGTACGCCGCCGCCCTATCGCTGGCCGGAGTACTGGTAGGACCCGCGGTGGCCTACGCGGCCCCCGGCCAGCCGGTGGCGCCAATGCACCCGGGCGGGACCACGATGGGACCGATGCACCCCGGCGGACCGGGCGGGGCCGGCGGCGCAGGGATGCGGCCGGAGCCGCCTCCGACCCACCCGATCTACCACTACAGCGACGACCTCACCCACCCGGTCTGGTCAGTCACCCATCCCGTCTCGGCACTGCTGCCTTAGCTGCCTTAGCTGCCCAAGCTGCTTTAGCTGCCCACGCCGCCCAAGCTGCTTTAGCCCCTAACTTCTGCCCCCGCACCCTGCCGACCCCCGGGTGCGGGGGCAGAACATCGTCGGGCCAACGACCGGATACAGGGTCGGATACAAGGGACGGGCCGTTACCCCGCTGCGAGCTCGGCAAGTAACGTCGCATCCGAACCGATACCGATAGCGGTTACACCGCTGAGCCCCAACCGACAGAGACGCCGGGAGAAGAGTTATGAGCGCCGAGCAGCCGACCATCATCTACACGCTGACCGACGAGGCGCCGATGCTGGCGACCTACGCCTTTCTGCCGATAGTGCGTGCCTTCGCCGAGCCGGCGGGCATCCAGGTCAGATCCAGTGACATCTCGCTGGCAGCACGCATCCTGGCCGAGTTTTCCGATGAGCTGACCGAAGAGCAGCGCGTGCCGGACAACCTCGCCGAACTCGGCGAGCTGACGCAGCATCCCGAAGCCAACATCATCAAGCTGCCGAACATCAGCGCCTCGGTGCCGCAGCTCAAGGCCGCCATCAAGGAACTGCAGGACCACGGCTACAGGCTTCCGGATTTTCCGGCGGATCCGAAGACCGACGAGGAAAAGGAGATCCGGGCGCGCTACGCCAAATGCCTGGGCAGCGCAGTGAATCCGGTGCTGCGCGAGGGCAACTCGGACCGCCGCGCGCCCAAGGCCGTCAAGGAGTACGCCCGCAAGCACCCGCACAGCATGGGCGAGTGGTCGATGGCCTCGCGCACCCATGTCGCGCACATGCGGCACGGCGACTTCTACGCCGGCGAGAAGTCGATGACGCTGGACCGCGCCTGCGACGTGAAGATGGAGCTGGTCACCAAGAGCGGCAAGACGATCGTGCTGAAGCCCAAGGTGTCGCTGGACGACGGCGACGTCATCGACAGCATGTTCATGAGCAAGCAGGCCTTGTGCGAGTTCTACGAGGAGCAGATGGAGGACGCCTACGAGACCGGCGTGATGTTCTCCCTGCACGTCAAGGCCACGATGATGAAGGTCAGCCACCCCATCGTCTTCGGCCACGCCATCAGGATCTTCTACAAGGACGCCTTCGCCAAGCACCAGGAGCTGTTCGACGAATTGGGCGTCAACGTCAACAACGGGTTATCCGACCTCTACAGCAAGATCGAGTCGCTGCCCGGAACCCAGCGCGACGAAATCATCGAAGACCTGCACCGCTGCCACGAACACCGCCCCGAGCTGGCCATGGTGGATTCGGCGCGGGGAATCACCAACTTCCATTCACCGAGCGACGTGATCGTGGACGCCTCGATGCCCGCGATGATCCGCGCGGGCGGCAAGATGTACGGCGCCGACGGAAAGCTCAAGGACACCAAGGCCGTCAACCCGGAGTCCACCTTCTCCCGCATCTATCAGGAGGTGATCAACTTCTGTAAGACCAACGGCCAGTTTGATCCGAGGACGATGGGCACCGTCCCCAACGTCGGCCTGATGGCGCAGCAGGCGGAGGAATACGGCTCGCACGACAAGACATTCGAGATTCCCGAGGACGGCGTCGCCAACATCGTCGACCTCGCCAACGGCGAAGTGCTGCTGACGGAGGACGTGGAAGCCGGGGATATCTGGCGTATGTGCATCGTCAAGGACGCACCGATCCGCGACTGGGTCAAGCTGGCCGTCACCCGTGCGCGTAACTCCGGCATGCCGGTGTTGTTCTGGCTGGATCGGTACCGGCCGCACGAGAACGAGCTGATCAAGAAGGTCAATACCTACCTGAAGGATCACGACACCGAGGGCCTCGACATCCAGATCATGTCGCAAGTGCGTTCCATGCGCTACACGCTCGAGCGCCTGATCCGCGGGCTGGACACCATCGCCGCGACGGGCAACATCCTGCGCGACTACCTCACCGACCTGTTCCCGATCCTGGAGCTGGGCACCAGCGCGAAGATGCTGTCCATCGTGCCGCTGATGGCCGGCGGTGGAATGTACGAAACGGGCGCGGGCGGTTCGGCACCCAAGCACGTCAAGCAATTGGTGGAGGAGAACCACCTGCGCTGGGATTCTCTCGGTGAGTTCCTCGCGCTGGGCGCCAGTCTGGAAGACCTGGGCATCAAGACCGACAACGAGCGAGCCAAGATCCTGGCCACGACCCTGGATTCCGCGATCGGCAAGCTGTTGGACAACAACAAGGGCCCGTCGCGCAAGACCGGTGAACTCGACAACCGGGGCAGCCAGTTCTATCTCGCCATGTACTGGGCGCAAGAGCTTGCCGCGCAGACCGACGACAAGAAGCTGGCCAAGCACTTCGCGCCGCTGGCCGAAGCGTTGACGAAGAACGAAGACGCCATCGTGGCCGAGTTCGCCGAGGTCCAGGGCGAGGCGGTGGACATCGGCGGCTACTACGCGCCGGACAGCGAGAAGGCCACGGCGGTCATGCGGCCGAGCAAGACGTTCAACAAGGCGCTCGCGTTGGGGCACGACTGACCTCGCCTCACGCAGCGCCGCACCACGCTTGACGGTCGAGTTCCGGTCACTCGGCCGTAATTAGCGCAGCGATTCCAGACCCGTTCAGCGCGGTCCCCTCGGCCCAGGCCTGCCGGAATTCCTCTGCGCTGAGTCGCTCGCGAACGCGGCGTTCACATTCGGTGTGGAATCCGCCGACGAAGGAACTGGTGAGCCTGGCTCCGCTGGAGCGGCTTATCTCGGCGGCGGCGCCCATCAGAAGGGCGGTTTGTCGTGGCCGATCGCGGGATTCCGCGATCCATGCCAAGACTTCCAAACCATTTGCGATGGCGTACTTGTCGTTGACTTGGAGCGCAAGTTGAAGGCCCTGCCGGACCACCTGTTCGGCCTGCTTGAGATCGGCCGAGCGCCAATGCGCGGCGCCGACCGAGCCCAACGCGACCGCCCGCACAGCCCAGTCGCCGCGGAATTCGGCCAAGGCAAGACATTTGTCAGCCCACGCCAGCGCACCGCTCGCGTCACCTGCGATCATGTCGACCCAGCTCAAAGCCGACATCGACTGCGCCTGGACTTCAAAGTCATCGGTTGCAGCCATTGCCCGCTGCAGACCGCCGCGCACGTTGTCGAAGTCGCCGGTGATCAAGGCGGTGTACCCGTCGTAGAAGTTGATCCTTCCGCGTGTGACGGGGTCATCGACTGACTCGAGGAGTTCGCGTGCTTCGGCGATCCAACTTGCCGGCAGCACAATTTCCCCCTGTCGGAGGTTGAGATGCGCCGCTGCGTACAGTGCCCGGATGCGCTGCACGCTCGGTTCCGGCGCAACGGCAGCCAAAGCACGGCTTGCCCATTGGCAGCCTTCGCTGAGCCCTGCGTGGCAGACCCAGTACCGGCGCAGGGCAGCGACCATGTCCGCCGCACGTGCGGCGGAGTTGGTCAGGCTGAATTGCAGCGCTTCGCGGATGTTGGGCATTTCACGCGTCAGGCGCAGGATCCACTGGATTTGTTGCGGGCCAAACCATTGAGTTTCGGCGTCGACGAGCATCTGGTGATACCAGCCGGCGTGACGTCGACCCAATCGCAGGCGCTCCGCGTCGCTGGTGCGGCTGTGCCCGTAGTCGCGCATCGTCTCCAACAGCCGAGAGCACACCGCGCCTTGATGTTCCGAGCGGATCAGGATCGATTTGTCGACCAAAACGCATAGCAGGTCGAGGTATTCGCCGGCGGGCAGCTCCTCGCCGGTGACGTATCGGGCTGCCGACAGATCGAAGCTACCGGCAAATACCGATAGCCTCGCCCATACCTGCTGTTCGTTTCATCAGTCCGCCCTCGGCGTCCATCGGACTCTTCGGGAAAAGGGTACGTTGCCAACTCCACCTCAGCGGTCTCTTCTTAGCGCAAGAATTCCGCAGGAATTTCACGAAGATCCCACAAGCGATGTGCGGCAGCCTCAAGCAGAGTCGCCCCGAACGGCCCACACCAGCAACGAAGGAGCCGAAATGAACGAAACACCGCGATTTCCACGCCCTCTCCAAGCACGCAACGCCGCCGTCGTAAAGAATCCCAGGGTTAGAAAAGCAGGAATGGCGTTGGCAACGAGCCTGTTGGTTTGGGGCGGCTTGGGTTTGGTCAGTCTGGGGCCGGTCGCAGGCACCGCCCAGGCCGATCCAGCCTGCCCGAGCAAGACGAGCAGCTGCCAGAAGTGGTGCCCGGGCGACCCTAATCCGGCGGGCCGACCCGTTCCCTGGGACGGGAGTGTCTGCCACAACTTCTACTGGGACTACTACGGAGTCCACGACATTGGCGACGGCAAGTTCTACGCTTGGCGCTCAATGCCGTTTAACTGACGGATCTCGCGCCTGCGGGAGGCGATTCAGTCGGTCAGTCCGCGCAGCGTCTCGATCAGCTTGACCCGTTCGGCCGATGTCTCCGCGATGGGCGCCACGTTCAAGGTGGTCACGCCCGCCTCCCGGTACGCCGCCACACGTTCCTTGACGAACCCCGGCGTGCCAATCAGGTTGACGTCTCGCACCAGTTCGTCGGGCACGCCTTGGCGGCACCGGCCTTGTCACCGGACAGGTAAAGCTCTTGGATGCGGTCGGCTTGCGGTCCGTAGCCGTATCGGGTGGCCAGGGTGTGATAGAAGTTCTTGCCCTTGGCGCCCATGCCGCCGATGTAGAGCGCCAGGTGCGGCTTGACGAATTCGCGCAGCGGCTCGACGTTTTCGCCGATGGCCAGGGCCGGGCCGGCGCATAACGTCGAGCGGGCCCAACGCGGGGTCGCGCCTGGCTTGGCCGGCGTCCACGGCCTGCCCCCACACGTCGCGCGCCTTCTCCGGCAGATAGAAGATCGGTTGCCAACCCTCGGCGATCTCGGCGGCCAGCTCGACGTTCTTGGGCCCCAGCGCCGCCACCAGTATCGGAATGCGTTCCCGGACAGGTTGATTGATGAGTTTCAGCGGTTTGCCCAGTCCGGTGCCCCGCCCGGCGGGCAACGGGATCGTGTAGTACTTGCCCTGGTGTTGCACGCGTCTCACGGCGCCACACCTGACGGCAGATCTCGATGACTTCGCGGGTGCGCGCCGATCGGGGCGTCGTAGGGCACGCCGTGGAAACCCTCGATGACCTGCGGGCCGGAGGCGCCCAGGCCGAGGATGAACCGGCCGTCGGAAACGTAGTCGAGCCCCGCCGCAGTCATCGCGGTCAGGGTGGGTGTTCGGGTGTACAGCTGCAGGATGCCCGAAGCCAGCTGCAACCCGTTCGGTACTGGCTGCCAGATAGCCGAGCGCGCTTACCGCGTCGAACGAATACGCCTCGGCGACAAAGACGATGTCGAGGCCGGCCCGCTCGAGGTCGGCCACCTCGGCGGCCACCTCCTTGAAGCCGCCCGCGTAGTTGATGCCCAATCCGATTCGCATGAGTCAACCCCTACGCGGTGGCGAGCTTGTTGGCCAGTGCAGCGCATTCATTGGCAATTTCGGTGGCCTCCTGCTGGATCCGGTCGAACTGGGCGCCCATCGCCTCGGACAACGCCGTCGCGCCCGACAGCGGCCGCACCATCACCATGAAGTCGTCGATCAGACCGTCGTCGTTGAAGTGCAGGAAGTCGCAGCCAGTGATCTTCTTGCCCGCACACGGTCGTTTCGAACACGAGCGCATGGTCACGACCGTTGCTGTCGGCGATCTCGCGGATGTAGTGGAAGTCCTCGAAGATCCGCAACACACCGCGCAGAATCGCCGCGGTGATCGGCTTGCCGAGATACGGCTTGAACGCCACCGGGCTGGTGAACACCACGGTCGTCGGCGAGCATCGCCTGGATGGCCGCCTCGTCACGCTCCTCGACTGCCTTGCGGAAGGGATGCATTGGGACGGAACCTCACATAGTCAATTTGTTGAGTAGGTGGGATCTGACGGTAGAACGTGCGCGGCGGTATGTCCATAGGTGAATAATCACTTTGTTGATTATTCATATCATTGTATGATCGACCGATGTCGCTGCATGACGCGGTGTTGGCCGCGCTTCTCGAGGGCGAGGCCTCCGGGCTACGACCTGGCCAAAAGCTTCGACGCCTCGGTCGCGAACTTCTGGATGGCGACGCCGCAGCAGCTGTATCGCGAGCTCGACCGACTCGCCGACCAAGGTCTCATCCAGGCGCGGCTCGTTCACCAGGACCGGCGGCCCAACAAGCGCATGTATTCCCTGACCGAGGCAGGCTACGAAGCCATCGAGCAGTTCACTTCGCGGGCGCCGAAGCCCTCGGTCATCCGCGATGAACTTTCGGTCAAGGTCCTGGCCGTCGATGCCGGTAACGCGCAGGCTGTGCGCGATTCCATCGTGGAGCGACTGCAATGGGCGAAGGCCAAACTGCAACGCTACGAACGGATGCGGGTTCGCATGCTCGACGGTCGCAGCGAAGAGGAATACCTGGCCCAGGCCGAGCGGGTGGGTCCCTACTTGACGCTGTTGCGTGGAATTTCCTTCGAGGAGGAGAACATTCGCTGGGCTGAGCGTGCGCTGGCGATCATCGAACACCGCCTCCCGGCGCCGGGCCCGTCAGGTAGTGGGCCAGCACCGGTCGCAGCCACTCGATGAGCGTGGCGTCTTCCATGTCGGCGAGCGACGGAATGCAAAGGACGTAGCGAGCCACCGCCAGGCCAAGCACTTGCGACCCCACCAGGGCGGCGCGCTCCGCCGTGCGATCGGGCGCGACCGCGGACAGCGCCGGGGCCACCCGGTCGACGAAAACCTCGAGCAGGGCATCCGCGGCGGCCCGGTTGGTCGCGGCCGCGCGCAGTAGCGGGAGAAACGGTCCTTCCGGTCCCCAGACGGCGACGAACATCGGAAGCAGCACATCGGCGATGCGATCGGGTGCGACGCCCGAGAGATCCGGAAACGCGATGTCGAATCGGGACGCCGCGGCGAAAAGCTCTGCCTTGCTACCGAAGTAGTGCATCACGAGCGCCGGGTCAACGCCGGCCGCCGAGGCGACCGATCGGATGGTGGTTCGTTCAAAGCCGTGGTTGCCGAACTGAGTCCGGGCGGTGGCGAGGATCGTCGATCGGGTGGCCTGTCCATCACGCGCCTTAGCGGGCGCCTTAGCGGGCATGCCGGGCAGTGTATTCAACAACTGTTGACACCGCTAGTGTCCGGGTCTACCGTTGGGTTCAACAGTTGTTGAACCCAAACAAAAGGAGGTGGCGGGCATGACCGTCACAGCCATCCAGATCGGACTCGACCCCGATGTGATCGACTACTCCTCACCCGACTTCACCCAATTTCCGGGCCTGTCCAAGGAAAAACTCCGCGCCGCCAACGACGACAACGTGGCGGCGTTGCGCGCGGCCGGCTATCACGTCGACAACTGCCTCATCGACTTCGGCCGCAACGGCGCGGACAAGGCCCGTCAGTGGCTGGCAGCCAACCGCTACGACGCGGTGCTCATCGGGGCCGGCGTCCGACTCGTCGCCAGCAACACGCTGCTGTTCGAGGCGATCGTCAATGCCGCACACACCACCCAGCCCGGCTGTCGCTTCGTCTTCAACCGGACGGCCGTGGCAACCCCCGACGATATCCGGCGCTGGTACCCGGAACCGCGGGCGGTGGCGCGATGAGCACCCACAGTTGCGATGTGCTGGTGGTCGGCGCCGGGCCGACGGGGTTGACCGCCGCCGGTGACCTGGCGCGGGCTGGCCGGTCCGTCACCGTCCTGGAACGCTGGCCCACGCCCAACCCGGCCAGCCGCGCCTTTGCCACCATGGCCCGCACGCTCGAGGTTCTCGACGCCCGCGGGCTCGCCGACGATTTGCTCGCGCACTCGCACACCGCTCCGGGCGTCACGATTTTCGGCGGCGCCCGCATCGACCTCACCCACCTGGACTCGCCCTACCGATTCGTGATGATCACTCCGCAAACCAACGTCGATCGGGCGCTGGCCGGTTACGCCGCCGCGCAGGGCGCCGACATCCGGCGCGGCATCCAGGTCATAGGGCTCGACCAGGACGCCCACGGCGTGACCGTGACCACGCGCGGTGACACCCAAGCCAGCCCAGCCCGGTGGCGGGCGCGCTACGTGATCGGCGCCGACGGGGCGCACAGCACCGTTCGCGCGTTGGTAGGCGCGGACTTTGGCGGTAAGACGATCTTGTCGTCCATCGTGCTCGCCGATGTCAAGCTCGCGCACGGGCCGGCCGGCAGCGGCCTGACGCTGGGCAGCACTCCCGACGTGTTCGGCTTTCTGGCCCCGTACGACCGACAAGCCCCTTACGATGCCGACGGCTCGTGGTATCGCGCGTTGGTGTGGGACCGCGACAGCCAACCACCCGAAAGTGCTCCCGTTCAGCCGGACGAGGTCGCGGGCACCCTGACACGAGCCATGGGCACCGACCTCGGAGTGCTCGAAGTGGGATGGAAGTCCCGATTCCATTGCGATGAAAGACAAGTCGCGCAGTATAGGCACGGGCGGGTGTTCCTGGCCGGGGACGCGGCACATGTCCACTCGCCGATGGGCGGGCAAGGCATGAACACCGGCATTCAGGATGCGGCCAACCTGGCGTGGAAGATCGACGCGGTGCTCTCCGGTGCCGACGATGCGGTGCTGGACAGCTACCACGACGAACGCCATCCGATCGGCAGGCGGGTGCTGCTGCAGTCAGGTCTCATGGCGCGTGGCATCACGCTTAAGCCGCGAATCGCGCGCCGGCTGCGAAACATGTTGGCACCCAGACTGCTTCGCGTTCCCCGCGTGCGCGACGCGGTAGCCGGAAGCTTCGCAGGGACAACGTTGCGGTATCCCCACCGCAGCGGTGAGAGTTCCCTGGTCGGCACCCGCGCGACGCAGATTCCGTTGACGCGCGGCAGGCTTACCGAGCGGCAACGCGAGCCCGGCTTCGTTTTCGTTCGTGAGCACCGTGAGTGCGCCGCCGGCCCGGCCGACGCGGCCGGGCTGCTTCAGGCGGAGCGCGCCGACCGCGGTCCCGCGCTCTTGGTGCGGCCGGACGGTTACATCGCGTGGGCCGGCGATTCGGCCGACCGGTCTTCACCCGACCCTTCTGGCTGGGCGGCCGCCCTGGCGCGGTGGACCGGACCACCGGTAGCGGCCCCGATGGCCTGTCCGCACTGACGCGGTCGGGAGCCCGCCAACGGCACCAGCCATGATGGCCACATGAGCTCCGTGATCCGTGTTCTCGACAGCGAAGACGACCTGATCGCCGCGGCTAACCTGTTTTACACCTCGATGGTGGGGCTCCCACACCTGCCGAATCTGGAGCCTGGCCAGATCACCGAGCTGCTCGAACCCGGCCGCACGATCGGGGCATTCGTCGACGGACAACTCGTCGGCACCGCCGACGCCGCCGGCAGCGGATTGACGCTTCCCGGCGGAACGATCGTCGGCCACGCCGCCGTGACACACATCGGCGTGCTGCCCTCGTTCACCCGAAAGGGGATCGCCACCGACCTGGTGCGTCACCAGCTGGAGGACATCGCCGCACGCGGCGAGGTGGTCGCCACGTTGCGGGCCTCGGAGGCGACGATCTATGAGCGGTACGGCTACGGCGTGGCGAGTTCATTCCAAAGCGTCGAAGTTGCGACGGCACGGGCGGAGCTACGAGCCGACGTCGCTGCCGGCGGTCCGGTGCGATTGCTGGACAAGACCGAAACCTGGGATGTGCTGCCCCGGATCTATGCCGCGAATCGTCCATCGCGCCCGGGCACCATCGACCGCCCCGCGGCATGGTGGCAGTTCCTGCGGTTACGCACCGAATCATCGCCTGGGCCTTCGTATGTCGCGGTGCATGGCGAACCCGGGTCCGAGTCGGGATTCGCCCGGTACCGCCCCATCGACACCGACAAGTGGTTCATCGGCGATCAGCGCACCATCGTGGTCGAGGATTTCTTCGCGCCGACGATCCAGGCCTACCTCGGGCTACTGCGCTTCCTGCTCGGGCTGGATCTCGTTGATCGGGTGGTGTTCTGGATGCTGCCGGTCGACGATCCGCTGCCCTGGCTGCTTCTCGATCGACGGGCCGTGCGGGTGACCGCCGTGCATGACGAAACCTGGCTCCGTGTCATCGACGCTCACAAGGCGCTGTCGGGACGGCAATATGTGGCCGGTAGCGCCGTCATCATCGCCGTCAATGACCCACTCTTGCCGGATAATTCGGCCGGCTTCGCCCTCACACCCGGCGGAGCCACGCTGACCGACCGGCGTCCGGACCTTCGCGTCGGTATCGAGGGGCTGGCCGCCGTTCTGCTCGGCGGGACGACCTGGCGCGGTCTCGCCGTCGCGGGACTGGCGCAGGCCGACGATCCGGCGGCGCTCGCCGAGGCCGACCGGCTCTTCGGGGTGCACGACGCGCCGTACGCGGGGATGTTCTTCTAGCGTGATCGTCATCGTCGGCGCGGGGGTATGCGGGCTCGCGGCCGCCTACGAGCTCTCGCGGCGCGGGGAGCACGCGATTGTGTTCGAGCGCGGTGAGCCGTTCGGCGAGCAGTCGAAGGGACTCGCGCGGATCTTCCGCATCGCGCACCGGCGCCCGGCGTTATGCGGGCTCGCGCGCAGCGCCCGGGTCGGCTGGCGGCGCTGGGAAGCCGAATTCGGCGTGGGTCGGCTGCTTGGCTCCGAGGGCTTTATCGCCGCCGGCGCCCAGGATGACACCGCCGCGGCGATGACGGACGCCGGCGCCGAGTTCTCCTGGCTGAATCGGTCGCAGATCACCGCGCGGATCCCATTCCTGGCCGCGCCTTGGGAAGCCGGAGTTTTCGACCCGCTCGGCGGCAGCCTGCGCATCAGGCGGGCGCTCGTCGCGCTATCACGGCGGGTGGACATTCGGCGCGCCGCGGTCGTTTCGGTCGACGACGACGGCTCGACGACACTGGCGGACGGTGCAGTGCTGCGAGCCGATCGCGTGCTCGTCTGCGCCGGGGTCGAAACGCCGGCGCTGTTCGGCCCGCTCGACATCGAGTTCGGCCCGCACACTCGCTTCACCTACGAGGGCGCCTCAAAAATGGCATGCACCGGCGCCGCGTGCCTTTCCGCGCCCGAAGGCTACGGGTTGCCGCTCGGCAGCACCGGGCGCTGGGCCTTCGGGCAGTCGGTGGCGGATCCCGCGACCGTGCGCGCGTTGTTCCCGTCGCTTTCGCCGGTGGGCCAGGTGGACTGCGTCACCCTTCGGGCCCCGTGGCTCGACGCCGGCGGCGACGGCTGGACGGTGGCAGCCCGAGGCCGCGTCGTCGCGTTCGTCGGCAGCAACCTGATGAAATTCGGACCGCTGCTCGGCGAACTCCTGGCCGCGGCCCTGCTCGGCGACGAGCTACCCGGCGACCTGATCCTGAGCTGTTGATCACATTCTTGCCCCCTGGGCCATGGTGAGTGAGTACTCTCTCACCATGGCTGCCTCGGGACGTGATCGGCTGCTGGCCGCAGCGCTGCAGCTCTTTGGCGAAAAGGGGTACGCGGCCACATCGGTGGCCGACATCCAGCGGGCATCCGGCTTGGCGCCGGGGTCGGGCGCACTCTACAAACACTTCGGTTCCAAACGCGAACTGCTGGAGGCCGCGGTTGCGCACCGGATCGACAGCATCGTCGCCGCGCGGGAGGAATACGACGCCGGGCGGCCCGCCGGTGTCGAGCATGCGGTGCGCACCGCGGGCCGGCTGATCTCTGACAACCTGCGCCTGAACGAAGATCTGCTCAAGGTCATGCTGCGCGAACCCGAGGAGCTCGGCGATCTGGGCGAGAAGACGTGGCAGATCATCACCGACAACGCCTATCAACGGTTCGCCGACGAACTGGCCGCGTCCAACCGGTCCGGCCGCACAGCCATCCCCGATCCCGAGGCGGCCGCCGCGGTCGCCATCGGGGCGTTGTCCTACGCCGCGACGCTGCAATCGCTGACCGGCCGATCACCCGGCAACATCGACGACGACCGTTACTTCGAGGCGTGGGTCAACCAGACCGTCAGCGTCCTCGCCCAATACACAATTCGCAAGAAGCGCGAAAGTAGCTGACCGCCAACCTATTTCAGGAGTAAAGCAATGACATTCTCAATGCAACTGAGCGACGACGTGATCGAGGTCCGCGATTGGGTGCACGAGTTCGCGGCAGAGGTCATCCGCCCCGCCGCGGCCGAATGGGACGAACGCGAGGAAACTCCGTGGCCCGTGATTCAGGAGGCCGCCAAAGTGGGGCTCTACTCCCCCGACTTCTTCGCGCAGCAAGCAGCCGAGCCGTCGGGGCTGGGCATGCTGACGGCGTTCGAGGAGATGTTCTGGGGTGACGCCGGCATCGCGCTGTCCATCATGGCCACCGGGCTTGCCGCGGCAGCGTTGGTGGGCAACGGAACTCCCGAACAGATCGGCCGCTGGCTGCCCGACATGTTCGGTACTCCCGGCGACCCCAAGCTCGGTGCGTTCTGCTCGTCCGAGCCCGACGCCGGCTCTGACGTCGGCGCCATCCGCACTCGTGCGCGCTACGACGAGGCGGCCCGCGAGTGGGTTCTCAACGGCACCAAGACGTGGGCGACCAACGGCGGTATCGCCAACGTGCACATCGTGGTGGCATCGGTCTATCCCGAACTGGGCTCCCGCGGCCAGGCCACCTTCGTCATCCCGCCGGGCGCCGAGGGTTTTTCGCAGGGGCAGAAATTCAAGAAGCACGGGATCCGTGCCTCGCACACCGCCGAGGTTGTGCTCGACAACGTCCGCCTGTCCGAGGACATGATCCTGGGCGGCCGGGAGAAGTTCGAGGCACGGATCGCTCGGGCCAAGTCCGGTGCCTCCACGGGCGGGCAGGCGGCGATGAAGACCTTTGAGCGCACCCGCCCAATCGTGGGCGCGATGGGCATCGGCGTGGCACGTGCCGCGTATGAATACGCCCTCGAATATGCCTGCCAACGCGAGCAATTCGGCCGCAAGATCGGTGAATTCCAGGCGGTGGCGTTCAAGCTGGCAGACATGAAGAGCCGCATCGACGCGGCGCGCCTGCTGGTCTGGCGCGCCGGCTGGATGGCGAGCAACAACCAGAGCTTCGACTCGCGCGGAGGGCTCGATGGCCAAGCTGGTGGCAAGTGAGACCGCTGTCTACGTCACCGACGAAGCCATCCAGATCCTGGGCGGCAACGGGTACACCCGCGACTACCCGGTGGAGAGGATGCACCGCGACGCGAAGATCTTCACCATCTTCGAGGGGACCAGCGAGATCCAGCGCCTGGTGATCTCGCGGGCAGTGACCGGCCTGCCGATCCGGTAACCGCCGTGCCACCATGAGGCATGACCGGTCCTGAGGGTGACGCGTCGCGCGTGCACAAACTCGCGCGGCCCACCAACGCGGATGTGGCCCGACTGGTGGGCGTATCGACCGCGACGGTCAGCTACGTACTGAACAACGCCGAGGGCAGAAAGATCTCGCCGCGCACGCGGGAGGCGGTCTATCGCGCCGCCGAACAGCTGGGCTATCGGCCCAATCTCGCCGCGCGGAACCTCGCTCGGGGCAAGAGCGGCGTGGTTTTGTATGTGGTGCCCCGGGTGGCGGTGGGCGAGATGCCCATGCAGGCCGGTAGCCGCATGACCTCGGAGCTGGCGCGCGTGGGCCTGCTGCAGGTACAGATCTTCGAGACCGAGGACGATCAGCACGTCATCGACGCGGTCGAAAACCTTGACCCGGTCGCGGTCACCAGCCTGTTCCCGATGGGCGGAGATGTGCTGCGCGCCGTGCACAACGCAGCCATACCGCACATCGAGATCGGGACACTGCCGGCACTCGGAAATCCGCACCTCTCGGTCGGCGAGCTGCGAGTCGAGCACCTGGTCGCACGTGGTCACCGACAGATCGCCTACGCCCACACCGGGATCGCCCGATGGCGCGCCCTGGGCGATTTCTGGCTCGAAGGGATCGCCGGCGCGACGCAGGCCCGCGATCTTCCGCCCATCCGCATTGCGGACGTCACCCAGGACAATGCCGCGCAGGTGGTGACCGGCTGGGTAGCCGACGGCGTCACCGCGGTGTGTGCCCAAAGCGACGAGATCGCGTGCCTGATCCTGTACGGCATCCGCGAAGCGGGCCTGCGCTGCCCGGACGACCTGGCCGTGATCGGCGTCGACGCCACCCCGATGGCAGCGTTGAGCACACCCGCACTGACCACAGTGGAATTCAATCCGACCGCGGTCGCTGACGCCGCGATCGCCGCCGTCCTCACCGAACTGGGCTATCCCGCCCCGCCGCCTCCCGAGCCGTCGGACATCGCCCATCTCATCGTGCGCGCCTCGACCTAGGCCCCGAAATCGGACGCTGGACATCTCTAGGTTAAGCGCGTAACTTGCGCATCGTAGGGGCGCGAGAGGGGATAGCAATGTCGCTGCAGACTGTGCTCGATGAGATCCGGGAACGGCCAGGCACCGGTGAGGTGATTTCGATTGTCGATCCCGCCACCGAGGAGCAGATCACCGAATTCAAGGACTGCGGCGAACAGGCCGTCAACGCCGCGGTCGCACGTGCGAAGGCATCATTCGAATCGGGCGTCTGGCGGGATAAGCCGCCCAGCGAGCGGGCCAAAATTCTCTGGCGCGTCGGCGAGCTGATCGACCAGAACGCCGACCTGCTGGCCGAGCTGGAATCGCTCAATGCCGGCATGACCCCGCTGCAGGCGCAGGGCACCGTCACGGTCGGTTCCGAGTTTTTCCGCTACTACGCCGGCTGGTGCACCAAGATCGAGGGCATCGCGGCCGACGTGCACACCGGCGGTCTCACCGGCATCGACTCGCATCAGCACGCCTACACGCTCAAGGAACCCTACGGAGTGGTCGGGCTGATATTTCCCTGGAACGGGCCGGTCTTCAATTTCTGCGCCAAGCTGGCGCCGTCGCTGGCGGCGGGCTGCAGCAGCGTCGTCAAGCCCGCCGAGGAAACGCCGCTGTCGGCCCTGGTCTTGGACAACATCCTGCACGAGGCCGGGGTGCCCGAGGGGGTGGCCAACCTCCTGTTGGGCTACGGACACACCGCGGGTGCGGCGATCACCGCGCACCCCGACGTCGAGAAGGTCGCATTCACCGGATCGACCGAGGTCGGCAGGGCAATCGTGCACGCGGCGGGCGACAGCAACCTGAAGAAGGTGACACTGGAGCTCGGCGGCAAGTCGCCGGTGGTGGTCTTCGACGACGCCGACCTGTCCAAGGCGGTCCCAATGGCGGCCTTCGGCACCTTCATTCACTCCGGCCAGGCCTGTGTCTGCGGATCGCGGATCTTCGTCCAGCGCGGTGTCTACGAGCAGTTCGTCGAGCAACTGGCGAAGGTCGCGGACGGACTACCGCAAGGCGGGCCAAAGGACGAGGGCAGCTTGATCGGCCCGCTGATCAGCCAGAAGCAGCTCACCCGTGTCATGGGTTACCTCGACCAGGGCAAGTCCGACGGCGTCGAGGTCGTCACCGGCGGGCACCGGCTGGACCGCAAGGGCTACTTCGTTCATCCGACCGTGCTCACCAACGTCGCCTCCACGAGCAGGCTGTTCCAGGAGGAGATCTTCGGGCCCGTGGTCGCGGTCATCCCGTTCGACGACGAAGACGAAGCGGTCGCGCTGGCCAACGACAGCACCTACGGACTGGCCGCCACCGCCTGGACCCGCAACCTCGGCCGCGCACACCGCATAGCCAAGCGACTGAAGGCCGGAACCGTGGGGCTGAACTGCCAGATGCAGTTCGACCACTCCATGCCCTTTGGCGGATACAAGCAGTCCGGTTGGGGCTATGAGTCCGGCAAGGCGGGCCTCGATACCTACCTGCAAACGAAAATCGTCTGGGCGCAGATGTAGGCGCTAGGCGCCGCAGTTATGTAGGGGCGCCGCCGTTAGTGCGGCGCCTCTGAGATCTTGCTGTCCGGCGTGCCCACCGTTTGGCAGTAGATCTGTGTCGACGCCCGCGTCGCCGATACCTGCAGACTGCTGGGATCGGCTCCGCTCTTGTCCTTGAGCATCTTGGTGACCTCGTCGTTCTGCTTCTTCTCGTCCTGCGTGGTGAAGTCCTTGCACTTCGTGTCACCGCCGGTGTTCACGATCTGCGAGGCGGAACATCCGCTGAACAACAGCGTGGCAATCGCGATCGTGCCAATTGCAATTCGTTTCATCGTTTGCCTTCCTGCATCGACCCAGAGGTATATCTACACCAAAGCACTCGATTTCAAACACCAACTGCGGCCCGTCAAGGTTCGCTGGCGCCGTTACCGCGTCGGCGCGCAACCCAATCACAACTGACGGCGAATGTCGAGAAGGTGGTGCTGTGCCTCGTGCACGGTGTGCACCGCGAGCCAGCGCAAAGACCGCTCGGTGGTTTCCGGGTAGTGGTAGACGACGGTCCGATCCCAGTCGCCGGCGGCCAACCGGGCGAGGACATTACCGAACAGCTGCGCTGCGTCGGTGAGCCGACGAGCCACATCGGCAGGCTCCTGCTCGGCATACCCGTCGTGCACGACGCGCTCCTCGCGCCCCCATCGGGGCGCAGTCCGGCCGATCCACCCGCCGGGCCGCAAGCACCCGCTCCCGCTGCACCAGCAGCATGTCCCGCAGGTGGCATCCGTACTCCAGCGCCGACCACACGTCTGGCCGCGGCCGGGACCGCACATCGACAGCATGTTCTCGCAGGATCGCCGCGACCTGCGCGATCCGCTCTCGAATGCCCTCCCCGGCCGCCTCGGCCGCACCCGTTTGGTAGGTGAAACCGCACTCCGCGCAGCGATCCGCCATCACATCATCGTTACAGACCTTCGAGCCCAGCAAACCGCTCGCATAGGCTGGCGCCGTGAGGGCATGGCAAGTCCAGACGGCGGGCGAACCGGCCGATGTATTGCAACTCGTGGACCGCGATCTGCCCGTGCCCGGGCCCGGTCAGGTGCGGATCAGAGTGGCCGCGGCAGGGATTGGACTGCCCGACGTGCTGATGTGCCGAGCGACCTACCCGCTGACACCGCCGGTGCCGTTTACCCCGGGCCAGGAGTTGGCCGGTACCGTCACCGCCGCCGGCCCCGGCGTCGACCTTGCCGTCGGAACCCGGGTAATGGGCATCAGCGACTTCATGAATGGCGACGGATCATTCGCCGACGAAACACTCGCCGATGTCGCGCTGGTCTTTCCCGCGATTCAGGGGCTGGACGACTGCGGCGCCGCGGGCTTCTGGATTCCCAACGTGACGGCCTGGATCGCCCTCGCCGACCGCGGCCGGATCGAGGCCGGTCAACGACTCGCGGTGCTGGGCGCGGCCGGCGGAAGCGGCATCGCCGCGGTTCAGTTGGGCAAGGCCTTGGGTGCGGAAGTCTTTGCGGTGGTCGGCGACGCGGCCGTGAGCAGTTCTGCCGCTCCTTCGGCGCCGATCACGTGCGCATCGCCAGCGGCGGCGTCGGCAGCGACGGGAAGCCTCTCGCGCAGGCGCTGCGCGAGGTCACCGGCGGACAGGGGGTTGACCTGATCTTCGACCCGGTCGGCGGGGCACAGGGCACCAGCGCGATGGGTGCCCTCGCGCACGGCGGTCGGCATCTGGCCGTCGGCTTCGCCAGCGGGACATGGGCAGAAGTTGATGTCCCGATGATGGTGATGACGAACACATCGCTGGTCGGCGTCATCGCGGCCGGCTACTCGCGCGAACACCTCGAGGGCATCCTGGGTAGCCTGACGGAACTGGTCAGCAGAGGCGCACTCAAAGAGTCTGTCGCCGAACGGATTTCGTTCGACGACGTTCCCACTGCCCTCACTCGGCTAGCCGCACGACAGACGTTGGGCAAGCTCGTCATCGATTTCGGCTAGCCGCGCGGGAAGCGTGAAGGGTCTTGCGGGTCGTCGGGAATAACTGCCCGGGCGGTTTTGTCTTTGCACCGGCGGCTTCGGCGGCTTCGTCGGTTTAGGCCGCCGGGAGACCAAGGGGAGGGCGTGTGGACCGATCGGATGTGGCGACCGAGCTCGGACCTCGGCCGCGATCGGCAGCGGTCGACGCGGACCGGTCCGACGCGACTTGGCCGCTGTTCGCCGGCATATTGGCTGTTCTTCTGGCAACGGGATGGGCAGCCAACCACTTCGCCGGGTTGATGCCCGCGATCAGCGATCACCGACACCTGGGCGCGTCCACGCTGGATGCGATCTTCGGCATCTACGCGGTGGGCCTGCTGCCTGGCCTGCTGATCGGTGGGCGCGCATCGGACGTGTTAGGGCGCCAGTGGATGGCCTGGGCCGGGTCAGTGATTGCGCTGGCCGGCACGGTGGCGATGCTGCTCTCGCAGGATTCGCCTGTGCTGCTGGTGGGGCGGTTGATCGTCGGCGTCGGTGTGGGTTTTGCGATCAGCTCCTGCACCGCGTGGGCCTCCGATCTGAAAGGTCCGGCCGGTGCGGCCATCGCCGGAGCCGTGTTGACGGCGGGTTTCGCTATCGGCCCTTTCGCTTCGGGGGCGATCGCCTCGGTCGCACATTCCGGCATTCCGCTGTCGTTCGGCATCGCCGCCGCCATCGTCGTGCTGGCGACGGTCGTCGCTGTCGTGGCTGCGCAGCGCACCGTGGTGACCGAACCGGCACCAGCGCGGCCCCTGGAACAGACGTCGCCGGCCGGACAGGGAAGCGCGCGGGCGTTGAGTTGGGCGATGCCGCTGGCGCCGTGGATATTCGCTTCGGCGACACTTGCTTTCGTCACCATCCCCACCCGCGTGCATACCGGTCTCGCGGCCCCTATGGTCGCCGGCATCGCCGCGCTGATCACCAACGGCACCAGCGCGCTCATTCAACTGTCGCCCGCGCGCGTCGGTGGGGGCCGCAGGCCGGCACTATCGGTGCACTGCTGGCCGCGCTCGGCTACGCCATCACCGCGGTGACACCGGCGCCGATGACGCTCGAGCTGGGCCTGTCGCTGCTGGTGGTTCTGGGCTGCGCGGCCGGCCTTTTGCTCCGCGAGGGCCTGATCGATCTGGAAGCCGCAGCGCCGCAACGCGTTCGGGGTGCGCTCACCGGGGCGTTCTACACGGTGGCGTACCTCGGCTTCGGCCTGCCGCTGCTCTTGAGCAGGTCGGGTCCGCGCGGTGGTCCGCGATGATTCTTGCGGTGATCGCGGCGTTGGCGTTGGCAACGGCAGCCGGCCGAGCGCTGCGGCTGCGACGCGATGGCCACCGCCAGAACTGATCCTCGCCGCTTAGGCCGCCGACCCCTTGGGTCGCACGGCTTTTGCGACCGATGGCGGGATGTTGTCCACAACGCTTAACCCGGCCAGCCGACGCCATGAGCGGATGGCGTTGCGGGTGACTTCCAGGATCCGGGCGGCGCCGTCGTCGCCGTTTGCCAGTCGGTGGGCTTTCAGCGCGTTGCCGGTCACGGCATCGAGCGTGTCCCAGTCGTCGGTCTCAATGAGTGCGGTCGATTGGTATGCGGCTCGGACCGCATACCGTTCGGCGCCCTCAGACCTCTCGCCGATCGCGCGGGCGGCGCGGGCGGCGCGGTCCCAGGCGGCGATCGGCGGCGTGTCGCCGGGGACGAGTGTGCGATGCAGTTCGGCGATCTCGGAGATGCTTCGGCCGCAGCGTTCCCAGCGTATCGAACGACGCCCCAGGGTGGGCTGGTCAGCAGTTTGGTCACCCAGGTGTGAATGACGGTGTCGGCGACGTCGGCGGTTCCCACCGTCAGCCATCCCAGGTCAAGCACCACAAGGCGTCTTTCGGCGACAGGTAGCCGTCCGGCCCGGCGAGCAGGTCGTTGCACAACTGAACGAAGGAGGCCAGCGGGCGGGCGGAAGTCGCTGGGAAGTCGGTGATCTCCGCGTCGCCGTTGATGTATGAAATCGCGTTCATGGCGCACCCTTTGCCCGATCCGGCCGATGGGATCCTCTGGCCAGTCTTAACGGGTGGGTGATGCGGTCGAGGTCCATTTGAGTTGCCTCCTATGGGGTTTCGCGACGAAAGACACTCTATGACAAGAGAGCCAAGCGAGGCCATGACACGTCGCGACACTCTTAAATAGCCTGATACCGGCAATTGCACCCTGGGAGAACCATGACCGACAGCGACGTCATAGCGATCACACAAGTGGTGAACCTGTACGGGCTGGCGGTCGACAGCCAGCGGTGGAACTATTCGACCGGATCTTCGCCGCCGATGTGGATGCCGACTACGGTGCGCCTTCGCACTGGACCGATCGCGGGCGGTTCAAATCTGATTTCGCGGCGTTTCTCGATCCCTTCGATTCCACTCAGCACACAATGTCCACCCATGTGATCCACGTCGACGGCGACCGCGCACACAGCTTCTGCAGCGGCGGCTGGCGCCTGGTGCGCGCGGCGACCGGCGGCAACCCGCTCTGGGAAGGCACCGGCTGGTATGACGACACCCTGCGGCGCACCCCGGGCGGCTGGCTCATCACCGCCGGGTGTGCCGCATCACCTGGTGGACCGGCAACCCGTTCGTCCAGGAGACGATCCCCGGGTTGGAGTTCGAATTGGCCACCACCGTGCTGCGACGCGAAGCCGACGCCGGGCGCGTCGGGTTCCTCACCGCGGTCCTCAAACAGCCGTGACGGCAAAGGCAGTGATCGCCGGCGGCACCGGCGCGCTTGGCAAACGCCTCGTCAGCAGCCTTGCCGGAAAGTGCGACGTGGTCGTCTTAGACCCGGCGGCCCGACCCCGAAGCCAATGTGCGCCAGGTGTTCTGGGACGGCGAGACGGTCGGGGATTGGGCCGGCGAGCTCGACGAACAAGACACCGCTGTGATCAACCTCGCCGGCAAGTTGGTCGACTGCCGCCCGACGCCGTCGAACATCAGCGAGCTGATTCGCAGCCGCGTCACACCGACCCGGTCGCTGGTACGCGCCAGTCACGAGTTGCGGAGTCCACTCGCACACTGG